>FR880110.1:25210-159727 GCA_000434555.1 Clostridium sp. CAG:524 | reverse complement strand
TTTTTGCCTTGATTAGTATTTTGATCAGCATTTGTTTCTTTGAACAATATTGTAAAAGTATATTTATGTGTGATACCTGATTCTATTGATACCCTTTTTGCTATAGTCATATCACTTATTGCTGCTTGTGATATAGATTCACATGTTCCTTCTACTGTTCCTGATGCATTAAGTCTTTGACAAGTAGCACTTAAAACTAATTCATTATTAGTGATAGTGTTTGTTAAAGATTGCCAAATAACATTGTAATTTGTATCTAGTGTACCTGTATTCTTTACTGATACTTCTTTTGTTGTACTCCAACCTGGCTTAATATTTTGTGCTTTTATTTCTGGTCCATCAGTATAAACTAAACTTAATGTACCTGCTTCTACCACTACATTTTTAGCATTTTCATTACCACTTATACTTGCACTAAAATATGCATAAGATAGTCCTGTTGTTAATAATAAAAGTAATGCTATAAATGTACCAAATAATATTTTCTTATCTTTCATTTATCTTACCTTCCTTATAATAAAAGTATAGCACACTAAAATATTACTAACAAGTTAAAACATATATATTTTTTTAATAAAATTATTATAAAATACAAGATTTAATTGAAATATTATTTCTAATTTGTTAGTATATTGAATTAAGAGGTATTGGTATGAAAAATAAAACTATTTTTATGAGTTTAGATAAGAAGACTCAAGACTATTTAAGAATTGTTTATTCATTAATTAACTACTTTAGTTATAACGATATGTATTATAGAGTTACTAATGGTGATAATGAAACATTATATTTTAAATTAGATGATGGACATTACATAATTGGATTATCATTCTTTTTAGCAGGACTTTATATAGATGGATTTACTAAAGATTTATTTGCAAGTAAAGATATTACATTTGAAGCAAGTCTTAAATATATTAAAAAAAGTAATGATACAGTTAAATTTAAATTATTAAAAGAAGATTTATTTGATAGTGAAGTATTTGGTCTTATTGATTTAGAAAGTTATTTAGGAAATATAGCATATCAAATAAAAGAAGATTATTATTTACGTGATAAAGATTTCTCTATTAACGATTTAGAACCATATCAAATATTTGATTATTCAATGGTGTATTATAATGAAGTTCTAGAAGATATTATGGCTGAAATGTTTGATGTAGAAGATTTTGGTCATAGTGATTTATTTATGGAATATCAATCTAAGCGTGAAGAAGTATATGGTGAAATGGCTAAAGATAGATATAATGTTGATATATTTAATAGTAAACATAAAGATACTATATGGGAATTTGATTTTGATAGATTTAAACTTATTAATGATGACGGATGTAGTTATTTAATACCTAAAGACAATAATAATGTTAAAGTAAAAGTATTTGATGAAGAAAATGATTCTATTGATATTAAGAGTGCTGAAATATTAAGAATCAATGGTAAAGATTTAACATATGAATCATTTAAAGAAATATTATCATTAAGTGATAGTTCTTTTCTTGAATTAACTATTGTAGATGTTGATGGTATCGAAAGAATATTCAAAACAAGAAAGGGAGAATTATTTATGAAACCTCAAACAGAAACACAAAATAATAACGATAATAATAAAAAGAGTTCTATATTAGATAAGTATGGTGAAGACTTAACTAAACTTAGTTATATTAAAGATCCTAGTATTGGTAGAGATGAAGATATTAGAAAGATAGAACAAATACTTTTATATCCTGAAAGAGATAAGAGTGTTATTATAACTGGTGAAAGTGGTATTGGTAAAACAGCTTTAGTAAAAGGACTTGCTTATAGAATTAAAAATGGTAATGTTCCATACCTACTTAAGTATTTAAAAATAATTAGTATTGATACTGCGACTATGGTTGCTGGTACTAAATATGTTGGTTCACTAGAAGAAAAACTTAAGAAAATACTTGATGAAGCATCTAAAGATAAAACTATTATATTGTTTATTGACGAAATACATCAAACTATTGGTGGTGGTAAGAGTGAAAATGATTCTAATAGTGTTGCTGAAATATTAAAACCATATTTAGATAGTGGCAAAGTTAGAGTTATTGGTGCGACTACTACTGAAGAATATATGGAACATATTAGTAGTAATCCTGCTTTTAAAACAAGATTTAAAAGAATTGATATAAAAGAATCTACTAATGATACAATTTATACTATACTTGATGATTTAATTAATACTTATAATGAAATTAGTGGATGTACTCTTGATGCTCTTGGAACTAATAGAAGTAATATTATTAATTCATTAATTGCTGTTACTAAAAAATCATATAGAGATTATAAAGATCCATCTAACAATCCAAGACTTGTAATTGATATATTAAAAGAAGCATATGCAATAGCGGCTATTAACGATAGAGACGTAGTAACTATGGATGATATTAAACTTGCTGTTATGGATGAAGAAAGACTTTATAAATCCGCTCGTGAAAAATATAGTTCAATTGTAAAAAGTGAAGAACAAAAAGACAAAGGTAAAATTCTTGAATTTAGACCTAAAAAATAATAAAAGTACTTGATTTTAAATAATATTAATGTTAAAATTCTTTTATCAACTGAAACGAATAATTTCGTTTTGAAGTTGATATACTATTAAAGTAGAAATTATTTTCTACTATTGGTCTGTAACAGGATCAAACCCGTGTTAGCGTGTAGCTGCTTAAAAAAACAACCATAAGGTTGTTTTTTTAATGCTGTAATTTCTTCTTATCTAACTTTTTCATTGCTTTTCTTATTTCTTCACCTGTAAAGAAATACTTTTCTCCATTCGCAATAGGTATTTTATTTTTATATTTATAATTATACTTATCTAAATATGTAAGCATATCTGCTACTTGAAATAATCTTTTTACTTTATGATTAAAGTCTATTACATGTTTAAAATTTTTAAATTTAGAGAATATATCTTCTAATATATTACCTAATGTTTCTTGACCATTATCATAATATAAAATAATTGAATCATATTTCTTAAAAAATTCTTTATTTTTCTCTAACATTTTTATTATTTCATTTCTTATTTTTCTTCTTAATACTTTACTATTATCAGTATATTTTTTATCAATTATAATAGTTTGATATTTTACTGGAATTTTTCTTAGAAAGTAATATATAGCATTAAATATATTTTTTCTTTTGGTGATATTCATATTTGAATAATCACCTCTTTTCATTATTAAATCAGCCATATGTATCATGTTTATATATCCAATATTTAACAATCTCTGATTTAAGTCATTTATTTCTTTTTTAATACTATAACTCTGATCATGAAAAACAAAAGATACACCATATAATCTTGATGAACCTTTTCCAAATCCAAATTCTCCTGTTTCGTCTATAAAAATACTTAATCTTTTCATGCCATTACCCCTTGATGTTTTCATTATACATTTTTCTTTATATTATTTGAACCTACTTTACTCTAATTTTTACATATATTTCCTACTCATTTATATTGACAAACTTACGTTTGTTATTTATTATATATGTATATGAAAGAGAGAAATATTATAAGTATTGATTTAAAGAGTTTTTTTGCATCCTGTGAATGTGTTGAAAGAGGACTTGATCCTTATAAAACTCCATTAGTAGTAGCTGATACTGATAGAGGTGATAAAGCTATGTCTCTTGCAGTATCCCCTTACCTTAGAAATCGTGGAATTAAATCAAGATGTAGAGTTTTTGAAATACCTAAAAATCTAAATATAATGTTTGTTAAGCCTAGAATCAAACTATATCAAGAATATAGTAAGAAAGTATTTGATATATACAAAAGTTTTATTAGTGAAGAAGATATACATTTCTACTCTATTGATGAAGTATTTATGGATGTTACTGATTATTTAAAATACTATAATAAAACTGACACAGAACTTGCTTTATTAATTATGAAAACTGTTCTTGAGAAAACTGGACTTACCACTACTGCTGGAATTGGACCTAATGTTTTACTTGCAAAAGTTGCGATGGATATTGAAGCAAAGCACAATAAAAATTGTTTATCTAAATGGACTTATAAAGATATTGAAACTAAATTATGGAATGTAACTCCTCTTACTAAAATCTGGGGAATTGGTAAAAATACTGAACGTAAGCTTAATAATCTTGGAATATACAAAGTTGGTGATATAAATAATTATCCAAGAAGTTTCTATATCAAAAGATTTGGTAATGTGATGGGAAATGATATATTTGATAAGGCTAACGGAATATACTTTCCAACTATAAAAGAACTTAATTCAAGAGTACATGAAAAATCTATGAGTATGAGTCAAATATTATATAGAGATTATAGTATAGAAGAAGCAATACTTATTATTAAAGAAATGAATGATATGTTAAATGTTCAACTTAAAGAAAAGAAACTTACAACTAGACTTATTCATTTAAGTATTTCATATTCAAGAGATTTATATAAATCATTTAATGATACTACTCTACTTAATACAGAAGAAGATAATGGTGAAAAGATATTTGAAACATTAAAATATATGTATTACAAAAATATAGAAGACTTACCTATTAGAAAAGTTGGTATAGCATATTCTAAGCTTTCAGATAAAGGTGCTACTCAATTATCATTATTTGATAAGAATGAAGTTCCAACTGATGAATATAACAAAATAATAGATAAAATTACTTCTAAATATGGTAATACTTCTATACTTCGTGCATCATCCTTACTAAAATCATCTACAATTAAAAATAGAGAAAGATATAAAAATACTATTTAATCTTTCTCTTTTCATTTATAACTTTTCTATAATAAGGCATAAAACTTATACTGTCTTTTAAATAATTAGGTATTTGTGCTTCAATATAATCATTCCATAATGAAGCACTTACTAAATATGCTTTTGTATTTGATAATGTAAAATTCCATTTTATTTCTTTTATTTCATCTATTGCTAAAGCACATGTTTTTGATATATTTATCATTTCATCTATAAGTGGAAGTTCTATATCATTTAAGTTTTCATTTGTTTCAGGATGTGTTTTATAAACATTATATTTTTCATCTATAAAGTCATATATAGTTTTTTTACTTTTTAAATCTATCTTACTACTTAATGTTTTATCTTTTAAATACATATTTATTTCAGCATATAATATATCAATTGTATTCTTTCTATGTACTGTTACTATACTTATAGTTGTTAAATTATTCTTATTTAGTTTTTCAAGTAATTTATTAGGCTTATGTGTTGCTTCCATATAATATAATTTATTCTTATTTATTTTTTCTAATATGAAAGCAGGACTTCTATAATCTTTTAAATTAAATTTAATAGTTCTTCTCTCATCAGGTGCTTCGCATCTACATGTTATTTCTTTTTTATCTTTTACGAAATCTTCATATTCTTTATAACTTATATCTTTTATATTTATTATTTCTCTATTTAAATATTTATCAAATTTAATATTAAATTTAGTTTTATTATTAAGTAAACTTAATGCATGTTTATTTGTTAAATGTTTATTTATATATTCTTTTCTAACTTTACCTACATAAGTATCTCTTTTATTTTTAGAGACATTTTCAAATCCAAATATTTTATATTCTTCATATGTAATACTATATTTTAAATAACAAATATATATATCAAGTAATATTTTTATATATGATTTATTACTCCTATTTGTTATTTCTTTTATGTTTTTATTAAGATCTTTTAATTCTTTTTTTAAATTGTTATAAAACTTTTTTATCTCTTTTTTCATACTACTTCGTCCTTTATTAGCACTATTATATAGTTTTTTATAGTAAATATCAACAATTACTTTAATAGTTCATTTATTGTTACTATTTTATATCCTCTACTTTGTATATAGTTTATTGTAGTACTTAGTTCTTTTAAGTTCTTACTATTCTCACTTATAAAGAATATTGTTCCATTTTTAATATTATTTTTTACATTATTAAGTAAGTTATCTTGTATTTCAAGTACTTTATTAATACTATTAAGTTTCTTTCTAGAACATATTTTCTTTATATCAAAGTCATCTATCTTAACACAATATATTTCATTATGTAATATTTTTATAAAGTTATTTAATTCATCCATATTCTTACCTTTAAACAGAATATTACTATGATTAGTTATATTATCTATTTCATTTGATAAATCATTATAATTAAACAATAGATTTAATTCTACATCTTTATTATTTGAAACATTTATCATATTTTTATAATATTTTGTATTTGTGATATTTATTACAAGTGATATATTTTTATTATAGTCATTACCTTTTATGATATATTTATCAACATTATCTTCTTTATTTAATATACATTTATTTTCTTTATATTCTATTAATTCTTCTTTAAATCCTATGCCTTTCATGTTAGAATAGCTTTTATTTTTATCTACTTTTAATCCAGAAAGTCCTAAAACTATACCATATTCATTTATGCTTCCTTCTCTACATTCATAGTCTTTAGAAGAAGCATATTCATTTATAGATACTAAAATTGTATCATTATACTTAGATATTTCTATTACTTTATCTGTATAATAAAAACTAAATAGTACAAAAAAAATAACTATTATATTTTTTAAATATTGTTTCATATTAAAATATATAATGGTTATTAATTATTTATTCATGATTTTAAAATCTTCTTTTAAGTTTTAGAGATGACTTCTCTACTTCTGGATAAACAAATGTACCTGTTAAGAAGTCATCATAGTCTATACCTAGTCCTTCAACTGACTCTTTTAATGTTCTTTCTTTTCTTGATGATATAAAGTTATAAAGTTCTTTCATAAACTCTTTAGAACTCATATTTCTTCTTAAATGTGATAAATGTACTACTATATATATACCTAGTCCATATATTAAATCATTTCTAAATGCACTTCTTTTATTATAATCACTTTCACTTTGTAATATAATTGGATCTACTATCTCAAAATATTCTTTAGGTGTCATATAAAATGAAGCAAATGTATCAGACATCCTTGTTAATTTCTCATTTTTAAGTATCATTGCTCCATCTTTATTTATTTTATTTCTTATTAAATAATCATAAAATTCCATTTCAAAATATATTGATGGTACTTCTATTAGTAAATCTTCAAAATTTCTTATTCTTTTTTGTTGTGAATATATAAATCTTTCTCTATCATAAGCATGACCTAATTCATGAATAAGTGAACTTAAAGAATATGTAGTATATTCATCATATCTTAATATAATATATCCACTTTTAAGTAGTTTACTTCCTATATGCATAGCTTTAAATTGATCATGTGGATTCATTCTATAATTCATTATTATTCTATCTTCATCCATATATTTTTTAGCTATGTTTACCATATCATCACCAAATTCACTTAAAAATGATAAAAGTATATCTGTAAAATCTTTCTCATTAAATTTACGTAACAAGCTATAATATGGTAGTGTTGGATAATCAATTTCACTCATAAAATCATCTAATCCATCAAACATAGAATATAATTCATCATAATTATCATATACTTTCTTATTAAATCCAAGTATTTCTCTATATGAGTCTTGTGCAATTACTATGGCTGACTCTTCATCTATTATTGTAGATGTTGGTTCAAAAGAAAAACCAAGAATTGGAGTTGCTATAGAATCTAAACTATAAAAACTAGAAAAATCAAAAGTTAAATTAGATTTCTTTTGATGAGTTTTATAATAATCTCTTAATCTTTTTAGATCGCTTATTAGCCTTTCTTGGTATGTTTTCATTTTTTACTCCCCTGAACTGTTTTTTATTTATATTCTTTCTTTATTTCCCATATATGGTCTTAAAACTTTTGGTATTGTTACAGTTCCATCTTCATTGTAATTGTTTTCAAGTAATGCGATTAATGCTCTTGTTGAAGCAAGTACTGTATTATTAAGTGTATGTGGATAATAATTTCCATTTTCACCTTTTACTCTTATTCCGAGTCTTCTTGCTTGAGCATCACCTAGTGTTGAACAACTACCTACTTCAAAATATTTTTGTTGTCTTGGACTCCATGCTTCTATATCACATGATTTAACTTTTAAATCAGCAAGATCTCCACTACAACATTCAAGTGTTCTAACAGGTATATCTAAACTTCTAAATAATTCAACTGTAAACTTCCACATTTTATTATACCAATCCATTGATTCTTCTGGACGACATAGAACTATCATTTCTTGTTTTTCAAATTGATGAACTCTATAAATACCTCTTTCTTCAATACCATGAGCACCTACTTCTTTTCTAAAACATGGACTATAAGATGTCATTGTTATTGGTAAAGTATTTTCTTTAATTAATTCACCTTTAAATTTACCTATCATTGAGTGTTCACTTGTACCTATTAGATATAAATCTTCTCCTTCAATTTTATACATCATAGCATCCATTTCAGCAAAAGACATAACTCCATTTACTACACTACTTCTAATCATAAATGGTGGTATACAATAAGTAAATCCCTTATCAATCATGAAATCCCTAGCATAAGATAGCATTGCTGAACTAAGTCTAGCAGCGTCTCCCATTAAATAATAGAATCCATTTCCACTTGTTCTACCTGATGCTTCTTTATCAAGTCCATTTTTAGACTCTAATATATCAGCATGATATGGTATTTCATATTCAGGGACAAATGGTTCACCAAACTTCTCTATTTCAACATTTTCTTTATCATCTTTTCCTATTGGAACAGACTCATCAATAATATTTGGAATAACCATCATTATTTTATTAATCTTTTCTTCAAGTTCTACTTCTTTTGCTTCAAGACTTTCTATTTCACTTTGCATAGATGATACTTCACTCTTTATTTTATTTGCTTCATCTATTTTCTTATCTCTCATAAGTTCACCAATTTTAGAACTCATTTTATTTTTATTACCTCTTAATGTATCTGCTTTAACTCTAGCATTTCTATATTCAGTATCTAAGTTATATACTTCATCTACTAGAGGTAACTTTTCATCTTGAAATTTCTTTTTAATATTTTCTTTTACTAAATCTTTATTTTCTCTTATAAGTTTAATATCTATCATATAAATCCCTTCTTCTTAAATAATATAATATCATTTTATTAATTAAAAAAGAAGTTTTTTTGATTATTTTACTTCTTTAATTAATATATTTCTTATTCCACCATGAATATTTATTGTATTAATAATTTTATAATTACCTTCTAATAAGTTATTTAAACTATATTTGTTATCTGGATGAACTGTTGCGACTATTTTATCTATATTTAGTTTTTTACAATCAATATCTATAATTTTCATACATTGTAGTTGTAACTTACTTCCTCTAAATTCTCTTTTAATCATTACACTATCTAATATTGCAATGTTACTAGTATCTTCTAATTGATATTCATTAATTATATCGTCTTTTGGATTTATAGTTAATACAAAAAGACCTATTATTTTATTTTCAAAATATAATAAGTATACAAGGCCATTATTCATAATTGGATAGGTAAATTCTTCTTCTATAAGTGGTTTAAAAAGCTCTTTATTTTCCATATCATTTATTATTTCTTCTTGAAATTTTATTATGTTTTTTATATCATTTATCGTAGATTTTTTTAATTTTATATTTTCATTTATTATATATTTTATCATGTTTTATACCTATTTTATTATATATAAAAAGCATTGAATTAATCAATACTCTTTATTATTTTTACCAACTTCCGCAAGTACCGAAGATTATTGCTAGAAGTATGAATAAAATTAATATTATGAAGAATATATTACATCCATTATTACAAGGATTTCCGCAAAACATACGATTCACCTCCTTATACTAGATAAAAGCACCTAGTATGATTACTAATAATATAAATAGAACTAAGGCAAATGCTGCTCCTGAAATACCATTACCTTTACCGCATCCACATCCACATCCTGTATTCATAAAACATTCCTCCTTTTTATCTTTACACTCTTATAGTATGATATTCTCTATTTTTTGTGTATGATAATTACTTGTATTTTACTTGTAATTTTGCTATTATATTAAGAGTTAGGAGGTTAAGTAAATGAAAAAAATATTTTTATTACTTTTAAGTTTATTCTTACTTGCTGGATGTAAAAATGTAAAACTTACAAATGGAGAAAATGCTTTAGTAACTTTTAAGGAAGGTGGAATCAGTAGTGATGAATTATATCAAGAACTAAAAGAAACATATGGTGCTGAAAAATTAATGAATCTTATTGATATGCATTTACTTGAAAAACTATATGAAACTGATAACGATGAAAAGGCTTATGTAAATCAGACTGTTAAAACTACAAAGAAGACTGCTAAAGATATGAATGCTGACTTTGATTTATATTTAAATTATTATTATGGTCTAGCAAATGAAAGTGCATTTAGAGATTATCTTTCTCTTACTTATAAAAGAAATTTATGGGTAAAAGATTATGCTAAAGAAACTGTAAGTGAAAAACAAATAAATGAATATTATGAAAATGAAACTTATGGTGATATTGAAGCAAGTCAAATATTAATAACAGTTGATACTAAGAAAGATGCAACTGATGATGAGAAGAAAAAAGCAGAACAAAAAGCATACGATAAAGCAAAAGAAATCATTTCTAAATTAAAAGATGGAGAAGATTTTGCTAAACTTGCTAAAGAATATTCTAAAGATGAAAACTCAAGTTCTAATGGTGGAAGTTTAGGAAAAGTTAATACTGATAGTGTTCCAAGTGAAGTATTTAGTGCTCTTTTAAATTTAAAAGATGGTAGTTACTCTACTTCACCAGTTAAATCAAGTAATGGTTATCATATTTTATATAGAAAATCTCAAGATAAAAAACCAGAATTAAATGATGAACTTACTGAAAAGATTAAAACTACTATTGGTAGTGAAATTGCTAAAGAATCAGGATTTTCTATTAAAGCACTTAAAGCATTAAGAGAAAAAAATGAAATGAAAATATTAGATACTGACTTAAATAAGGACTTTGAAACACTAGTAAATAGACAAACACAAAGTGCTTCAAATTCTAGTAGTAATAAGTAAAGTAAACATTGAATTTTAAAGTTCAATGTTTTTTTATATACATTTTGTGATAAAATTATCATGGTGAAGATATATGAAAAAGAAAATCATTTATATAATTATATCTATTGTTACGATTATTATATTATTTTTTGGAGTTAAATATTTATTTATAACTAGAATTGATATTGATGATATTAAAATAGAAATCAATAGTAAATATGACTTTAATAGTTTAAAAGGTAAAATAAGAAATAAAGATATTGATTTATCTAATGATTCTAATATTGATTATAGTAAACTTGGTGAATATGAAGTAACACTTGAAAGTCATGAGAAATATGCGATTAATACTAAAAAGAAAGTTAAAGTATATGTTGTTGATGATGAAAAGCCCGTTATAACTTTAAAAGATAATGATATAGTAATTGATTATAAAGAAGAATACATGGAACCTGGATATACTGTAACTGATAATTATGATGGTGATATTACTGATAAAGTTATTATTGAAAACAATATTGATAATACTAAACTTGGAGATTATGAAGTAACATATAAAGTAAAAGATAGCAGTAATAATGAAACTATTATTAAAAGAAAAGTTAGTGTTAAAGATAAGACAAAACCTGTTATTAAACTTAATAGAAATGTAAATAGTTATGTAATACTTAATAAAGATATTAATTTAAAAGATTTTACTGCAAGTGATAACTATGATGGAGATATTACTGATAAAGTTACTACTATTGGAAGTGTTAATACTAAAAAAGTTGGTCTTTATAAAGTGACATATAAAGTAAATGATAGTAGTAATAATGAAACTATTCTTGAAACAACAATTAACGTTCAAAAGAAAAATACTAAAGGAATACCTGTTATGATGTATCACTGGTTCTATGATGATACTAAAGGTGAAGATATAACAAAAAAGCCTAATAATCATAATTATATTTCTAAAACTAATTTTGAAAAACAAATTAAATATCTAGTTGATAATAATTATTATTTTGTAACCTGGGATGAGTTAAATGATTATATTGATAAAAAGATAGATTTACCTGAAAAAAGTATTATTCTTACTGATGATGATGGTGTTAAATCATTTTATGAAATTGCATACCCTATTACTCTTAAGTATAATGTACCTATTACTTCATTTGTTATTACTAATAAAGTAGTATGGAAGAATTACTTAAATAAAGATTACTTAGATATGCAATCTCATACTGATAGTATGCATGTAAGAAGTTGTACTAAAGGTAAATGGGATGGTAAAGCCATGTGTGAATCATATAAAAATATATATAATGATTTAATGACTACAAAAGATAAACTTAAAGATAACCCTACTATATTTGCTTATCCATTTGGTCATTATAGTGATGACTTTATAAAAGCACTTAAGGATTCAGGATTTAAAATGGCATTCACTATTAATTCAGGTAGAGTTAAAAAAGGTGCTAATAAATATAAATTACCACGTGTAAGAGTAAGTAGAGGCACTACATTAAATCAATTTGCTAATAGTATAAAATAAGGAATTACATTACGTAGTTCCTTTTATATTTAATTATCTAATTATCATATTCTTTTAGTTTAGAATTAATATCTTCATAACTATAACCTTTTCTCATTAATGAAGATATTATTTTATTTCTATCATTTTTAAATTTCTTTATAGATTTTTCTATGTCTTTATAAATAGCATTAGAATTATATTCAATATTCATGAGACTATTATCTATCATATATTTATCATATCCCATATTATATAAATCTAGTTTCAATTTATTAATAAACATTGTATAACTCTTATTTTTCATAAGAGATTTCTTTTTATTTATAATTTTATTTAGTTTTTCTTGCCATATATCACTATCAAAAGTATTTAAATAATTATCTATATCATTTTCATTAAGATCAAAATCTAATAATGCTTTCTTTATTTTAAATGGTCCATCTAGTGTAAGATTAACTTTATCATTAATAAATGCTTCAATATATTTTTTATCATTAAGAAGATTTAGTTTATCAAGTTTATCTAATGCATAATTGATATGTTTTTCATTAAATTCTTTCTTATGTAAGTAATCTATTATTTCTTTTCTATTTCTCATTTTTATTTCTATATAGCTTACTGATGTTTCAAATGCATCTTCATACTTATTTTCTTCAATAATTTTATCTATTAGATCTAAATCTACTTCTTTTTTAATTAATAAATCATATTTAAGTATTACATCTTCATATAATGTTAAATCTGTATTATCAAATATTATCTTATATTTATTCTTACCTACTTTTTTGAATTTATTTATTTTCATGATATATTTCCCTTCTAAAGTATTATATCAAAGAAAAAACACTTTTTTAAGTGCTTTTTAGTCATTACTATAATTTGTAAAGTATCTTTGAATTAATACTACTGGTGTTCCTTTGTCTCCGCTTCCGCTTGTTAAATCGCAAAGGCTTCCAAGTAGGTCAGTGTAGCGTCTTGGTGTAGTACCTTGAGATGCCATAGTTCCTTTTAATTCTTTATCTTTTTCCCTTATTGCTTTTTTCATCGCATTATTTAATTCTTCGCCTTGTAAGTCTTTGAATTTATTTTCACTAAAGTATTTTAGTTTTATTTCATTAGGACTTCCTTCTAATCCTTTAGTATAAGCAGGACTAACTACAGGATCAGCAAGTTCCCATATTTTACCAACTGGATCTTTAAATGCTCCATCTCCATATACCATAACTTCAATATTTTTACCAGTTCTTTCTTTCATAAGTTCTTGAACTCTTAATACAAGCTTATCACCTGTTCTTGGAAATAATTTAACTCTTTCTTCAGTTGAACGATTGCTACCTAAAAGTCCATATGGTGAGTATCCACTTCCATCAACACTTTCATTTAGTATTTCACTTAACATTATTACATGAGCATTACTATCTTTATCAAGAATTCTCTTTTTAGTTTCAAATCTAGTATGAATATCACTTACGATTACATCTTTAGTATAATTAAGAATATCTTCTGGATTATTTGAAAATACCATTTCAAATTCACAGCCCTCATTAAGTACTAAATCTCTATACACTTCATACATATTAACACCTGTAAACATATGTTTAAATCTAATAAATTTATCTTTGTATTCTTCTTCAGAAATTAAATCTCTTGATGGATTAATATTATATTTTACTAAATCTTCTTTATATAAAATATCATTACCTACTTCATCACTTGGATAACTTGATAATAATGTTATCTTTTTAGTACTTTTCGCTATTGATGATAAAAGAACTGCAAACCTATTACGACTTAATATTGGAAATACTACTCCTATATGTTCACTATTATTAAGTTTATTTTTAATATCTTTTGATATTTGGTCTAGTGTTGCGAAGTTTCCTTCACTTATTCCAACTACTGCTTCAGTGATAGCGATAACATCTCTATCTTCAAATTCAAAGTTTTCAGTTTCACTTGCTTTAATAACTGAATCTACAACTATTGATGCAAGGTCACATCCTTCTTTTATGATAGGTGTTCTAATACCTCTTACTATTGTTCCTACATTTCTCATAAATCACTCTCCTATTATAGTTTAGCATTTCATAGATAAAATTTAAACATAACTGACAATTTATTTACAAAAAAAATAGTGAAGAACACTATTTCAAAAATCTAAATCCACCTACTATACTTGTATTTTTACTTTTACCATTAAATGTATTTACCATACCAACTACTGTTATAGTAATAATTATACAATAAAGCACATAACTTATAAAATCTACCCATCCAGGTGTTGTACTACTGTATCTATATGTTGTTGTAAACAATGATCTAAACACTTTATTAAAAAAGAACACTATGAACCATGCAAGAGTAATATTTAATCCTTGATTTATATGAAAATATAAGAATCTTGATTTTTTATATTTACCAGTAAGTAATGGTAATAAGAATAAAAATGGTACATAACACATTGTCGCAAGTATTCTAAATGGTACTACCTCTTCTTTAGTAAATGTGTTTGTAAAATCTTTTGTATTTACTACTTTTTCAATAAAGCTAATTGTTTTATCACTAAAGTCTTCTGAAGCAGTTTTTTTACTTAAGTCTACCATTTCTATATTATTTTGTTGTCCTTGTTGGCTATTAGTAGTTTGACCTTGAGGAATATTTTGTTGGTTTTGCTGACTCGTATTTTGCATTTGAACTACCTTTTGAGATTGTGAATTTAAAACATTTTGTGGTGGGACCCCTGTCATACTTGGATTTTGCATTTGACCTATATTTTGATTAGGCATTACATTTTGTCCTTGCATAGGTTGCGTTCCCGTTTGTGTGTGTACTTGGTTCACTGCCCCCATTTGCATTCCTGATTGTACTGCATTATTTATATTATTAACATTTTGATTTACTGTACCATTATTTTGATTCATTTGATTTATGTTATTTGGGTTATTATTCATCATTTTCCTCCTACCATAATTTGATTATAACATAATTTTAATAATAAATACTATGCTATTTAATATATTTTATGTTATAATTGATGAGTAATGCAAGAGTGGCGGAATTGGTAGACGCAGCAGACTCAAAATCTGCCGGTAGTAATACCTTGAGGGTTCGATTCCCTTTTCTTGCACCAGATTGACAGGAAACTCGAACTTTTCGAGTTTAAGTAATAAATACTAACTAGAAATAGTTAGTTTTTTTGTTATTTAAGAAAGGATGAGTGATGAGTTATGACAATAGAAACTAAAGAACTTGTAATAAGTGAAGAATTAAAAGAATTAGATGATATTTTTGAAAGAATTAATAAAAAGAGGCATAAAACATATTTTTACATTATACCTATCAAAGAAAATGAGATAATAAAAAAGTATTGGAAATAGAATTTTATCATCAAATATGGACTAAAAATGATAAAATTACGAGTGCAATAATAGATGGCCAAAAAGACTATAAATTACATGTTAAACATTACTTTTCTACTTCTAATTTAAATGAAAAACTTTTAATAGTAAATTATAATTTTGAATATGTTGGTATTGTTAAAATAGTTCATGAAGAATATATAAATATGTTTTTTTAAAATAAAATCAATGTTTTTGAAAATAATTTTTAGATTGAAGTATATATATTTTTTTGCTATAATTTTCATAGAAAAGAATAAAATGAGGAAACTTTTTAAGGAGGATTATATATGAAAAAAACAAATATCAAAATTGACATTTTACCTAATTGTCAATATTTAAATGAAGATGGTACTTTTAATAAGGATGAAGCAATTAAATTATCAGGTAAAATTGCTGGAGTTTGTTATGACGAAGAAGGATTTGATCATTTAATGCACGAAGATGAAAAAAAGACTATTAAAAGAGCCAATAGGACTCTTAATGATGGTCATCATAGTGTGTTTGGTCATGTTAATTTAAGCCTTAATTTACAAGGAGTACCTAAAATTTTAGCAATGACTCTTAATAATGAACATGAATATACAACAAGTGAAAAATCAGGTAGATATACACCAGTTATTAGAACTGAAGGCTCTATTATTACTGAAAAAGAAGAAGAACTTTATAATAAATGGGTAGAAATATTTAAAATAAAAATTAAAAATGAATATGGAAATGTGTTTAATGATTTTAAAATTCAAACACTTGCTCAAGAAAATGCTAGAAGCTTAGTAAGTGTATTTATGCCTACTACTCTTATCTACACTACTTCACTTAGACAAATAAATTATATCGCATCATGGATGGAAAAATATATTAAAGAAAATGGCGAATCTAAAGACAAATTCAAATCAGATTTATCTAGTTCCATGGAGGGATTCTTAAGTGAACTAGACAAGCTTAATATATTAATACCTGGTCTTATGACTAATGATAAAAATAGAAGTTTCTCACTATTTGGAAGTAATCTTGATAAGAAAAAAGATTATTTTGGAGATGTATATTCTACTAATTATAAAATGTCATTTGCTGGACTTGCTCAAGCACAAAGACATAGAACACTTGATTATAAAATAGAAAGAACAGACGAAAAAGAATATTTTGTTCCACCAATTTTAGAAAACGATCCTGTACTTGTAAATGAATGGCTACACGATATTGAATCAGTTAAAGATGTTATTCCTAATGGTGAACTTGTACTTGTAAATGAAAATGGTAACTATGAAAATTTCATATTAAAGTGTCAAGAAAGATTATGTACTGCTGCTCAACTTGAGATAATGAGACAAACAAGAGATACATTACTTAAATATAGAGATGCCTTAAAAGAAAGTGAAAGTCCATTATATGATGATATAGAAAAATATACTCATGGAGCAAGATGTACATTCCCTAACTATAAGTGTTCTAAACCATGTGGATTTAAAGAAGGAATTACTCTTACAAGAAAGATATAATTATGAAATTATTACTTATTATTGATAAACCATATCATAATGAACTTAAAGATTATTTAATAAGTTTAAAAGGTATTAATGATGTTAAAATTAATAATGATAATTATCTTGAAGTAAATATAAATTACGATGATAAAATTATAGATGATAAAATTATTTTAAAAGAAATATACTTATTTTTAGATATATATAATATTAATAAAGAAATACCTTCTCTACTTGGATTCAATAAATATAAAGATAATGTAACTAAATATGAAGCAACTATTAAAGATGCATGTTGTGAATATTGTTTAATGGGATTTATTGAAGACTTATATGAAAAAGATGGAATTATATCAGTTAAGACAAATTATCATATTGATTTATGGAATATTAAAATAAATATATCTTATGATAATAGTATTATTTCAAAAGAAGAAATTGATAAATTAATCCAAGAATATTAAAAGAACTAGTTTTATTTATTCTAGTTCCTTTATTTTGTGTAATTCATTATTTATTAAGATAACTGTATCATTAGAATTATTTCTATCCTTTTTATTCATGAAGTCATTCCATTCTTCTATATAGAAATCTATATTGTCTTTATTAACTTTATCTTTTAATATATTAAGAGCAGTATTCTTATAGTTCATAAGTGATACAGCACATAGTGCTTTTGGAAAAGCACTTTCTGGTATTTTTGCTTTCTTATAATATTCAAGAGCCATATCATCGGTAACTTTTCTTTTATTTGTAACAATTATTTTATTTGATCTAAATACTCCTCCAGGAGTAGCACACTCTTTTATACCTATAACTGTAGTATCATTTGGTATAATTACATCATAAATATAGTTTCCATTATGTAACCATCTTAATATATTTTCTTCATTACTAAAATTGAATCCACCCATATCTTTAGGATTTTTAGCATCTTTATTAAAATTATTAGCTATATTAACTTCATCTATTTTATATTGATAATTATATCTTGATTTATCATCAAATATTACTTTTAAATATTTCATATCATTTTTTCTTTTTAAATGTAAGTGATACACTATTTGGATATTCAGTTATTATAAATTCACTATCTTTTCTACTTTCACTAAAATCAACTATTGATACATCTTTCTTTGCAATATCACTTTCTTCAATTATTTTTCTTGCTTTATCACTTAATATTTCACTTTTATAATTTGCATCTAATATTCTTTTTATTAATCTTGAATTTATATCTTCATAAAGAGAACTAAATAATATTATATCTCTATTACCATCATAAACACATTTATATGGAAATACATTATTAACTGCACTATCTATACTTATAGTTAATGGTAAGTATGATATTCTATTTAGTCTATACTGACTAGTATCTTCAAACATTCTTTCACTTGTACTTCTAAGTAAAGTATCTAATACTTTTGTAAATTCTTCTTTCTTACGTTCATCAATACGTACTGGAAATCCATCTGGCCATAGTAGTTCATACTCACCTTTATACTTACCCACTTCAGTTGAAACAGAACATTTTCCTTTAAGAATTTGTCTTAATGCTTTTAAATATGAAATATCTTTACTATTTAACACAGCATTAAAATATAATCTGTTTTCTCTATCAATTAAAGATTCAATTTTATATGTGCTTTTATCATAAATAAGCATAGATGTTGCCTTATCAAGTTCACTCTTTACCCTTTTACTCTCTTCCCTTAGTCCTAACAAAATCTCTTTCGTTGAATATTCTTTTTTAACCATATCTTCTCCTTATACCTAAATTATATCACATTAAATTCATTTGTCTATTATTGACATAAATATTATATTAGAATAATATAGTAAATATACGGAGGAATTTATGACAAACAATTTTAATTTTATTTTTAAATGTAAAGAATATGGAGTAGACCAAAAAGATACAACTACACATGAAGAACATATAATACTCTCTAATAAAGAAAAAAGAAAAGATATTCTTCTTGATAGAGATTACAATGTTATAGGAGTTCAAGATAAAATAACCGAAAGTGATATACTATATTATTCAAAACTAATGAGACTTAAATTACTACCATATCCATTTGATAATTATTCATTGTTAGATATTATGAATCTATCTAAAAGATTTATAATATGTGGTAATGATATGATAATTAATGGTATTAAAGTTTCTTCACTTGATAATGATTATGATAAAGTAATAAGATTTATTTTATATTTAAATAGAACTATACAAGATGTATTTCATAAAGAACTAGATAATAAAACTAGTGTTTCTATATTTGAATATTTAAAAATACATATTAATTCATTTAATTCTACACATAAAGGTAATGATATTAAAGATATACTTGAAAAATTACTAACTCTTTTAAATATGGATAATAGCGAAATATTAGATAGACTTGAAAGTGAATATGATATTCCATATGATACTTTATCTAATATATTAGAAGAATGCAGTCAAGCAAAATTAAAATTATCTAGTACAAATTAAATATACATGCTATAATAACTTTCAAGTGATTATTATGAACATTGTAAAATTTAGAAAAGAATATAAGAAAGATCATATTATACCTAATGGAATACATAATGAGAGCGAACTATATTTATATAATGGTGATATTATCAAACTATTCAATAAAAGAATAAGTTTTGATAGACAAAGAACTATATTGTCATTAGATGAAATAGAAAGACAAGAATGCATTATTCCTAAATATTCAATTATTTATGGTAGCAATATAGTTGGATATGGAATGGAATATTTAAAAGATTTTTCTACTCTATTTAGATTGATAGAGGATGAATCATTAAGTTTTAGTGATAGAAAACAAATAGCAATAAAACTATATCAAATAATTATGTATTTAGAGAGAATTGGTGTATGTTATCCTGATATTCATACTGGTAACTTTTTATATAAAGATGGTATTGTCAGAGTTATAGATATGGATAGTGTTATGCTTGATAAAATATGTGTTAAAGATAATTTTAATCATAATATTGAACTTTCTTATTTAAGACTTGCTAGATTATGTTTTACGATATTAATTAATATGAGAGTTATCTTACCATTTGAACTTAATAGTATTGAACAAAGTGATATTATTGAATTCTTTGATGGTGATAAGAAAGACTATTTTAAATATATTTTTGGTTATGAAAAAAGTGATAAATATTTTATAGATACAATTGATAGATTCACTGAAGAAGATAGTATACTTATAAGAAGTTATCTAAAATAAAAAGCAATTAGTTAGTTCTAATTGTTTTCTTTATATGTTGAATCGTATAAATCTTCATTATCATCTTTTTCTATATTTTTATTTATTATTTCAGGTAAATCTTTTTTTGAAGATAATCCAAAGTAATCAAGAAATTCATTTGTTGTTTTATATAGATTTGGTTTTCCAATTGAATCATCTTTACCACATATTTTTATAAATCCTCTTGCAAGTAATCTTCTTACTATTTGTGAACTATTTACTCCTCTTATTTCATCTATTTTAAGTCTTGTTATTGGTTCATTATATGCAATTACTGCAAGTACTTCTAAAGATGCATTAGATAACGTTTTATTTTTAGTATCAACAACTAATTTTTCATAAAACTCTTTATGTTCTTCTTTAGTAGTTAGCTTAAATGCATTACCTAAATATGATATTCTAAGTCCTCTATCAGGCTTATCATAATCTCTTTTCAATTCTAAAAATATTTGCTTTAATGTTTCATTATCAAGTTCTAATATTTTTCTTAATTCTTCAACTGTAATACCTTCATCACCTACTACAAATAATAGGCCTTCTACAATTGCTTTATAATTCATGCTAATCAACTCTTTCTAAGTATATTTCTCCAAAATTACCATCTTGTTTAATATTTATTTCTCTTCCCTTTACCATTTCAAGAATAGATAAAAATGTAACAACAACATAAGGTTTACTAAAATCATCAAATAATTCTTCGAAAGCTAGTTTCTTTTTGGTTTTTAATATTTCTCTTATCTTAACAACTCTTTCTTTTACAGACATTTCTTTTCTAGCTATCTTAGTATTCATTGGCTTACTTGTTTCTCTTCTTTCTAACATCTTTTGAAATGCATCAAGTAAATCAAATAAACTTACATTACCATCATTTTCTAATGTTTCTACTGAATACTTTTTCATACTTTCAGGTGCTTTAGTAAAATAATTACTTCTTTTTTCTTCAAGTGCTCTAAATACTTCAGTACTTTCTTTATATTTCTTATATTCAATAAGTCTTTTCTTAAGTTCTTCTTCAGGATTAATATCTTCTTCATCCTCTTTTTCTTCATGAGTAGGAAGAAGTTTCTTACTTTTCATTTCTACAAGTTCACTTGCCATAACTAAATATTCACTTGCTATATCAAGATTAAGTTCAGCCATAGAATTAATATAATTAATATATTCTTCAGTTATTTTTGATATTTCTATATCAAATATTTCCATTTTTGATTTCTTTATTAAATGAAGTAGTAAATCAAGTGGACCTTCAAAATCCCCTATTAATAAATTATCCATTATTCACATTTCCATTTCTTTAATTTTTCTTTATTTTTAACTATTGTTATTATTGTATCTTTTTTATATAGTGGTCTAAAATCTTTTATTTCATTTGATAAATCAATACTATATTTAAGAGAAGTATCATTATATTCACTCTTTATATTAAAATCATTTATATTCAAGTATTCACTTTTAAGTTCATTTTTATATTTATTAGATTCAGTATTATCTTCTTTATATGAGAAAGTTTTATTTACATTATATTTAGTAAGAGAATTATTAATAAATTCATATGTATTAACATAATTTAAAGTAATATTGTCATTATTAACTGTATATTTACATGTTAATGTTTTTGTAGACTTTAATTCCTCATCAGTATAAGTTTTAACAAGAGCATAAAAAGCATCAGTATATACATCATTTGTTACTTCAAAAGTGAATGTTCTTACAACTTCTTTTTCTATCTTTGATGGATTAAATAATGTCTTACTAAGTATTTCTTTATCAGCATTATATAATTCAATATATATACCTTCTTTTTCTATATTAGAAGAATTTTTATATGGTTCATAATTTAATATAATATTTGTTTCATTACTTTTTTTAACATTATAATATTTAATATTATTAACTTTTATGTATCCACTCTTCTCTTCTAATTTTAAAAATCCACTTATCAAATTTTCAGATGTATTAGGATTATTAGGTTTAAAATCAATTATTTTATCAGTTATAAATTCTTTTATTGGATCAATAAACACAACAAATAATATAAGTATTATTACAAGTATATACATAATTAAATTACTAGTTTTCTTTTTATGTGTTGAGATTACTTGTTCTTCCATTGGTGCTGCTTCCATTGGCGCAACTTCTGGCATAGCAGGCATTTCAGGCATTGGAGTTTCAGGTGTTGGTTGCACTGTTGGTGCTGCCACTGTTTGTGGTTGAACTGATTGTACTGGTTGAGCTGTTTGTGGCGTATTTGTTTGTACCCCTTCTAGAACTGATGTTTGTCCTACCACTTGTTGTGTATTTGAATTAATCACTTCAGGTTGTGTATTTGGTACTGATACTCCATTATTTACAGGTGCATTATTTTCACTACCCACACCATTATTTACATTATTTGTATTATCCATATTAACCACTATCCTTTTTATTCCTAAAAAAATTATAACAAAAAAAGAAGGAAATGTCATTCCTTTTTTAGTTTTTAACCTTAAATAATAAACTTACTATAAAAGATATTAATATCGTATAACTTATTCCAGCACTAGCATTAACAAGTACGCCCTTAAAAAGTCCTATAAAGCCATCCACCAAATATCCTTCACTTGCGCCAGTAACAAGTAAATGTCCAAAATTAATGATTGGTATACTTGCTCCTGCATGAAAAACTTTTAGCAAAATATCATAAAGTCCAAATCCTGATAAAATGCATCCAACTATAACAAGTAAAGTATTCATATGTCCTGGTGTCCATTTAGTTTTTTCTAGTACATATTGAGAAATAGCACAAACTATTCCACAAAATAAGAATGATAATATATATGTCAATATTTCACCTCCACACTAACTATGTGACTTACTCCCGGCATTTCAAGTTTTAAATTAGAACTTAATACTGAATGAAGCGAACCTGTTGCGATTAATAATATTTTATTATACTTTTTCATTGGTAAGATATAATCAAAGAATATAAGAGGTAAACATAATGGACCACTAGCTCCAGCATATATATTTTCTTTTGTAAAATACATACTACCTGAATCAATTATATTAACATTTGATAAATCCACTTTATATTTCTTTTTGTAATATTCTTTCATAATTTTTAATCCATAAATTCCAAGATCACCAGTAAGAACTAAATCATAATAATTTGGATTTCTACCTGTATCTTTCAAATGATCATGTAAAGTTTCAGCACATGAAGGTGCCATCGCACTTCCCATATCATTAGAATCAGTATGACCCATAGTAATTACCCTACCTATTGTTGATGACTCTATTCTTATATTAGATTCATTATTTGACACAAGAACACTTATGCTTCCAGTAGATGTGCATGTATTAACCATTTTTCTAAGTGCTCCATATTCAACTGGAAATCTAAATTGTTTTTCACTTACAAGATTATGAGAAGAAACTGTAACAATCGCATTCTTAGATAAAGAAGAAGCAACAATAAGTCCTTCAGTAAATCCAGCACAAGCACTATATATACCAAGATAAGGTATTTTAAATTTAGATGCTCCCAATGTAGAACATAGATTTTGATTTTGAAGATCACTTGATATTAATAATTCTATATTTTTTTCTTTTAGTTTACTTTTTTTAAGTAAACCTTCTATTGTTATTTCTTGATATTTACTTTCAGCAAGTTCAATTGTCTTTTGACCTATATAATAATCATTAATACAATTATCAACATTACTTTTAACAATTGGATCATATCTTGTTGATCCTAAAAGTGAATATTTATTATTAATATAAACGTTATCATAATATTTTGTCATAATACTACACTCCTTATATACCCAAATATTATTCCAAATATAACGCCATAAAGAATTATACTTCCAGCAAGTTTAAATATACTCGCACCTATTCCTTTTATGAATCCTTCACTTCTTGTATCCATCGCAGAACTTGTCATAGTATTCGCAAATCCACTAGCTGGCACTATAAGTCCACATTTAACTACTGATAATACTTTATCAAATATTCCAAATCCTGTTAAAATAGAACCAATTGTTACAAATGTTATAAATGTCATTAAATAAGCATCACTTATATAAAGATTCAACCATCCTATATAATAGTTAGTTATAAGTTCAGCAAATAATCCAGCAAATCCACCACTTATAAATGCTATTAAAACATTTTTAGTAGGACTTTCTTTTTCAATATTTTTTTCCACTATCTTTTTATATTCTTTTTTATTCATAATCCACCTAATATTATTGTTAACAACATAAAAAAAATAATACATATTTCAGTATTATTTAAATTTTTTTATTTTTAGTGAATTTTAATTTTTACACGTTGTAAATAAGAAAAATTTAATTATTCATAAAATACTCTATCAATATTTAATAAATCTATATAGAAAAATTGAATTTTCAAAATTAAAAATTGAATTTTACCTTTTTGCATTATATTTTCATATATGTTAACCTATTACCGAAGTACCTAGGTTGGGCGCCACAATCATTATTGTTCTCTCTTTTCAGGGGAATCTAATGGAGGTGGTATTATATGAGTAAGAAAGACTTATTAATAGCCGTTTTGCTTATTATAATAATTTTATTAATCATTTTTGGTTAATAAAAATGCCTAACTTACTTTTGTAGTTAGGCTTAACAAAAAAAACATTGTGACGCCCAATCACAGGGGTTAGGTACTTCACTATTTATATATTATCATATCAATTGATATTATGTAAATAATTATTCATTATTTTACACTCTAATTATAATAAAACTATCTTAAAATTTCCCATAAAATAATAGTTCAAATAAAAAAATTGGTGACTCATAAGGGATTTGAACCCTTGAATGTCGCCTTGAGAGGGCGATGTGTTAACCATTTCACCAATGAGCCATCAACAATACATTGATTGTAACACAAGGGTTCATGTTTTTCAAGTAGATATTTATAAATTCATAAAAATGTTATATAATATATTTAGGTGATTAAAATGTGGAAATTTATTGTAATACTTTCATGTAAATTAACAAATAAACTAAGTAAACTAACTGGTCATGCTGGTAGTGTTATAGGAGGACGAGTTGCTAGAAAGCTTGATAAAAATATTCTAAAGAAAATTAAACTACCTAAATATGTAATTGGTATAACTGGTTCTAGTGGTAAAAGTTCTTCTACTGAACTTATGTATAACATACTTACTAAAAATAATTATAAAGTAGTTTATAATAAAGAAGGAAGTAACACTATTGATGGAATTGCTTCTCTTGTACTTAATAATTCTAGACTAACTGGTAAACTTAAATCAGATGTATTACTTATGGAATTAGATGAGAAATTTATGAAATATGTTTTTGAATATATTACCCCTACTCATTTAATGATAACTAATATAACTAGAGATCAACCACCTAGAAATGCTCATCCTGAAAATATATATAATGCGATTAAAGAGGCAATACCAAACGGAACTAATCTTGTAATAAATGTTGATGATCCTTTTGTAAATAGAATTAGAATTAATCATAAAGGAGAAATTATTACTTATGGAATTGATAAAAATAATTATTCTCGTAAAAGTAATCTTAATAATTTAGATGCTGCTTACTGCCCTATATGTCATTCTAAACTTGAATATGATTATTATCAATATGGACATATTGGTTCATATAATTGTCCTAAATATCATTTTAATCGTGGTAAGCCAGATTATTTTGCTACTGATATTGATGTAGACAATAAAAAGATAAAGATTAATGATAACGAAGTAAATTTACCATCTAACTTTCTATATACAGTTTATTTTGTTACTGGATGTTATGCGTTATCTAAATCAATCGGTCTTAAAGATGAAGATATTTTAAAGGTTATTAATGATGAAAATATTAAAACTAAAAGACTTGAAATATATGACTTTGATAATAGAAAATGGCAAATGCTAGTAAGTAAAAATGAAAATAATTTAAGTTATAAACAATCACTTGATTATATATTACATCAAGATGGTGATAAAACTATTATACTTGGATTTGATTCTTCAAGTCGTAGATATAAAGAAAATGATATATCATGGATATGGGATATTGATTTTGAAAGTTTAAATGATGCTTCAATTAAAAATATTGTTCTAATTGGTAAATTCTGTTATGACATGAATGTTAGAATGGAATATGCAGGTATTAATAAAGATAAAATTATACTTGTAGATGACATTAGTAAATTAAGTGAAATACTTAAGAATAAGACAACTGGTAAGATATTCTCTATGGTTTGTTTTGATAAAGAAATTGAACTTAAAAAGATTATAAAGGAGGAAAATAATAATGATTAATATTTTACATTTATATTATGATCTTCTTAATTTATATGGAGAGAATGCTAATACTAGATGTTTACATAATGAACTTAAACGTAATGGAATTAAAGTAAATATTGACTTTAGAAGTATTAATGAACAAATTAATTTTGATAAATATGATATTGTTTATATTGGATCTGGCAGTGAAGATAATTTATTTCTTGCACTTAGTGATATCATGAAAAGAAAAAATGATATAAAGAAATATATTGAAAATAATGGTTATTTAATACTTACTGGTAACTCTATGGATTTATTTGGTAAATATATTATTAATAATGATGAAAAGATGGATGCTCTTGATATATTTGCTTATCATACTAAACTTATAAACGAAAAGATATTTAGTAATGCTTCTGGATATAGAATTGTTGGTGAGGTTGTTGGAACTTCTGAATATATAAAAGAAAAGATAATTGGATTTCAAAATAGATGTGATTTAGTTTATGACATAAAGAGTCCACTATTTAAAGTAAATAAAGAATACTCAAATGATTATGAAAGCGATGGTGATGGATATCACTATAAGAATGTTTATGCTACTCATATAATTGGTCCATTACTTATACGTAATCCATATTTTACTGATTATTTACTTAATAAAATATGTAAGGAACATAATCTTAAATATAAGAAAGAAGAATCTAGTGCTAAAAAGGCATATAAAAAATACTTAGAAAACTTTTTAAACTAAGTATTTTTTTTACCTATTTTTTCTCCATATTTAACATATGTTTCAATATTATTACTTGTATTATCTAATATATCTTTATCAATATTTACTACATTTTCTTTAACAAGTAATACTATTGTTGAACCACCAAATTCAAAATAACCCTTTTCTTCCCCTTTCTTGAAATTATTATTCTCATGTTCATTAGTTATTTTTCCTATCATTAAAGCTCCTACTTCAACTTGTATTACATCACCAAAGTTTTTAGTATGTAATATAGTCCACTCCCTACTATTAGTTTTAAAGAAATTGTAATGCTTTAATGATATTGGTTGTACTGTATGAAATATACCCTTTATTTTAGTATTAGTTTCTTGATATCCAGAATCTATATAACAATATCTATGGTAATCATTTGGTGATAATCTAAATACTAAAGCATATCCATTTTTATATTGTTTCATTATATTTTTATCAACTAATGTGTTAATTGTATAGTATGAATCTTTTATATTAAGTGTTAAATCATTAATAATTTTATATACTGATAATTTACTATCACATGGTGAAATAAATACATCTTTATTCATATCTATTGGTCTTTTTACTGATATAATTTTTCTTTTAAAGAAATCATTAAATGAATTATAATTTGTTTTTTCATAGTCAGTTATTTTGATATTATTTTTTTTTATAAATCTTTTTATTTTATGCTTAGATAGCTTACTATTCATATAAAGTCCACCTAAATCAGTAATAAATTTCATAGTAAGTATTTTTAGAATTAATCTTCCAAGTAAGGTATTATATAAAAATGATAATGCTATACCTGAACTAAGTTCATCTATTTTATTCGTTTCTCTTGATTTTACTTTGTATATCATAATAACCTAGTCGCGATAATAAATAATATCTCAATTACCCCTATTAATATAAATAATATCATAACTTTTAGACTTGGTTTTTTAATTTTAATCTTTGATATAAAAAGTATACCAACTAGTAACATTACCCCAGCATATGCAAGTGGAAAATATTTGCCTATCATTTTTCTAAATATATATAAAAATGGAAATATTAATGCTGATGACGTTACTGGTAAGCCTGTATATTCTTTTACTGGTTTACTACTATTTCTTGTTATTTCAAGTACATTAAAATAAGCAAGTCTTATAAGTGCTGCAAGTGGAAATAATATCATTATTGGAAGTAAATACTTATAGTCAAAAGTTAACCAAGCATCATTTAATGCTAAATTATATCCAATTATTGAAGGTAATACACCAAAACAAACTAAATCAGATAAACTATCAAGTTGTATTCCAAATTGTCTTTCTTCAGTTGTTCTTTTCTTTTTAGTTCTTGCTACTCTTCCATCAAACATATCACAAAGTCCACTAAACATTAAACATATTATTGCTGGAAATATTTGTCCATTTATTGCTAAAATTATACCAGACATACCAAATATAAATCCCATATACGTTAGTAATACTGTATAATCATAAAATCCTATCATATTATACACCTCTATTTAATTATACATATTTTTTACATAAAATGCAAACAATCTATCTTTTCTTAACACCATTATTTCTTTTTTTCTACACAAAATTCCCATAATATTTTAGGATGTTCATATCTATCCATTTTCTTTTCTTCTAAATTGTATATTTTAAAATCTTTAAATAGTTCTTCTAAATCATTTTTATCGAAGAATCTCTTATAAAATTTACCATCATAATAATAATGCTTTTCTATTTTTTTTGATTTAAGTGGTATTTGTATATCATTAAATGAATTAACTCTTGCGATTAAATATCCGTTTTCTTTTAATACTCTATATATTTCACTAAAAATATATTTTGTTTTTGATAAATCAAAGTAATGTAAACAAAGATCAGCAACTATTATATTTTTTGAATTATCATTAAAAGGTAGTCCATCACTCATATCAAAAAGCATTGTTTTTATATTTGGATTTTCATTGTTCACAATATTCAATACTTCTTTTGAAAAATCACAAGCAATTATATTTTTAAATCCATTATCAATTAGGTATTTACTTGTATATGCCCTTCCACAACCAAGTTCAACAATATTATCATCTTTATGTAATAAATTTATATATTTATTGAACCATCCATCATAAGTAGAAATGTATTCTTTATGAATATTATCCCAATATTTATCTAAACTATCATTCATATTTTCACCACTATTTCATTACTTATGATAACATATATTAAATATGTTTTCAAATGATAAAAGCAGCACTTTTTATGCTGCTTATTTTATAACTATGTTAACTATTTTATTTGGAACAACAATTTCTTTTATGATTTCGTGTCCTTCTAAATGTCTAATGACATTTTCTTCTTGATGAGCAAGTTTTAGTATTTCATCCTTTTCTAAATCTTTTTCAGCTTCAAATGTCGCTCTTAATTTACCATTAACACTTACCGCAATAGTAACTGTATCTAACTTAGTTAATTCTTCATTATATGTTGGCCATGGTGCATATGTTAATGTATCAAGTGAGCCATCTATTATTAAATACATTTCTTCGCATATAAATGGCGCGATTGGATAAAGAAGTTTTATAAATCCAACTGCATATTCTTTACTTATGTATTCTTCTTTACTTACTGCATTCATAAATATCATAAGACTACTTATTGCTGTATTGAATTTTAAATTTTCATAGTCCTCTGTTACTTTTTTAACTGTGATGTGATATAGTTGTTCTAAATTTTTATTTTCTTTATCTTTTACTTTATCACTTTCAATAAGTTGTCTATAAACTCTTTCTAAAAATCTTTTGCTTCCAACTACACCTTCATTATTCCATGGCTTATCTGCTTCAAGTGGTCCCATGAACATTTCGTATAATCTTAAAGTATCTGCACCATATTCATTTACCACATCATTAGGATTTACTACAAACTCTGGATACCTTTTACCCATCTTTATTCCATTAGCACCAAGTATCATTCCCTGATGAACAAGTTTTTTGAATGGTTCTTTTACTGGTACTACTTTTTTATCATATAAATAATTATTCCACATTCTTGAATATAATAAGTGTCCTGTGGCGTGTTCTGGACCACCAATATATAGATCTACTGGCATCCAATGCTCTAATAATTTATAATCTGCTAAACATTCATCATTATTTGGATCAATATATCTTAAGAAGTACCAACTAGATCCAGCACTTCCTGGCATAGTTGATGTTTCTCTTTTACCTTTTTTACCATCTATTTCTATGTTTACCCAATCAGTTTTTTTATTAAGTGGAGCTGTTCCATCTTTACCTGGAGCATAATCTTCAAGTTCAGGTAGTATAAGTGGAAGCTCGCTATCCTTAAGAGCAATGTATTCTCCATCTTCTAGTTCAACAACAGGTATAGGTTCTCCCCAATATCTTTGTCTTGCGAATATCCAATCTCTTAATCTATAATTAACTTTCTTTTTACCACAATTATGTTCATGAAGCCAATTAATCATTGTATTAATTGCATCTTCTTTATTAAGGCCATCTAAAAATCCTGAATTAATATGGATTCCATCATTAGTCATAGCATCAGGACAAGTTACATATTCATACGTTTTTTTATGTAATTCATCTTTTATCTCTTTTTCTATAATATCTTTAGTTACCCACTCTATATCAAAAACTTCATCTTCATCCAAATTTTGTTTATCTTGCTTACTTGAATTTAATTCAAATAATAATGGTGTTGCTTCTATCTCAAAGTAAGTATCTTTGTTGTAAGCATAATAATGATGGTTTATTTTAAATCCAACCTCTTTAAGAGTAAAATCAGTATAACCAGTTTCTTCTTTTATTTCTCTTATCGCACATTCAACATCTGTTTCATTATTTTTTATAGTTCCACCTACAAATAATCTTCCACCTTTTGAATGCCAGTTAATAGTTAAATATTTGTCTTCAATCTTATCATAAAGTATTGCAACTATTGATTTCTTTTGTTTTTCATTTTCTTGTTCTTTACCTGTTACTTCTTCTAATACTTGTATTATTGGAATATTAAACTTAGTAGCAAACTCAAAATCTCTTGTATCATGAGCAGGTACAGCCATAATAGCACCAGTTCCATAAGACATTAACACATAATCACTTATCCATATTGGTATTTCTTTATTATTAACTGGATTTATAGCATAAGCACCTGTGAATACACCTGTTTTTCCAGCATTAGAACCTGTTCTTTCAAGTTCACTTTTACTTTTACATTCATTTATATATTTTTCTACTTCTTCCTTTTGTGACTCTGTTGTTATTTCTTTAACAAGTGGATGTTCTGGTGATAATACTGTATATGTTGCACCAAATAATGTATCACATCTTGTAGTAAATACAGTAAAATCATAATCAGTATTTTTTACTTTGAAATTAACTTCAGCACCAATACTTTTACCTATCCAATATCTTTGTATTTCTTTTGTACCCTCTGGCCAATCTATTTCATCAAGTCCTTCTAGTAATCTATCAGCATATTTTGTAATATTAATAACCCATTGACTCATATTTTTACGAACAACAGGATATCCACCTCTTTCACTTTTACCATCAATTACCTCATCATTAGCAAGAACAGTACCAAGTTCTTCACACCAATTTACTGGCATATCAACTTTTTTAGCAAGTCCATCTTCAAATAATCTTTTAAATATCCATTGTGTCCATTTATAGAATTTAGGATCACATGTAGATATTTCTTTAGACCAATCATATGAAAGACCTATATTTTTAAGTTGACCTTTAAATGTTTCAATATTCTTTTCAGTAAAATTTCCCGGATGATTTCCTGTTTGTATAGCATATTGTTCTGCTGGTAGCCCAAAAGCATCCCATCCCATTGGATGAAGTACATTATATCCTTGCATTCTTTTCATTCTTGAAATAATGTCAGTAGCAGTATACCCTTCAGGATGTCCTGCATGAAGTCCTACTCCACTAGGATAAGGAAACATATCTAAAGCATAATACTTTGGTTTACTAAAATCACTAGTATCAGTTTTAAAACAATCATGACTTTCCCAATATTTTTTCCATTTATCTTCTATTTTCTTAAAATCATACATCTTCTTCATTCTCCTTCTTCTTATAATAATTACCTGTTATTGTATATAAAACATATAGTAAAATTATTGATGATATAAAACACACTATTATCTTCACAATATAATTTTCAATATAAAGTACAATTGTAGTTTCTAATGATATAATGAAAGAATTAATAAATGTAAGTGTTCTAAGTAAACTTTTATATTTAGTCTTTCTCATATCTAAATCATATTTTCTTATGAAGAATTTTATTTCATCATTCTTTTTTAAATCTTTATAATCTTTTCTTTTCTTATTGAAAAACACACTATATACAATATATACTAATGCAAAAATCAGCAAGAAATCACCAATAAATTTTAATATTTCCATTTTTTTCCTCCTTATATCTATAATTTTCTAAACAAAAAAGATGGTATCAAAGGACGACTATTGCCGTGGTACCACCTTATTTTATAGTTAAACTATTTCTCATTTGCTTAACGCGCATAAACGTTATTTCTAAAAAAGCAAGTTCAATATATTTTATTATTAGTTTACATCAACCACTAACTTTCTATAAATAAATATATATTTACTACTCTTTTCATCACTGAAATATAGGTTCATTATACTATACTTCTTCAATATATTCAAGTAACTTCATAAACATTCTTATGAAAATTGATGGTAATCCTTTTCTTCTTAACTTCCTAATAGCAATTCTTTTTGCTTTGATATTTGAATCACTAAATATTATTTTATCTATTTCTTCTTTTAGTGATGTTTTTATTTTTAAATCTGTTATGATACCTTCTAAGTCTTCATTAATAACTCTATTCGCGTCAATTTCTATATCTTTACCCTTACAATATACGAATACTTTACTTGTAGTGCTTATATCATTAAATTCAATAACAAAGTCATTTTCATCTGTATATCTTTTACATTTAACATTTACTTCATCTTGGAACACTTGTACTCCATCAGTAAATTTTGTATTTCTAAATCTTATAATGTAGTTTCGTTTTTCAGGGATGATACCAAGTTTTCCTTCAATTGGTTCAATTGATACTGAAAAATCATCTTCTTTATAGTAATAATTTATTTCAGTTGTAAAGCTATATCCTTCTTTATACATTGAAGAAGTTCCATCGTCTTCATACATTTTATATGTGTTACTTCTTCCTGGAAATATTTGTATTTCAAGTGTTTTAGGAGCACTTGTATCATTTATATTTTGTGGATCTAATTTGGCAAGTGGAATTATTGCTCCTGTTTTAGCATAAACTGGATAATCTTCATCTTTATAGAATGTCACATATCTATTACCACCAGTAAATTTCTTACCAGTTTTAAAGTCATACCATACTCCATTAGGTAAGAATATTCTATGTACAACTCTATTCATTATTTCATCTTTAGGTGTTGTAATTGGACACACGAATAATTCACTACCATAATAGAATTCATTTTTATAAAGTGGTTCATCATATGTTTCTGGATATTTGTAGTAAAGTGGTTGTATCAATGGTGAACCAAATGATGAATACTTTTTAGCTTCACTATATATATATGGTATAAGTCTATGTCTTATTTTTAAATAATCATGAACAATTTTATAGGTTTTAGCATCCCATTTCCATGGCTCTCTTTTATAGTATTTACCTGTATCACTTGAAAGTCTTAATATTGGACTATATACTCCAAGTTGAACATATCTCATGAATAATTCAGCATCTTCAGTTCCACCCTTGTATCCACCAATATCATGACTCCACCAAGAAACACCTATATTAGCGGCTGTTGAATTAAAGAATGGAAGAAGTTTTAATGTTTTCCAACTAATTAAAGTTTCGCCTGAATAAAGAGCAGAATATTTATGAGGGCATATTCCAAAATTTCTTGATATTATAAAATTTCTTTTTGCTTTATTTAGATTAAAGTTCTTATATAGAAAATAATTCATTGTAAAACTACGAAGAGTATTTTCTTTATTATTATCATCTATCCATAAGAAATCTACACCTTTATCTAAGAATGGATTAATTATTCCTTTTAAATATGAATCAACTAATTTAGGATCATATACATTAAGTGGAATGTTTTTATTTAAATCTTTATTGTAATATTTTTGAAATTCTAAGTAACTTTCCTCTTCTACACTTATTAATCCTTCTGTTTTAATATTGCTTCCTAGATATATTTTATTTTTATGTAAGAACTCACTTAGTCCTCTTGGATTTGGCAATTTAGTTTTATCAAAAGAAAAACTTATTGGTGAATAATTATTTTTAGTTCTATTGCATTCATTTAATAAAAGAACTGACATTGGTAAATCATATTTCTTAAAATTATAAACTAAATTTTGTATATCTTTTTCACCATATGCTTCATTTTTATTCCACCATACTCCTAAAGCATATCTTGGTATTAATGGTGGTAAAGACGTAAGATTAAAATAATCACGAAGTCCTATACCAAAATCATTATTATATATAAATAAATATGTATCTATATTTTTATAGTTTGGAGATAAAACATTTCCATGAGCATCAAGTATTGGAGTTCTAGAGTCATCAAATGTTGTAAATCCATCTAAACTAAATAATCCTTTTTCAAAATCTATATTACCTTTAGTATCATCAAGACTATAAGCTGTTCCTTTAAAGTTTTTAACTTCTGGATGATTAAAATACCATATTTTTTCAGTACCAGCAATAGTTACTTTTAAATTTTGATCAGGCATTAACTTACTGCCTATAAATGGTTTCTCTTTATTATACTCTAAAATAAATATATCATTTTTGATTATTAATACATTGTTATCTTCTTCTACTGTTATCTTTGGTTTACCAAAAGATCTATTACTAGCAAAAAAAGTAGGATAATCATTAAATGATCCTGTTTCACTGTATTCAAATCTTATTAAAACATCAGATAATATACTTATTCTATATGTTTTACCTCTAAATACATTTGATGATGGTGTTTTGCTTTTAGTTAAATCAACTTCAAAGTGAGTACCAAAATCATACATAATTATCCTTCCTTTCTATATATTTTATAATTCTATTGTTCTTTTAATTTTACCATCCAGTTATTATATATCTCACAGTTAGCACTAGTTGGAGGTGGGTCTGCTTTTTCCATTTTCACAATCATTGGTATTTTGAATATTCTACCAAATGCTACACAAGTACCAGATTGAAGTGTCTTTTGCTTTTCTACTACATCTTCACTCATATTAGGTACACTTTTAGCTATATATTCAAGATCAGCTGGATGATTTATTTTAAATATTAAGAAGTTAGCACACTGACTTATTACATTTTCATTTAAATCAGTTGGCCTTTGAGTAATTAAATCAAGTAAAAGTCCATATTTTCTTCCTTCTTTAGCAATTCTTTCAAATATGTTATAACCAAATAATTTTTTATCATCACCCTCTAAAACATAACGGTGAGCTTCTTCTAAAATCATATGTATTGGAAAAGATGCTCTTTCTGCAAGTCCCTTTGTATATTTCATAAACATTCTTCCAAATATCTTAACTATAGAACGAGCAAATCTATCATCTACATCTTCTAAATTAAAATTTACGATTTGACTCTTTTTATTTCCATTAATTTGAATTCTTTTTATATATTCATCTAATGTAATATATCCTTCATTAGTAAAGAATGAACTATTACTTCTTGTTGCTAAATCATGTAATTTAACCTTTAAACTCATTGCCGAATCATACATTGCTTCATTAAGTAAATATCTTTCACTGTATAATGTAAAGTTTAATGCTACTTCAAGATCATGTAATGAATAGCTTACTCCAGTACTATCATAATTCCATTTTCTATCTTCATCAATAAATCCTTTTATATAATCACTAATTATTTTTCTTTCAGCAAATCTTCCTTCACTATCTATATCGAAACAATTTCTAAATTGTCTTGTAAATCCAATTCCTGGAACTTCTGTTTCAAGAGAAAGTTCAGCTGTATTAGTTTCACTTAATATTTCAAAAATTTGATCTCTTATCTTTGAAGATGTTTGATTAGTATACATTATTGAAGTTATAGCTTTTGCCAAGATATGATTTTTGAAATCCATTGCTTCTTTATCATTTCTAGCAAACATTTTTACATAAGTAAGTGCAGTATCTACCATAGCAATTTGTGAAAAATTTGTTGCTTCAAGTAAATTCAATACATCTTCAAGTTCTAATAGGCATACAGGAATATTCAATTTTTCATAATTCTTTTTTAAATTAGTTGTAATTACTTTAAATGAATAAAATGGATTATTCTCTTGTAACCTTGAAAAAGCATTTATATATTCACCATATGAATCAAATATAAAAAGATTTGCTTTGTAAGGAATTATTTGACCTTTAGGAAATATATTTTGAATGATTCTACATATACCATATGTTTTACCACTACCTGTATTACCAAATATAGCAGTATGATTACTAAATAACTCATCTATACTTACATTTAATGGAAAGTCATTATAAAGAGGAGATACTCCAAGTCTTATGCTTCTATTTTCAACTCCAGTAAGTATCTTTAATTCTTCTGGATTAATAATTCTTATTTTGGCATCTAAACTGGGCTTTTTAATTAGGCCACCAATAAAATCATTAGAAGTTAATTCTCCTAAGAAAGTTATTTTAATAGTATCTTGTTCAATTGAATCTATTTCACCTAATATTTTTTTATTTTGATCTTCAAATACTACATGCAAATTTATTAAATCTGTTATTTGGGCACCATTTGCTTTATTAATAGCTACAATCGCACTATTTTTGTTAATTGTAAGTATCTTTCCTAACATATTTTACTTCCCCTCTATCCTATTAAATATTGTAACATATAATGATTTTTTTAACAATAGATTTTTATTTAAAAAGCACTCAAGCTGTTAAACTTGAATGCTTAATATTTATTAGTTTTGAAATTGTGAATTATAAAGTTCTGCATAAAATCCATTTTGCTTTATCAATTCATCATGATTTCCAGTTTCAATTATATTTCCATCTTTCATTACTAGAATTAAATCAGCATTTTTGATTGTTGATAATCTATGTGCGATTATAAACGAAGTTCTTCCTTCAGTTAATTTATCCATTGCTTCTTGAACTAATTCTTCTGTTCTTGTATCTACAGAAGATGTTGCCTCATCGAGTATCAAGAATGGTGAATCTTTTATCATACCTCTTGCAATCGTAAGTAATTGTTTTTGTCCTGCAGATATTGATTCATTATCACCAAGTTTATAATCTAATGTTTTAGGAAGTGATTTTACAAAATGATCTACACCTACCACTTTAAGAGCGTTCCATATTTCTTCATCAGTAACATTATCTTTATTAAATTTAATATTGTCCCTTATAGTACCTTCAAATAACCATGTATCCTGAAGAACCATTATGAATAAATCATGAATATTTTCTCTTGTAAGATTACTTATAGGCATATTATCTATCTTTATTTCACCACTATTTACTTCATAGAATTTCATAAGTAAGTTAACTATTGTTGTTTTACCAGCACCAGTAGGTCCAACTATAGCTATCTTTTCACCAGGCTTTACATGACAATTAAAGTCTTTTATAATTTTTCTATCTTTTGTGTATCCAAATTTAACATGTTCAAAATCAATATTACCTTTTACTTTTTTAGGATCAAGAAGTCCTGTTAAAGTACTTTCATCTGTCATTTCCTCTTCTTCTAAAAATTCAAATACTCTTTCAGATGCAGCTGCTGCTGTTTGAAGTTGAGTCATACTTTGTGCAATTTGTGAAAGTGGACTAGTAAATAATCTAGCATACATTATAAATGCAATTATTACACCAAATGTAATATTACCTTTTAAAACAAGCAAAGATCCAACTATACAAACTGCAACATAACTAAAATTGCCTATAAATCCCATCATTGGTGGCATAAGACCAGATAAAAATTGACTCTTTCTATTGCAGTCATAAACTTTATTGTTAAGTTCATTGAATTTTTCTAGTGATTCAGTTTCTCCATTATATACTTTAACAACATTGTGTGAACTATATATTTCTTCAATATGACCATTTAACTTACCAAGTTCAGTTTGTCTTCTTACAAAATATTTTTGAGATTTTTTTAATATAAAGCTCATAAAAGCAAAACCAAATATTGAAGATAAGATACATGCAATAGCCATTATTACATTTGTAGTAAACATCATTATTGCACAACCAATAAATAAAGCTACTGCACCAATAAATGTACCTAAACTATTTTGAAGAGACATATTTATAGTATCTACATCATTCGTAACTCTTGATAAAATATCACCATAACTATGGCTATCAAAATATCTTAATGGTAATTTATTTATCTTTTGTGATATTTTTGTTCTTAAAGATTTAGCAAAATTGTTTGATGCAACTACCATTAGATAATTTTCTATATAACTAAATAATGCACTAAGTAAATATAAACATACTAAGAAGATTGTTATATTTTTTATCTTATTTCTATTCATATTAGGTTTAATTAATTCATTTATATTACTTGAAAGTGTATCTAATTTACTATAGATTTTTGTAGGATCGTTTATATCCACATTTTTCATAATATTTAACAACTCTACTTTATCTTTTGATGTAATATTTATACCTTCAATAGTAGTATTCTTAAATATCAATAACTTTATTGAATCTGGTATTTCTATTACCTTTTCCATTGTATTTTCTTTTGTTATTGTATTTAATATTTCATAATATTTTGTTTGATCATCTATGCTTATCTCTTTTAATGAATCTTGTGATAATATTAGATTCTCTTGTATATCTCTTGATATATCCTTTGTAAGTAATTCTAAATTATCTTTATTAATTACTATTCCACCTTGAATTTCATTTGTTAAATCTTTTATTTTATTTGGACCAATAATTGATAAGACACTGCTTATCATTGATAGTAGTACAGCTACTATAATAAGCGGCATTAATTTACTTAAATATTTTTTTAACTTTAGTAATGCTTCTTTAAAATTCTTTGGTTTTTCAAATGATGCACCTGGTCCATGTCCTCTTGGAATTCTTGTTCTAGGAGTTTCTTCGTTTTCATTATTCATTTTCTAGTTCCTCCTTTGATAGTTGTGAATATGCTATTTCTTTATATACTTTGCATTTATTTAATAATTCTTTATGTGTTCCAATTCCAACTGTTTTACCTTTATCTAAAACAATTATCTTATCAGCATTTTTAATTGTCCCTATTCTTTGAGCAACAATTATACTTGTAGCATCTTTTGTATACTCTTTTAATTTTTTTCTAAGCACATAATCTGTTTTATAATCAAGAGCACTAAATGTATCATCAAATATATATATTTCCGGATCTCTTGCGATTGCTCTTGCGATTGATAATCTTTGCTTTTGACCACCAGATACATTTGTACCTCCTTGTGAAATATTTGAGTCATATTTTTTTTGCATTTTTTCTACAAACTCTTTTGCTTGTGCAACATCTATTGCTTCTTTGATTTTGTCTTCGGTAAATTCATAATTAGATTTTTTACCATAACTAACATTATATTTGATAGTTCCATTAAACATAACTGCTTTTTGTGGAACATAGCCAAGTCTATCATATAATGAATTTAAATCATAATCTTTTACATCTATTCCATCAATTAAGATTGAACCACTTGTAACATCATAAAATCTTGGAATTAAGTTAACAAGTGTACTTTTTCCACTTCCAGTTGAACCTATAATAGCAATAGTTTCACCTTTATTTGCTTTAAATGATATATTTTCTAAAACTGATTCATCTGAATCTGGATATTTAAAACTAACATTTTTAAATTCTAGTGTGCCTGTTTCTTCTGATTTTTTAACTTTGCCATTTTTGATTTTTGTTTTTGTACTAAGTACTTCATTAATTCTATCAGCAGAAATAGAAGCTCTAGGATACATTATAAATATCATCGCTAACATCAAGAATGACATAATTACTTGCATAGCATACGAACTAAAAACTACCATATTACTAAATAATGTAATTTTATCTGCGAGTAATGCTTTGCTTATAAGTATACTGCCCATGAAATATATAGCAAGTGAAACACCATTCATAATTAAATACATCATAGGAGACATAATACTCATTACTTTTTGATTAAATAATTGAGTGTTCGTAAGCTTTTTATTTACTTTTTCAAACTTACTTTCTTCCATCTCATCTGCATTAAATGCTCTAATAACTCTTATACCTTTTAAATTTTCACGAGTAAGTCCATTGACATTATCAATTAGTTTTTGAACTATTTTGAATCTTGGTAAAACTATTAACATAAGTACGATAACCATTATTAATAGAACTAATACTGCTCCACCTGTAATAGCTGTCCATTCAAAACTTTTATTAATTATTTTTCCAATAGCCCATACAGCTGTTATAGGTGCTTTTATCATCATTTGTAAGCCCAATGTTAACATAGCTTCAACATTTGTAACATCATTAGTTGTTCTAGTTATAAGACTACTTGTTTGGAATTTTTTTATTTCTGCCATGCCGAATTCTTGTACTTTAATAAATAATTTTTCTCTTATATTTTTAGAAAACTTACTTCCAACATTAGCAATAATATAACCTACTACACATGAAGAAGCTAAACTTGCAAAAGCACATAATATCATGTATAAGCCTTCTTTTAAAATATCTTTAGTTGCGCCACTTGTTTGAACAAGTTTTGTTATTTCACTCATGTAATCAGGTATTTTAAGTTCAAGCCATACTTGGAATATAATAAATAGACTCGATAATATAATTAATAAATAATCTTCCTTTTTAAGATTTTTGAATAATTTAATCATCATTTTCTCCCTTCAAATTATTTTGTATTTGTTTTGTTACTTTAAAAAATACTCGTAAATCATCTTCTTTAATATTATTTTTTAGAACTTTTTCAAATTCAATAATATTTTTCTCTATTTCTTTATTTATTTTTTTACCATAAGGAGTAAGAATTATTCTTTTACTTCTTAAATCATCTTTAGAAGATTCTGTACTTATAATATTATTTTTCATCATAGTTTGTATTATTCCAGATATTGTTGACTTTCTAAATGGTAAAGCCCCTTCTAAGTCTTTTTGATAAACTACTTTATCTGAATTTTTGTATAAAAAGCGTGTAATCATCATTTGACTTGGACTCAACATATAACTATTGTTCTTACTATAAGACATAATTTTTCTTATGATCAAATTATCAATCTTTTTAATTTCTGATCCTATACTTTGTTCTTCCATAGCGATACTCCTTTAGTTAGGTAACTAACTATAACGATTATACTATCCAGATTTATAATGTCAACAAAGAAAGGCTATTTTCACAGAACTTTTACAATTATATCGTCTTTTTGCTTCATCGACTTTCATCTCCACAAACGTAAATTCCGATAGTCGCTACCGTACATATTTACCTTTATTTTGAAAAGAAGGAGAAGTTATCCCCTTCTTCTACACATATACTTTAATAAGCACACTTTCTTCCATCTCTTTTTCTTCTTATAGCAGAACCAAGTTGTTGTCCTAACTCATTTAATAAGCTAATTGCTTTAACAACTGCATTTATAATTGTACCAACTGATACTGCTCCACCTTGTATTTTAATTAGTTCTTCTTCTTTTAACATTTTTCCTCCTACTATTATTTTTTTCTACATTTTAACGGCCTTAAATACCCATCCACGAGGCCAATAATGAATGAAATGATTGAACCACCAACGCCAACAATTACCCAATTTACTCCCCCCTTTATCTCTTTTAATTCTGATTCAATAATCATGCTAACTCCTTTCTAATTTATATTTCTTTTTGAATAAATCTATTATTTCTTTTTTATGTGAAACATATATTATTGTTTTATCACTATAAGATTCAAATATCTTATCAAGTATTTCTTTTTCTTCATCAAAAGATACTTCACTTAATGCTTCATCAAGAATGATATAATTACTATTTTTAAGTAAACTTCTAGCTAATAATATTTTTTGTTTTTCTCCTCCAGATATATTAAATCCATTATCCTCTATAACATAATTATCTCTTAAAATACTTCTACTCCTAAGTATATTTAAATTACAAATATTAATCATTTTTTCATATTCTTCATTACTAATATTTCTATGATAAATAATATTATTCTTTAATGTATCATTAATTATATAGTTATTTTGTGATACATAAGTAAAACTATTTGATATGACATTACTATTGATATCTTTAATGTTTAAATCACCTATATAAATTTCACCTTTATATTCTTTTAAATATTTTAATAATATTTTCATAATAGTACTTTTACCATTACCACTACTTCCATAAAGTAAAAATTTACTTCTATTAACTATATCAAAAGATACATTTTTAAATATAAAATCTATATTGTTTGGCGAGTATGATAGATTTCTTATGCTTATATTGCCATCTATTATTTCATTTGTTTCTCTATCTTTTGAATCTTTTATCAATAATAAATCATTTATTCTCTTATAAATGTTTTTAAGATAATCAATTGATTCACTTAAATCAAGTATAGTTTTTATAGGATTTATAAAATATATTACTATAGCTTGAAATAATACAAAACTACCTAAAGTAAAAATATTTTTATTTATGAATATACAACCTAAAAACACAAATGATATATATGAAAAATCTGAAACAAAATCTTTTAAAATGTTTTCTTTATTTTGATTGTTTAGGGAATTAGTTTTTTTTAAATGATAAATGTTAAAATTCATTTCAGTGAGATTAACAATGTCGTTTGTTAAATTTAAATTTTTATTTATTTCATAGCTACATATATTATCATTTAATGATTTATTATATTTTTCTTCATAAATCATAACTTCTTCATTTAAATTTCTTAATTTAGTTTTATTTAATAAAATAATAAAAGCATATAATATAAGTTCAATTAAGTATATAAAGAACAATTTATAATTGATTATTAAAAGTAATGTTAAACTTATTAAAACTAAAAGTATATTTGATAGAGTTGTGGTAATAATATTTAATAGGACATCTAAAAATAGTTTAAAATCATTCATTCTTGATATAATTTCACTGGAAGATTTATTCTTAAAGAATTGATAAGGGAGATAAAATAATTTTCTTATAAAATCATTATTTAATTCTTTTGATAATTTATTATTCAAATTAATAACTATTTTATTATTAATAAATAAGATTATTGTTTTAATTATTAAAGATATTATAAAGATAATTGTAAAGACGATTAGCTTTTTATAATCATAGTTAGGTAATATATAATCTATAACTATATATGAATAATAATTAAGTAATATTCCAAACAAAATAATAAATATATTTATAATTAATATTTTAAAGAGTTCTTTTCTGTTCAACCAAATATAAGTCTTAATTATATTTTCATTTTTAGAGAAACTATTACATACCTGTTTAACAGGATAAATAACAATTGAAGTATTCAAGTACATATCTCTAAATTGTTCTTTAGTGATTTTAGTTATACTGCTTGATGGATCCATCACAATTATTGACTTCTTATTAATTTTATATATCACTATAAAATGTAAAAAATTATCTTTCTTACAATGACATATTATTGGTAATGTCACTTTACTATTTATAATGTCATCATAATTATAATGAGATGCAAAGCCATCAAATCCATATAACCTAGAACCATTAATGATATTAAAAGCATTTGTACCCTCTCTAGTAGTTTTTAGATTCATAGTTACTTCTTCATGCGAAGCTTCTAATCCATAATATTTCATTACAGATAATAAACATGAAGGACCACAATCTTTATAGCCATTTTGTCTTACAATATATTGTTTCATCTTATCCCCCTACTATTATTATTAGCGAAAACTTTATAAAACACTTCTTTTTTTTAAAACTTTTTTCAAAAAAATAAAAAAGATTAGTAAAACTAATCTTTAATAATAAATCATATATTTTTAAGTATATCTATATTATGTTTTATGTCATTATGTATATACGAAGCAGATACTAATATATCAGCACCAGCATCTTTACACAACTTACCTGTTTCATTATTTATTCCGCCATCTACAGATATTTGTGTTTTTAAATCATTTTCAGTAATATATTCTTTTAATTCTTTTATTTTACTTGGTGTTGTTTCTATAAATGTTTGACCACTCTTACCAGGATATACACTCATTACAAGTACTAAATCTATTCTATCTAAATAAGGAAATATATTTTTAATATCAGTATCAGGATTTACAGCAATACCTACTTTTAATCCATAATCTTTTATTTCATTAATCATTTTATCTATATTTTCTACTGCTTCATAATGAAATGTTATGTTATTCGTATTAAGCATTGCATAGTCTTCTATATATTTAGAAGGGTTATTAACCATCAAATGTACATCAAGAGGAAAACTTGAATATTTTGTTATTTTAGTTATCTCACCTATTGTCCAAGTTTTATTTTCTACGAATTTGCCATCCATTATATCAATATGTATAGCATCAGCATTTGTATTATCTAATTCTTTTACTATATCTTGAGGCTTTATTGTACTAGATAATATTGATACATTTATTTTCATTCCTTTGTTTCCTCCATAAATTTTAAATAATTTTGATAACGCCACTCTGGTATTTTGCCTTTATTAACTTCTTCAATTATAGAACATCCGTCTTCTTTTATATGAAGACAACTTCTATATTTACATGGTTTATTAAAATCATAATAATATTTTTTTATTTCTTTTTTAGGGATTGTTAATTCGAGTGAACTAAATCCAGGAGTATCAGCAATTAATCCATCATTTACTTCTAAAAGTTCAACTAGTCTAGTTGTATGTTTACCCCTACCAAGAGAAGTTGATACTTCACCTGTTTTAAGTGATAAAGATGCGTCAATTTTATTTAATAGTGTACTTTTTCCTGCTCCTGTTTGACCACAAAGTGCTACTACAGAATTAGCAAACTCTTTTTTTATTTTAGAAACACTAGTATTAACATATATTTTAATTTTCAATTTTCTATAATAATTGATATATTTTTTTATTTCACTTTTTTCTTTCATAGTTATCATATCAGTTTTTGTAATAACTATAATAGGCTCTATTTCATTTTTATAAGCAATAAGTAAAAATTTATCAATTAAATAAGAAGAAAAAGCTGGAATTGATGTACTCATTACTATTAAGAGTTTATCTATATTAGCAATGAGTGGTCTTTCCAGGTAGTTTTTTCTTAGTTCTACTTTTTCTATTGTCTTTGTATTAACATCAACTATAACATTATCACCAACTACTGGAACTACTTTCATATTTCTTAATTTTCCTCTAGTTCGTGTATCAATTATCGTATTATTTTCTAATAATACTCTATGTATAAATTTGTTAATACATATAATTTTACCTTTCATATTACTCCCCTGTATTGTCTCCTTCAGTTGGAACTTTTGTTGGCTCTGTAGTTGGTTCTTCTACTTCTGGTGCTCTTGCAACTGTTATTACAAGACTAGCTCCAGGTGTTACAAGTGAAGAAGCCGCTCTACTTTGCTTTAATATTGTACCTTCTGCTGCTGAAGTTGTTTCTTGATATTTTATCTCAAGTTTTAATTCATGTTTTTCTGCGAATTCTTCTATTTTAGCAATAGTATATCCTTTTGTAAAGTCTGGATATTTATATTCTACTTTTGGAATATATATCTTAACAGGACTACCAAGTTTACTTTTATCACCAGCAGCAGGTTCAGTCTTAAGTACTGTATCTTCTTTTGGCTTCTTAGATTCATCAACAGCCTCAGCAACTATTTCGACATTACACTGACATTTTGCTTCAATTTTACCTTGAGCAATTAAATAATTTTCACCAGTGAAATCTTCCATTACATATGCAGCTTCACCACTAGATATATATAGAATTACTTCTTTTGGTAACTTATTATTACTACCAATTTCAGGACTAGTTTTAACTACATCTCCCTCTTTTACAACATCACTTGCAATATATTTATAATCTTTTGCTATATCAAATCCAGCATCATTTAACATCTTAGTAGCAACTTGAACGCTCCTATTCGCAACATCAGGTATAATTGCTTCTTTATTATCATCATGAAGAAGTATTGTAAGTCCAACAGTTAATAATAATACAAGCCCAACAAATATACTTAATATTATTATTAAAGTTCTATTTTGTTTTTTATCTTCAATTTCATCTTCATCGGTGTCATCTTTGACTTTTTCTACTTTTTTAGTTTTTGTTGCATCTTTGATTGCTTCTACTTCTTTATCAAGTGCTTTTGTTTCTTCTAAGTCGTTTTCTGGATATGGATAAACATATCTTTTTTCATCAACTCTGCTAGCATCAAGTGCAGTTTTTAAATCATCATGCATCTCTCTTGCATCTTTATATCTATTTTTAGGATTCTTAGCTGTTGCTTTTATTATTACATTTTCAATAGATTGTGGAATTGATGAGTCAAATTTTCTTACACTTGGAAGTGGTTCTCTCAAATGTTTAAGTGCTATTTCAACAGCATTATCTCCTTTATATGGAAGAAGACCTGTTAATAACTCATACATCATTATTCCCATTGAGTAGATATCACTTCTAATAGTTGATCCTTTACCATTTGCTTGTTCTGGAGGTATGTAGTGAACTGTTCCCATAACTGAATTTGTTTGTGTAAGTTGAGTAGAATTTAACGCTATTGCTACTCCAAAATCAGTTATCTTAATCATCCCATTTGATAAAATCATTATATTTTGAGGCTTTATATCCCTATGAATAATATAAGCATCATGTGCATGTGCCATACCATCTGTAACTTGTAGCATTATATCAATTACTTCTGTTACTGATAAATGTCCTCTTTGTTTTAACACTTGTTTTAATGTTTTACCATCAACATATTCCATTACTATATAATATTGACCATCGTCTTCACCAACATCATATATTTCAACTATATTTGGATGTGAAAGACTTGTAGCAGATAATGCTTCTCTTTGAAATCTTCTTACAAACTTTTCATCATTAGCAAGATCTCCACGAAGTACTTTAACTGCAACATTTCTATCCAAATAAGTATCATGAGCTAAATAAACATTAGCCATACCACCCTCACCAAGGGTCTTTATAATTTGGTATCTATCATTTATTTTAGTACCTTTAACTATCACACTATTCACCACTCATTCTCATATAAGCTATTGTAATATTATCATTGCCCCCACGAGTATTCGCTTTCATTATTAATTTATCCACTTTTTCTTCTATTTCAAGTTCATTATCATTTAGAACTTTTTCTATTTGTTCAACTGTTAACATGTTAGTAAGTCCATCACTACATAGGAATATTCCATCAACAGTTCTTTCAACATCAAAAATGTCCATATCTATTATTTCAGCAGCACCAAGTGCTTTCATAAGAACATTTTTTTGAGGATGATTTTTTGCTTCTTCTTCAGTAAGTTCTCCGTTTTCAAGTAATATATTTACAAGTGTATGATCTTTTGTTACTTTATAAAGCTTTCCTTTTTTCTCTACGAAGCCACTTGAATCGCCAACGTTACCAAATAGTAAGAAATCATCTGTTAGGATTGAACACACACAAGTTGTCCCTAGACCATTTGCGTCAATGTGTTCTTCTGCATATTTAAGTATCTTTACATTTATTTCATCTATTATTTCTTTTAACCATATAACTGCATCTTCTTTAGTTCCTATACTAGATAGTTCACTAAAACGTTTTCCAAGTTCTGTTACTACAAGAGAACTAGCTATTTCACCAGCTTTATGTCCTCCCATACCATCAGCAACTACAAGTAAATATTCACCTTTAAGATTTTTTACGATTGTAACTGAATCTTCATTATGACTTCTTACTTTTCCTGGATCAGTTTGATAACAAGTTTTCATTTTTCACCTTCTTTTTGTATTGATTACTAAGAGGTAGTATCTAATTACTACCTATCTCTTTCTTATTATTATATTTATTTTATTTGATTTAAGTATATCATAAAAACTTTTGATTTTAAAGTCATTACTTTTCTTCATTGTAAATTAGATGTTACATTAAAAGAAAATTATACTTAAATTAATATTTTTTATAAATTAATGTTATTGCTTTCATGACTCGCTTTTAATTGTCCACAGGCACCTTTAATACCTTTGCCCATCTCTCTTCTCATTTGAACATTTATTTTATTTTTTACTAGTTCATCATAAAAAGCATTTATTCTTTCCTTAGAACTTCTTTTAAAATTACTACTAGTACTATTATATGGTATTAAGTTCACATAAACTAGTTTTCCTTTTAAAAGACTAGCAAGTTCCTTAGCGTCTTCTATACTATCATTAATTCCTTCTAATAAAATATATTCCATTGTCACTTTTCTATTAGTTTTAGAAATATAATAATCAACCGCATCCATTAATTCATTCATTTTATACGCTTTACTAATAGGCATTAAAGTTTCTCTAATTCTTTGATTTGGAGCATGCAAACTTATTGCTAAATTTACTTGAGTATCTAAATCAGCAAATTCTTTGATTCTTGGTACTATTCCACAAGTACTTACTGTAATTCTCCTTGAACCTAAATCAATTCCTTTAGGACAATTTAATATCTTAATAGCCTTTACTAAATTTGTAAAATTATCAAATGGCTCTCCTATTCCCATTACAACTATATTATCCACTTTAATATTTTCTAACTTTTCTATGGTTAAAACTTCTAATATAATTTCAGCAGTAGTTAAATTTCTAACTCTTTTTAACTTTCCACTTTCACAAAAAGCACAAGCCATATTACAACCAATTTGAGTACTTATACATATACTATTTCCATAATCATGTTTCATAAGTACTACTTCAATACTAGAATCCTTCACTTCAAGTAAATATTTATTTGTGTCTTCACTCTTTAATTCATCTAAAACTTTTAAATATTTTATTTCAAAATTATTATTTAAAAATGCTTTTAATTCCTTACTAATGTTAGTTATTTCATCAAAAGAAGAAACCCTTTTTTTATATATACCTTCAAATATTTGAGTAGCATTATATTTTTTAAATCCATTATCTACTAAATAATTCTCAAGTTCATCTAATGTAAAATCATATATACTCATATTAAACACCCATTAAATTATATCATTAATATAAGTCACTTGTAAAATAAAAACTATACATAGAACGTATAGTTATTTAAGATATCCAAGCTGTTTAGCAAATTCAACAACACTATCTTTATATTGCTCATCAACATCTGCATATACTAAAGTGTTATCTATTTTACATAATAATTTATATTTACCTTTTGTTAATAATTTATATTCAGAATAATTATCAGTTTCAACTATTTCAGCTTTATCGTTATCATTTTTTTGTGATTCAAATCTCTTTTTATTTCTATCATACATCTTTTGAGCAACTTCACTATCATCTAAAGTATAATATTCTACTTGATATTTATTTTTAACTCTAGCAACTAAAGCCTTCATGATACCTTTATTATTATTTAAACTTTCAGTTACATCAGTAATTTCATAGTCATCACTTTCTCCAACTAATTTAAAAGAATCAGATGAAATGGGCTTTCTTACCTCTTCTTCTTTTTTACACGCTGAAAATGTAAATAACATTAATACTCCAAGTATAGCTAATGATAATTTTTTATTCATATCTATCTCCTACCTTACTTAACAAATATATCATTTTTACTTTTATTTTTCAATAACAAAGAAAATAAAAAGTACTTTTTTAGTACTTCTTATTCTAATATTGCTTTAATTCTTCTTACGCCAGCACTTGATGCTTCTTCTTTTACTATTTTAAAATGTCCTAGTTCACTAGTATTTTTAACATGAGGACCACCACAAAGTTCTTTTGAAACATTATCACCTATTGTATAAACAGTTACAATATCAGGATATTTTTCAATGAACATACATTCAGCACCAGATGCAATAGCGTCTTCTTTTTTCATTTCTTCTACTTTTACAGGAAGACCTTCATTTATCCATTTATTAACTAAATCTTCAGTTTGTTTCTTTTCTTCATCAGTAAGTTTATGATCACAGCTAAAATCAAATCTCATTCTTTCATCAGTAATATTACTTCCTTTTTGATGAACATCTTTACTTACCACTTGTTTTAAAGCAGCATTAAGTAAATGAGTTGCAGTATGATATTTAGTTTCTATTTCATTGTTACCAGAAAGCCCGCCCTTAAATTGACCAGCAGAAGCAGTTCTTGATAATTCTTGATGTGCTTTAAACTTTTCTTTGAATCCTTCTTCATCGACATTTAGACCTTTTTCATGAGCAAGTTCTATTGTAAGTTCAATTGGAAAGCCATAAGTATCATATAATCTAAATGAAGTAGAAGCATCTAAATCTTTATTATCTCTAGTTACTTTTTCAAATTCACGAAGTCCTTTTTCGAGAGTTCTATTAAATTTTTCTTTTTCATTCTTAAGTACTTCTAATACAATATTTCTATTATCCTTAAGTTCACTATAATATATTTCATATTTATTCATTATAAGTGATGCGATTTGACTTTCCCAGTCACTATTAACATCAATATTTAATTTTTTAGCATGTCTAATTGCTCTTCTAATTAATCTTCTTAAAATATAGCCTTGTCCTACATTACTAGGCTTAATACCAGCAGGGTCAGCACTTATAAATACAGCTGTTCTTAAGTGATCAGCAATTATTCTCATACTTACTTCGTTGCCTTCATATGGAAGATTAGATATTTTAGAAATTAGTTCAATAACATCGCTCCATATACTAGACATATAGTTATCGTTTACTCCTTCAAGTACTGCTGTTACTCTTTCCACTCCCATACCTGTGTCGACATTCTTTTTAGGTAGTTCTTCAATACTTCCATCACTATTCTTTTTGTATTGCATGAATACATCATTCCATATTTCTACCCATCTTACATCTTCCGGATCAAACTTCTCAGGAACAGGTTCATTACTTCTCCAATAAAACATTTCAGTATCAGGTCCACAAGGTCCAGTTTCTCCAGCAATCCAAAAATTATCATCAACAGTTCTTGCGATTCTTTCTTCTTTTATGCCAAGACTTAACCATTTATCATGAGCAGTATTATCAAATGGAATATTATCTTTACCAGCATATACCGTTACTGCTAGTTTTTCTACTGGTATATTAAGTACTTTTGTTAGAAATTCAAAACTCCATTCAATTGCTTCATCTTTAAAATAATCTCCAAGAGACCAATTTCCTAACATTTCAAAGAATGTATGATGATAAGTGTCTCCAATTACATCTAGATCATTTGTTCTAATACATTTTTGATAATCACATAGTCTTGTTCCGTATGGATGTGGTTCTCCCATTAAATATGGTATTAATGGTTGCATACCTGCAGTATTAAATAATACACTTGGATCATTTTCAGGTACAACTGGCGCACTAGGTATTTGTTTGTGTCCTTTACTTACAAAAAAATCAATAAACAAATCTTTAATTTTCATTTTTTCCTTCTCCTTTTCTAAAATAAAAAAGAATAGTACATAAGGAGTCATTATGACGGTACCATCCTTTTATTTAACTTAATTAATGTAACGTATTTCCACGTGAGTGATTAACTCATAAATGAAAGTAGCTTCAAATAACAATATCATTAGTTTTCACCAACCACTAACTCTCTATAGAATATTAGTTTACTCTACTCGTCTTTCAATGAACATATTTTAACAAATATTTTTTAAGAAATCAATAAGTTTTCAAACTATTTTTGCTTTAATATTAATGATGATGGTACATTTATATCTTGACATCCAAAATCAATTTTATACAATCTATCCCAATACTTTTTAAATTCTTCACCTCTATTTGAAAACTTTTCTATTCCAAGTGCTACTAAACTTGCTGGTTCACCTGTTAATCCTCTTCTTTCGATTTCAAGATCAATTTTCCTAAATGAAGTGCCTTTATTAACTTCTTTTATCATATCGATAGCTGTTTCAACAATCGTAGCTTTATAACCAGGTTCAGTACAATTATCAGCATATTCTAACCATTCTTCTATCTTCTCTTTCTTCACTACTTCTAATCCATTTTTCATGAGTAAATATTTTTTCTTTTGAACTTCGAGTTCTTCTTCTCTTTCTCTTTTATCAGCTAATTCTCTATTTCTTTTATATTCACTTTCTTTCTTATCAACAATTCTATCTCCAAATACCTGTCTTTCAATTTCAAAAAATTCTAAAGCATTATGACATTTATGTGTTAAAGGTATATTTAAATTTGAATATAATTCTGTTCCATCCATCAATTTTATATATAATATTCCACCATTCCAATTAAGAAAAGGCATATCACCTGATCCAATAAAAACTCTAGAAAATGGAGATACTCCTCTTAACGTACCTTGAACAAGATATTGCTTTTCATTATCATAATATGTACATGACACTTCTTCACCAATATGACTTTTTAAATTATTGAACATCTCTATTGCAATTTTTTCTTTAGATTTTTGTTTTTTAGAAATATATTCTTCAAATGTTATATCAGTATCATTCATTAATAAAACTACACCACCTTTAGTAATACATACATATTCACATCCAGACACTTCAGCAGTAGAAATAACAGTACTATATTTAGGATCATTACCATAAATTCTCTTTAGTTCAGCAACACTCATTCTTCTCCCATAATAAATCCAATTAGTAACATTCTCTTTTTCACTAGAATAAGTTTTATCTTTATCAATAATATATTCAATATCATAAAAACGAATCGCTTGAACTATATTATCATTTAAAAATAATTCTGGCTCTTTTGACTTTACTTCTTCAATTTTAATATCACTTATTAATGATCTACTACATATTTTTTCAGCATAACTTTTTATTACTTTTTTCATATATTATCCCCACACAATCAAAAACCTTTTATTTATGAAAGGTATCATAACATAAAAGGTTCAATTTGTAAAGAATATGGTAAGGCTATTAGCCTATCCTGAATGCAGGAGAAACACCACCATCACGATAGGCATATCCATTACCTCGCATACCATAAAATCCAATATTATTATCATATTTAGCTGAACGATGCCACCAAAAATATTGAGTTTTTCCATGTTTTTTTATAGCACTATTATAATTATTATAGGTTACACCTAAATTACTATAATAATCTAACTGTCTAGTCTGATTTTTAGCTCTATCTACTTCAGAACCATACATTCCAGTCCAATCTCCCCAAACTTCCATTGGCGATAATAAATACAATTTATCAGTAGACGTGAAATTAGCACTATCTGAACTACCATATCCTGATACAACTGTTGTTTCTACTATTCCACTTCTTAAATCAGATGGTAATGAATTATATATATCATTATTTACAAATGTTCTCATTGCTGATGCTGGCCAACCATCTTTATTCCAGCCATATTCATATTCTACATTCTTATATGTTCCGGCTGGATTCATATTATATGTTGTTATTATATCTGCAAATTCAAGAACAAATCCGCATGCTGTTTGAGAATAACCAGACTTAGAACAAGAACTAGGCTTAGATTTATTTGCAATACGTAAAGTATGTGTTCCATATGTTCCCATATCTATTGTTCTAGTATCACCAACATTGTATTTGCTTATGTTATTATTTCCAACTGCTTTAATTATTGTTTTCCATGAATCAGCCGCAAATGAATTAGGTGCTGGAATATCTTTTTCAGCAATATCAGTAAAGTATCCTGGGTTACTTGTTCCACCATCTATATGAGCATATGTTTTATCAATATAGCTTGAATTATATTTAGTTCCTGCTCCGCCTATTAGTTTAGTACAACCATAAAACATATAAGTGCTGGATGTAACTTTATCAGTATTAAACTTATTACTTACATATATTGTTTTAAGATTTGTAGAACTAGAAAACATATAACTCATATTCGTTACTTTTGATGTATCAAAATTGTTTAAATCTAATGTAGTTGCTTTGCTACCAGAAAACATATAACTCATATTTGTTACATTGCTTGTATTAAAATTACTTACATCTAGCATTGTGGATTTACTATTCCAAAACATATAACTCATATTTGTTACATTGCTTGTATTAAAATTACTTACATCTAGCATTGTGGATTTACTATTCCAAAACATATAGCTCATATTTGTTACTTTGCTCGTATTAAAATTACTTACATCTAGCGTTGTGGCTTGACTATTAGAAAACATATTACTCATATTTGTTACATTGCTTGTATCAAATTTACTTACATCTACGGTTGTGGATTTATTACCTTTAAACATCCAACCCATATCCGTTACTTTTGATGTATCAAAGTTACTTACATCTAAAGTTGTAGCTTGACTTCCTTCAAACATACTATACATATTGGTTACGTTTGATGTATCAAAATTACTTAAATCTAATGTTGTGGCTTGACTATCTATAAACATATATGACATATTTTTTACGATTGATGTATTAAGTTTGCTCGCATCTAAAGTTGTAGCTTGACTATAAGCAAACATAAAATCCATAAGAGTTACATTACTTGTGTCAAAACTACTTAAATCTAATGTTGTGGCTTGGCTTTTATAAAACATAGCACTCATATTTGTTACTTTGCTTGTATTAAAATTGCTTAAATTTATTGAAGTAGCTTGACTGTAAACAAACATATTTGACATTGAGGATATTGGTTTATTGTTAATATACGTACATAAACTACTTGTTACTGCATCAGTACTTGTTCTATCAGTAAGCTGTACTCCCCAACCATCAGTAGTTATATTTCTCCAAGATAAAGATGAACTATTTTTTCCTTCTTGTTTATAAGCATATGTATATTGTCCATTCACATATTTTAAACCTTGTGTTAAAGTATTTGTTGTTGTACAAAAATATGTATTAGTACTAGGTGTTTCTACTAATGTTATCTCACTATAAGTGGATGGTGTTATTATATCTTGAATAGTGTTTGTTATATATCCACCTTTCATAGTAAAAGCTATATTTTGAGAAGAAGCACTATTGTTTGTAATTAATAATTTTACTATATTTGAATTACTACTTGTTATTGAATCATTTGGCTTATTATATGTGGTTACCACGTCATTTGTATCTTTAGTTGATTCATAATATTTAACAGTAATGTTTGTATTCTTTAAATAAAGTAACTTATAATATGTATCTACTGGATTTAAATTATTTACCTTAACATCTACAATTGTTTCTCCTGTTGGTACTGTTAAAGTGTTAGTACTACTTCCATTTAATTCTATTGAATATTTAAGTTCTCCAATATACATTTCTGCTGCTTTATGATTGTTTGATGTAACGATATAACTAGAAAAAGTAACACTTAAAAGAATACTTATTCCTATAAGTACTGAAATAACAGCAAAATATTTTTGTAAGAAATTAACTATTCTATTCATGACATTATTATAGCACATATAATAATAATTAGTAAATGAATTAAATTTAAAAGATTTGATTTTTATTCAAAACTTATACTTGCAAATAAATAATAGTTCTAGATAATCTAGTGGGGAATAAAAATTAACTATTTAAATAATCACTTTTATACTAAACAAAAAAGCACTATTTCTAGTGCTATTATTATATCTATCTTTGATTTTTTTATTGAAGTGGTGTACCTGGTGTTTGTGGTGCTTCAGAAACAGGTGCAGCAGGTATACTAGGTGTTTCTCCTATAACTGGTGGTACTGGAGTTTCAGGAACACTTGAAGCAACAGGCGCTACTTCAGGAGTAACAGTTGAAGTTTCAACTTGAGGTGCTACTGGTGTTGTACCAATGCTTGGAGTTTCACCTATACTTGGAGTTTCGCCAATACTTGGTGTTTCTCCTATTGATGGAGTTTCACCAATTGGTGGAGCCATAACTTCAGGGCTTTGAACTGATGCCTCTGGTTGTACCATTGGTGCTGGTTCTTCAATCACTAAAGTTGGTTTCTCAGTTGTAGCTGACACTGGTGACTCCACAGCTGGAGTATTAAAAATACTTTCAACTGGTGCTTCAGTCGCAGGAGCTACTTGAGGTGTAACTGGTGTACTTGTATTTAAAGTAACATCGTTAGCAGTTGCTTCAAGACCACTTAAACTAGGTTCAACTGGTGCTGGTGCAGGAGCTACAGCAGGAGCTGGTGTAACAGTATCAGCTTGTGGTGCCATTCCAGGATTTACCATGGCTGGCGCTGGTTGTGGTGGAACAGACGCTCCAGGAACAACTTCTCCTCCTTTTTGTTTTTTCTTTTTACCATCAACAATAAAGCCAATTAATGCAAATAGTAATATTACAGCAACAATCATAAAAATCAAATAATTATCTGCTAAAAAATTTAATATATTATCTTTCATATGAGTATCATATCCTCCTTATTCTCATAGTACTATTTTAACATTTAATATTTAATATTTCAATATAAAATTTTGATATTAAGAAATATTTAATTTTTTACCTTTTGGTTGTATATGAATCCAAGTATTTCCATCATTTACTTTAAGTTCACTTCCATCTTCTAAAGTATAAATAGTTTTACTTGCTCTATCTTTTTTACTCCATTTTATCTTTATTGCTTCACCATTTGAAATATAATATCCTTCTCCATTACCAACATTATATAAATCTTGTCTACCTTTTCTATCACTCTGTATACTAGAATTTTGCACTTGATAAGTTATTATATTTTTAACAGTATATTGTTTTTTAGTGATAAGGTCAGTATGTTCTTTTCCTCCCATAAACATTTTATAATTCATATTCTCAGGATCATAAACATATTTTGTTGTTTGATATGATGAATATACTATTTCAACTATTTTTGCTTCTTTTTTATTTTCAGTTTTATATTCCATTTTAATAGGACTATATTTGAGTAACTGTTCTTCAGTGGTATTTCTATATTTTTTTGATTTTATTAACTTATTAATTCTATCCATTGATGTAAATGCAGTATGTTCATATGCTCTATGAAGTGAAGTATCTCTAAAAAATCCTTTAGCATCATACATACCATTTATATTGTTAATCTTTAAACTTTTTATATCACTTAATGCTTGTGGTGAATGCCCATAATGAACAAATATAGCATCATTTTCAAGAACATAATCTAAAAAATAATGTCTTGCACTTCTAACAGAACCTATCTTTTTAGTTGCTTGGTCTTTAAAAAGTGCGATTATTCTTGTGATTCCACCTTCTGCGATAAGTTCGTATGCAAGATATGCATCCTGTAGTCCAGCATGTGGATAAGCATCATGATTGTTATTAATTGATACTGCAATATGTCTAGTTTTAGAATCTTCATCAATTATCTTAACCTTAGGTTTAACCACATAAACATTACCAATATTGATTCCGTTTTCCATAGTATATTCTAGTATCTTATCATACACATTAAAATAATTAAATGCTATTACTGAAATACCAGCAAATATCACAAAAAATAATAAATTTCTTAACATTTTACTTTTTTTCTTTTTCATATACATTCTCCATCTAAATTATATCATATTGTTTTATATTGAATATTATTTATAGTAATTATATGTAAATTTTACATTAAAAATACCTAATCATATGACTAGGTATTACATTATTTAATTTTTTCTAACATTTTAGATTTTGCTTCAACTGGATTTGCTTTTCCTTTTGATTTTTTCATTACTTGACCAACTAGGTAATCTAACATATTAGTTCTTCCGTTATGATAATCTGTGATTGCTTTTTCATTTTCACTTATTACTTCATCTACAAGTGAATCTATAAATGATGAATCTTCTATTACTTCCATATCATATTTTTTAACTATTTCTTTTGGAGTTAGTTTTTCTTCTAGCATTTTAGTAAACACTTTTTTAGCTTGATCTGATGATATTTTTTTATCATTTACAAGTGTTATTAATTCTACTATCATGTTTGGTCTTATAAATATATTGTCTATTGTTATGTCTTCACTCTTATTTATTTCACCAAGTAATCTTGTTGTTATCCAGTTACATGCCATTTTAGGATCACATTTATCTTTAATGCATTCTTCAAAGTAATCTGATACTTTTTTATTTTTAGTAAGTACGTTTGCATCATATTCTGAAAGTCCATACTCATTCATATATTTTTCTTTTCTTTCACTTGCAAGCATTGGTATTTGTGATTTAATTTCTTCTATTAATTCTTTTGATATTTTATATCTTGGAATATTTGGTTCTGTGAAGTATTTATAATCTATCGCATCAGCTTTACTTCTCATATGGATAGTAGTACCACTTTCGTCATCCCATCTTCTTGTTTCTTGTACTACTTCATCATAACGTCCTGCATCTTTTAGTTCTGATTGTCTTTTAATTTCATATTCTATTGTTTTTCTAATCGCATCAAAACTATTTACGTTTTTAACTTCAACCTTTGTACCAAAGCAAGTATCATTTTCATTCATTATTGATACGTTTACATCGGCTCTTATTTGTCCTTTTTTAGTATCACATTCTGATATATCAGTATATTCATAAATACTTTTAACATGTTCTAAGAATGCTAGTGCTTCATCTGCACTATGTAAACATGGCTCTGTTACAAGTTCTAAAAGAGGTACACCTGCTCTATTATAATCTATTGTTGAAGTATTATAATAGTGATCAAGTGAAGCAGCATCTTCTTCTAAATGTATATCATGAATTAATACTTCTTTTTTAGTGCCTTTTACATCTATAGTTATTTTACCATTTACTCCAACTGGATTAAAGAATTGTGTTAGTTGATATCCCTTTGGAAGATCTGGATAATAATAGTTTTTTCTATCAAATTCCATATATTCAGGTATTTTACAATTCAATATTGAAGCCATCATTATTGCTTTTTTGACACATGTTTTATTAACAACTGGAAGTGTACCTGGAAATGCCATATCAAGTGGTGCTACATTTGAGTTAGCTCTTTTACTAAAACTATTGCTTGATGGTGAAAATACTTTTGTATTTGACTTCATTTCACAGTGAAATTCTAGTCCTATTACTGCCTTATATGACATTATAACACCTCCTTTGCAATTTGATTTTTATATTCCATATTACTTTCAAGAGCGTATGCAATATTTAAAACATTTATATCATCCTTAACTTTACCTGTTATATTTACTCCAACTGGAAGATTATTTACAAATCCATTTGGTATTGTTATTGATGGATATCCACCAAAGTTACCTATTTGTAAGTGGTCTTCTAAAATATTATTTGAACTAGATAATTTATTTTTGGAGTCTTCTATAGGTTTAGCAGGACCACTACCTACAGGTAAAATAAGTCCATCATATTTACTAAATAATTCGTTCATTTTGTTAACAATAAGTCTTCTTACTCTTTTAGCATTTATGAAATATTTTTCTTGGTTTTCTTTTTGAAGTACATAAGAACCAATTACAAATCTTCTTTTAATAAGTGGACTAAATCCTTTAGTTCTGTGATCTTTCATTATTTCAAATGGAGTTTCACCTTCACCTCTTGGACCAAAACTAATTCCAGTTAAGTTAGACATATTACTTGTTGCTTCTGCACAAGATAACACTACATAAACTGATGGAACTGCATCTAATAACTTTTTATCAACACTTTCTTCATATACTTCCATACCAAGTTTTTTACAAAGTTCTATTGTTTTATTAAAATTTTCTAAATGATTTTTTAATTCTTCACTAGGATTTTTATAATTATCTATATCAGTTATTTCTTTAATATAGAATAATTTTTTACCTTTAACATCTTTATTTAAACTTTTATATAATTCAATATCACTTGAATCCCAAGATGTCATATCTTTAGGATCTTTTCCTTTCATAGCATCTACTGCGATAGCAGCATCTTCTACACTTCTTGATAATACACCAACTGTATCAAGAGAGCAAGCAAATGGAAAAAGTCCATATCTTGAAATCATTCCATATGTAGGTTTATATCCAACTATTCCACAGTATGCAGCTGGCTTACGTATTGAGTCACCTGTATCACTTCCAAGAGCAAATGGATAGCATCCACATGCGACAGATGCTGCACTTCCTGCTGAACTTCCTGCTGTCATTCTACTAGTATCCCAGGGATTATGTACAATGCCTGTATGTCCTGTAGTACCTGTTCCGCCCATTCCAAGTTCATCAAGAACAGTTTTTGAAACTGGAACTGCGCCTTTATTTTTAAGATTAAGTACAGCAGTTGCATCAAAGAATGGAACATAATCTTTTAATGTATTAGAACTTCCTGTTGATAAAATATCTTTAGTAGAAAAGTTATCTTTAACTCCAAAAGGTATACCACTTACAAGTTCTTCTGTTACTTCTCTTTCTTTCGCATCATCAATTATAGTTACAAATGAATTAGTTGCTTCCTGTATACTATGACATTTTTTTAATGATTCATCTACTAGTTCTTTTGAAGTAATTTTCTTATTTAATAAATCTTCATGTAATTCTTTAATATTTTTAGTTATCATTATCCCACCACCTTTGGTACTTCTACTTCTCTACCTTCATATTGGTCACAATTCTTAAGTAAATCTTCAATAGGTATTTCTTCCAGTACCTCATCATCACTTCTTAATTCTTCTATATAAGAATCATATGGATAACTAAGTGGTTCAGTGTCTTTAATATTTGGTATTTCATTTATTAAATCCATATTTTTTTCTATTTCATCAAATTCTTCTTGTATATTAGTTCTTTCTTCTTCTGTTAATCCTATAAGTAATTTATCAGCATAATCATCTATCATTTCTTTTGTGAAATTACTCATTATTATTCCTCCTTTATCTTAATACCGAGCTCCTCTAATTGCTTTGGTTCTAATGTACCAGGACTTCCCATCATAAGGTCTTGACCACTAGTACTTACCGGAAATGCTTGTACTTCTCTTAAGTTTGATTCATCTTTTAATATCATAATAATTCTATCTATTCCAAGAGCCATACCTCCATGAGGTGGACATCCATATTTAAATGCAGTTATTAATGACTGAAATTTACGTTCAACTTCATCCCTTTTATAGCCTACTGCTTCAAACCCTTTTATAAGTGATTCAACATTACTATTTCTTATTGCTCCACTTGCCATCTCATTACCATTACATACAAAGTCATATTGATATGCCAGTATTTCATCCATGTTATCTTTATTATACTCTATATTGCTTTCATGTGGAAGACTAAATGGGTTATGACAAAATTCATATTTTCTAAGTTTCTCATCATATTCAAACATTGGAAAGTCATTAATAATACATAATTCTATTCTATTTTCATCTATTAAGTTAAGTTTGTTTCCAAGATATGTTCTTATTTGACCTGAGAACTTTTGAGCTACTTTTTTATTCTTATTAGCAATAAAGAATACTACTGAATTTTCTTTCATAGATAAAAATTCTATTAAATCTTTTCTTTCTATATCATTTAAGAATTTATCTATAGGTCCTTTAAATGTTTTATCTTTAGTAAGTGTTAAATACCCTATACCTGGCATTCCAATAGATGACGCATAATCCACTATTTCATTGAACCATGAGTTTGATTTATCTCCTATATCATCTACAACTATTGCTTTTATAATCGAACTTTTAAATGGACCAAATGTAGTATTTTCAAGTATCTTACTTATATCTTTTATTATAAGTGGGTTTCTTAAATCTGGCTTATCTGTTCCATACATTTCCATTGAATCATTGTAACTTATTCTTCTAAATGGTTTAGGTGAAACTTTTTTATCACTATATTTTGTGAATACTGAATGAAATATTTCTTCTCCAAGTAGAAGTACTTCTTCTTCAGTAACAAAGTTCATTTCAAGATCAAGTTGGTAAAACTCTAATGTTCTATCACTTCTAGCATCTTCATCTCTAAAGCAAGGTGCTACTTGAAAATATTTATCTATTCCGCCTACCATTAATAATTCTTTATATATTTGTGGAGCTTGTGGTAAAGCATAGAATTTACCTTTAAAGTTTCTACTTGGAACAACAAAATCTCTTGCTCCTTCTGGACTAGATGCAGTAAGTATTGGTGTTTGCACTTCAGTAAAACTTAAATCATACATTTTATTTCTTAAGAAATGTAGTATTTCACTTCTAAGTAATATATTATCTTTTACTTTATCATTTCTCATATCTAAATATCTATATTTAAGTCTAACATCTTCACTTACTTGCTTACTAGACATTATTTCAAATGGTAATTCATGAAGTGACTCTCCAAGTACATCAAGTTCACTTATTAATAATTCCACTTCTCCACTTTTAATTTTTTTATTTATAGTATCTTCATCTCTTTTACGAAGTATACCTTTTAATCTTATAACTGTTTCTTTAGCTAGGCCTTTAAATATAGAGTCATCATTTGATACAGTTTGTAATACTCCACTTGTATCTCTTAAATCAAGGAATAAAACTCCACCATGATCTCTTATATTTTGTACCCAACCACTAACTATTATTTCTTTTCCTACCATATCGTTTTCTATATCACTAATCATGATTGTACGATATTTATTTGTTTTCACTGTTCCTCCTTTTAGTAGTCACAGTTATTAGGTGTTCTTGGATAAGGTATTACATCTCTTATGTTTTCAATACCTGTTAGATACATTATTAATCTTTCAAATCCAAGACCAAATCCTGCGTGATAGCAGCCTCCAAATCTTCTAAGATTTGTATACCAATCTAAGTTTTCTAGTGGTATATTCATTTCTTTCATTCTATTAATTAGTTTATCATAATCATCTTCTCTTTGACTTCCACCAATTAATTCTCCAGAACCTGGTACTTCTAAATCTACTGCAGCTACTGTTTTATTATCATCATTTAATTTCATATAAAACGCTTTAATATCTTTTGGCCAGTCTGTTATAAATACTGGACCATTAAAGTGTTCTGTAATATATTTTTCATGTTCTTTGGCAATATCTTCGCCATATTCTGGTTTAAATTCAAAGTCAACTTTTGCTTCTTTTAATAAAGTTATAGCATCATGATGAGTAATTCTTACGAATTTACTATTTAATACTTTATTTAATTTATCTTTAAGTCCTTTCTCTACAAATTTATCAAAGAAATCTATTTCAAGTGGACATCTTTCCATTACATACTTGATAATAAATTTCAACATTTCTTCTTCTATATCCATTATTCCATTCATATCACAAAATGCTATTTCAGGTTCAATCATCCAAAATTCATTAGCATGTGTTTTTGTATTTGAGTTTTCAGTTCTCATTGTTGGACCAAATGTATATATTTTTTTATATGCAAGAGCAAAAGTTTCTCCATGAAGTTGACCAGAGCCTGTTATATATGTTTGTTTACCAAACAAATCTTTCTTAAAATCAACTTTCTTATCTTCCCCTAAAGGAAGATTATTCATATCAAGAGTTGTTACTTTGAACATTTGTCCTGATCCTTCACAATCTGCTCCTGTTATAATTGGACTATGAAAATATACATAGTTATTACTTTGAAAATATTCATGTATAGCATGAGCAGCTACACTTCTTACTCTAAAAACTGCATTAAATAAGTTTGTTCTTGGTCTTAAGTATGCTAGTTCTCTTAAGAATTCTCTTGTATGTCTTTTTGGTTGAATTGGATAATCTTCAGGACAGTCACCTAATACTTCAACATTTTTAACTTTCATTTCATGACTTTGTCCACTACCTTGTGATTTAATTATTGTTCCATTAACTCTTATAGCTGAACCTACTCTAATTTTACCAATCATATCAAAATTAGATAATTCTTTATCATATACAAGTTGTAAATTTTGAAAATATGTTCCATCATTAAAATCAATAAATCCAAAATTAGATTGATTTCTATTATTACGAACCCAACCTTCTAATACTACATCTTTATTTTCGTAGTCTTCTATTTTTTTAAATAAATCTTTAACATCCATATATTTCATCTTCCTTTCCTAAAATAAAAAGAGATGGTAAAAGGAGTCATAATGACGATTACCATCCCTTATTTAACTTAATTATTATAACGGTTTCCCGGGAATACTTACTACTAATTCAATATTCCACTCAGTGGTGTTATTCATATATATAGTTTATTAGTTTTCACCAATCACTAACTCTCTTTAAAACATCTATATATTACTTCTCCACATCAAAGATTTATGACCTAATTATACATTCATTAAATTAGTTTGTCAAATCTTATTTAATTATCATAAAATAATTAAATATATTCTATTCTAAAAGAAACACCATTTATTGAACGTGGCTCATTGTTTCAGTAATATATTTTTTGCTTCTATTAAAAATGTATCTTTCTTTGCTTGATTAAACATATTAAGTACATTTGGAAGTGCTATTCTCCACTAATGTAAATCCATTCTTTTTCATATCACACATCCTTATTATATTTATATATTATACAATATAAGAAGTACTATTTCTATTACCTTTCTTATTGTCACATCATAAATAAAAACATATTCTTTTTAGCTAAATAAAACATAACTTTATATAATATTGCTTACTATATCATAAAATTATTTATTATTTATTAAATTATCATTAAGTATTTTTTCTAAATCTTCTTTTTTAAATGGCTTAGAAATATAACCATCAAATCCATATTTTATATATTTGTCTTTAGATGAAGTAAGAGCATCAGCAGTAAAAGCTATGACCTTAGTATTAAAATTATTTATATTTTTTAATTCTTTTAATGTATCAACACCATTCATATCTTTCATCATTATATCCATAAATATAAGATCATATTTTTCATTATTATTTATTTTATCAATACATTCGCTACCATTTTTACATGTCGATAATTTTATATTATATTTAGAAAGTAATCTAGATAAAACTTTATTATTAAGTTCATCATCATCAACAAGTAATATAGTTTTATTATCATATGTAATATTGTTATCATTAGAATTATTATCTACTACATTTGATATTTTTTGTGGTATTTCTATACTAAATACACTACCGCTGCCATAATAACTTCTTACATTAATAGTGCCATTCATTAAATATATTAAATCTTTTGATACTAATAATCCTATACCATCTCTATCAACATCACTGTTAATATCATTATCTATACCTTTTTTACTAAATATCTTATTTAAGTCTTCACTCTTAATACCTATTCCAGTATCTTTTACTTCTATTTGTAAATTACATATATTATTTTCAATAACACTATTTATTGTTAAAGTAATAGTTCCTTTATCAGTATATTTAAATGCATTAGTAAGTAAATTATTTATTATTTCTTTTATTTTAGTCTTATCTCCATATAAAACATTCGGAGTATTTTCAGATATTGAATATTTAAATACTACATCTTTTTTACTAGACATTTTCTTATTTAATAGTATTAATCTTTCTACTTCTTTTCTTATATCATAATTCTTTTCTTTTAATTCTAGTTCTTTATTTTCTATCTTATTTATATCTATAACATTACCAACTAAATCTAATAATGAAGAAGATGCATCGTTAAGATCATTTATACTTTCTTTTATCTCATTTGATAAATTATCAGTATGCATACTCATATATTCTATAGAATTAATTATTGATGTAAGTGGTGTTCTTAATTCATGAGATATATTATTTAAGAAATTAGTTTTATTCATATCTTTCTTTAATGCATTAACTCTTAATTCATTTATGATATTATATTCTTTTATAGAAGGACTTTCAATATACATATATATTAAATATGTTATGAATAACATTATAGTTGTTGGTACTAAAACACTAGTAAATTTAAATTGTAATATAGTTAATACAAATAATAATATTAATATAGAATAAATACTATTTGATTTAGTAACTTTTATTATTTTATGATTTAATATTACTTGTATCAATGAAACAATATTTATAGTTAATATTGATATAGTAAGTACTAATATACTATTCTTAGATAATGTAATTATTATCGATAATATTATAAGTATGATACATTCTATTATATAAAGTAATTTAGTATTTTTAGTATTTGTTATAATGAATATATAAGTATTTAATATTAAATACCATAATATAGTAAATATATAGTATAAATTTTTATATATATCTATAATTATATTACTTGAACCAATAGTATTTGAAAGTAAATAAATTACTATTTCTAAAATATATCCAATTAATATAAATAAAGATAAACAAAAGAATACATTTCCTGACTTTATTTTACTATTTCTTTTTAATTTAAAATTGATTAGTAATGATATTAAAAATATTATACCTGTTATTAAATATATTAGTTTCATATTAACCTCTCTATTATATAGTTATTATATCATATTTTGATAATTAAAAAAGGTGTACGAGACATCTTATAATGTTTTTGTTATTTGAGGAGATTTAATTATATTACCATCTATATATTCTCCATAATAATAATCTGGTGGCCATACTGTTACTGATTTATCAACTATTAATCCAAAATATATTTTCATACTATCTGTATTACAGAATTTTGCAATTTCATCTACAAATCTTAATCCTTCATTTATTACTCCATCATCATAAGTAAAATTATCTTTGTAAAACATTAAATTTCCATTCATATAATAACCACGAGTTATTTTATTAAATTCTTTTCTTGTCATTCCTTTACTACTACAATATTCAAAATGTGACATACCACTATTTTTAATAAATTCTATTTTATTATCATATATAATAAAAGCTATTCTTTGTTTATGAAAATCTCTTGTTTCATCTTTTGTTTCATATCTATAATCCATAATATCACCTACCACAAATATTATACAAAAAAAGATATAGAAAATCTATATCTTAAATTCTTCAAAGAAGTCACTCATAGTAAGTTGTTCTCTTGATTCTTTTTTAGGTGTTTCTTTTTTTTCTTCTTTTATTTCTTCTACTTGTGTTTCTTCTTTTGGCATTTCTATTTTAGTAATATCTTTAAGTCTACTAACAACAAATATATCTTCTATATTCTTTTTAGTAATTTGACTTCCTGTACTTAATTTATCCATGATATTTATATCACTTGATTTCATATATCCTATATCACCATCAAGAATTCCAAATATTGTTTTACTATTTGTGTTATAGCATCTAAATAAATTATATTGTTTAGTTTTTGGACTTTTAATAATTAATGAACCTTTTTTAGCTCTTGTTGTCTTTTGTATTTCATCTACTTTTATTCTTTTAGCAGTATTTCTATCTGTAAATACTGTTATATATTCTTTATTAGGATCTACATTAAATGAACTAATTACTTCATCATTACTTCCTAGATTTATTGATTTAACACCACTTGTTCTAAGACCAACTAATGGTATTTCACTAGTAGAATATTTTAATGCATAACCCTCTTTAGTAACAACAATTGTGTCTTCATACATTTTATTACTTACACTAATTACTTCATCATTGTCTTTTAATTTAAACATAGCAATAGGTTTAGAATATCTTGATACTTCAAAGTCTTTTAAAGTCATTCTTTTAACCATACCATTTTTAGTAAATGCAGTAATTATTGTTTTATCAAATTTAGATATTCCAAATGATTGAATTATTTTTTCTCCATCACTTACTTTAATATAATTAGATATATGACTACCTATATCTTTATATTTAGCTTCATTTATATCTCTTACTGGTAAATATAAATAGTTACCTAAATTAGTAAATAATAATACTGTATCAACATTATTAATCTTAAAGAATCCTGTTATATAATCATTTTCTCTTACTCCTGGATATTCATTAGGTGTTGCATTATATGATTTCATTGATACCTTTTTAACATATCCACTATTAGATATACATACGATAAAGTCTTCTTTACTTATCATATCAAGTGTATCTATCTTAATTTCACTTACTTCATCTTTAATAGTAGTACGTCTTGGATCAGCATATTCTTTCTTAATACTTCTAAGTTTATCTTTAATAACAGATAATAATTTTTCTTCACTAGAAAGTATTTCTCTAAAATATGCGATTTCTTTAGTAAGTTCTTCAAATTCATTTTTAAGTTCAGTTACATCAGTATTAGTTAATTTATATAACTGCATCATAACAATTGCTTCTGCTTGAGCACGAGTAAATTCATATTCATGCATTAAATTTTCTATCGCATCACTTTTATTTTTACTTTTACGAATTGTTTTAATAACTTCATCAAGTATATCAAGTGCTTTAATGAATCCTTCTATAATATGAATTTTCTTTAAATCAACATCTAAATCAAATTTAGTTCTCTTTATTACTACTTCTTTATTATGAGCAATGAATGCATCTAATATATCAAGTATTCCAAGTGTTTTTGGAGTTTTATTTACTATTGCGACCATATTATATGCATAGTTTACTTGTAAATCAGTATTCTTAAGTAAATAATTTATTATTAAATCTCTATTAGCGTCCTTCTTAAGCTCTATAACTATACGAAGTTCATCATTTCTATCTGATTCATCTCTTACTTCAAATATTCCATCTATTTTTTTATCAAGTCTTATTTCTTCTATTTTACTTATTATGTTTTTCTTGATAGTATCATATGGAATTTCTGTTATGATTATTTGATTTTTACCTTTTGTATTATCAAAATCATATCTTGCTTTTACCACTACTTTTCCTTTACCAGTTGTATATGCTTTTATAAGAGCATCTTTTCCTTCAACTATACCACCAGTTGGAAAGTCTGGGCCTTTTACTATATCCATTATTGTATCAATTCTACAATTAGGACTATCTATTCTTTTAATAGTTGCATCTATTACTTCACCTAAATTGTGTGGTGGGATATTAGTTGCATATCCAGCACTTATACCAGTTGAACCATTTACTAAAAGATTTGGAAAGTATGCTGGTAAAACTGTTGGTTCATAGCTATAATCATCAAATGTTAAAGCCATTTCAACTGAATCTTTATCTATATCTTCTAAAAGTACATTACTTATTTTAGCAAGTCTCGCTTCTGTATAACGCATTGCGGCTGGCCCATCTCCATCAATTGAACCATTATTTCCTTGCATATCTACAAGTATTACTCTTTGTTTCCATTTTTGACTAAGTCTTACCATCGCATCATAAACAGATGTATCTCCATGTGGATGGTAATTACCTATAACATTACCTACTGTTTTAGCAGATTTTCTTGTTTCTTTATCATATGTATTTTTATCTTTATACATTGAATAAAGTATTCTTCTTTGAACAGGTTTTAGTCCATCACGTACGTCTGGTAGTGCCCTATCTTGAATAATATATTTAGCATATCTACCAAAACGTTCTCCCATGATTTCTTCAAGAGCAAAATCATTTATCTTTTCTATTATAGTTGTTTCTTTTTCTTTTGCCATTATTTTGCTCCTTTCGTATAATCATCTTCAAGTGTAAATTCTACGTTTTCTTCAATCCATTCTTTACGAACTTCAGAATCATCTCCCATTAGAACTCCAACTCTTTTTTCAGCAAGTGCTTTATCATCTATTCTTACTTTTACAAGAGTTCTACTTGATGGATCCATTGTTGTTTCCCATAATTGATCTGCATTCATTTCACCAAGTCCCTTATAACGTTGAACTGTATATTTACCTTTAAATGTATTTTTAAATTCATTTAGTTCTTCATTTGTATTTATATATTTTTTATCTTTATTATATTTAACTAGATATAATGGTGGAACTGCTATATAAAGCATACCATGTTCAATTAAATCTCTCATCCATCTATAGAAAAATGTAAGAAGTAATGTTTGAATATGTGCTCCATCATCATCGGCATCGGTCATTATTATAACTTTACCATAGTTTGATTCAGTATAATCAAAATCAGCTCCTACTCCAGCACCTATTGCATGTACTATTGTATTTATTTCTTCATTTTTAAATAGGTCTGCAACTGTTGATTTTTCACAGTTAATTATTTTACCTCTTAATGGTAATATTGCTTGATGACGCTTATCTCTACCACTCTTAGCAGTACCACCGGCACTGTTTCCTTCAACTATGAATAGTTCATTTTTATGATATTCTTTACTTTGTGCAGGTGTTAGTTTACCAAGTAATACTTTTTCACTTTTACCTTTACCCTTTCCAGCTCTTGCTTCTGCTCTTGCTTTTCTAGCTGCTTCACGAGCAAGTTTACTCTTTAATGCTTTATCCATTATAGATGTAGCTGATTCTTTATTTTCTTCTAAATAGTAAGATAATTTTTCATATACTACACTTTCCACTACTGTTCTTGCTTGTGGCGTACCAAGTTTACCTTTAGTTTGTCCTTCAAATTGAAGTAAATTTTCAGGTATTTTTAAACTAATTATTGCTGTTAAGCCTTCTCTTGTATCACTACCATCAAGTCCTTCTTTACTCTTAAGTAGATTGTTTGCTCTAATATATTCATTAAATACTTTAGTAAGTGCTGTCTTAAATCCAACTTCATGACTACCACCATCAACAGTTTTAACATTGTTAACAAATGACATAATGTTTTCATTATATGAATCAGTATATTGCATTGCGATATCAACTTCTATACCATTCTTTTCTCCACTAAAGTTAATTACTTTTTGAAGTACATCTTTTCCTTCATTAACATATTCTACAAAAGATACAAGTCCATTATCATAACAATATGTATTATGTTTATCATCTTCTTCATCTATAACTTCCATAGTAAGACCATTTATAAGAAAAGCACTTTCTTGCATTCTTTCACATATTGTAGTGTAACTAAATCTTGCATTACCAAATATTTCTTCATCTGGGAAAAATTCTACAGTTGTACCTGTTTGTTTAGTTGTACCTATTTGTTTTAGTTCTTTATCTACGTGTCCACCATTCTTAAATGATATTTCACATATCTTTCCTTCTCTACAAATGGTAACTTTCATCCATTTAGATAATGCATTAACAACAGAAGAACCAACACCATGTAGTCCTCCTGATACCTTATATCCATCTGTTTCAAACTTTCCACCAGCATGTAATACTGTATAAATTACTTCTGGTGTTGACTTTCCTGAAGAATGTTTTCCAATTGGAACTCCACGTCCTTCATCACTCACTCTTACACTTCCCACTTTAGTAAGAGTAACTGTTATTTTTTTACCATATCCGTTTATGGCTTCATCTATCGCATTGTCAACGATTTCCCATACTAAATGATGTAGTCCTCTTTTATCAGTACTACCTATATACATACCAGGTCTTTTACGAACTGCTTCAAGACCTTCTAATATTTTTATTGATTTTTCATTATATTCTGCCATAATCACCTAATCTCCATAACTCATTATACAAAAAATTAAAAAAAGTGTAAAGAAAAGGTTTACACTTTCATTGTTAATATATTTACATATTTTTATAAGTCAACATATTCCATATCTTTCTTCTTATCAAGTTCAGTTGTAAACTTACTTGTACTTTCCACTGGTACTTCACTATCTTCTTTTATAGGCTTTGGTGGTTCTTTTACTTCAATTGGTTCAAATATATTTTCTTCTTTAGACATAGCTTTTTCTTTTTCCATACCAAGCAAATCTATTTTAGCTGCTTTATATGGGGCAGGCTTTTCCATAAGTTGTAAATCACTTTTAAAAACTGAATCTACTATTGGACCTTCATCTACTATTTCATTATTTTCAGCATTAATTTCATCTTGTGTCATTAGATTTATACTTTCATCTTTAGCATTATCAAGTGCCTTAAAATATTCTTCGTCACTTATTTTATATTGTTTATCGCTTATAAATAATAGTGGATAGAAACATATAGGTAAAAATACAAGTCCCATCTTAAATCCAAATGATGTATTAAATACAGTACCAAGCTTATAAGACATAATCATAAGTACAATTAAATTAACTCCAGGAACAAAGAACAATATTCCCCAAAAAATAGACATATCTACTATTTCTAACATAGTAAATAAATTTATAATTGGATAATATGCAGTTTTTTCTCCTTTATGTGCTTTCTTAAAGATATTTTTTCCACCCAACATTATAAGAATTGATCTTGTAAATGTTATACCAAGCACTATAAAAACTACTGTTACAAGTGTATTTATTGTTGATGGTGACATAATTTTTCCTCCTATTTTCTATATATATCATACAATAATACGTATTTTTTTGCAATAATTTATAAAAAATATCATTTTTTTCAAAAAAATGGTTGCTTTTTTCTAAAAAATAGTATAATATTAAGTAGTCAGCTTTAATTGTGACTTAATTTCAAGTTAAATTTAAGCAGATGGGCTTGTAGCTCAGGCGGTTAGAGCGTTCGTCTGATAAGCGAAAGGTCGATGGTTCAAGTCCATCCAGGCCCACCATTTTATATAAATGGCCCGTTGGTGAAACGGTTAACACACACGCCTTTCACGCGTGCATTTATGGGTTCAAATCCCGTACGGGTCACCATATTTTGATACGAAATCCCTTATTTAGGGATTTTTTGTTGCTTATTTTCCAAAAAAGTGGTGTTTTTTTCATATTATCCACCTATTCTATGGAAATTCATTTTAAAATAAAAGATAACTACCTTAAATAGTTATCATAAATATATATCAATCACAAGTATAAGTTTTACTATGTTCTTTTATATCATCAATAGTAACCTCATCATTAAATTTATCATATGAAGCAGTAGTTTCAATATAAAATTCATCATTATATGCTTTAACAGATGTTATTACTCCATCTTTTACTTCAATACAATAATCTAAACTAACTGCAAGTAAATCTAACTTTGGCCCTTTTACTGAATTAGCACCAGTAAATTTTTGATTTCTAATAGCAGCAGTATCCATTTCTTTCTTAGTTTCACTATAAAGTTTTCCAACTTCAATTATAAACGCTTCCTTCTTAGACTTAAAAAAATAATCAATTACTCTTGGAACGACTAAAGTTACAAGAATAGCTAAAATAGCTATAACAGCTAAAATTTCTACTAATGTAAATCCATCTTTTTTCATAACAATCAACCTATCTTTCAATATATATTTTATCACATTAAAATATTTAATCAAATAAAAGATGTAAAGAAGTATATTCTTTACATCTCTTTTATTTTTGAAACTATATCTTCTATTTTCACTAGTTCTTGATTACCTGTTACCATATCTTTTAATGTAACTGAATTATTCTTAAGTTCATCTTCACCTATTATGATAACTTTATCTATTTTTTCACGATTAGCATTATTCATTGCTTTCTTTAATTTTATATTATTAAGTTCTGTTAATACTTTTATATTGTTTTGTCTTAACATATTAGATATTTCAAATAAGTATTTATCATTATTAAATGAATAAACATACACGTCATACTTCTTTAATTCTTTTGATTCTCTTTCTTTAAGTAGTGTATACATTGGTTCTAATCCAAATGACATACCTATTGCTGGATACTCTTCACCATTGTGTAAAAAGTTGGTGATTATTTTATCATATCTTCCACCACCACCTAAAGCTGATTTAAATTCACCAGTTTTATCAAATATTTCCCATACTGTTCCAGTATATATTTCAAGACCTCTTGCTAAAAAAGGTGTAAACTTACATAAATCTAAATTCAAATCTTTAATAAGTTTATCTAAACTATTAAGTTCATTTATTCCTTCTATTAATAATTCTACATTTGTATTTTCTAGTTCACTTGTTAACATTTCTAAATCATATTCAAAATATTTAAATACTTTATCTACTACTTCTTTAGATGATAATTCTTCAAGTTCACTTTCAATATCATCTCTAGTTAACTTATCTAATTTATCAATTAATGTTATGAATGCTCCAATATTTTCTTTAGGAACACTTACATATTCAAGTAATCCACTCAAGAATTTTCTATTGTTATATCTTATTTCAACATCAAGATTAAATTCTTTAAATACTTCTTTACTCATCATGAAATATTCTATTTCAGCATAAGGAGATTCAACTCCACAAGCATCAACATCACATTGATAAAATTCACGAGCTCTACCTAATTTTACAGGTCCATCTCTAAATACTTTACCTATTTCATATCTCTTAAATGGTAATATAAGTCCTTTATTCATACCAATTACTTTAGAAAATGGTACTGTTAAATCATAACGAAGACCTATATCTCTCATACCTTGATCTTTAAACTTATAAACTTCCTTTAATATTTCAGCACCACCTGCATATTTACTCGCAAGTAAATCATAGTAGCATAATATTGGTGTTTCAAGTGGTAAAAATCCATATAGTTCAAACTTTTTCTTTAAGGTATCAGTAATTCTATTTCTAATAATTTGTTCTTCAGGTAAAAAATCACTAGTACCTTTTAAATTCATTAATTTAAAATCTTCTTTCATTATCTACTTCTTCCTTCACTAAATTCTTCTTCATAATATATGTTATTACCATATGTATTATATAATTTATTATTATAATTTCTTTTGAATTCTTCTTCAATTAATATAAGTTTGGTAAGTAATGTTTTATATTCACTTTCTAACATATATTCTTTATATTTATTAATAATTATTCCTTTTAATTTATTTACTTCATCTAATACAAGTCCTGCATCTCCATCAGTTGTATCTTCATCATTTAGTATTTTTATCATAAATTTTATTACTTTATCTATTTTTTTATTTATTCTTCTACGTATGTATGTTTCACATAAATTAGGGTCTATTAAAATAATTTTATCAGCTTTGATAGTTAAATCTTTTACGTTGTTTTTAGGAGTAACAGATAGTCCAACTATCTTAACGTTATGATAAGTTAATTTCTTTTCTTCTCCTTTATGTTCTATTACATATCTCATACATATCACCTATAATAAATCTTTTCTATATTCTTTTGTTATTCTTTTTCTTTCACTTTCTCTATATTCATTTATTAGTTTATGGTTACCATTTAGTAATACTTCTGGTACTTCCATTCCTCTAAATTCTCTTGGTTTAGTATAAACTGGATAATCAAGTAAATTATCATTGAAACTTTCATATTCAAGACTTGTACTTGTTATTACTCCATCAATTAGTCTTACTACTGAGTCTGTTATCATCATTGCTGGTAATTCCCCACCTGTAAGTATAAAGTTACCAATTGAAACAAGTTCATCAGCAAGAGTATATATTCTTTCATCAAATCCTTCATAATGACCACATATTATTATAAGATGTTTTTTATCTTTAAATTCATATGCTTTCTTTTCATTATAAGTTTCACCTCTTGGAGTAAGTAAGATAACAATTGAATCTTCTGTTCTAATACTTTCCACTGCATTAAATACAGGTTCACACATCATTATCATACCCCCACCACCACCAAATTGATAATCATCAACTTGATTATTTTTATATGGTGTATAATCTCTTATATCAATAATATTTATTTTTACTTTTCCTTTTTCAATAGCTCTTTTCATAATACTTTCTGTCTTGAAGCCATCAAACATACTAGGAAATAATGTTAATATATCTATTCTCATAAAAACACTCCTATATCATGAAAATAAATACTTTTATTTTCTTTATCTATTTTTGTAATAAAATCTTTATTATATGGTATTAACTTATTATTAACTCTTAACATATTATTACCATTATCACTTCTATATTCAGTTATTCTACCAACATATTTATTATCATTGTACACATCCATATTTATTAGTTCACTTATAAGTATTTCATCATCTTTAAGATTAAGAATAGATTCATCAATATATACCTTACTACCTTTATATTTTAATACATCATTTATATAGTCTATTCCCTTAAATTTAACCATATCAAATTGTTTATGTTTTCTATATGTTTCAATTATTTCTTTATCTTTATTTTCTCCAATATAAAGAAGAGTGTTTTCTTTAAAAATTCTATCTTTAAATTCAAAATCACTTACTATTCTTACTTCGCCCTTAAGGGCATGTGTATTAACTATCCTTCCAATAAATATGTATTTCATAACAACCTCTTCACTTATATAAATAATATAATATTATAGCAGTAGATACTCCCACATTTAAACTTTCACATTTAGGATTCATATCTATTCTAACTATTTCATCACATAAACTTAATATATTATCTTTTACTCCATTCCCTTCATTTCCAAATATTATAGCAAATTCGCGAGTTTTTTCAAGTTTTTCAAGTGAAATAGAAGATTTTAATGATGTACCTATTACTTTAATATTTCTATTCTTTATCTCACTTATCAATTCTTCAATATTACCTATTATTATATTAGTATTAAATATCATACCACCAGTACTTCTTAATACTTTTTCATTATATGGACTTACTGAATCATTACTAAATATAATAGTGTCTATATCAAATGCTACTGCATTTCTTATAATAGTACCAGCATTACCAGGATCTTGCACTCCATCTAATATAAGTATTTTAGAACCTATTTTATTATCATTTTTAATTTTCGCAACACCTAGTAATCTTGGAGTACTCTTTAAATCACTCATACTTTTCATAATATCAAGAGTAACTATATCATAAGGAACATCATAATTACATTCATAGCTTTCAAGAACAAATAATTCTACAAGTAAATTATTTTTAATAGCTTCTTCTACTAAGTTTTCTCCTTCAATAACAAATAATCCTTTTTCTATAGAATATTTCTTATTTAAAAGTTTTCTTACTTCTTTAATTCTATTATTATCTTTAGATGTTATAAGCATGTTATTCCTCCTTTAATACTTTAGTACTCTCTTTATAATCAGGTTTATATTTCTTAACAATATTCCAAAAATTCTTTGAATGATTAAATTCTATCAAATGAGATAGTTCATGTATAATTACATAATCTATTTCATTAATACTATATTTTATTAATTCAAAATTTAATTTAATAAGTTTTTTACTTTTATTACAGTAGCCCCACTTTCGAGTCATTTTACCTATTAACAATTCTGGATATGGAATATCTTCTTCAAATAAATTATAACATATTTCTAGTCTTTCATTAAATATTCTTTCTGCTTCTTTTTTAAGAAATGTATTTAAATATGTTTTGTTTTTAACATAAACTTTATCATCTATGAATTCTATTTTAGAAACTGTATTTAATATTATAACGTCATACTTATTTCCTAAATAATAAAATTCTTCTTTCTTTTGTTCTTTCTTTTGTATTCTTTCATTCATTTCAAGTATTGAATCTTTATTCTTTTCAATAAATGACTTAATTAATCCCTTAGTAACAAAATAATTACATGTAATATATATTCCATCTTTTTTAACTCTTAAATACATATTCTTATTGTTTTTTTTAGTTATAAATACTTTGAATGTTTTATTATCTAGTGTAATTTCCATAATGTACCTCTTTTTAATTATAACATGTTTTTTACTATATAAAAAGCATTCTTTAAGAATGCTTTATGTTACATTGTTATATTTGGTACTTCTTCTATAGTTGGTACTTCTATAACTTCTGTTTCTTGTACTGGTGGTTCTTCTATAGTTGGCGGTTCTACTACTTCATTAATAGTTTCGCCTTCTACTTCTGTTTCACCTGTTAGAACTTCAGTCTTATCTTCTTCTTGTTCTTTCCATACAGCTTCAAGTTTATTTTCAACATCTTCTGTAGGTTTATAATTTTCATCTACTGGAGTAACTATTGGATTTTCAGGTTCTTCTGGATTTTCTTCTTTAGTAACCCATCCATCAAAAACTTTTTCTTTTTCTTCAACATTATCTCCAACTGATATTTCAGTATTACTTCCAGCTTTCTTTTTAGCCTCACTTAACTTGATTTGATTTTCAATCGCTTCTAAAGCTTCATCTGGAATTACTTCCATACTTGTTTCAGTTTTCTCATCAACTTTTACGAAGTAAGTTGGTGTTTCAAGTCCTACATCATTTGGTTTTGGAACCTCATATTTTTCTATTTCTTCTTCATTATAACCAACTGTTACCGTAGTATCTTCACTTACATATATAACTGTTGCTTTACCACACTTAGTATATATATTAGTGTTTCCTGTTACTTCAATAACCTCATTCTTTGCATATTTAATTACTGAACTTCCAAGTGAACTTGTAAATCCTAGTAATTTAGCTCCATTAGGACAACTATAATCAGCATTAAGCGTATAGTTACTTAAATTAGCTTTAGCTAAATCTTCTGATCTAATTAATGTATTATCTTCATCATAATAACTAACTGTATAATATTCTACAAATTTAGCATATAAATTGATAACGTTTTCACTATCAGCATATTTAATTATACTTGGACTTAATGATGTAACTTTATTTGTATAAGCAGTATCAGTATACCATCCATCAAATATCATATCAGCATCATAACCATCAAATAATTCAACATTACCATCTTTAATATTATAACTAGTTACATTATTGCTAGTTCTATCATATTTAATAGTATATGTTGTTAATGAACAAGTCATATAGATATTAGTATCTTTAGTTATATTCTTTGTAAAATCAAATTCAGTGTTACTTGTTTCATCAGTATAGTATTTACAATTTTCATAACCTGATACCTCATGTGCTTTAACTTTACTATTGTTTTCTATTTCAGTCATGTATGAATATTTTTCATCAATCATGAAGAATGTAACAGTAAGTTTCTTTGTGTGAGTCTTAGTTGTATTTTCAGTCTTAGTTGATAATTTTTTAACAACTACTTTCTTTGTTGTTGGTTCAACATCTTTGTCTTTCTTGTCGTCTTCTCTTTTAACTGGTGTTGTTGTCTTGTTGTTATTTGGTTTAACAGGATCATCTTCCTCTTTCTTTTCACAGCCAACTAGAAGACCAATTATTGTACCAACAATTACTAATATAGCAATAGCTACAAAAATGATAACTCTTTTGTCGTTGTCTTCTTCTTCCATGAAGTTATCTTTTACGTCTATTACTTTTTTAGTATTGTCCTTCCCTTTCTTCATATTATAACCCTCCTATAGCAGTATTATCTTTACTACTCTTAAATTCATTATATATTTTTTTATTATGTAAATCAATATGTAATGTAAATTAGATGTAAATTAAAAAAATAGCATTTTTCAATACCATCTTTTTACAATTTAGTTTACATGCTTACCCAATTCTAAATGCTGGTGAAACGCCATATACATCGTTTGACCAAGAATTATATATTTCTTCATATCACACTTCCTATTCTATAAAAATTAGACAAGATAAAAAGTACTATTTCTAGTACCTTCATTATTTTGATTCTATTTTTTATTGTTTTAGAAATCTCTATTTCTTAAGAATGCTGGCATTTCTAATTCATCATCGTCATCATCTTTGATTTCTTGAACTGATTTCTTTTCTCCTTCTATTGAGCGATAAAGTGGTTCAGTTGAATCTTCAAATCCTGTTGCGATAACTGTAACAACTATTTCATCAGTTAATGCTTCATTGATAACAGCACCAAATATGATATTTACATCTGTATTGGCTACTGCTCTTACAACTTCAACAGCATCTTCTGCTTCAAAAAGTCCCATGGAATTACCACCAGTTATATTAACAATACAATCTGTTGCTCCATTGATAGTTTGTTCAAGTAGTGGACTATTTACTGCTTGTTTAGCAGCTTCTACTGCCCTATTATCTCCAAATCCAACACCTATACCAATAAGTGCATCTCCTCTATCTTCCATGATAGTTCTAACATCAGCAAAGTCTAGGTTAACAAGTCCTGGAACACTAATTAAGTCACTTATTGATTGAACTCCTAAACGAAGAACATTATCAACTTCTTTAAATGCTGCATTAAGTGGAGTACTTCTATCAATTAAATCTCTTAACTTATCATTAGGTATTACAACAATAGTATCAACATGTTTTCTAAGTTCATCAAGTCCAACTAAAGCATAATCCATTCTTTTCTTACCTTCAAACTTAAATGGTTTAGTTACTATTGCAACTGTTAAACATCCAAGATTTTGTGCGATTTCAGCAACAACTGGAGCAGCTCCTGTACCAGTTCCACCACCAAGTCCACAAGTAACAAATACCATATCAGCTCCTCTTAAAGCATCCTCAATTTCTTCTTTTGCTTCAAGTGCTGCTTCTCTACCAACCTCTGGTCTAGTACCTGCTCCTCTTCCTTTAGTTATAGTCTTTCCTAATTGAATTTTATTTTCGGCATGAGATACATTTAATACTTGTTGATCAGTATTCGCAACAATAAATTCAACTCCTCTAAGTCCTGAATCTATCATTCTATTTACTGCATTACATCCGCCACCACCGACACCAATTACTTTTATATCGGCTATTTGATCCATCTCTAAATTATTCATATTTCACTCCTTAATCGTTGAAAAAATATCCATATATTTTTCCAAGTACTGTGCTATTATTACTTTTCTTTGTATTTATAAGTTCACTTTGACTTTCTTCATCAACTGTATAAGCAAGTTTATTTCTAAACGCTAACTTATCATGATAATATTTTATTAGTCCAAGAGAACTAGAATATTTATTGTGTCTGCATCCTATTTCTTTTACCTTATAAGATTTCATTTCTCTACCAAACACTTCATCGACAACTAGATTAAAATCATTTACCTCTGTTGTTCCTCCAGTTATTATTATATAACTAATTTCCATCTTTGTTAAGAGGTTAATTTGCTTTTTTACTAGTTCCAATATCTCTTTTATCCTTGAATTAATTATTTCACTTAATTCATATTGACTTATTTTTATATTCTCTTTTGTATTATTTTCTACATCTTCACTCCATGAAGTAGATGCATTTCTTTTAGATGCTAAAGCAAATTTTTTCTTCAATACTTTTGCACTCTTTCTACTTATATCATATATGTAACAAATATCTCTGTCAATATTTTTTCCACCAATTTCTATATTTTCTGTTTCAATCATTATTCCTTTTTTGAATATACTTACTTCAGTTTTTTCATCACCTATATTAACAACTGCTGTATTCTTCTTATCAAGTTCACTAGTCTTAAATTCATAATAGTCAGCAATACCACCAAAATTTATATCTACAACTCCTACCCCTAAATTTTCTAAAAGTGAAACTGCTGTATACACATTCTTTTTAGGTGCTAAACTTATTACTGCCTTACATGATAATTTCTCAGCTTTCATACCTTTTGGATCTTTTACTTTTTCTTTATCATCAATAACAAATTCAATTGGCATAATTGATATGAATTCTTTATTATTAGGTACTTTATTATAAACACATGATTGTAAAACAGATACTATATCATTACCATCAATAATACCTTCTTCATTTCTAACATTAGTACTACCTTCAGTTATTATAAACTCAGCATAATATGATGGAACTAATAAAACTACTTTATTAATTTTAATATTTAACATTTCTTCGGTTCTGTTAAATGCTTCTTTTAATGATACAAGTGTTTCTTCAGGATTTACTATTATTCCCTTCTTAACCCCTTTTGATTTTACTTCAGATACAGACAAAACATTAACTTCATTATTATAAACTTCACCTACTACAAGTTTTATTGTAGATGAACCAATATCTAAACTAGAAATTATCTCCTTCATGTATCCTCCTATAATCTATAAAAACATTATATCAAAAAAAATTCTTTTTTTAAAGAATTACTTCATCAAAATCATATTTTATATCAAAAAAGTAATATGGATTTTCTATTTTACTAGTTTTATTATATGTAATACAAATTATTAATTTCTTTGTTTCTCCACCATTTATAATATCATTTACATTTGTAGATATATCTACATTAACATCTTTAAGTTGTACATTTGAATTTGTATTTAATATTCTTATATTCTTTATTATTGCATTTATATTACCTATATTTGTTAAATCTATACTAAAGGAATTAGCTTTTCTAAATTCATTTAAATCTTCTACTTTTATTTTAATAGTATCACTATCACTATCTAATTTAACCTTCATAGTAGTATCTGCATCAATAGTTACATTATTAAATACAATATCATAGTATTTTCTTTTATAATCTATATTTCCTTTTTGACTAAAATTAGTATTAAGATAAGAATATGTCAAAACAAAAATAAATAATATTAGAAATACTATAGATATAGAATAACTTATTATTTTACCTTTCATATTCTTTTCTCCTATACTATTATAAATAATAACATATTTTTTTATAAAATAAAAGTGTAAATAAAAAGAAGTGAACTTTGTATTCGCTTCTAACTAAATTATTTTGTTAAAGATACAATAGAGGTTGATGATGCTACTTTTAATAATTCTTCATTTGATAAGTTTTCTCCAATGATATAGTAATCTTTACCATTCATAGTCCAGTTTAATGAAGAACCTGAAAGTGAACCCATCACTGTTTCATAAAATACTAGTTCACCATCTTTTGAAGTTACTTCAAATTCTTTAGGTACTTTACTAGCTTCCTCTATTAATATAAATGACTTTTCTCCAGTAAATGTTAATATAACTCTCTCTGTATCATCAGTTTTTACTGTTTCTTCACTTTTAAATTTTGTTCCTGTTGGTAAGTACATTGGATAAACTACTTCATCTATTTTGCCTACATTGTCTATTGTATTATCACTAGCAGTATTTTCTACTTCGAAATTATCTTCTTTAAATTCAGGTTTAAAATCTATTTTAGATATTTTGAATTTTATATTAACTATTCCTTCTTTATTAAATACCTCTACTAATTCTGGTTTCATATCTTTATCAAATGTAATTTTTTGACTTATTAATGATGTATTATTTGGATAATTAACTGTAGACCCTAATATATATTTATCTTCTTTTTCTTCAAATGTAACATTAGAATCATTTTCAAGATCTTTGAGTAGTGATGATAATATATATGCTTGACTACTATTATATGGCCATTCACTTTGAAATTTGAAACTCTTATTTAAACTTGGAGTTACTACAAATACACCATTTTCATTTTTAAGTATTATTTGTTCATGACGATTATCTTTGTTTATAAGTGATGCTTTATAATATTCTCCTTCCATATAGTCAACTGTTACATTATAGTGATATAATTCTTCATTACTAACTATGTCCATTTCACCAGTTAGTTTATACATACTATTATCATTTAGTAATTTTTTATATTTTTTAATAGATGAACTTGAATCCATTTTATTACATCCAACTAAAAGTAAACATGTCATTAATAGTACTATTATCTTTTTGATATTAATTCCCCCTTCACAATAAATTATATTTTTATTTATTATTTATATGAATATAATTTTATTTTTTTGTACATAATAGTAGTATGTAAGGAGGAATTAATGAATACGCTATATAAGATTGCACTTACTCTTGTTATTATAGGTGCGATAAATTGGGGAATGGTCGGTATATTTAATGTTAATTTAGTATCCCTTCTTTTTGGAGTAGACACATTCTTAACTAATTTTATTTATGCACTTGTTGGTATTAGTGGTTTAGTATCAACAGGAATACTTATGAAGCCATTTGATGAGCATCACAAATAATGGCTTTTTTCATGCAAAAGAAAAAGCACTTTCGTGCTTTATATTAAAGTCCAAATGAAGCTTTATCTACTTTAACACCAGGACCCATAGTTGTTGAAATACTAATTCCTTTAACGAATGTACCTTTAACACTACTTGGTTTATTTTTAACTATTTCAGCAACGATAGCTCTTAAGTTTTCCTCAAGTTTTTCTTCGCTGAATGATAGTTTACCAAATGAGAAGTGTACATTTCCATAAGAATCATTTTTGTATTCTACCATACCTTTTTTAATATTACTAACTGCATCTTTAACATTTGTAGTAACTGTTCCAAGTTTAGGATTAGGCATTAATCCTTTAGGTCCTAAAATTTTACCAAGTTTTCCTAATGCAGGCATCATTTCTGGAGTGGCAACGATTGTATCAAAATCGAACCAATTTTCTTTTTCGATTTTTTCTAACATATCTTCTGCTCCACAGTATTCAGCTTCGCTAGCTTCAGATGCTTTAGTTTTAGTAATAACTAATACTCTTTTAGTCTTACCAGTTCCGTTAGGAAGAACAAAACTTCCTCTCACATTCATATCAGTTTTTTTAGCATCAATGTTTAATTTTAATACAGCATCAACTGATTCATCAAATTTTCTAGTTTTAAGACTTTTAAGTACTTTAATCGCTTCAGTAACATCGTAACTTTTATTTTTTTCAACATTACCTAATGCTTCCACATACATCTTACTATGTTTTCTCATAAACTAACCTCCTTATGTGGTCTTTGGATTATCTCTATTTCTCACGAATAATTTTTTTATTTAATTATTCTTCGCTTTCTGTTTCTTCTTTAGTATCTTGATGTGTTACTTCTACTTCAACATTAGCACCATCAGCTAATGCTTTAGCACTTTCTTCCATCGCTTCTAAATCAGCTTCAAGTTTAGCAGCTTGTGCTTCAGCTTCTTCTGCTTCTCTTTCTTGTTCAGCTAATTCAGCATCGTTTAATCCCTTAACTGCGATACCCATATTTCTAGCAGTTCCAGCAACTGTATTCATTGCTGATTTTAAATCATATGCATTTAAATCTGGCATTTTGATTTCTGCGATTTTTTGAATATCATCTTTTGATAATGTAGCAACTACATTGTTAGCACCTTTAGTACTTCCTTTATCAATTCCAGCAGCTTTCTTTAATAAAGTTGGAGTTGGTGGAGTTTTTAAAACGAAGTCAAATGATCTATCATCATAAATAGAAATTTCAACTGGTACTATATCTCCCATTTTTTCTCTAGTTGCATCATTATATTTTGTACAAAATTCTTGTAGATTAATTCCTGCAGGTCCTAAAACAGTTCCAACTGGTGGAGCTGGTGTTGCTTTTCCTGCTGGGATTTGTAATTTAATTTTCTTTACAACATTCTTTGCCACGAAAAACACCTCCTATATAATTTAGTTTTATTTTTTTCGCGAGTGGTATTCTTGATAACCCTAATCTCCCACTTCTAATTTATATTAATCCAATATAAATCGACTACTAGATAATAGCATAAAAACTGCATAAAATCAAGGAAATTCGATATAATATTAATGATTATTATGAAAAAGATTAAAATTATAGGTGTTTTTGTTATAATGCCTTTATCTATTTTATGTCATTTTTTATATGAATGGAATAATAATTTTATTTTTAGTGTGCTTTGTCCGATTAATGAAAGTATATGGGAGCATATGAAATTAATGGCTACTCCTTTTCTCTTATATGGTATTTTTGAATGGATTTATTATAAGAAAAAGAATATCAATTATGATAATTTATTAATATCACTTTGTATTTCTATAATAGTAGGTATAATTGCTTATTTAGTACCTTATCTTATTATTGATAAATTTATTAGTCATAATATGATAGTATCTATTAGTTTATTATTTTTAGATTATTGTTTTATGGAATATTTAAGTTTTAAGATAATTAATTCAAATAAAATTAAATATTCAAATTATATAGGAATTATTTTATTGTTTTTGATATATTTTATGTTTTATTATCTTACTTATAATCCACCTCATAATTATTTATTTTATGATACTAAAGATAAAAGTTATGGAATTAAAAACTGAACGATTAGGTTCAGTATTTTTTTATAATTCAACTATTTTATGCTTATTTGGATCAATTAGTATTTTAACTGCATCATCTTGCCCACTTGTTAATCTTTCAAATGATGCTTGTAAGTCATCTAATGTAGCGATGTCATCTATATACTTTTCTAAATTAATTCTTTTTTTAGCAAGTAAATCAATAACAGCATCAAATTCTTCTCTTTTATATGCGATAGATCCTTTGATATTTATTTCTTTCATTACTCCAGCCACTAATGGAATACTTACATTATTAAGTGAAATACCTACTAATATTAAGTTTCCATTTGGTTTTGTAAATATTATTCCTGATGTTAATGCTGCTGAATTACCACAACAATCACATACTATATCAAATCCATTATTATTTGTTTTAGCATATAATTTCTCCATTAGTTTTGGATCTAATGCATTAAAATATTCATCTGCCGCACCTAGTTTAACTGATTTTTTACCTCTTAATTCATTTGTTTCAGTAAGTGCTACATAACTTGCACCTTTTAGTTTTAAGAATTCTGCTGTTAAAAGTCCAATAATTCCACCACCTATTACTAGGCACTTATCACCTTTTTTAACATTAGCAAGGTCTGCTGCTCTTAAACCAACTGCTGCTGGTTCTACCATTGCTCCTGACTCAAATGTAACATTGTCTGGAAGTAATCTTACCATATCTTCTCTTACTAAAATTCTTCCACCAAATGCTCCTGGAAAAGCAAGACTAAGTCCAACTGCATTAGTCCATGTGTTTCTACATATTTGAACTTCTCCTCTTTTACATTCTTCACATTCAAGGCAAGGTGAAATTGGTAATGCTGTAACTCTATCTCCTTCTTTAAATTTCTTACTTCCACCATTATCAATAACGATACCACTAAATTCATGACCCATTACAAGTCCTGCTGGAGCTCCTGATTCCCAATAATGAATATCAGAACCACATATACCTGCTTTTAAAACATCTATTAAAATGTAACCAGGTCTTCCAACTAGATTATCTCTTTTCTCTAATTCTATTTTTCTAGCACCTTTAAGTACTCCACTTCTCATATTTATCACACCCTTTATTCTTAATAATTTTATCATAATAAAGAAAAAAATGCATTAAGTTTGATGCATTTTCTATATTTTTTTACAATTAATAATTTTCTTTTTTGATTTCCATATAGCTTTCTGGATGTTTACAAACAGGACAAACTTTTAATGCTTTTTTACCTTTATAAATATGGCCACAATTTCTACAAATCCATACTTTTTCTTCACCACGTTCAAATACTAAATTATTTTCAATATTACCTACTAATTTCATATATCTTTCTTCGTGATGTTTTTCTATTTCACCAACACTTTCGAATAATTTTGCAATGTTATCAAATCCTTCAGCACGAGCAGTTTCAGCAAATTCTTTATACATTTCTGTCCATTCATAGTTTTCACCACTTGCTGCATCTTTTAAGTTTTCAAGTGTACTTGGAACTTCACCATTATGTAATTCTTTGAACCATAATTTAGCATGTTCTTTTTCATTATTAGCAGTTTCTTCAAATATTTCTGCTATTTGTTCATACCCTTCCTTTTTAGCCTTACTAGCATAGTAAGTATATTTATTTCTTGCTTGGCTTTCACCTGCGAAAGCAGCCATTAAGTTAGCTTCTGTTTTACTACCTTTTAATTCCATTTTAATTCCTCCTTACTTTTAAAAGTTTACTTTATAAAACTTCATATGTCAATTTAATTTATATTTTTTTGCAATAAAATAATTTTTATTTACACCTACAAGTACTATATAATTTGAATTTTTATCTATTTTACTAATGTATTTATTAATTTCTGGATACTTTTCTTTATCAAAAATTAATTTTACTGCTTCCATATCTTCTAATACTTCATTCATTTTTAATGTGCATAGAAAAGATATTTTCTTACTATATCTTTTTGTATAAAGAAGTGTTCCATATTTTATATAGTAATTAAATAGTTTTGTGATTAATTCTCTATCTTTTATAATATTTTTATCTCTAGAAGTAAATATTTTATCTTTTTTGAAACATTCGATATATAAATCAATTATTTCATCATCAATCTCAGTTAATTTATATACATTACTTTTCATCATTAGATTCTGTATATATTACTGGATTTGGTAATTTCTTACTATATTTTCCTGATTTCTCTTTTACTTTGATATTCTTATTAGCATCAACTGTAATAACATAAGTTATATCATATTTAGTTTTACCACTATCATTATTCATATAGCTTAATATTATTTCTGATTCTCCCTCATTAAATGCCTTAAATGTTAATACTTGTGCATCACCATCTAATGTTTCATCATCAGCTGGTGTTAAAAATTCTTCTGATTTTAAATCAATAACATTTGAATCCATTATTGAATATGACCAAACATAATTACTTGAAGTATCAACATCTAATGAAATTTTCATAGTATCTCCAGTTGATTTGTTTGTTAAACTTTTACCACAACCCGCAAGCAAAACTAATGCAAATGTTAGTAATAATACTTTTATTTTTTTCATATTTCACCTCTTAAAAACATTATATCAAAAAAAGATTACTTTTGGTAACCTTTTTACATTTTTGACACTTGAAGTAAATCAACTTCAACTGGAGTTTCTTGTCCGAATAAATCAATAAGTACAGTAAGTTTTTCATTTTCTTTGTCTTCACTTTCAATCTTACCATACATTCCTTTGAATGGACCATCTATAATTGTTACAGTGTCTCCTACTTCAACATTTGAATTAATTGGTTTAGTCATTTCTTCTTCATCAGCAATAAATTTCTTAACTTCTTCTGGTGAAAGTGGAATTGGTTTAGCACCTTTTCCTGATGAACCTATAAATCCTGTTACTCCTGGAGTATTACGAACTACATACCATGCTTCATCACTCATAATCATTTCGATTAAAACATATCCTGGAAACATTTTACGTACTTTTTCTTTTTTAACTCCATCTTTAACTTCAATTTCAGTTCTTTCTGGAATAATAACTCTAAATATGTTATTTTCCATTCCCATACTTTCACGTCTTGATTCTAAATAATCTTTAACTTTTTGTTCATGTCCGCTGTATGCATTAACAACATACCATAATTTCTTTTCTTCCATTAGAATAGCCCCCTTATTACTGCAAATAATGCATCAAGCCCATAAAAGAATAATCCAAAGAATACAAGCATTACGACTGTTATACAAGAATATTTAACTAATGCTTTACCATCTGGCCATCTTACAGCTTTTGATTCTTTTTTAACGCCTTTAAAGAAACTTTTTATTTTTTTCATTTCAAATCCCTCCAAAAAAAAACACCGTTTGTGTAATTAAATATTATCATAAATACTAATTACTTTCAAGTGTTTTTAATTATTTTATATCAATTATATCTTTAATATATATTTTAGTTCCATCAATACAAAGTAAATAATCATAACTTTTTGATATTATAGTATATTCTCTTTCATAATCTTTCGTTTTAATTTTGAATTTCTTTTTATAAATAAAGTCATTCGATTTAAATAATTTATTTATCTTTTGCTGTAAATCATATTCATTTGGAATTATTTCTTCTTCATAAACATTTTTATCATTATAAGAGTAATATACTTCTTTATTATTACTTATATTTTTATTTATTTTGTTAACAAAGATTTCAGGAACTCTTTTCATATATTCACCTAGAATATTATATTATTTTAATATTCTAAATATTCATGTCTTTTGATATCTTTTTCTTTTATAGATTCTCTTTTATCGTATAGTTTCTTACCTTGACAAATGCCTATTTCTACTTTAGCTTTTCCTTTTTTAAAATATATTTTAAGTGGTATTAAAGTATATTTTTTTAATGTGATTTCATTATTAATTTTAATTATTTCGTTTTTATGAAGTAATAGTTTTCTTTCACGTCTTTCATCATGATTAAATATGTTACCTTCTTCATATTTTGCGATAAACATATTTGTAAGATATACTTCATTGTTTTTTATTCTTGCATATGAATCGTTTATGTTGGCATTTCCTTTTCTTAAGGACTTTATTTCAGTACCCTTTAACTCTATACCTGCTTCATATGTATCTTTTATGAAATAATCATAATGTGCTTTTCTATTTATTATTTCCATTTGTTATTTTTTTTACTAAAGCGAAATCTATTTCTCTTTTGGCAGGGTCGCTTCCTATACATTGAACTATGATTTGATCGCCATATCTATAGACAACTCTACCTTTTTTAGTGTATCCGTAAAGAGAATCATTGTATTCGTACGTGAATGGTTTTTTATGAAGTTCTATGAATTGTTGTATTTCATTTGGATCAGTAAGGCTTTCTAATTCTTTTGAATCATCTTCACTTATAATCCATTCTACTTTTCCATCTATAAATTTATCATTTGTTTGAGCAAAGAATGATGAAGGCATTGGTCCATCAAGTGTTGCTTCAAATGTTTTACCAATTCTATCTTGCATATAAACTGCATCATAATAGTCATCAGTTGCGTATTCACAATCAGCACTTGTTCTTTCACATTCTGAAATATGGTCGCATACTTCTGTTAGATATGAAGCCCAGAAACTAATATTTTCAGGACTAGTATCTTTTTCAATAATGAATACTCTAAATATTGTATGAACAAGTAAGTCACACATTCTTCTAATAGGAGAAGTAAAGTGTGTATAATCTCTATCATGTGCTTTTAGACCAAGTCCAAAATGACCTTTAGGTTCTGGTGAATATCTTGCCTTTTGCATACTTCTAAGTAGTTTTTTACTAAATACTTTATAATGTTCTTTATCTTTTAAATATTCTAATAATTCTTGAATATCCTTACTACTTACATTTTCTGGATTTATCTTTTTAGGATAATTTACTCCAAATACTGATAACATTTTCATAAAATCTTCTATCTTTTTAGGATTTGGATCTTCGTGAATTCTAAATACAAATGGTACCATATTTGGTATTATTTGTGATAATGCATTGCATGTGAATCTAGTAAATCCAACATTCGCATAAATCATATGATTTTCTATTATTGATTCAGCAGGTCTTTGAACTCTTGGAACTATATCAATTAATTTGTCATTTTCATCAAATATTTGTTTCTTTTCACTTGTATTTTCAAAATCAATTTTACCTAATTTGTGAAGTTTATTATCCATTATTTTAGAGATAACATACATCAATTTGATAATATCTCTTATAGGTAAATTTATTTCATTACCTGGTTTTATATCTTCAATGCTATTGTATTCTAGTAATCTTTCTCTTGTGATTCCATTTTTGAATGCGATATCATCTATTATTTCATTTGGCTTTACTGTATATTTTATTGTTATATAATCCTTTGTATCTTCAGTTTCTTTATCTTCTAGGATATCTTGTACGGCATCATAATTCATTTTCTTTTTAGATTTTATAACTGAAATGTATACTTTTTCATTAACAATGTTTCCACCATGATCTATTTCCATTTCACATGTCAAAGCATATCTATCTTCATTTGGATTTAATGAACAGATTCCATTCGAAAGTTCTATTGGAAGCATTGGACCTACTTTATTAGCAAGATAATCAGAGTTACCTTTTAGTTCTGCATAGTTCCATACTGGTGTATTCATCTTTACATAATAACTTACATCAGCAATGTCAACTGTTACTTTATAGTTTCCGTTTTTACTTATTTCATCCTGTACAGCATCATCAATATCTTTTGTATCTTTACCATCCATTGTAGTAGTTGCTTCACCTCTTAAATCAACTCTACCTTTTGATATTTCTTTTTTTATTTCTTCTTCAGTTAAACTGCTTGGAAATGTCTTGGCTTGCTCTTTTACTTCTTCTGGCATAAATAGATGAACACCAAATTCACTAGCAATCATGGCTATTTCAGTATCATTACCTGGAGCATTTTTGTGCCCTATTGGATAATCTATTTTAGCAAGGACTCTACCTCTACTTATATCTTTTACATAATCAAGGTGTACGATTAATCCATCCACCAAAGTAAAATCACAATCGCTTGTGTCAACATCAACTTCATAAGGTAATTCAGTGTCAAGTATCTTTACAGTAAATTTACCATCGTTATCAACAATTTCACCCATACTTTTACCAAGTGATCTCTTTAGAACTCTTATGACTTTACCTTCAGTCTTATCTTTATTAGTATAATCAACAAGTACTAAATCTTTATCAGTAGCACCATTCATATTATTTTTAGCAATGAAAATATCTTCTCCATCTTTTACTAATAAATGTGCATTACCTTTCTCATGCATATCAAGAGTACCTGTTAGAAGTTCATTTTTAACATAACCATTATGATGAGTTTGTCTTAATACACCCTCTCTACATAGCTTTTCAAGTTCTCTCATAAGTTCTTCATAATCTTTAATAGTACTATTTTCCATTATTTGATTCATAATTTCCATAGCATTTAAACTCTTATTATTTTTTTCAATTACTTTTAATATTTTGTCTCTCATATCTACCTCACCTTCATTTTATCATATAAATTAAAAAGTTCATAAGAAAATATGAACTTTTATGTATTTTTTTATATTGATAAGATAAATGATATTACTATAAATGCAAATCCTAAAACATAAGTAAGTCTTGTTATTACTTTTTCAAGACCTCTTTCTTTTGATTTACCAAGTAACATTGCATTTCCACCTGTTATTATTTGACTAGCATCACTAGCTTTATTACTTTGTAATAGAACTATCACTATTAATATAACAGATATTACTAATAATACTTTTTCCATATTGATTTCTCCCTTGTGTTTTGTATTATACAATAAATATTAGTATTATGCAAATATTTATGTAATTATTTTGCTTTTTTGCTTTCAATTTGTTCTTCTATTTCAAGAAGTCTATTAAATTTGCAAATTCTTTCACCCCTTGAAACAGAACCTGTTTTTACGAATGGTATATTTAATGCAACTGCAGCATCTATAATAAATGTATCTGTTGTTTCTCCACTTCTATGAGACATAATACATGTGTAATTATGCTTTTTAGCAAGTACAATTGTTTCTAATGTTTCAAAGAATGTTCCTATTTGATTAGGCTTAATTAATATTGAGTTGCATAGTCCATTTTGAATACCATGTTCTAATTCTTTTTTATTTGTTACGAACAAATCATCTCCAACTATGTTGATTCCCTTACCAAGTTTTTCTGTGATTAATTTGAATCCCTCATAATCATTTTCATCATAAGGATCTTCAATTGATATAATTGGATAATTTTTAACAAGGTCCATATAATAATCTAATAATTCTTCTTTACTTAAGAATCTATTTTCTATTTTATATGCTTTATTCTGTTCATTATATATTGATGACGCAGCTATATCAAGTGCGATAAACACATCTTTTCCAGGAATGTAACCTGCACTTTCTATTGCTTTTATTATATATGATAATGCAGCACGATTGCTTTCTAAATTTGGAGCAAATCCTCCTTCATCACCGACTGATGTTTCATGTCCTTCATTATCCAATATTTTTTTAAGAGCGTGGAATACTTCACTAGCGCATCTAAGTCCTTCCCTAAAAGAATCTCTTTTTGGAACTATCATAAACTCTTGAATATCTAAGTTATTTTTAGCATGCATACCACCATTAATAATATTAAACATTAATTTTGGTATTCTTTTTTCTCTAGGATTTAAGTATTCGTATAATTCTTTATGTGCTTCACTAGCAGCTGCTTTTATACAAGCAAGACTAACTCCAAGTGTCGCATTCGCACCAAGTTTACTCTTATTTGGTGTCCCATCAAGCTCAATCATTTTATAATCAATTTCTTTTTGATGAGTAACATCCATACCAAGTAAAGCATCTTTAATTATTGTGTTTACATTGTTTACAGCCTTTAATACTCCTTTACCACAATATCTTTCATCATTATCACGAAGTTCTAATGCTTCACGAGAACCAGTTGATGCTCCTGAAGGCACTGATGCAATGCCTATTCCTCTTTCACTTTTTACAGTTACTTCTACAGTAGGATATCCTCTTGAATCCAATATTTCTCTAGCTTTAATATCTATTATTTTACTCATTATTAATCCTCCTATAATTATCTATGTATTAATTATACAATTTTTTTAATAAATATGCTATAATATTATTAATTTAAAGGAGTGAATTTTTTTATGTCTATAGAAGAAATCAATGCTACTACATTTGGTGAATTTGCAAGTAAGCATGTGCTTAAAAACTTTTTTCAAACAAAAGAATATGGAGAACTTATGTCACATAGTGATTTTTCAGTTATGTACATAGGTGCTTATCATAAAGATATATTAGTGGCTGCAAGTCTTATTTTGTATAAAACATTAAGTGCCAATATTAAATATGGGTACGCTCCTCGTGGATTTTTAGTAGATTTTTATAATACTGATTTATTAAAAGCATTCACTCGTAAAGTTAAAGAATTCTTTTTAAGAAGAGGATTTGCTTTCATTAAGATTAATCCTGAAATTACATATTCAGTTATAGATTTTGATAATAAAAGTAAGACAATTAATTCTAAAAATAAAGAATTAATTGCTAACTTAAAAGAACTTGGTTATGATAAATTAAAAGATAATTTGTATTTTGAGTCATTACTGCCTAAATACACTCCAGTTATATATTTGCCTACATATGATTTTAATAGTTTAGATCAAAATATGGTTAAAAATATGAAAGAAAGTGAATATAAAGGAATAAGACTTGTATCTCGTGGTGAAGAAGAGCTTGAGAAATTCTATTCATTCGTAGAAGATAAAAAGAATAAAACACTTACATATTATAAATATTTCTATAAAACATTTAAACAAAGTGATATGGTTGATTTATTATTTGCGGAAGTAAACTATGATACATATGTAAAATACCTACAAAAAGAATATATTATCGAACAAGAAAATAATGATAGAATAAATATTGAATTTAATAAAAATCCTAATAGTGCTGATATTTATAAGAGAAAAACTGAATCAGATAGAAATCTTGATAGAATTTCTAATGATATAGCGAAGACCAATTTGAGAATGCAAGAAAATAAGACGAAAGAATATCTTGGTGCTGCGTTCGTTGTTAAATATGAAGGCAGAGTTACAATAATAATTACTGGTAATAATAATGATTTTTCAAGTATTGATGTTAAGACATTCTTATTTTATAAGATTATTGAAGAATATAAGAAGGCTGGTTATTTGTATGTAGATTTATATGGAATTACTGCTGACTTTAGTGATACTAATCCATATAAGAGACTTAATGATTTTAAACTTAAATTCAAACCAACTACTTATGAATATATTGGTGAATTTGATTTGATTGTTAATAAACCATTCCATCAATTATTATGGTCAACAAATAAAATACAAAAAGAATTTTATAAACCAGCAATTAAATCATAAAAAATAACATAGTGAGCAATCATTATGTTATTTTTATTGTACTACTAAAACTATATATGGATCGTTTATAATCCTGTACCTCCAGATACTTGTACTTCACCTTTTAACGAAATTACAGGTATAATCACACCAGTATACATAAAAAACGAAGAATTATTAGTAGAAGAATCATCTTTATTATATCTTACAGTTCCAGTAAATACAGCTTCATCACTAAAAGTAAGTCCAACAGGATAAGTCAATTTATTATTTCCATAGTCTAAAAGTAAAGTACATATAAGCAAAAAACCATAAGTTTTCAAAAATTTATACACTTTATCTTACATATTTTTTCCAAATATATTCTATTAATATATGGCTTTATGTTCAATAAAAATATACTAAAGATAACATATTTTCACATATTTAATTAAAGTAAAAAGTGAGTAATTAGCTCACAATAACTTCACATTCTATTCATTTTAAACATATTTATCTATATTCTTTGGTACTTTATCTTGAACAATCATATCTATTATTTTATTTTCCTTTTCTTCACTTACTTCACGGCCAGTAATAAAAGATAATTCATGTATAATATCTCTCAAAGTATTCTCATTCTTATAGTCACCATCTTGAAGTTTTCTTGCTAAAGATATAATAGTATCTTTACTCACTTTTGTTTTCTCTTCAATTCTATTAAAAAGATTATCATTCACATATATCACCTAAAATATTATATGTTTTGATAATCCTTTTTGCTTCTAATTTTTAAAAATTAAACATTAACCACTCTGGCTTATAAATCATTAAGAATCCAATTATTAACATTATGATTCCACCAATTAAATGTGAATATTTACCAAATTTATTTGATATTGCTTTTATTTCTAATGTTTTCATTGCAATTGTAAATACAACAATATCATCAATTAAGAAAAAGAAAACATATATTAATGAATAAATAATTTGTGCTGTTTTACTTACCTCATTTATAGTCAATATTTGAGTAAACATAACTGGTAATCCAAGAGAACACAACAACTCAATAACATTAACAGATGCCGCCAACACAACAATACCAAATAAAGCTAATATAAATGATTTTTCTTTAATAATTTTCTTTATTGAATTAATAATTTTTTTTCTACCACTTTTATCAACGACTTCACATCCATCATCTTCCTTAACAAAGAAAAATTTTAATATTGTTAATATTCCAAAGAAAACAGCAATTATACTTATACCCATTCTTATCAAAATAATATTATTTAAAAATACAGCTAAATTTAGCCATGATATTAAAAATAAAAAATATACAAGTGCCGATGATAAAAGAAAAGTTATTCCAAGAGCCCATTTCCTTTTTACATTTTTCATTCCCAAAAGCATCGATATTAAAAATATTAAAATCCACATGGCACAAGGATTAAATCCATCAACTAGTCCTATTAGAATTGTTGATAATAATATTGGTACTTCTTTGCTCTTTTTCTTTCCAAGTATAGGTATATTCACTTCAGCATCTTCATATTTTTTACCATCCTCTTTCAAATTTTCTTCTTCCTCAGTTGTTGTTCCTAAATAAATTCCAACTTTATCTTTATAATCAAAATTTAAATAATAAGTTATTGTATTTTTTATTCTTTCAGGTGTTATTTCACTATCATAACCAGTTATAACATTATTTCCAATTATCAAATAAGGAACACCATTACTATAATCATTTAATATTTTTTGAACTTCCTTATACTTTTCTTGATTCTCTTTATTACTCCATACCTCATATTTATTCAGTATAACATTTTTATTATCATCTAAATATTGTTCTAAAAACTTTTCAAGTTCAGCACAATGAGGACATTTATCACCATAAAATAAATAAATATTTAATTCTTTCGCTTTACCAAATATTACAATTGGAAAAAACAAAGTAATTATAAATAATATTTTAAATAACTTTATAAAATTATTTTCTTGAATACCTTTTGTCATTTTTTTGTTCATCATACATTTTCCTCTATAATTTTCACTAGTTCTTCTTTTTTATGTTCACCATTTAGTCTTCCTATTTCTTTATCATCTTTATAAAATATAAAGACAGGCAAAATTTTTCCTACATCATAATTATCTACATCGTCAAAATCATAATCAAATTCTTCAATTTCAATATTAGGATATTCAATTTTTATTTGATTTATAACTTTATTCATAATAATACATGAAGGACATCCTAAAGAAGTTATTTTTACTATTTTCATACATAATCTCCCATTACTTTCAATTAATTTTATAATTTTTATTTCTCTTTTAACTCTTTTGACTTTTGAATTTTATATGTGACTTTTATCACCAGTTTTCTTGGTAAAATTCTATTAGCAAATACTCCCAATTTAATTGTAAACCCTGGAATTATAATCAGCTTATTTTTAGCCATACATCTTAATGTATATTTTACTACATCTATACTTTTTAATGATTTTACACCAAATTTAACATGTGCTCTATCATTAAAACCTGTATCAACTGGGCCTGGACATAAAACATGAATTTTTACTTTACTTTTGCTTCTTCTAAGTTCCTCATAAATTCCCATTGTTAAATTATAAACATAAGATTTTGTTGCATAGTAAGTTGACATAAGAGGTCCAGGTTCAAACGCTGCTGAAGAAGCAACATTTAATATTTCTCCTTTATTTTTCTTGACAAAATCCTGTAAAAACAATTTAGTTAAAATATGATATGCTGTTATATTCAAATCTATCATGTTTAATTCAGTTTCCAAATCAGTCTTAGTAAATTCACCAAAAGTTCCAAATCCTGCATTATTAATTAGTAAATCTATTTTACCTTTATATTTACTATACAATTTATAAGCATTTTCCTTTACACTTAAATCCATTACTTCTACATAAACTAGTGTTTTTAATTCACTAGATAACTTATCCAACTTATCTTTTGATCTTGCAACTAAAACCAAATCATATCCTTGTTTTGATAATTCTTTTGCAAAATCTTTCCCAAGTCCATTTGAAGCTCCCGTAATTAATGCTAACATTTTATCACCCTACCTACTATTCTATCACATATTTTTGCATATAAAAAGAAGAAGTTATTTTGCAACTTCCTCTGCTCTTGTTTCTCTAATTACAACAACTTTAATTGTTCCTGGATATTGCATTGTTTCTTCAATCTTATCCTTGATTTCCCTTGCAACCTTATAACTAGACAAATCATCAATTTGATCAGGTCTTACCATAACTCTCAACTCTCTGCCAGCTTGCATAGCGAAAGTCTTTTCAACTCCCTCTATACTGTTTCCAATTGTTTCTAATTCTTCAAGCCTCTTAACGTAATTTTCTAACGAATCATTTCTAGCACCTGGCCTTGCAGCACTAAGTGCATCCGCAATAGCAACTAACTCAGAAATAATATATTCAGCCTTTTTATCACCATGATGAGACTCAATAGCATTAATAACCACCTTATCTTCACCATGCTTTTTAGCAATATCAGCGCCTATTTCAACATGACTTCCTTCAACTTCAAAATCAATAGCTTTTCCTATATCATGTAAAAGTCCTGATCTTTTTGCTAAAGAAACATTTTCGCCTAGTTCACTAGCCATAAGACCCGCTAAATGAGCAACTTCTTTACTATGTGCTAATGCATCTTGACCATAACTTGTTCTAAAAGCAAGTTTTCCTACCAATTCTACAATTTCAGGATCAACCTTTGAAATTCCTAATTCAAATAAAGCTTCTTCACCTTTTTCCCTTATAATTTTTTTGTAATCTTCACAAACTTTATCATAAAGTTCTTCGATTCTAGCAGGATGTATTCTTCCATCCTTGATTAAAGTTTCAAGTGTAGTTTTAGCAATTTCACGTCTTAACGGATCAAAAGAAGATAAAACTATTACTTCTGGAGTATCATCAATAATCAAGTCAACACCAGTAACTGCTTCTATAGTTCTAATATTTCTTCCTTCCCTACCTATTATTCTTCCTTTCATTTCATCATTAGGAAGTTCAACTGTGCTTACAGTTTGTTCACTCGTAACATCACTAGAATATCTTTGCATACTTGAAACAATCATTTCTTTTGCTTTTCTATCAGCTTCAAGTTTTGCTTCATCTTCTCTTTCCTTTAAATAAACAGCAATTTCCCTGTTCATTTCCTCTTCAACTTTTTTAAGCACCATTTCTCTAGCTTTCTCTTTTGAAAATCCAGATATTTTTTCTAAAAGAGCAATCTGATCCTTAATTATAATCTCCATTTTTGCATCTTTTTCTTGAATTTCTCTTTGCTTAGCTAATAAATCTTTATCTTTTAGTTCAAGATTCTTTTCTCTCTCAGTTAATAATTCATCTCTTTTGTCTAGACTCTTTTCCCTATTATCAATTCTTTGATTAAGTTCATTAAGTTCTTTCTTCTTTTCCTTAATCTCTGTATCAGTTTGATTTTTTAATTTATAGCTTTCCTCTTTTAATTCTAAAACACCATCACGTTTAGCTTTTTCAGCTTCCTTTTTAGCATCTTGAATTATTTTTTCAGCTTCTTTTTGTGCTGCACTTACTTTTAACTTGTTTATAAGTATCATAATAAATGCACCAACAAATAATCCAACTATTACAAGCAAAATGGAGAAGATTACATCATTCATATAACATTCCTCCATTATTTTCTAGAAGTTTAGATTAACTTCTAATAATATTGTAAAGTTTTATCACACACTTGTCAATAAATAATTTTTTTCATATATATTAAAATTGTTTCAATAATCATCATAAAAAATAAATATGTAATCTTACTAATAAAAATTTTTACATAAAAAAATATGCTTACATCGAAACATATTTTATAATGAAATGCATATATACATATAATGGCTCTCAACATTTAGTTTGTAGTTTTCTTTTTAATCTTTTTTTCCTTTTCATATTTAATTGAACTATCCTAAAAGAAATAAATAATGCAAAAGAAATGAATATTATTAAAAATAAATTGTTCCACATAAAAGCAAAAATACTAAACGTTAATCCACCTGAATACACCAAGTCAAATGTATCTAGTTTTTTATCTCCATACATCACATCAACTTTTCCAAGTACAGTTCCTTTTTTGGTAAAATAAGATATTTCTTTTACACCATCATAAATATATTTAACATTTTCTTTCGAAAAATCATTTTTTAAATATTTATCAATTTTTACATTTGATTTTATCTTAATTTCCTTTTCTTTTGAATTTTTTGCTTTTAAATCCACTATTACATCAGAATTATCGACTATGTTCATGTAAGAATAGTTTTTAGAAAAATATGTATAAGCAGTGATAGCATCGCTTATATGTGGAGCACTTTTTGATTTATCAGCATTCAATGTTACCAAAAGATAATCAACCCCATCAATTGTTGAAGTAGATGCTAAACAATATCCAGCAGCATTAATAAATCCAGTTTTTGCACCTTTAATATAAGATATATTTTTACCACCATTTCTTGAGTTATAGCTTTCTATAGTACTTTTTACTATTTTGCCATTTGAAAGCGTATATCTCTTTGTTTCAAATACTTCTTTAAACTTTTTGTTTTTTAATGCATATTTCAATATTTCAGCAACATCATAAGCACTACTATAATTATTTTTATTAAATAAACCAGTAACATTTGCAAAATGTGTATGTCTTAAACTCAAATCTTTTGCTTTTTGATTCATCAATTCAATAAAGCCATCGTAAGAACCAGATATTGATAACGCTAGTGCATTAACTGCATCAGCACCACTTGGAAGTATTGCACCATACAATAAATCATTATATGTAACTTTTTCGCCAACTTTAAACCCAGCCACAGATACATCCCAAGCAATATCTTTAAACATTTCTTTTGTAATTATTACTTCTTTATTATAATCCTTTATATTTTCTATTGCCACAATAACTGTCATTATTTTTGTTAAACTTGCAATATATGTTTCTTGATTTTCATTCTTATTCAACAACACTATATTATCATTTAAATTATATAAAATATACTTATCACTATTTAAATTTAATGTTTCACCAAAAACTTCTACTTTAAATAAAAGAAAAAAAACTAAAAATATATATATAAATTTAATTATTTTTTTGACCATATTTTTGTTTCTCTTTCATCATAAACTTTGATATAACATTTTCAATTTCTATAGCTCCCCTTGGATCTAAATTAGAAATATAAACATTTTCCTTAACAGTATCAATCTCTATATCACTCCATAATAAATTTTTCTTGATTTTTAAATCATTATATAAATCAGGAGTAATTGTCGTAAAATAATATCCCCAAAATAATCTTTTTTGACCAATTAAAATTCTTTGATTTGTTAAAGCCACCACACAACTATTGATAATAATAAAAGAACTAACATTATCTTGACCACAAAAAGCATACGTCACTTCTTCATCTTCATTCAAATGAAGATCTATTACATGTGCGTGTTTTTTAGTTCTAAACGCAATAGTTTTTGGATATTTCTTTTTAAATTCATATACAAATTTATAAGTACGTTTTTTCATTTTTACCACCTTCCATCATTTTACATTATTTTAATTTTAAATACAATATTTAATACAATAAATGATATTAAATACTATTTAAATTTTTAATCAAAATGAACTAATTATATTTTTAATTATCATATTTATTGACTCAATAACATAATTATAATTATTTGTATTAATTTCATTTATAATCTCATTTGTATCAATATTTATTCTCTTTAATACTTCTTCATTTAATTTTGCATTATCATATACAAGTATTATAGAATTCATATCTTCAATAAAATTTGTAGCAATAGTACCATTTAACATTAACTTATTTTTTTCATTAATCTTGCTAACAAACAAAATAGTAGACTTTTTAATTTCATCTGTTGATAATTTGTTTTTTACATGTTCTTGTACAATTTCTTCGTACTTTCTCAACATATATCTATACTTACTTATCACTTCAAAATTAATATCAATCATATTATTTGATAAATTTTCTTCTAGTTTTTTTGACACAATATTATTATTAACCACTATTTTATATTTTTGAAAAATATGCATAATTCTAGTAGATAACCTTTTTTGAAAACCAATTACAAGAAAATTATTTTCTCTAATAACATCATCTGATTTTTCATTTACTTCTTTTATTATACTTTTCATATTAATAATTTTACCATTTATTTATTAATTTGATAATTTATTTAAATATATTTACTATTTTTTTACATTTTTTATAGTAATTTGTAGTGTTTTTCATTTTTATCGTAAATATATTATTAGGAGGATAAAATATTATGAAAGAAAAATATGAATACATTAAATCAAAATTCGATACAATTGAATCATTAGGATTTATTAAATGCAATTATCATGACAAAGGAGGGCCAGGAAGAATGCTTGAGAAATTATTGGTAAACAAAAAACCAGATAATTCAAAAAAACCAGATTATGAAGGTATAGAAATTAAAACATGCTGCGACAATAGTAAATATAAAATGACATTATTTAGCCTAATTCCAAATGTAAATAATCTTAATTTTGAAAATACAATGAAATATTTTATGAGTTTTTATTATTTAAGTAAAAAGAAAAAAACAAAAACAAATAGCAAATCAATACCACATTTCTATTTATCAATAAAAGGTACAAATAACTTTTACTTAAATGGAATTTTTAAATTTAACCTAGTGTTTAATGATACTGAAAAAAAATTATATCTTGACTGGGAAAATATTTCTACAAAAGATAAACACCATTGCATATATTGGAATTATAATGAAATAACATCTGCTTTTGTATCAAAACTAAATTATTTAGTACTAATTAAATATGATAAATTTTATAGTTGTGGATATTTTTATTGTAAATATAAATCAATTAATTTTTTTCAGCAAATAAATGAAGATGCGATTATTAAACTATTAAAAGAAGGAAAAATAGTCATCTCATTTAATATAAGTTCAAAGCAAGATGAAAATAACAATCTTGTTCCATATTACCATGGAATAAGATTTGAAATTAATTCAAATGAAATATCTCAACTATACAAAAATATTAATTAATTCATGTAGTAAAAATTAGAATGCATACAAATAATGCTTCTAGATAATCTAGCGGGAACTGATTTTATAAAAATCTAGATAAAATAAGGAGAAACTCTTATTTTTTTTACTATAAAAATTTATCAGTCATTTTTTATGACTAATAACGCTTATTTTTTGTATTTTTATCATTTTTAGTAATTCCACTCACTTTTTTATTTGAAATATACATTATCTTAATTTGAAAAGTTTAAAGTTTCCATACTCATATACTATTCTTTTTATTACTTTTATTATTTAATACTTACGTGTAAATGTCTTTTAAATGAATTAACTTTATAAGCTTTAATTATTATTGTTAATTAAATCGTTATTTTTTCAATTCTTATAATAAATATTATCATAAAAAAGAGAGATAACATTTTCATGATATCTCCCCACTAGATTATCTAGACATAAATAAAAAAGTTTCACATTCAGATATAAACTAGATGTAAAACTAGATGTCAAAATAAAAAAGTCCCTAAAATAGGGGCTTTATAACCCAATGGTCGGGAAGACAGGATTTGAACCTGCAACCCCTTGGTCCCAAACCAAATGCTCTACCAAGTTGAGCCACTTCCCGATATAATGGTGCGCCCAATAGGAGTCGAACCCATAACCTTTTGATCCGTAGTCAAATGCTCTATCCAATTGAGCTATGAGCGCGTTTAAAATCCCGTCGGAATCGCTTTACAACAAGTTTATTACATTTGTAATCTGTTTTAACAAAATGGTGGCTTCAGTTGGAATCGAACCAACGACACCAAGATTTTCAGTCTTGTGCTCTGCCAACTGAGCTATGAAGCCAAATGGCGGTTCCGACGGGACTTGAACCCGCGATCCCTCGCGTGACAGGCGAGTGTGATAACCACTACACCACGGAACCAATGGTTGCGGGAACTGGATTTGAACCAGTGACCTTTGGGTTATGAGCCCAACGAGCTACCGAACTGCTCTATCCCGCGATAATATAATCTTTCATCGCATAAATCATGCGAAATATTAAGTGGCGGAGGAAAAGGGATTCGAACCCCTGCGCCGATTTCTCGACCTCCCGGTTTTCAAGACCGGTCCCTTCAACCAGACTTGGGTATTCCTCCAAATTGGTGCCTCAGATCGGACTTGAACCGATATGAGCTTTTACACTCGCAGGATTTTAAGTCCTGTGCGTCTACCTATTCCGCCACTGAGGCACAAAATAAATGGTGTCTCGCTGGGGATTCGAACCCCAGACCCCTTGATTAAAAGTCAAGTGCTCTACCGGCTGAGCTAGCGAGACATATAATATATTTTGTGGTTGCCTCGGCTGGATTCGAACCAGCGGAATGCAAGAGTCAAAGTCTTGTGCCTTACCACTTGGCTACGAGGCAAAATTACAAGTGGTGGAGAGAGGTGGATTCGAACCACCGAACCCGAAGGAACAGATTTACAGTCTGCCGCGTTTAGCCTCTTCGCTATCTCTCCATTTATGGTGCCGAAAACAGGAATCGAACCCGTAACCTACTGATTACAAGTCAGTTGCTCTACCAATTGAGCTATTTCGGCAATTATGGTGGGCGATGAGAGACTCGAACTCCCGACCCCCTGCTTGTAAGGCAGATGCTCTAACCAACTGAGCTAATCGCCCATAATATTTTTCCTGCTGACGCATATAAATATATCATTTATTGAATGTGATGTCAAGCAATATTGTTATTTTTTTCTAAATCTTTTATTTTTTTATTAATCCACTCAGGCATTTTTTGAGATAAAGGCTGAAAACCATTACCTTTTTCTTTAATACTTTTATTCATTTTATTCATTCGACTAATTCTTTTTAAAGATAATCTAACTTGTAATTTATCTTCATTTATGGATAATACTTTTACTTTGATAACATCTCCAATTTTAAATTTTTCCTCTAAATTTGAAACAAATTTATTAGAAACCTCAGATATATGAATCATTCCAGTATAATTGTCACACAAACTAACAAATATTCCATACTTTGTAACGCCCATTACTTGCCCCTCAATTATATTATTAACTTTGATATTTTCCATTTTCATCACTTCATAAATATTATACCACATTATTTATTTTAAAGTAAATTAATCCAAAAATTATTTCCAATAGATTTTATATTATCAGATAATTCTTCATATAAATATTTCATAAATTTTATATACAAATTATTATATTTTATATATTTATAAATGCATTTTTCTTTTTTACAATTATCAATAATTTGTATAACATCATTAAAGTAGAAGTTAGGATATAACATATATGCATATAACAATTCAATATTCAACATTCTATTATTAATTAAAGAATAAATTTCATCATAATTTAGTGTATCCATATATATTTTATATTTTATATAGGCACTTATGCTTTTTTCCATATTGCCAAATTCCAAATTTGCTATATTATTTATTTCTTCATAATTATACTCATCTATATCAGATATATTAACTACAACATGTTTTAAATTATCGAATTTAATTTTATTAATCAATTGGATACTATTCTCAGCAAGTCCAATAAAATAATCGAATGATTTTTGCAATTCTAAATATTCAGTATTAAATTCCAACATTCTTTTTTCAATAACTACTAATTTTGATATCATATCAAGCAAGTCAGTATTATCAGCATTTTTCATAGCTAAATTTTCAAATTTTAAAAATAAATCATCAAGATATACTCTTCTATTAATAACTATCACACTAAGCAAAATGTACTTTTTTTCTTTATATTCGGTTATTTCTTTATTCTCATTATTAAGAATAATTTTTGACAAATTTTTATCATGTTTCAAAATATCGCTTAATTCAGAAATATTTTTAATTTGTATAGAGTCTAACGTCTTTATAACTATTTTTTCATTATTTTCAAAAAAATAAAATGAATTATTTTTTCGAAAAATCTTGTCAGGAAATAAATTATAATATTTATTTAACATATTTTTCAAAATTATACACCTATTAAAATTTTATGCATAATAAAAGCCAATAATAACTATATTGGCTTGATAACACATTATATTAAATTACATATGTAATCCACTAGACACACCTTGTTCATCATAAGTATTATTAAAATTAGTATTAAAAGAAGGTTCAGTTACATAATTAGTAGTCATCTCTTGAGAATTATCATGTTTTTCACTCGTTAACTTCTCTTCGTACTTTTCCAATTCATTAAGAATTTCACTTTGTGTTTTAGCTTGTAACTCATAACGCTCTATACTTGATTTAAGATATTTTTTTAAAATAGATATTAATTCGTATTTATAGCCACTTGATTGCTTTAAGTTGCTTGAAACATTATCATCAAATGCTGGTAAAACAGGTGGTTCATTTAAAGTTGTAACTTGATCTACATCATTATCAGTTTGAGTTTCAAATTCAGAATTTGATGTTATTTCTTCTGATGGTGCAAATTGTTGTTGAGACAAATTAGTATTCAGTGTTTGTTCTATAGGAACAGTATAAGCTTGTGAATTAACTTGTTGCTGAACAGGATGAGCAACATTATCAGTAGGAGCATTTTCAAATTGAATAGCAGAGCTTCCAACAAGAGAGTTTAAACTTTGCGGATTATTTACCTGAACTGGAATGGTTTCCATAGAAGGAACTTGTTGCTGTACATTGTTTATGGCTGCATCTGCCTGTTGTAACTGGCTCACAGGTTGTGGAAATATATTAGTAACATATTGTTGCTGAGGAATTGATGACACATCAGTAGTCCCCAAAACTTTTTCAGCAGTTTGCATTACAGTTTCTGGAAGCACAAACGCACTTGTTTTAGATAAAGGTGCTTCTTGTGTCGCAGTTGGTATAACTGTATTTGAAGCCACACCTATTATTCTTACGCTAGAATTATACCCAGGAGTCATAACTACACTAGCTTTAACCACATTTTCTTTTTCATTAGTTAATGTCATTCTCTCACCTAACTTTCTACTATTTGTTTCATGGCTTCTTTAACTTTTTGCCATGTTGTATCATCCTCAATGCCAATCAAGCTATAAACACCAGGTTCATTTTCAACAAATTCTGAAACATAAATTTTACTCATGCCTTCACCAGCGCTTTCTCCTTTTGACAATATAACAAATCTTTTATTTAACTCACCAATTTTAAAAGCATTTACCAAGTCAACTTCTTCCATTGTACCATCCATATTTTTAATTGAAATTCTACTCATAACCTTACCCTTTCTATCTTCTTATATTTTAACACACATTATCTTTAATATCAATTACCTTAAATCAAGTTTTAATTTATTTAACATTAAAATATGTAAATATTTTTAAATAATTTTTTCTAAAATAAAATACTTACATTCATATGCACAATTTTCTTTAATATATTTTTCCAAATTACAATAATTATTATATTTATTAAAATTTTTATTGTCTTTTTTATTAAAACCTTTTAATCTCAATTTTGAATACGCTATATCACCAACTATATAGTCATAATCTTTATAATAAGGAGTATACCTATTTAAAAAAGTTTCCTTATCAAATCCATCTCTATAATTTTTTATTAACTTATACTTATTATTATCCACTTCAATTATCACATATATCACCAAAACAATTATATCACACAAATACTATATTTAAACATATTAATAAAATACAATAATACTTCTATAATTAGCACAAAATAGTTTACAAAATTAATGATTGATTCTTAAAAAATAGTTTATTATTCATTTTTTATCGTACCATTTAAAACACCACCATAATATTCTGGAATCTTTCCTTGAATTATTTTTGTTTTCAATGGGATTTTATTTTCTACAATAATATTTTTTGAAGAAAATGGTAAAATTATTTGTACATTAATTTTAATTTTTAATTGCATTTCTATTAAAGAATTATTTATACCATAATCCTTTATATTCGTTAATATTTCTGTAAAAACATTACCTAGTACATCCAATTTAAATGGAACTTTTGGACCTATGCCAACTAAAATCGGAACATCATAAATAATCGACATTGGTACATTATAAATAATATCAACTTTACCTTCATAATATTTTTCTGTTAAATTATTTTTTTTATTTTTCTCTAATTTCATCAATCTTTTTTGTATATTTTCACTTACTTTTAAATTGAATTCATTTATCTTCGTATTATCAAAGTCTAAACTAACAATTTCATCATTAACATTTTTTTCTATTACAATTATGTCTTCTATATTATATTTAGACCTCAATTTTTCTATTGAATCAATTATGAGTAATAATGATAACTCTTTTGATTTGTTTTCGGCATAATTTAAAAGAATGCTTTCACTTTTAATGGTAAAAACCTTAAGCATAGCATATGCAACTACAATAACAATTATTACTATGAGTAATAATATATCATTTTTAGTAACTTTAATTTTATCAATTCTCATTAATAAATTATATAAAAAAAGATACATTCTTATACTTGAATGTATCACAATAATTATTTAAAACTAAAATATGTTCCAATCTAAAAGAAAATTTAATATTAAAAATATCGTAGCTAAAAGTAATAATATAATTAAAGTTACAACTATTTTTGCAAAGACATTCCCCTTTTTTTGATTTTTTTCTAAATCTTCAAAACCCTCAAAATCAGTTTTATTAAATGACAAAGAATTAGTATAGAAAGATTTATCAGCAACTATTTTTTCACTTTCACTGCCATCGCTATCAGCATCTTCATCTTCATTTTCATTTTCATTTTTATCACTATCATTTAAGCTATCCAATTCATCATTAATCTTTTGCCCATCAACTGTATCAGGAATTGTTTTATCGTTTAAAGATTCTTTTATCGTTTCTAAATCTTCAGTTATATTTAACAATGCTTCTTTGATATTCTCATTATTTTTTTCTTCATTATCTATTGGTGCCATAACAATAGTATTTTCATTTTTACCCATTAATTCACCAAATAAATCTTCTGTATCATCTTTCGTACTTTTTTCTTGAGGCTTACTATTTTGGATGTTCTGAATTAACTCAACTATTGTTTTCTCTTGTGTATTTAATTCATCTATTGGTTCTGTTTTATCTTCATCAGATTCTTCTTTTATTTGAATACTTTTAAGTATATCATATCCATTTGAATTTAATTTTCTATGGCGTTCTATCTCATAATCAATTTCTCTCTTACCTCTCGCTCTTTCTAAAACAGAATTAATATCATAATCTTTTTCTACTTTTTCTTTTATTTGTTCTTCGTGTTCTTCTGGCAATTCGATTGAAATTCTTTTCTTATGTTCTTCACTATCACTATTCATATTTTCAATATATTTCTTAATTTTTTCTATATCTATTTCTTTTGAAGCATCAGCAATAATACTAACATTTGTATTAGTTTTTATACGTGATAATTCACTCATATCGCTAACGTTATAAATATCTTGATTTCGCTTTGTTCTGCTCATACTCTCAAGTGAATTGTTTTCATATTTTTCCATTCTAGAACTCATATTTTTCACCATTTTAATAATAACACATTTAAAGATTAAATTCAATAAATTATACTTTACATATATCTAGCATTTTTTTTGTTTTTTTTATATAATTTTTATGGAGGAGATTAAAAAATGGAAAAAATTAAAGTTAATGACACATGTATTGGATGCGGATTATGTGTTAGTCAATGCGAGAAATATTTTGAATTCAATGATGAAGGAATGAGCCACGCAAAAGATGTTGAACTTAAGGAAGAAGACAAAAAAGAAGTTCTTAATATAATTGAAAGTTGCCCTGTTGGAGCAATTGTTGTTGAAGAAGAAACTAAAAACAATTAAATTTAACTAATTTAAAAACATGATCGACAAAAAATCATGTTTTTATTTATGAGAATTTACATAATTATATAATTGCTTTACTTCTTTAATTGATAATGTTCTATATTCACCAGTACTTAATCCTCTTAAATCCAAAAAAGCATAATTTGTTCTTTTTAATTTTAATACTTTGTATCCTAGACTAGCAAACATATTTTTAACTTGATGATTTCTTCCTTCAGTAATTGTTAATTCAACGTAAGATTTTTGATTTTTCTTATCAATTTTTCCAATTTTGACTTTTGACTTCTTAGTCTTAACGCCATCTAACACGACACCATTTTCCAACGCTTTTAAATCAGTCGGAGTTATAATTCCATCTATTTTTGCATAATAAGTTTTTTCAACATGGCCATGTGGATGCGTTAATTTATTAGTAAGTTCTCCATCATTTGTAATTAACAAAAGTCCAGTTGTATCGTAGTCTAATCTTCCAACTGGAAATACTTTCTCTTCAGTATCAATTAAATCTATAATTGTTGTTCTATTTTTTTCATCGCTAACTGAACAAATTGTTTTCTCAGGCTTATAAAGTAAATAATATAATTTTTCTTTTTTGATAACATCAATATCATCTACTGATATCTTATCTTTTTCAGTCACTTTATAGCCAAGTTCAGTTACTTTGACACCATTAACTTTTACTTTTCCCTGTAATATCAACTCTTCGCACTTTCTTCTTGAAGCAACACCACATGAACTTAAATATTTTTGTAATCTTTCCATAAAAAACACCAAGGTCATTATACTCTATTATTTCCAAAATGACAATATTTCTTTTATTTTATTTTTTTTAACATTAAATTTTATCTTTTTAAGTTCAACTGAATCTATTTTTGTATTATCAAAGTATATATGTACTTTTTCTTGATTTTTTGTTAAATCTATTTTTATATTCAACTTTTCAATTTCATTCTTTTGTAAAAGAATATAATAATCATTCATTATGTAATAATGATAATTATTTCTATTTTTAACTTTGAATGAAAAAGTATTCATGTCTAATATTTTATACCTATCATATATTTCAAAATATTTTTTATATAACTTTTTATGTAAATTAAATTTATCACTTTCATCTATTGAAACAACCACTAAAGTTTTCCCATCTTTTCTAGCCGCAGAAACAAATACTTGACCACTTGCTTTTGTAAAACCTATTTTCCCACTTATTAAGTATTTATATTCTTTTAATAATTTATTTTTATTTGACCATATATATTTATCAACTTTATAATTTTTAGCCGACGTTATACTCAAAAAATCTTTATTTTTTATAGCATATTTCATTAATATTGCCATATCTTTAGCAGTGGAATAATTTTTGGAGTCATCATTTAATCCATGAGGATTCTCAAAAATTGTATCATTCATGCCGAGTTTTACTGCTTTTAAATTCATTTCTTTTATAAATTTATCATATCCTAAAACATTTGTAGCAATAGTCATAGCAGCATCATTACCACTTTGTAACATTAATCCATGAAGTAAATCATTTAATGTAAATATCTCACCCTCTTTAACGTATATCATAGAACCATTTACCGTTCTTACTTCTTTTCCAATTCTGATTTTCATATCAAGTGGAGCGTGCTCAAGAGCAATTATTGATGTCATTATTTTTGTTGTTGACGCAATTAACTTTTTCTCTTCTTTATTTTTTGAATAAAGAATTCTCCCAGAATCAGCATCCATCACAACAATTGATGCATTGACAATATTTACACACAATAAAAAGATTAATACAAGTAATATTTTTTTCATATTTAATTTTATGATTTTCACTACTAAATATTAATCTTTTAAAAATTTTTCGTGAACAATTTTTATAAAATTATAATCTTTCATTCTTAAAAATTTTATTTTCTTATTTTTAACAAAACATTCTATTTTTTTAACATTCTCATATTTTTTGTTTGTCCCATCAAATGTAATAATTAAATCATTTTTTATTGGCTTTATTAAAATATGTTTCTTTTCAGGTATAACAATTGACGTTAAAAGATTTCTATATGTTTTTGTATTTAATGGCGCAATTGGAGTAATTTGTAAAGTATGTAGTGTGTTGTAAATTAATGCACCATGAAAACTTGTATTATAAGCACTACTTCCCACAGAAGTTGACACAAGAATTCCATCACCAGCAAAAGTTTCTAAAAAATAATTTTCGACATAAATATCCATAGTTATAGTATTTAATTTCATTTGTCTAATTACTATTTCATTAAGCGAAAAATGTCTAGAAACAGAATCCTCAGTAGTAATTTTTGTTTCAAGTGTACCAATATTATCAACTTTAAAATTATTTTCATTCAAAGAAATAACAAATTCTTCTAGTTTTTCTGGTCTTATTTCTTGTAAAAATCCAAGTGTTCCAGTATTAATTCCAACATAATAAATATCACTGTTAAAATTAGTACCATTTACCATTCTTAAAAATGAGCCATCCCCACCTATCGCAATAGCCAAATCATAATCTTCTTCAACCACTTCAAATTTATATTTTTCTAGCACACCTTGAAGTTTCAACTTAATTTTGTATGATTCTTCATTTTCATTAGCAAAAATTCTAATTTTATTGATTTTTCTCATTTTATTTACCTTTATATTTAAATAATACGCTTGGTCTATGCCCTTCACCTGTTTTAATTTTGTCAGTTTTTTCTACTTTATTGGCAATAATTCTTCTAAAAGCAGGATCGAGTAACTTTTTATTAAGTATAACTTCATATACCTGCTGAAGTTCACCAAGTGTAAAATACTCATCTATCATATTAAAGACAATATCAGTATACATTATTTTGTTTTTTAATCTTTCAATACCACTTACTATCACAAGTGGATGGTCAAAAGCAATTGAATCATTTTTAACTATGTCAAACTTATATCTATCTGTTGTGCTTTCTTTAAGTGTCTTACTCACCACGAAATTTAATGTTTCATTTCCATTATCAAGAGTTACATTAAAACCTTTTTCATCTTCAATATAATTTATATTAAACCATGATGCATTTTCATATAGTGAATCATTTAATTTATTTTTATCAACTAATGCAATATATGAAACACTAAACACTCTTGTTCTAGGATCTCTATTAATTCCATCAAAAGTATATAATTGTTCCATAAATATATTGTGTAAATTTGTTTCACTTGCAAGCACTCTTCTAGCAGTTTCTTCAGTTGTTTCAGTATTTTTCACAAATCCACCTGGCAAACACCACTTTCCTTTAAATGGATAATCTTTTCTTTTAACAAGTAAAACACTATAATATTTGTCCTTTAACTTTCTATAATTATTTTGAATTCCATTTGACACACTTAATAATAAAACATCACTTGTAACAGATGGACGTTCAAACTCATTCACATCATAATTTTTTAGAAAATCTTCTTCACTTTTATATTCCACATTTCACACCTCCTTATAAAATTTCAATTAGTTTTTCCATTATATCATTTACGATTAATTCTTTAACTTCCTTACGTGGCTTATTTGGTACGATTATTTTCATGTCAGTATAAGTATCATTTTTACTATTGTAAATGCTTACGAATACTTCATTATCTTTGCCACTTAAATTATTTTCATCGACTCTATTTATTTTACCAGTAATGCCTATTCCATAAGTACTACACGCAAATTTGCTTATATTTTTACTCATCTCATGAGCAGTTTCAATACTATAAACTGAATATTTATCGATAATATCAGGATTAACGCCCATCTTAATTTTATATTCATTTGAATATGTTACTGCTGAAAACTTTAATACTTCGCTTGAACCATCAACACATGTAATTGTACTTGCAAAGTATCCGCCAGTACATGACTCCATTGATGCGATTGTTTCTTTATTTTTTATTAATTTTTTTACTACTTCTTTTTCTTTCATAATTACCTCTTTTATATATTTTGATTATAACACATTATTAATTAACATATAAATTATTTCTTTTAATATATTTATATACTTTCATATCAATATATTTTAAAATGTCTTTGTCTTTATTTAAAATCATATTTCTAACCATAGTAGATGACACATCTTCACTATCCACCTTATTTGTCACTATAAAATTGTATTTTGAGTACTTATCATAAACACATGCATCAATATTATTTCTTTTAACAATAATGATACGATATTTCAAAATTTCATCTATATTTTTCCATTTATCGAATTTTGTGAGTAAATCATCACCAATAACTAAATAAATCTCATCATTTTTATATTGTTTTTGAATTTCTCTTAAAACTTGATATGTATATTCACATTTATTATTTTTAGTATCTATAATAATTTTTTCATTCTCATAAAACTTTAGCATATTTATTCTATCTTTAATATCTATAAGATTCTTCTTATCCCAATAAGCAAGTGTTGGTACAATAATTACTTTATCAACATAATTTTTAAGAACAAGATTCACTACTTTGATATGACTTTTATGAACAGGATTAAAACTTCCAACATACACAGCGATTTTCATAAGTTTATTTTTCTCTTTGGTACACTGGAATGTTAAATTTATGTAAATTATTTGTATGCAATTTGTCAACTTTACTTTTTACTTCATTGCTTACTTTTTCACCATTTATAACAGATGTAATATCTTTATATTTAACGCCTAATTTATCTTCATCAGTTTTACCACTTAATCCATCACTAGGACTTTTAAATAATACTTGTTCTGGTACTTCTAAATACTTACCAATTTCAATTACTTCATCAACTGTATAATTGTTAAGAGTTCCAATGTCATAAGTAGAATCTCCTCCTTTAGTAAAGTATCCTACATAAAGTTCACATAAATTTGATGTACCAGCAACAAGATATGTCCCATGTTTAAGTTCACTATATAAAGCAGCTATGTAGTAGCAAGTACTCATTCTAAGTCTTGGCTTAATATTGATATCACAATTTTGTAATTCTTCATCACTAAATTCTCCTAAAAGTGAAATTTCATTCTTAAATGTATCAAATGTTTTAGTTAAATCTACGTTTATTAGTTCAAAACCATATTTTTCACTTACAAGTTTGGCATCACTTTTATCAGTACTTTTTGAATGACATGGCATTGTTATACCAACAACATTCTCACTACCAAGTGCTTTTGAGAATAATGCAGCAACTACGCCTGAATCTTTACCACCACTTATACCAAGTACAACACCTTTTAAATTATATTTCTTATAATAATCTCTTATAAATTCTATTATTTTTTCTGTTTCTTTTTTAGCATTAAATTTCATTTTTATTTCCTTCTTTCTTACTTTTAATCATTTTTATTTCTTCTTCATGACTTAATTTTCTAGCATCCGTTATCATATTTCTTTTTAAATTTAATAATTCTTTTGATAATCCAACATGATGAACATGAGGATTATATAATCTTTGTGATTCTGGATATATTGTTTTAAATTCTTCTTCTGCATATTTTCTTGTTTCTTCAAGTGTTGGTTCATTATAAACAAGTCTTCCATTTATAAATATTGGGACTTGTAATTCACGAAGTGTATAATTATCAATTTTATGTCTTTTAAAGTCAGCATGCTCATCAACTATTGTGTAACTATTGGGACTTATTTCTTCATCTTTAAGTGCGATTACATCACCAACTGCATATCCACTATTTTTATCATAAAATCTTACTACCTTTTTAAATCCAGGATTAGTTATTTTACCAACATTATCACTTATTTTTATTTTAGGTTCTAATTTACCTTCTTTTTCTATTGCTGATAATTTATAAACTCCTCCAAAGACTGGACAACTTTTTGATGTAATTAAATTTTCACCTACACCGAATGAATCAATTGGTGCCCCCTCATTTAAAAGTGATGCAATTGTATACTCATCAAGTGAATTTGATACGCATATTTTAGTATCTTCTAGTCCTGCTTCATCTAACATTTTTCTTGCTTCTTTTGATAAGTATGCAAGATCTCCACTATCAAGTCTTATTCCTTTTAATGTATATCCATTTGGTATTAAGTAATCTTTAGCAACTTTAATCGCATTAGGTACTCCACTTCTTAATGTATCAATTGTATCAACTAGAAATACTGAATCATCAGGGAAACATTTAGCATAAGCAAGAAATGCTTCATATTCATTATCATATTTCATTATGTGTGAATGAGCCATTGTTCCAAGAAGTGGTACTCCATATCTTTTTCCTGTTTCGTAACAAGATGTTCCAATACATCCACTAATATAAGCATCTTTTGCTCCAACTATTGCTGCTTCACTGCCTTGAGCTCTTCTTGCTCCAAATTCCATAACGCCTCTACCTCTTGCGGCATTTGTTATTCTTCTTGCTTTGGTAGCTATCAAGCTTCCATGATTAAATTTATTTAATAAATCTGTTTCAATTATTTGTGCTTCAAGAGCATTCGCTCTTACTGTAATACAAGGTTCACCAGGAAACATGATTGTTCCATCAGGTACAGCATACACGTCACCCGTGAATTTAAAATTTCTTAAATATGCAAGTGTCTTCTCGTCAAACTTATTTAAGCTTCTTAAATACTCTATATCTTCATCTGTAAATTTAACATTTTTAATATAATCAATTATTTCATGAAGACCACATATTACATTATAACCTCCATTATCTAAATTTTTTCTAAAGAACACATCGAAATAACAAACTTCATTTTCTTTATTATTCCTAATATCAGTGTGTTCCATTGTTAGTTCATAAAAATCAATTAACTTTTCCATTATATATTTTCAACTCCTATTCCTTGATTTTTCATAAGTCTTAGTGCCACCCTATTATATTCATGTCTATCATGTGTTTCACTGTCAAAAGTTTCAACTGCATTTTGTGGAACTCTTACTTTAACATCCCTATCATGTTCATCAAAGTAATTAACAAGTGGTATCGCAAGATTCATTACACATATGTCTGTACAACAGCCTGTTATTACTACTTCTTTTAGTGATTTCATCCTTTCAATGTCTCTTATAAAATTTGAAGAAAATATTGTACTAGTAGAATTCTTTCTATATACTAATGAATCTTTTTCATAACCAGCTAATTCACTTATTAATTCACATTCACTTGTTCCACCAATACAATGCTCTGGATACTTTTTAAATTCAATTGAATCCTTAGTATGAGTATCTTTAATAAATGCTACTGCTTCATCCTCACTTAAGAATTTCTCTACCAATGATTTAATTTTCGATGTTATATGATTAATATCTTTATCACTCATTTTTCCTTCTTTAATAAATCCATTTATCATATCAACTACAACAAGCAATTTCTTATATTTCTCTATCTTTGTCATATACCTCCTTCTTGTTATTATCATTTTGTTAATAACAATTATTATTTTAAAAGAGAATTTTTTCTCTTGTTATTAACATTATATTAATAACAAATTATTTTGTCAACCATTTTTGTCAAAAAAAATAAAAAGTTTTTATCAAACTTTCTACTTTCAATTATTATTTATTCTCATAATTATATAATCCATGTAGTTTTTCTAATACTACTCTATCTGGATTTTCAAGTACCCAGTCACCATCTTTTTTATTTAATTTAAACTCCACTTCATAACTTATCTTCTCATTTGTTTTAAGCATATTATCAAGTTTATATTTATTATATTTATCGTTATCATATATTCCATCTGTAGTGAATTCATCTTGATGATCATTTAAATAATTATAAGCATCTCTATCTATCTTGTATAAATCATATACAGTAACTTTCACAGTAACAGTCGCATTCTCTCCATCAATCTTTTCATCCTTAACTTCATATTTCATATCTTGATATTGTCTTGTAAGAACATTTCTATAAATATCAGCATTATCACTAGATAAGTTTTCACTAGTTACCTTACTTTCCATATCTACTTTTACATTATCAGTTAACGAATTATATTGATTTAAATATGCTTCTACTTTACCAGTTGGCGTATTTGATAAACTACATGCACTTAAAGATAACAATAATACTACGAATAATAAAATCTTTTTCATCGATTCCTCCTAATAATATTGTTACCATTAATTATAAAAATATACATTATGAATTTATTAATTCAACTATTTTCTTTAATTTATCATGCTTTTCACTATATTTTTCTTTTATTGAATCAATTAATTTTAAATATTTATCTTTTTCATTATTATTTTTATTAAACCATTCATAATATAAATAATCTATTATTTCTTTATTGTTTTTTTCTTTTTCAATATATTTTATTAAATTATTTATTGTAATATTTTCTTTCCTAGTATTATATGAATATGAAATTTCATTTTTAATAGTCTTATATTCTAACTTATACTTTTGCTTATTTCGCATATCTTCAAGTACATCTTTTTCTTCAATTAAATCTAATTTACTTAATTTATCTATTTTACCTTTATTATCAAATTTAATACATATTGTATCTATATCATTACAAAATATACTTGTATAATTAGATAAAGAAATTTTATCAAGAAAAGTATCATTTACTTTAACTCTACCACTTATTATATTTTCATATACATTATCATTTACTTTAAATACTGGTACTTTCTTTAATATTGTTATTTTATCCATCTTATTCCATTCATAAAAATTAATTAATTCATTCTTTAAATTCACTTTTATATTGTAAGTATAATTCATTTTTTCTTCCTTTCTTTAATGATAATATTATTAAAATTATTCCTATAAATATTTTAGTACATTCTATACTTGAAAATACATACTTTACATAGTCTAACATACTATATCCCATGCGTAATAAATTCAAGTAAATTACTATATACATTAACGCTGATGACGTTATTATTATTCCTAATATAAAATAAATTATTCTTTTTAACATATTAAAGTATATTTATTTTGATATAAAAATATTATATAATGATTATGGTGATTAAAATGGAAATGCTAAAATATATAATACTTGGATTAATACAAGGTCTTACAGAAACTATACCTGTTTCTTCTAGTGGACACTTAATGATACTTAAAAGACTTATGGATATGAATGTTGATTTTGATACAATTGCGATACTTACTAATTTTGGTTCATTAATAGCGATAGTTATATTATTTTGGAATGATTTAGTTAAACTTGTTAAAAATTTTTTTATCTATTTATTCAAGAAAGATAAAAGTGCTAAAAACGATTATAAATATTGTTGGATGATAGTTCTTGGATGTATTCCTGCTGGTCTCATGGGCCTTGTTGTTAGTAAATTAGAATTATTCGCTAAAATTGAAAACAATATTAAAATAGTTGGATTATCATTAATTATTACTTCAATACTTCTATTTATTGTAAGAAACTTTAAAGGTAAAAAAAGTGATAATGAAATTGGCGTTCGTGAAGCATTAACAGTTGGTGCTTTTCAAATAATGGGATTATTTCCAGGTATAAGTAGAAGTGGTTCAACAATAGTTGGTGGTATGAGTAGTGGTCTTAAAAGAGATACTGCATTCAAATATTCATTTATGTTATATATACCAATGAGTATTGCTGCGACAGGACTTGAACTTACAAGTATTGATTTACATAGTGACTTAATTATTTATTATGCTGCCTCTATACTTGTTTCAACAATAGTTACTCTACTTGTAACTAAATGGTTTAGAAAGATAGTTAACAATGGAAAACTTATTTACTTTAGTATTTATTGTTTAATAGTTGGATTACTTGTCATATTATTCTTATAATTATGAATTTAAAAACTACAATGAAATTAATCGTTGTAGTTTTATTATGATTTAATCTTCTAATTCTTTTATACTATTTTCATCAAGTTTAACATTATTAATTGAATCAAATCTCTTAGTAATCTTTTCAGTTGTTTTATGAATATTTTCAACGTCATTATTAACTGTTTGTATAGTTCTTGATAACTTATCCCATCTTTCTCTATATCTTCCAAATTCAATACCTAATTTGTTTAATTCATCATGTATTACAGATGTATATTTATCTCTTTCAAGTCCCATAAGGACAGACTGAATAATAGTAAGTAAACTCATAAGTGTAGTTGGAGAAGTTATCCATACTTTCTTACTTGCTGCATACTTTATAATATTAGGATGATATGCATTAATTTCAGCGAATATTGCTTCAGCAGGTAAAAACATAATAGCCTGATTAGTAGTTTCACCATCAATTATATATTTAGAAGCAATCGCATCAATATGTTTTTTAACATCATTATCAAACATCTTACTTCTTTCATTTCTTTCTACTTCACTAAGTCCCTTTTCAACAAGTCTTCTATAATTTTCAAGAGGAAACTTAGAATCAATACATATAGTACCAAGAGGTTCAGGTCCAAAAACTATCGCATCAGCAATATATGAATTAGATAGTGTATATTGAGTTTTATATATCTTATCATTCTTTTCACCAAAAATTGAAGATAATATATGATAAAGATTAACTTCTCCAAAAATACCTCTACTCTTTTTATCAGTAAGAATACTTTCAAGAGATACAATTTCATTACCAAGACCATCTATCTTCTTTTGAGCTTCATCTATTCTAGTAAGTCTATTCATTACTTCAGTAAAAGTTTTATTAGTCTTATCAAATCCATCTTCTAATTTCTCATTAACCTTTTGATTAATTAAGTTAAGTTTATACTCAATCCTATCATTTAAACTATTGAAATCTTTATTTAAATCATTAGAAAAATTATGTTTGAATTCACTTATCTCTTTTATCACATTTATTTCTGTTCTACTTAATTTTTCATTTAATTCACTATTATTTTTTCTAGTAAGTAACACTATCAATAAGATAATTATTACTACTAAAAGTCCTACTATTATATATTCCATATTACTACCTCTACTTTATCTTTAATATTTTATTTACTACAATACTTATTATATATGTTATTAACAATAAAATAAATATCTTTATTAAAATTTTTGGATTAGATATGCTTTCTATAAAAGATGTTCCAACGAAGCCCCAGAAATATACCAAAGAGATTTTACCTATTAGTAATGAAATAAAGTATTTCTTAAAGTCCATTTTAGTAAGACCTGCTGCTATATTTATCATAAACGCTGGAGTAAATGGTATTGCTATTAACAATGTAAGTTGTGAAACACTAATATTCTTGAATAACTTCTTATATTTTCTAAGCCTTTCTTTATCTTCAGTTAATCTATCAAACTTATTACCAAATCCTTTTTTAAATATAAAGTATGACATTATACATCCGAGTATTGTAAATATCCATGAAAGAATAAATCCTACTAAATCTCCAAATACTAAAAAATTAATAGTTATAAACACCATCAAAGGTAGTACTGGAACTATTGATTCAATTAAAATAAGGAAACATCCAATGAAAGCACCCAACATTCCTGAAGTTTCTATAAAGTTTATTATATCTTTTAATATATCTATCATTTTTCTTCCCTAATAATTATATTACATTTATAATTATTTTTCTAGATAGTAAACTTTATATCCAAGAGAAGATAATATCATAGTGGCTCTTTTACTTAATTTACCACTTTTACAATATAAGTAATAACTTTCTGTCTTATTAAGATATCTTCTATAATTATTGATTAAATCATCATATGGAATATTAATACTATTATTTAAATGGTATTCTTTAAATGTATATTTATCACTAACATCTATTATTTTCATAATATCACCTAAAATATTCTATGAAAAAAAGATGAATTTTATTATTCATCTTTATTCATCTTCACTGCCAAAGAAATCATCAAAGAAATCTTCATCATTATTTTTATCATTTACAATAACACTATCAACATCAATGTTTACTTTTGGTTTTTCAAGACCTAATTCACTTACTTTAGGTTCTTCTTTTACCTCTGGTTTAACTATTTCCACTGGCTTTACTTCTTCTTTTATTTCTTGTGGTTCAACATATTGTGGTTTAATTATATCACTATTAATAGGTTCAACAATTGGTTTATCATATGTATTATATTCTTCACTAGAAGCAAGTTCTGGTGGTAATGATTCAATATGTTCATCATGCTTTTCTTCTATTTTGTGATCAAATATATTGTTGATTTCTTTTTCAATATCTTCTTCACTCTTTTCAGCAAGTGGAACATTTTTAATAAATGTTGGTTCATCTGCTACAAATTTATTTGGTATATTTTGATTCATTTGTGGTACATTATTCATTTGATTTTGAGGTTGTACAAATGATGGAGTACTCATATTTTGATTGCTCATTGGAGTATTTTGAATCACATTATTATTTACAACATTTGAACTAAAATTATTTATATTTTGTCCTGCTGGTTTAGATGCTGCTTTTGCTTTCTCTGCTTCAGCCTTTTCAAGTGCTTCTTGTCTTTCTAATTCAGCAATTTTTTCATCAAGTCTCTTAACATAATCATCAAGACTAGTTGGAGTTGGTGCAGCTGCTGGTCTCATACCACCTGGCATCATGCCTCCCATAGGTTGACCCATGAATGGATTTGGCATTTGCATTCCAGGACCTGCGCCCATAGGACTTGTATTAATTCCTTGACTCTCTTTTAATTTATTAACATATGCTTTTACATCAAATGTTTTAACATCATGATGAGGTCTAGTTGTATATTCCATAATTGGATATTTCTTTCCCCAATCAATTTTATAATCATATACAAGTTTTGTCTTAAATGGCATACTTCTAAATCTATTAATGATAACTTCTCCTTCTTTTAAAGATTGTAAATCACTAACAGTAAATAATGGTCTAACTGGAGGAGCTGGTTTATCTTTTTCAGCCTTAGGTGGCTTTTGATCACCAAGTAACTTACTTATTTCTTCTAAAGCAGCAAGTTCTGTACTCATAAGATAAACGAAGTTTCCACAGTTACCTTTAATAGTTTCTGCTACATCTTTTCCATAAACTTTATTAAGTTGTGAAAAGTTTTGAATAACGAAACTAAATCTAATATTTCTTGAACGAGATGCAGTAATCATACTTTCAACATCTTTAAGTGCTGGCATGTTAGCAAACTCATCAAGTATAAAGTTTGTTCTATATGGTAATTTTAAATTTGGAAAAGTTTGTGCTGTTGCAATTAATGCTTCATATGCTTGTTTAACAAATATTGTTGCTAAAGCATGATATGTAGTTTTTTCATCATGTACTTTTAAGAATACAGCTGTCTTTTCTTTTCCTATATCTCTTATATCAAAATCACTATATGATAGCATTTCAGATAATGCTTCTTGTGATGAGAATATTCTTGTCTTTGTTCTAAATGTAGACATAATACCACCACGAGTTTCATTAGGAGCATTAATACAAGATGCAGCTGCTATATAAGCAGGACTTAATTCACCTTTACTCTTAAAATATTCTTTTATATAAGTTGAAGCACCTATTCTATCTTCTCCAACTTCAGCCATCATATTTATACTATTGATATTTATTTCATCTTCAGTAGCATCATCAAATAATCCAAGTGATAATCCGGTAAAGAAGTTAGATGCAGTTTGTTCCCAAAATGGTTCTGCCTTATTATTTGGATCAATTAAGATATTACTAGCAAGGTCTTGTAAAAGTTCGTTAGCCTTATCTGAATTACCTTCTTTATAAATTCTATATGGATAACTAAATGGATTCCATGCTGCTCCTTCCCTAGGATCACGGAAGTTTAATAATATAATTTTATATCCTTTTTCTTTTAGTAAAGCACCACAATTTTCATAAAGTTCACCTTTAGGGTCAGTAACAATCATACTTTCACCATGTCTACCTAATATCTTAATTAAAGGAAACATGAATGCTTGAGTTTTACCTGAACCAGAAGCTCCCATGATTAATGCATGTGGTTGACCTGAATCATCTACCCAGGCATCTTTACCATTATTAATTACTGGAAATCCACCAGCATCATATGAATCATCAATTAAATGTACTTTCTTAATACCATAATCTTTCTTCATATCACTTTCTGACATCAATTTTGAATATCCATCATTTTTTGATTTCTTTTGCGTTGTTATACCAAATCCTTCTTCTCTATCAAAGAAATAAGAAGAACAAGCAGCTAAAATAGCTACAACAGCAAGAGCAAAGAACATTAACGTAGTCATTATCATATCAGGCGCAAACGCAGGTAAAGCATTTAATCCACTAAATACTCCATCAACAGCGAAAGAATGTATATTAACTACTGCTAATGCTATTAAATATAATAATACAGCTAAAAATATTAAAAAAATTACTATATCTTTTAAATCAGCCCTAAATTTTAACTTCATATTTTCACCCCAATACATCTACATTATACTATATAAATTATTTTTTTTCATTATTTATCTGTTGTTTTTATACTAATTATTTGATATTTAAAGAATTTACCATTGTTATTTATTTTGAATTTAATAGTTTTTCTTCTAAATTCTCCTTTATCTTCAGTTTTAATTAATAATTTTGTTATATTAAAGTTTTTGTTTTCAAATGCTTTTTTTAATTCTATTTGATTATCAGTTGATAATTCACCATCAGGAATATATGAATATAAATATAAGTCAGCTGTAATACTTTCACTTTCTTTATCATACACTAATTTATTTACGTAATATCCTCTAGCATATATACCAGTTGCAATTGCAGGTTGATAATATACACAGTAATTTCTTTTTTTAAAGAAATATTTAAAATAATAAGATAAAGTATCTAAGTATGGTGTTATATCCATATTATATAATTCTTCAAATCCTAATACTAGATTTTTTTCAGTAATACAAGCATATTTTTTTTCTTTATTTACTACTGCTAAATATTTTGTATTTGATGGTTCAAATCCTACTGCAAAATTCTCTACTAAATTTTGTAGATCCTTTCTTGTTACATTATTTGAATCATAATCATCCATGAATAATATTCTTCCAAATAAATAATCATTATTTAAGTTTAATTTTAATTCTTCGTATTTTTCTGTATCTGTAAATATACTTTCATTTATTTTTACTTCTTTATAATTTGGAAATTCTTTCTTTTTTTGGCTTTCGTTTCTTTCACCAGTTAAAATTAAGGGGATTATTATTAATAGCATTAATGTAAAAGCACTACCTAAAATTATTAAAAGTGGTTTTTTATCATTTAATTTCATCTTTTCTATTATCCCCTTTTTTATTATTTTCTTTACAATCTATTTCGCCATAACCTAAAACACTACCATCAGTATATCCAAAACAATTATTATTTTTTACAGAGTTCCCCTCATTACCACCAATAGTACATACTTGATGTGTATTTGGATCATAACTTCTAACTATTGCTACGTGGTCCGCTACTCCATCTTGTGGTTGTACTACTTCTCCAGCATCGTTCTTTCTTTCGTAGTCAAAAAACACATAATCTCCAGCTTTTGGAACATAACCTTTTTTATGCCCTTTTCCTCTATTCCTAAATCCTTGCAGCATAGCATCAGCGCCCGCTGTCATTGTAACTTGTGTACCATCGTAACCAGTCTTATATCCTACCCAACTAGCAAATATTGCACACCATGCTACACTATCTTTATGATCCATATTAAAGGTAGCATTAAACCAATGTATATATTTTAATCCATTTGATGCTCCAACTTCTCTAGCTGCTGCTTCCACAATTCCAGCACATCCTTTACGAGCTAATGATGGATCATAACCACCTTCATATCCACCATCTGCCCCAGAACACTCAATTATATCAACATCGCCATATGTTTCTTTAAGTATTTGAATATAATTTTTTCCAACATTAGCTTCTGCTTCCCATTTTATTGATACATTAGCAACATATCCAGTTTCAAATATTCTTCCGTCTTTTATAACTAAATAATTTTTAGCTATTTCGTATAGTTTTTCATATTCTTTATATTCAGCGTCTGACATAGGCCCTTTATAGTTTGTATATCCTTCTTCATTAAGTGGAGCACTACCTTGATAATAGTTTACACATTTTTGTCCAGTTTCTTCTATACAAACTAGATTAGCAGTCTGCTTATATGATCCTTTTTTTGAACTAAATACTTGATCGCAATCACCATTTCTCATTTTGATTTTTGAACCACTTTTAAGTTTATTTTGATTTCCTCTTCTTTGTAGTGCAAAATTTATATTGGCAATCATTTGTGTTAATGCATAATTTTTATTTGAATAATTATCTATCTCACCTTTAACAGTACCTATAATATAATCTTTAAAATTAACAGATTCTTGTTGATTGCCATCACAATCTGTTAATTCTACAGTTATATCTTCATAATCATATGGTACAAATTTTTTACAATAAGCATTTTTAACAACATTATCATTATCAAGATCTGGATCTATTCCTGGTATATAATTACCATCTTCATCCCAGTATCCATTATCTCCATATTGTGATGAATCTAAATCTTTTAATAATAGTGTATTATTTATTTCACCTTTTCTATCTTTTACTTCTAAGATAATTTCTTCTATTTTTTTAGGTGAAACAATATCATCATATTCAAATGTTGGCAGATTTGAATCTTCATCGGCTTGTTTAAATGATGGGAAATTTACATATCCAAAACCATGTTTATATTCAAATTCTACAAAAGTTGTTGCGACATTTGGACCTGGCGTTGTATATTTAATGTTTCCACTTCTAAATGAATCTTTTTTTTGTGTATATACATCTTCTATTTTTTGAAAATATACTGTTGTATCTACTACTTGTGTGAATTCTCTTTTTGTAAAATAATCTTGTGCTATATTAACTGAATCATCTAATATATCAACAAGTGACTTTAATGATTCTGGTGGAATAGTTCCATTACATTCAGTGCTTGTACTATTCCAGGCATTATTCATACTTGTATCATATGTATAACCAGTTCCTACTAAAGTAAGTATTGAAGTATTATCAATTTTTTGTTTATTATCTAATTGCTTTTTACTATTAATTTTTAAATATCCTGGAACACTAAATGGATAATCTCTTTTTCTTTCTTGTTCATCATCACCGTTAGTTCTATCCCATTCATCGTTCCATCTAATAAACATTTCCCATTTATCTCTACTATATTCATAGTTTTCAACAGTTTCTGTATCACAATATCCTACTTTAACTATTTTATCTACTCCATCTATATTTCTTTTTTCTTCTCTTATTACCCAAGTAAAATATGGATATATATCTTCAAATATTGTACTTTGTATTATTCTATCAACATCTAATTTTACAAGTTTTCCGTCTTTAATAATATTTTTTAATGTTTCATAATGATCTGATGCAGAAGTATATGTATCACCTTTATCATCTTCTTTTGCAGGAGGTGTATCATAACTATCATAAGTTGCCTGGCTATCATATCCATAGAATATTGTTCCTAAAATAAGGGCTCTATCTAACTTATTAGGCTGTGTTTTAGGATCATCTCTACCCATATATGTTTCTTCATACTTTTCAACTTTTTGTTTAATATATCTCATAAGTTGACAAGCATCTTTAAAGTTTTCATCCCAAATCTTAAAAACATTTTCTTTTAAATTTTCCCAAAAATTTGCTTCACAAGCATCATCATTATTAAGAACCTTAATTAATTCTGGCCATGTATACATTTCTCCAGTATCAGGGTCTCTTAAATATTTACTATCAGTATATAGACCTTCTAAATCATCTTCTTTTTGTTCTGGTACAAAGAAATTCAATACAATTGATGAAAAGAAGTTATCAATAACAGTAAACAAATATGCAATTATAAATACAACAAGTAAAATGCCAGCAACTATACCAGCAATTTTTAATTTAAGTAACAATAATTTTGCTTTTTTAAGTTTAGCTGCAGCATCAACCGCTTGATTAGCAGATTCTCCAAGTTTACCAGGAAGTCCTGGTTTCTTCATACCTGTTTTATCAGCAGCACCTTGTTTTTTATTATTATCTTTTTTCCCAAGTCCATCTTTCTTTTCAAGTCCTGACTTATTCTCAGGATTTTTATTATTTCCATCAGGATTCATTTTTCCTGATTCTTTATCGACTCCACGTAGTTCATTAGTCCCACGTTTATTTATTCTTTCTTTTGTTTTATCTTCTGTACCCAAAAGCCCCGCTTTAAAGCCAGACGAAAACTGGTTTAATCTTCCGACTACACCAGTATCATTTCTTCTACTTATATTTTGTTTTTCTTGTTCATCGAAATTTTCTTCGTTATAATTTTCGTCCATACTTCACATCCTTTAAGTGGATAAATCTTATAGTCCTCCACCTGAACCGAATGATTCTAATTCTTGTTGAGTAGCTATTACGTTAATTCTCATTCTTCTACTACCACAAACAAACAATGCTTGTCCTTGACTATATCTCTTAATTGAATCTTTTTCTTGATCATTTAAATCTACTAACTTAGAAAGGTCATCTACTGCTTGTTTACGAAGACCCATTACTAAATAATAAGAAGCATTATCAAATATTGCTTTACCATGAACTACTACATTAGGTGCTGCAAAATCTGTTGGTTGTTGTGTAATAATAATAGTTCCAGTATTATATTTACGACTACGTCTTTGAATACGAGCAAGGAATTCTGCTCCTAATGTATTTTGGTCTGCAAGAAGCATGTGTGCTTCATCAACCATAAGAATTGTATTAACTTCTCTATCAAGAGTTAAGCCCCAAGCATATTTTAATATGTTGAAGAATAATGCATTTCTTATATTACTATCAGCATTCATAAGTTCACGAATGTTAAACACAATGAAATCTGCATCAGTATCAATAGTGGTTTTACCTGTAAAATAATATCTTAATTCTTTTGTTAAAGGTCTTATTTTAAGTTCTAATCTCTCCATGATATCTCTTTCATGAGTATGTTCAGTCATTGATAAAAGTCTTCCTTTTATAGTAGCATATACATCATCAAAAGTTGGATAATCATGTGATGTTATTTTACTAAAATCAGTATTATAATCTATTTTATATCTTTTATATGTATCTTGTACTACTTCACTAAACAGTGTTAATACGTCCTCTTCTATATCTGGACTATAGTATTTCATAAACGCTTTTAATGTTTGAAGAGTTCTTGTTAAAACTGCATATCCAGTTCCTTCTGCCATTTCTTCTTCATCAGCATCAAGTACAACTTCCAGTGGATTTATCATACCAAAATCGCCACCACGACCTAGGTCAATGAAGTCTCCACCATATAGCCTAGTCATTTCTTCAAGTTCACCTTCAGGGTCTATTGCAACTATCTTATGACCATTTCTAATATTACTTCTAAGTAATACTTTAGCAGCTGTTGATTTACCTGAACCAGATGTACCAAGAATAATCATATTAGCATTATTTCTATTGAATTCTTTTTTAGTTTGATATAGAAATTGGTTAAATAAGATAACTCCGCCTGAATAATCAACACCAAGTAAACATGAAAGTCCAGGGTCTTTAATACTATCAAATACAAATGGATACATTGCTGCAATTGTAACTGATGGTATTGGAGTACCTACTCTTTCTTCTATATCATTTTCAGGGAATATTGGAAGCATACTTTGAAGTATCTTTTCTTGCTCAAATCTAAGAACTAACCCTTTCATTCCCATCGCATCTAAATAATTTTTAACTTGTACCTTTTTATTTTCAAGTTCTTCATGTGAATCAGCTGATATAAACAAGTGCATTTGAAAATCAAATATTCTTGCTTGTGTTGCTGTTAACATTTGAATAAAATTATCTATACTTTCATAATCTTGTCTAATTTGTTCTTGAATAGTATGATCGTGTTCATTTTGATATCTTGCTTTCATATCAGCAATTTCTTTATTTAACATTTTAGAAAGTACTGAGAATGCAATTGGAATATGTTTAATACATACCTTAACTCCACCCATTTGAGTAAGATTAGCAAGATAACCTTCTGAAATTGATTTTGGATAACTTATTATTGTAAGTATTGCACAATATTTATCACTTATTATCATTTCAGATGGTTTAAATTCTAAACTCTTAGGAGCTAATTGACTTTTAAAACTTACACTCATTGACTAATCACCGTCCCAAAATTATATGAATCTCCACCATTTAGGAATCCATCTAATAACATTCTTAAATCATCATTACTTGTTTGAGCTGATTGAAGTCCTACTCCAGCAAGTCCTGAAACAAGATTTTGTACTCTTTTTTGTATTATTTCTGGTCTCTTATCTTTAAATAATATGAAGTATTCTGTATCAGTAACATTTACTTCTTTACTCATAAATAAGTTTGCTTTATCTATATCTTCTCTTACTAATTTTCTAATTGCTTGAACTTGTACTGAATTATATAATAATTTAAGTTGAGCAAGATACACATTAATATCTACTGGTCTATCTGATATAATTAGCCAGAATGGATAATCAAGTGTATTATAGAAACTTCTTAAGTTAAATATAGCATTATTTTGAGAATCATAATCAAGAATAAATATATTTCTTGGTCTTATTTTTACTCCTGTAACTCTAAGTCCATTATCAAGTATAATTTCTCCATTTTGAATACCTCTAATTGGTAACCAATTTTCAGCATATTTTTGATTTTTAGTATCAATCTTTTTTTTGTTCGTCATCATTTGCGACATATCTAGCACACCATCCTCTCCAATAATATCTTCTTGGGTTCATGAAATATATAACAACTTCTTGTAAATATACAAGTACATTATGATAAAAAGGCAACGGCATTACTAAAAACAAGCATATTCCTACAGGGGCTAGTTTAATTGCTAGTTCTTTAACTGTATCACCTTTAAATATAAACATAAGCATAGTCGTTATAAATGCACCTGTTAAAAGTATTATTAAATCAATAATTCTAAAAACATTAAATATCAATTGACTTTTCTTACTATTAGCAGGTATTAAATAATTGTTCATATTCTCTTTTCCTTTCTAAATACTACAATTTATATTTTATTTTCCACTTTGTCCTTGACCTCTTTGATAACTTCCAGAGTTTACTACTCCTTCTCTTCTTGAACTTGCCGCTTGTCCACCAGCTTGAATTGTTGCTCTATCTCCACTATTTGCTGCTACTCTTCCACTTCTTCCTGTATGACTTAGTGTTCTATTTGCACTTTGTACTGCACTACCATTTGCACCACTATATGCATTATTCCATGATTTTTGATAATCAGCTCTACCAAATTGTCTTTGACCATTAACATCAAGTCCAGCATCAAGTTTAGCTTTTCTTGCTTCTTTTCTAGCATTAAGATTTGCAAGTTCACTATATTTCTTCTCACTTGTCATATTACTGTTTCTAATTTTTTGTTCTTCAAGTGCATATATTTGCATTTGTTTATCGTTGTTATATACTTGTTCCATTTGTCTATTTACATAATCATCAGCACTTTTACCGTATGCAAGTCCATTTTCACCTTTTTGATTTTCAATTTCAGCGATTCTAGCTGCATCAACTGCTTCATATGCTTTTTGTTCTCTTTCATATCTTGCAGCTTTCGCATTTTGCGCTGCTGTTATACCAAGTGCACCTTCGGCTCTTCCTCTTGCATATGCAAGTCCTCCACCAGCTGCATTAATTCTAGCAGCTCTATCTCTATTTGCTTGTGCATTTGCAGATTGATTTCTAAAGAAGTCAGCAACGTTTTTACCTTTACCACCAGATTGATAACCTCCAACTGCTCCACTAAGCATGTTACCAGCAGTACCAAGAACTCCAGCACCACCAGCTATACCAGTAACAAGACCACTTCCAAATCCAATAGCTCCTCCAACAAGACCAGCAGCAAATTTTCCAAATCCACTACCACTTGCTGAGCCTGCCATACTTGTGCCAAGTGCTTGATCTATAAATTTAGGTAAAATTCCAACGATTCTATATCCAGCAACTAAAACAACAATACAAATAAGACCTCTCGTTATAACATTTTCAGTAATTAAATCAGGACTACCAAAGAAACTTGTAAGCCTATCTGGATCCATAAACGCACCTACAAAAGTAGTAACTATAAACACAATTGCTATTCTTGTTATTGCCTCTAAAAATACTGATATATATGTTTTACAAAAAGTTTTAAATGTTGGAGAAGATATTCCTTTATCAATAATAGTTATTATTGCAAGAGGTGCTAATATTTGAAGAATTATCATTTTAAACATTCTAACACCAATTTCTATTGAAACAACCGCTATACTATATATTAAATAAAGTCCCATAATTGTACTTACAAATGGTAAAGTATATTCAACTGTTATATCTATTTCATCAACTAAATTATGTGCTTTCGTAAATACATATTTACCATCTTCTTCTATTTCAGCATCAACTGTTTCAGTGGAAAATCCACTTCCATCTGAAGAAATATCATGTAAAAATATAGTGAATGTTTGATGAGCAAGCCAGCCTCCTACATCCATTTCATTCATATCTACATCTGATCCCCAAATAAATCTAGCAAGAAGACCTGTGTCACCGCCACCACCAGCATCAACAAGTTTTCCTATATATTCATAATTTCCATCTTGTGAGCCAATGATTAATAAGCTTATATCACTCATAACGCCAAAAATAAATGGATAAAGTATTAAAAGTGCTGCAGTAAAGAATAAATTCTTAACAAGAGCTGCACCACCCACATTCTTATCAGTCGCTTTTGCCGGATCAATCATATATTCAATTAATGATTTTCCAAGTTTAAACATAACAAGTACCATTATTAATGCTTTAACCCTATCTATTAATGGTTCTAATATTTTATAAATTTCACTAAACTTTATTTGTGCCATCAAAATAAAAATCTTGTATACATATGCCACAACTGTATATACAATTCCATCTAACAATAATGATAAAGTTGTAAATGGTCGTGTTATCCATGATGCTTTAGCTAATATATATAATCCTATTTTATTAAGTAACATTAGTTCACTTCCCATCCAAATACTATAATTTTATATAGTATAAAATTCTATCAAAATTATAACATAAAAAAATATCAAATAAAAGTGTTTTATTTGATATTTCATAATTAATTATTAGACTATAATTCTACGTTATGATAAACATTACTTACATCATCAAGTTCATCTAACATATCAAGTAATCTTTCAAATTTTTCTTTATCTTCTCCTTCAAGTGTAACAGTATCTTTTGAGAAATATGATATTTCATCAATTTCAAATGTTATACCAGGGAATGCTGTTTCTAATGCTTTTTTAGCATTATTTAAATCAGCAACTTCTGTATAAACAACTACAGTTCCATCATCTTCAACCTCAATATCATTAGGTTCAACATCACCATTAATAAGTGCATCCATAACTTCTTCTTCGCTGTGTCCTTTAATTCCAACAACACCCAAATGTTCATACATGAAACTAACTGCTCCTTGTCCAGCCATTTTAGCACCACACTTATTAAATACTGTTTTAACAAAACTAATTGTTCTATTAGAATTATCTGTTAAACATTTAATAATTAATGAACTTCCACCTTGAGCGAACGCTTCATATTCTACTGTTTGATAATCTTCAGCAACACCTTTTTTTACTTTATCAATATTTCTATTAATAACATCAGCTGGTACTTGTTCTTTCTTTGCTTTTTCAATTACTCTTCTTAAAACATCATTTGTAGCTGGGTCTGGATTTCCTTTAGCTGCTTGATAAATTTCCTTTGCATAAATTGAATATAATTTAGATTTTTTAGCTGCAGTTGCGGCCATTGCTTTTGCT
>FR880110.1:0-25151 GCA_000434555.1 Clostridium sp. CAG:524 | reverse complement strand
TTCCCATTTCTTATCACTCCTTTAATTTAATCTAACTTCGTAAGCTCATTTATAATTTTAGCATATTCTTTATAATTTTCAAAATTATTATCTTTATTTTGATTAAAAAATTCTTTCGAATCATCTCTTGCTTGTAAAAGTATTTTCATATCTTCATGTAAATTAGCTATTTTAAATGACATATCTCCACTTTGTTTTACACCAAATAAATCACCTTCACCACGCATTTCATAGTCTTTTTCAGTTATATAAAATCCGTCATTACTTTCACATAACACTTTTAATCTTTCACAAGATTCATCACCTATTAATATACAAGTACAATCATATTCATTCCTTCCAACTCTACCTCTAAGTTGATGAAGTGTTGCAAGTCCAAAACGTTCTGCATCATATATTATCATCATAGTAGCATTTTTAACATCAATACCCACTTCTATAACAGTTGTTGATATTAACACATCTATTTTACCATTCTTAAAATCATCCATTATTTTATCTTTGTCAGTCTTAGATAATTTTCCATGTAATATTGCTGACTTAACTGTCTTATTAAAATATAATTCAATATTTCTTTTTATTTCATTTACAGTTGTTAAATCTATTACTTCACTGTCTTCTATCAAAGGTGAAACAATATATACTTGATGATGATTATCTATTTCATTCTTCATCATATCATATACTTGTACTAATTCTTTTTCACTCTTAATTATTGTTTTTATTTCTTTTCTACCTTTAGGTTTTGTCTTTATATTTGATATATCCATATCACCATATATGGTAAGTGCGAATGTTCTTGGTATTGGTGTTGCTGACATATAAAGTACATCTGGAAGTAGTCCTTTATTTTTAAGACTAGCTCTTTGATTTACTCCAAATCTATGTTGTTCATCTGTTATAACAAGTCCTAAATTCTTAAATACAACATTATCACTTAATAAAGCATGAGTACCTATAATAAAATCTATCTTTCCATCTTTTAATTTTTCTACTACTTCATCTTTTTCTTTCTTTTTCATACTTCCTGATAGTATATCAACTCTTATATTGGTTCCTGCTAAAATATTTTTAATTGATTCATAATGTTGGTACGCTAGTACCTCAGTTGGAGCCATTAATGCTGTTTGATATTTACCTAAATAATTAATATAAGCAGCTATTACTGACACTATTGTTTTACCTGAACCAACATCTCCTTGAAGCATTCTATTCATTCTTTTACTTGATGTCATATCTTTATATATTTCTTCTATTGCTGTATCTTGATCAGCAGTAAGCTCAAATGGAAGACTTCTTATAAATTCGTTAACATCTTCTGGATCTACATTTCTTAAATAACCTATTTTGCTTTCTTTGTTTACTTCTTTTAAATAATTTATTTTAAACATAAACTGAAATAATTCTTCATATTTTAATTTTATTAATGCTTTCTTTACTTCATCTTCATTTTTAGGATTATGTATCATGTTAACAGCACTTTTCTTTGATATTAAATTATATCTTTCATTTAAATAATCAGGTACATAATCTATATAATTATCAAATTTAGTAAGTGCTTCATCAATATATTTTTTAAGTGCTTTACTTGTAAGACCAGTTGTTAAATGATATACAGGTATTATTGAACCAGTCTGTAATCTTTCAAATTTTATATCACTAGCAATAACAGTATTTTTTAAAGCATCATATTTACCTATTACTGTAACTATACTGCCAGGTCTTATTTGTGATTTTAAAAACGCTCTATTAAATATCATAACAGCAATCATTTTCTTACTTGACATTGCTCTAAAAGTAAGAGATGTCATGTTAGCTCTAAATCTTCTAGTCAGTGGTACAGAATCAACTATACATTCTATTACAACATTATCTTTATCTTTCGCTTCTTTTATATCATTAAGTCTTACTATTTCATGTCTATATGGATAATAATATACTAAATCTTCAATATTATTTATATTAATGTTTTTTAATGTTTCAATTGTTTTAGGACCAAGTCCCTTTATATTACTTAAATCGTTCATACTTCACCCACAAATCTCACATATTATATCATATTTTTTATGTTTTAAGAAGATAAAATTTATATTTTTTAAATAAATTAAAAGCACCTCTTATGAGATGCCTTATAAAGTTATGCCTTTATCTTCAGTTTCTACTTCTTCCTCTTTTTTATCTTTGATATTTCTTAAAACATTAACTAGTTGTTCACGCTTGTCTTTTAAATCTGCAAGTAATATTTTATTCATTACATCATCCATACTTGTATTTAAATTAATATTATTATCTATTGCTTTTAAACACAAAAATATTTCATTTATTTTTTCATAAATATAATTATAATCTAATCCAAATGAAGTAAGCAATTTATCTATTTCTATTATAAACATTTGAAATGTATATTTGTTTCTATTCTCAAGTTCATCTATAAGTGCAACTAACCCATAATTGTCAGTTATACATTCAAATTGGTTAATAGAAGAATCATTTGTATTATCATTTCTATCAAACAATCTAATTATTCCAGTTGTTGAATCTATTTCTATATTACCATGCATTATTGAATTTCTTATTCTTTTAATAACACTCTTATTTCTTATACCAAATTGTTCTTTTAATGATTCATATAACGGTTTAAATATATTTCTATATCTTTTAGTTTTTTCATAATCATTTATTTTTTTATATTGTTTACTAAATGATTTAATACTTCTTTTAATAGGTCCTATTGTATTAGTAATATCATCACCTTTATTTTTTTCATCTTTAATACTCGCAAAAGAATAATCTAAATTTAAAAGTAATAAATCTTCATAATTATATTCTTTTGTTTCATCACTTAATAAAAGTAATAAATGATTATAAAGTAATGACGTAAGTATATCGTTTTCTTCACCATTAAGTCCTAAAGTTCTCATTGTTTCAGCTACTTTAATTATTGCTTTATTATGAACATATATTTCTTCATTCATATATGATAAAGTTTTTTTATTACTTGGTTTTACAAATCTTCTATAATCTCTATCCCTTAATAATAAATTATATTTATTTTGAAGCATTCTATAAGTACTTGAATATCTTCTTTCAAATTGATTAGAAAGTGTTTCATCTTTACATTTACTAAATGTATCTTTATATGATTTACCTAATAAAGATAACAATTCAGGAGGAACTTCACATCTAAATACATGATGTACTATATGTCCTTGTTCATCAAATGTATCATATTCATTATTTATAATTATTAGGTGATTTTTAATATCAAAATCATATTTACCATGAGCAAAAGAATCTCTTAATTTATCTATAGTCCATACTGCTTCTTTTATCATTCTTACAAAAGATTTATCATTTTTTATTTCATCATTAAGACTTGTTAATCTAACACTATCTTCTACTTCATCTAATGTATGAATTCCATCAACAGTATAATACATTCTTTTTTGAAGTTCATGATATTGTGTTAATATTGTAGTCAAGTATTTATTATTAATATCAAATTCTAAAGTTTTACCATTAGTATCTTTTTTAATAGTTTGTTCCTTAGTAAGTAAAAATTTAGTGATTGTGAACATGAAATAATGTTCTACTCCAAGTGTTATATCACTTTTATTTAGAAACGCATCTATTAATTCTCTTGATAATTTTAACATATATTCTCTATTCATAATAATATGATAACATACTTTAATATTTTTGTGTTATACTTTTATTATAATTTAATTTATTGATACAAATTTTTATATATTTTTTGTTAAATTTTACTTGACAAAATAGTACTTTTACATTAGTATATAGAATTACCAATTCACTATTAGGCGAATTGGTGCTAGTATCACACTAGCCAACCCCTTTTTATTCTTTTTTCCGGACTGTCCACAGGGGGTGGCAGTCCTTTTTATTTGTTTTGAAGGAGGAAAATCATGAATAAATTTAAGTATTCTAATGATAATAAAAGATATTATACATTAAATTATTATTATAGAAATAAATATAATTCTAAAGTATTTAAAGTAAGTTTAAATGCCGGTTTTGGTTGTCCTAATAAAAAGAATGGTAGTGGTTGTATTTATTGTTTAAATGGTAGTGGTGAAAATAGAAATATACCACTTACCGAACAATTTAATATTGTAAAAGAAACTATGGAACATAAATGGAAAGATAGTAAATATATAGGTTATTTTCAAGCAGATACTAATACTTATGCCCCACTTAATAAATTAAAAGAATGTTATGAAAGTATACTAAATATTCCAGGTGTAATTGGTTTAAACATTGCAACTAGACCTGATAGTATTACTCCTGAAGTTTACGATTATTTAGAAGAACTTTCTAAAAGAACTAATCTTGTTGTTGAAATAGGTCTTCAAACTATACATGAAAAGACCGCTAAATTAATTAATAGAGGTCACTCTTTAGAATGTTTTAATGAATGTATTCATGAACTTAGAAAAAGAAATATTGATGTAGTTGTACATGTAATTAATGGTCTCCCATACGAAACAAAAGAAGATATGATTGAAACAATAAAATACGTTTCATCTTTAGATATACAAGGTATTAAAATACATATGCTATTCATATTAAAAGGAACTCCACTTGAAAAAATGTATAATCTTACTCATTTTCACGTTCTTACTAAAGAAGAATATATTGATATAGTATGTGATGAACTAGAATATTTACGTGAAGATATTGTTGTTAATAGAATAACAGGTGATCCAATAAAAGAACTCACTATTGAACCAAAATGGTTATTTAAGAAATTTTGTGTTTTAAATGATATAGATAAAGAAATGGTAAAGAGAGATTCTTATCAAGGAATAAAATATAAAAAAGAATACTGATTTTCAGTATTCTTTTATTTTGCAGTAAAGTATCCAGGATTACTAGTACCACCATCTATGCAGGCATATGTTTTGTCTATTTTAGTTGAGTCATATGTAGTTGCAGTGATAAACTTAAAGTGGACAACTAAAAGAGTTAAATACTAAAATAAGAGCATTTCTTTTAAAACTTTTAATTCTTTTTTATACATTTTGTAACTAACATTAAAAAAGTTATTAGATATATTTGGTATATAAATCTCATTTGTTGATTCATCAACAAGAATAAGCAAATTTAAAAACCCAACATTTTGAATAATAGACTTTTTTATTAATTTTTTTAATTTAGTATTAACTTTTGATGTAAGAAAAATATTCACAATACATATAGATTTTACCCTAGAAATACTATATTCATTTTCTATAAGTTTTTTATATTCTTGTTGTAAGTCAAATAACATCTTTTCATTAAGAACTATATTTGATTTTATTATAGAAAATAATTCAATATTATTTTTTTCATTTTTTAAATAGATTTTATCAAAAAAATCAGATTTCTTATTTATTTTATTATAGTTATTTTTATCAAAAAATAGTAAAATATCTTTTATTAAATCATTTTTATGAAAAACATATTTTTTTATTTCAAATTGTTTATTACTTGAAGAAAACAATAAAATTTCTATTATTAGAAAAAATCCAGATATTAATAATGGAAAGAAACGATATTTAGCAAATAAATCATCAGCTATATCAATATCAAAAATAGATGTAATTATAGGAAATATTAACATATTAATAGCCAATATTAATGTAATTACAATTGTAAATTTTAAAATTCTTTCCTTGATTTTATTTTTCACTTATTCATCATCCTTCATTAAATATAATTAAATATGGATTAATATTTCCAATATATGAAGTATTATTAGTTACATCAATTCCATTTGAATCATATATAGCTAACAATTTGCTACATCTATCATATCTATAATTGCCAAAATATTTTTATTTATATCACATATATAATATATCATATGGTTATTACTTTTTTCAATAACAACTCTATCACCATCTAATTTATTTTAATGAAACAAAAAGCAATCAACACTTTTTTATTTACATATTATTTATATATTTTATATGTATAGCATACACTCCATTTACTTTTATAGATTCAGTGTATCCATCTAAACTATTTATAGATTTAACTCCTTCATTAAAATCATTAGTAGAAGATAATGTATATCTTGTTCCTTCAAGTGTTAATAATTCTTCTACTGTTTTATAATGATTTATTTCTTCAACTAAGCATTTAATCTTTTCACCATTAGATTCAAATATTATGTAATCATTAGGTTTTAAAACACTATAATCAAAATGATTATCTCCTATTTTAGTACATCTTATTTCTACTCTTTTAGTTCTATTTTTAATCGCATTAAATGCTCTATTATTTATATCAAAATTATATGTCATTGTTTATTTTCCAAATCTTTAAAATAGTTATATCTTTCTAAAGCATAATTTTTATTTAATTCATATAATTCATGATACTCATTTTCATTCTTAACTTCTAAGTTCTTATAACGAAGTTCACTTCTAAATACTGCATCATAATTAGTGAAATCTGGTTCTTTTGAATCTACTGTTAAAGTATTTGTTTCAGGATTATATCTCATAAGTAAGTTATATCCTACTTCTACAAGAAGTTTTTGTTCATCAAGTGAATTATTAAGTCCGCCTATTATACCTTGTTCTATACATGGACTATATGCGATTATTAGAGATGGTCCATTATGTTCATATGCTTCTTTTAATACTTTTAGTGTCTGCATCATATTAGCTCCAAGTGAGATAGACGCAACATATACATTTGGTATAGCCATTGCTATTTTAAATAAATCTTTCTTATTTTCATGTTTACCATTTGATGAGAATTCAGCTACTCCTCCCATACGTGTTGACTTTGATTTTTGACCACCTGTATTTGAATATACTTCTGTATCAAGAACCATTATATTGATATCTTCATTACTATGAAGCACATGATCAAGTCCACCATAACCTATATCATAAGCCCATCCATCTCCACCTAAAATCCATACTTTGCGAGATGGTATATAATCTATAAGCTCTCTTAATTCATTAGGTATTTCAGATTCCATAAGTTTATTTTTAATCGCAAGAGTTAAATCATCATCTTCCATATTGTCTATCCATAACTTGAATGTTGCCTTTATTTCAGGTAAAACAATATCTCTTGTTTGATACATTATGTCTTTAATTCTCTCTCTCATCTTTTTATAAGACATATGAATTCCAAATCCAAATTCAGCATTATCTTCAAATAATGAATTCATCCATGGAATCTTATATGGTGTTAATGGAAGACTACCACCATATATTGATGAACATCCTGTCGCATTAGCAATAACCATATTTTTACCATATAATTCAGTTAATAATTTTATATATGCTGCTTCACCACATCCAGCACAAGCACCACTAAATTCAAAATATGGTTTCTTAAATCCAATTCCTTTTACTGTATATTTATTAAATGGTGTATCATTTTCAACATTATTAAATAAATAATCACTTATTTTATCTAACCTTTCACTATATTTACCACTTTCTAATGCCTTTTCTTGATTCTTACCAGGACATGCTTTCATACATAGTCCACAACCTGTACAATTTGCTTCTGAAACTAATATATAGAAATTTTTATTTTCTTCGCCTAAACTCTTTATTGTTTCATCTTTATCAATATGAGCAAGTAATAATTCATTATCAGTAAGTGAGAATGGTCTTATACATGCATGAGGACATACAAATGAACATTGATTACATTCTATACAATTTTCTTTACACCACTTTGGTACAAAAGGACTAACTTTTCTCTTATCACTTTTAGCAGTTCCACCTTCAAAAGTACCATCAGCATGATCAATAAAGTTACTAACACTCATCATGTTACCACGTAAATGTAACATTTCACTTGTCAAATTATTTACAATATCTTTGTCTTGTGTGATTGTAAATATTTTATTATCAATAACTTCTAAATACTTAAGAGATTCATCTATCGCATTTATATTATTTTCTACTACATCATTTCCCTTACTACTATAGGTTTTAGTAACAAGCTTCTTAAATGCATCTATTTCATTTCTACCATATCCAGCAATCTTAAACATATATGTACACATGATATTATTAATCTTACCATGTAAATTATATTTCTTATTTAATTTATCAAGTGAAGCAATATATACTTTAATATTTTTATTTATAATTTCTTTCTTATTATCATTATTTATCAAATTATTTAATTCTTCATCTGTCTTATCACTTGATATTAAAAGTATTCCACCATTCTTTATATCTTTAAGTAAATGATAATTATTTAGATATACATCTTTTGATACAACTACAAAGTCAGGTGAAGTTAAGAAATAAGGTGCTTCTATTTTAGTAGGTCCTACTCTTAAATGTGATATAGTTGTGCCACCACTCTTTTTAGAATCATATTCAAAGTATCCTTGAACATAATTATCTTTTATTTCACCTAGTACTTTGATAAAGTTTTTAGAGGCACCAACCATACCATCAGAACCAAATCCATATACTTTTATCTCTTTATAGTCTCTTTGTACTTCAATTTCTTTTGGCTCTAAACTTAAATGAGTAACATCATCATTTATACCAATTGTAAAATTGTTTTTAGGATTATCACTAAATAAATTTTCAAATACAGCATTTATATCTTTAAGTGGCACATCTTTAGAAGAAAGACCATATCTTCCTCCATATATACTTATATTCTTTTTCTTAAGTGCTTCCATTATATCTAGGTACAATGGTTCTCCTGTACTTCCAGGTTCTTTTGTTCTATCAAGAACAGCAATTCTTTCTACTGATTTAGGCAATACATTTAATAAATATTTAGTACTAAATGGTCTATAAAGATGAACTTCTATCATTCCAACTCTATATCCTTTTTTATTTAATATATCAACAACTGTTCTAATAGTGGAACATACGCTTCCCATCGCAATAATTATGTCAGATGCATCTTTTTTACCATAATAATTAAATGGCTTATAATCAGTAAATGCTAAAGTATTTATCTTTTCCATATATCTATTAACAATATCTGGCATATCATTATAATACTTATTTCTTACTTCAGTATTTTGAAAGTACACATCTCCTGTTTCAGAAGTACCTCTTGTTATTTCTTTTCCAATGTTTAACGCTTTATTTTTAAATTCATATACTTTTTTATAATCAATTAGTTTTCTTATTTCTTCAGTATCAACAAGTGAAACTTTATTAAGTTCATGACTAGTTCTAAATCCATCAAAGAAATGTAAAAATGGAAGACTTCCTTCAATCGCACTTAAGTGTGAAATAATACTCATATAGTATGCTTCTTCAACAGAGGAAGATGATAACATACAAAATCCAGTACTACGAGTAGCATAAATATCTTGATGATCACCAAATATTGATAATGCATGAGTAGCTAAACTTCTAGCCGCAACATGTATAACACCTGGTAACATTTCTCCTGCCATTTTATACATTGTAGGTATCATTAAAAGTAATCCTTGTGAAGCCGTAAATGTTGTACCAAGACATCCTGCTTGTAATGCTCCATGTGTTACCGCAACAGCTCCTGCTTCACTTTGCATTTCTACTACTTTAACTGTATCATTAAATAGATTCTTTTTTCCTTCATTACTCCATTTATCAGTTAAAGTTGCCATTGGACTTGCAGGTGTAATTGGATAAATACCACATATTTCACTAAAAAGATATGCTCCAAGCGCACATGCTTCATTTCCATCTATAATATAATCTTTTTTCATATCATCACCATCTTAATTATAATATAATTTGCATCAAAATAAAAGTAATAATAAAAAGCACTATCACAATTTATTTTTATGAATTGTAGTTTACAAAAAAGAATGATAAATAACTCTATCACTCTTTATCATTAGTTTCATCTACATCATTTTCTTCATTATTAGTTTCTTCATTTGTACTCACATCATCAGTAGTACTTTCTTCTTTTAACTTTTTCTTTCTACTATAAAATATATCATATAGAATATAACTTAAAACTATTAATATTGAAAATAGTCCTATTAAAATATATTTATTATTTGTTTTCTTAACTACTTCATCTTTCTTTTCATTATCTTCTTTTATATCAGGTATTTTAGTATCTTCTTCTTTTTCTGTTTTAGTAACAACTATATAATAATTACCTTCATCATAATCATTATTAGTTTTTATTCTTACTATATTTTCACCTGTTACAAAATTTTCATTACCAACTATTTCAACATTAACATCATTATCAGCATCATAATCTATTAACAAACTATCAACAGTACTCGGTACTACTAAATGATAAGTATAAACACTTTCTTTAAATTCTTCTAAAAATTTAAAGTTTTCAACAGTTAATCTTTTTAAACTAGGAAATTTATATTGAACATCTTCTGTTTTTTTAGCATAATTAATATTCAAAGTATATGTTGTTTTAACACCATCTACATCATTAATAATTTTTATAACATTTTTACCTTCTTTTAATACATGACTAGACTCATCAGCATTTTTAGGATTAAAAGTAAACTCACATTCACTTGATGAACAATATGGATAATATGTAACATTTTTATAATCTACATCAATATTATAAGTTGTAACATTAGGTTTCATATCAATAAATATTTCTTTATCAGTGTATAAAAATATTCCGGATAATGTAGAATCTATATTTATTTTAGCATTATCTACTATATTATAATAAAGTTTACTATTATTACATGGGAATGATTCATTATCACCCTTTACATAAAAGTTACTATTATTACCAATTAATTCAATAGATGCGTACCCATTTGGTGCTGTATCTTTTACTTTAAACTTTAACTTACTTATAAGTATATCACCACCATTTACATACATATTTTTACCAGTAACATTTTGAATACTAAAATCAATAATAGAAGAATATGTATTAAAATTAGTTATCTTATACCCATCTTCAATATAAACACTTTCATCATTATAATCAGGTAATAATTCAAATACATAAGGATTATAATATATTTGTATATCTGCTTTATTAAGTATTCCATCTTCACTATAAAAATCAGTTATAACATTAACTTCAATAGTATCTCCTTTACTATATTCAGTATTATTATTTACTACCTTTTGTAAATTACAACTTATATAATCTGCCTTAGTAAAAGATATAAACATAAAAAATGATATTAATAACATTAAAATTTTCTTCATTTTGATTCTTCCTTTTATATGTTAATAATATCAAAATTAATATATTCTTTCAAGTTTTTCAAGTTTTATCAAGTCATATACTTTACATACAACAGTTATACCTTCTATACGAATTCCATGTAATTTATAATACACTTTTAATTCATCATTTAAATCTTTAGTATAAACATTTATTAACTCTTCAATATTTCTAGCATAATACTTCTTACCATCAATAATATAACTTAATACTTCAATATTAGTATACTTTAAAGACTTATTTAAACTATAAGAATTAGTATTCTTAAAATATATTTTAAATGTATCAATATAATTCAAATTAGTTCTATCATAATATAATATTTTATCACTATTAGAATCTATTTCACCTATATTAAAGGTTAAAAAAATAGAAAGCATAAATAATAATTTTATGATATTCTTTTTTATATTGATCACCATTATTATTATGCTTTATATTTTATAATTCTATGTACTCATATTTATTATTTTTAAATATTTTTTCAAGGTCTTTAGGATTCATAAATACAGTACTTGTATTAATATTAGGATGTACTCCTACTTCGTCTATATTTTCTATATCTTTATCTATTAATATAGTTACTTTATGAGCTTTATCATTAAGTATTCCAAGTGGTGAAACTGAACCTTTAGTAAGCCCTAGATAGTTATATAAATCTTCTTCATCTGCAAAAGAAAGCTTTCTACTGTTAATCTTATTACTTAATTCTTTTAAATTAACTTTCTTATTATGACATACGAGTACTAAATAATAATTTCTTTTCTTATCATCTCTTATAAATATATTTTTAAGTATATTTTCATATGGTTCAATATTCTCTTTTATAACTTCTTCCATAGTGAATACTGCTTTATGATTAACTACTCTATATTTAATATTTAGTTCATCTAATGTTTTATATATTTCTTCCTTTGTCATTTTTTACCTCTATTGGATTTACATGTATTACTACTAAATAAATCTCATCTATCTTCTTTAATATTTCTTTTTCAAGATTATTTGCGATTTCATGACTTTCATAAGTCTTTAAATTTCCATCCACAAATATGGTAAATGATATTTGATATTTATAACCTACTGGTGTTGAATTAAAATGATTTATCTTTATAATTTCACTATGCTTTTTTATTATATCAAGTACTTCATTCTTAGTTTCTTCATCTATTGATTTATCCATAAGAACATCATAACTTTCAATAAATATTTTAATAGCGGATATAAGTATCCATATAGATATTATTATACCTACAATACCATCTAAAAAGTATATGTTATATGTAGAAAGTATACATGATATTAAAGTAAATGTTGTTATAACTGCATCTATTATATGATCTTTAGAATTAGCCTTTATAAGTAAATTATTATATTTTTTTGATAAGTAATTTGTATATATAAATAATGATATTTTGACTATTATAGTAATGATACATACAATTACAAGCCATATATTAAAATCATATTTATTACTTATAAATATTGAATTTAATGAATTTTTAAGTACTACAAGTGATATTAATATCATAGATATACTTATTAACATTGAATAAATATATTCTGCTTTACCATGTCCTAAATTATGATCATTATCTTTTGGTATACTTGATATTTTATTACCAATAAATGTCATTATTGAAGAAAATATATCGCCTGCACTATTAAAAGCATCCGCTATCATTGCTTGACTATTTGTAATATATCCAATTATTCCTTTTATAATAAGTAAAAATACATTACCTATCATTCCTAAAATACTAGCTATTTTAGTACTTTTATATCTTTTCATGTTTTCCTCCTTATATATTTTATTCAATATAACATTTTAATGTATCTTCTATCCAATATGAATATTTGATATTATCTTTTTCTAAACTTTTAAATTTTAAATATAAATCTATTCCATCACTAGGATCATGCCATATATCAACAAATACATAATCATAATATATATCTTTTTTAAAGTAATTAAACGCATCATCATTAATTATCTTTATTTTAGATTTATTTTTAAATTGTGGTAAGATATACTCATTAAATAAATCTATTATTTCTTTATCTTTTTCAACTATTGTTACACTTTCTACATTATCTTTCATAGATACCATATAGGCATAATATCCAAGACCAAGTCCATATGTAAGAACATTACCAGTTGCTTCACTTATAGGCTTTTTCATAGTTTCTATTTCATTAGGTGTAATTAACATCCATTCTCTATCATTTTCAAGAACACATGGATATTTATATTCATCTTTAAAATATCCAATACTAGGATATAATTTATCATTAATACATCTTAAATCATTAAATACAAATGCTTCATATGGCTTATAACTCTTATATTCAAATTTCCATTTATTAGAACTTATACATTTAAGATTAATGTTCTTATAATACAAATTATCTTCATAAACACTTTTATCAAGTTCATAAACTATCTTATCAAATTCATGTATTATTTCTTTATTAGTAATACCAAGTATACTTGTAAGTATTATTTTATATGATTCTAGTGTAGTAAATCCAAATTCATTTTTAATATTATTTATCATAGATTCTTTTATATAATCACTATAATCATTTAAGTATATTGATAATTTACTCATTATTAAGTTGTTTCTTTCTTCATTTGTCATATTTATATTATAAAATAAAAGGTAGAAGTAAATCTACCTTAAAATGGAAATTGTTTATTTTGATTAGCCTATTCTGAATGCTGGAGATACACCATTAGCAGCAGTAGCAGTATTACTACCACTCCAACCACCAGAACGATTAACTCTAAAGAAATCACTGTTACTCGTAGAATATGCGGAACGAAGCCACCAATAATAAGCACTCGTTCCCTTATATTTTTTAGCACCACTATAATTGCTTGTTGTTACACCAGCATTTATGTAATAATCAAAAGTTCTAGTTAAACTTTTTGCTGTATCATAACTATTACTCCAGTTACTAAATATTTCTTTTGGAGCTAATAAATATAATTTATCGGTGGTAACAAAATTAGTAGAGTCGCTTTTACCATGCCCTGACACAACAATTGTATCTATTATAATATTCCTTAAATCAACTGGCAATGCATTGTATATATCATTATTGATAAATGTTCTAAGTTCACTCGATGACCAACCTCCTGTATTAGATGTACTGCTATTAAATTCTTTATATAATATTATATCAGCAAATTCTAATACAAATCCACAAGCACTTTGTGAAAATCCAGACGCATTACATTCACTTGGTGTTGTTGTATTTGCAATACGTAGTGTATGAGTTCCATATGTCGTCCCCAAATCAATTGTTTTAGTTTCTCCAACTTTATATCCTCTAGTATTTCCAGCTTTAACCGAACTAACTATAGTTGCCCAACTATCGGTACTAAATGTTGATGGCTTTTCAGTAAAATATCCAGGATTACTTGTTCCACCATCTATTCTAGCATATGTTTTATCAAGATGAGATTTATTATATTTTGTTCCTGCTCCACCTACTAGATTAGTACTTTTTTCAAACATACTTGTACTACTCGTTACAGAGGTAGTTACAAATTTGCTACTAGCATATATAGTTTTAAGATTTGTCATATAGGCAAACATAACTTCCATATTTGTTACATTACTTGTATCAAAATGACTTACATCTAATGTTGTGGCTTGACTTTTCCAAAACATACCTTGCATATTTGTTACGTTTGATGTATCAAAATGGCTTAAATCTAAGGTTGCGGCTTTACTATCACAAAACATACATTGCATATTTGTTACGTTTGATGTATCAAAGTTGCTTACATCTATGATTGTGGCTTGACTATGTTGAAACATACCTTGCATATTTGTTACGTTTGATGTATCAAAATGGCTTAAATCTAAGGTTGTAGCTTGACTATGTTGAAACATACCTCCCATATTTGTTACTTTTGATGTATCAAAATGGCTTACACCTATGGTTATGGCTTTGCTATTCCAAAACATACTATTCATATTTGTTACGTTTGATGTATCAAAATGGCTTAAATCTAAGGTTGTAGCTTGACTATGTTGAAACATACCTCCCATATTTGTTACTTTTGATGTATCAAAATGGCTTACACCTATGGTTATGGCTTTGCTATTCCAAAACATACTATTCATATTTGTTACGTTTGATGTATCAAAATGGCTTACATCTATGGTTGTGGCTTGACTATTACCAAACATAACATTCATATTTGTTACTTTTGATGTATCAAAATGGCTTACACCTATGGTTATGGCTTTGCTATTCCAAAACATACTATTCATATTTGTTACGTTTGATGTATCAAAATGGCTTACATCTATGGTTGAGGCTTGACTATCACAAAGCATACATTGCATATTTGTTACGTTTGATGTATCAAAATGGCTTAAATCTAAGGTTGTAGCTTGACTATGTTGAAACATACCTCCCATATTTGTTACTTTTGATGTATCAAAATGGCTTAAATCTAAGGTTGTAGCTTGACTGCTAGAAAACATACCTCCCATATTATATACATTTGATGTGTTGAAATTACTCAAATCTATTCTCAATGCTTGACTATCCCAAAACATATATGACATTGAAGTAACTGGTTTATCATTAATATATGTACAAAGTTTGCTTGTCACTGCGTCAGTACTTGCTTTATCAGTTAGCTGTACACCCCAACCATTATCAGTTATATTACTCCAACCTAAGCCAGAACTTGCAGACGCTCCTTGTTGTTTATAAGCATAAGTATACTGACCATTATTATAATTAAGTCCTTGTGTTAAAGTGCTATTTGTTTTGCAAAAATATGTATTTGTACTTGTATCGGCCAATGTTATCTCACTATATGTTGAAGGTGTTGTTATATCTTCTACTGTATTTGTAATATACCCACCCTTCATAGTTAATGCTATATTTTGAGAAGAAATACTACTATTTGTGATTTGTAGTTTTATTGTATTAGAATTACTACTTGTTACTGAATCATTTGGCTTATTATATGTAGTTACTACTTCATTAGTATCTTTTGTTGATTCGTAATACTTAACTGTAATATTTGTATTCTTTAAATAAAGTAGTTTGTAATATGTATCTACTGGATTTAAATTATTTACTTTTACATCTATAATTGTTTCACCTGTTGGTACTGTTAAAGTGTTAGTAGTAGAACCATCTATTTCCATTGAATACTTAAGTTCTCCAATATACATTTCAGCTGCTTTATGATTATTTGATGTAACAACGAAGTTTGAAAAAGTAACACTTAAAAGAATACTTATACCAATAAGTACTGAAATAACAGCAAAATATTTTTGTAAGAAATTCACTATTCTATTCATAATAATATTGTAACATTTTGTACATAAATTAACAATATTTTTTAAAATAAAAATCTCTCACATGAGAGACTTTATTGTAAATTACTTTTTCTTATTTTTATTATTGTTATTATTTTGTTTTTCTTGTTTTTCTTCTTTTACTTCTTCACGAATTGTTGAAGTTTTTTTATTTCCTTCAATAGCAGCAACTATTTTCTTAGTATTACATCTATTAGTTAAAACAATTACTACAGTTGAAACAACTACTAAACATATAGTCCATATAATAACTGTGAAATTAGAAGGATTTAATATTTTATCCCATCTCTTACTATATTCATATTCTTCTAATGCGTCATATTTATCATCAGAATCATATAATGATTTAATAGCTGCTTTAATACTTTCATCATAAGAATCAGTATATCCACCAAATACTTTATCACCAATTATAATATATGGAACTCCACTAGCTGGTTCTCCCATAAATGTAGAGATGTCAGTTAATAAATTAGAATTTTCATCATTATACCAAGATTCAAATGAAACTAATTTAAAATATTTTCCATATTCTTCAGTAATTCCATTTAAGAATTCTAAAAATTTTTTACAATAAGCACATCCCTTTCCTCTAAACATATAGATTGTAATTTGATCATCTGTTTCTTTATAATTACTAAATTTCTTTTCAATTCCTTCTTCAGCTAAAGTTTCTTCTAAATTTAATGTTTTATATTGTTCTTTAGCAAAAGCTTTTACAGGAATAATAATTGATAGTAACATTAAAACGATAATAGCAATCTTTTTCTTCATAATAAATCTCCTTCCTACAATATAATTGTAAAGTATTTGATATTAAATTTCAATATTTTTTCGTTTATTTCAAGTATTTAATTGTGAAAATTGTACCAATATTAGGCGTACTTTTAACTGTGATACTGCCACCTTCTTTTTCAATTATTGTCTTTGAAAGTGAAAGACCTATACCAAAACTATCATCACTACCATTCTCACCTTTATAAAATCTATCAAATATATGAGGTAAATCATCACTATTTATACCTTTACCATTATCTTTAATAAGTATTCTTGTATATAATTTATTTTCACTATAATTTACTTCAACTGTGCCATATTCACTCGTGTGTTCAATTGAATTTTTTAATATATTAGTTATACTTTCAACTTGCCATTTAAAATCACATAATAATTTAATATTATCATCTCCTGATACTTTTATAGTAATATTTTTTAACTCTTTTATCATAGATACATTCTTAATACTTTCAATAATTATATCTTTTAAATATACACTTTCTTTATTAAATTTAACAACATTCGCATCAAATTTTGATAATTTAAGAAGAGACATTACTAAAAAGTTAATATTTAATATTTCACGTTTTATATTAATAAGAAATTTCTTTCTAGTCTTTTCATTCATATCAGGATTATCTAAAATATTATCTATCATTATTGTAATACTAGTAAGAGGTGTTTTTAATTGATGAGATATATCACCAAGAGAATCTTTTAGATTTAATTTATCTTTAACACTATTATCAGCAACTTGTCTTAACATAATAGTTGTTTTAGATATTTCATTTTTAAGTATAGAAAGTTCTCCTTCATTAAAGTCATTTATATCTATATCAAACTGTCTATTATTGATTTTTGATATCATCTTAGTAATCTCTTTTATCTTTTTAGATTTATTTTTATCATATAAATAAAATATCAATATAATTAATGAATCAAAAGTAATAATTATTATTAATGATATAATTCTTATCTTATTATTAACTTTATCATTTTTAGTTATACTATCTATACCATATTTACTTAATATATCTTCACTATCTTCTTCATTATTTATTATTTCAATAATATCACTTTCTTCTATATTTGGATATCTATTTTTGATATTGCTTATTATTGAATTTATTTTATCATTATAATTCTTAGTATACATTTTATATTCATATCTATTTAATATAAATATTAGTGATACATTAAATATTAATAATATTATAAGTGATAATATATATTTTTTTATTGTTTTATTCTTCATCTATTCTATAACCTATTCCTTTTATAGTAACTATTATATCACTATTTAACTTTTCACGTATTCTTTTCATATAAACTGTTATTGTATTATCATTAACATCATTACCAGTCCATTCCCATATACTATCAATTATTCTATCTCTTGTTACTACTTTATTTATATTTTCAATTAATAGATTTAGTATTTTATATTCAAGAGTAGTAAGATTTATTATTTCATTATTTTTAGTAACTATCATTTTATTCATGTCTATTGTTATATCTTTTATTTTAATAGTCTTTTTATGTAATATTTTATTTATTCTGGCTATTAGTTCTAATGGTCTAAATGGTTTAGTAATATAATCACTTGCACCCATATTAAGTACTTCAACTATATTTTCTTCAGTATCACATGCAGTTAAAAATATAACTGGTATATTCATTTTAGATAATTCACTTTTATATAAATCAAATCCATTACCATCAGGTAAAGTAACATCTAATATTATTAAACTAGGTTTATTATATTCTAAATAATCTTTTGTACTTTTAATATTATTTGTTACATCAAGATCTATATTATTTATATTAAATGTATATTTTAAATTATCACTTATACTTTTATTGTCTTCTACTAATAATATTTTCATAATCTCTCCTAAAACAATTATATCAAAAAAGGACACTAAAGTCCTTAAATGTTTTCATTACGAATATCTTCTATTATATTTTGTTTATTAACTTTCTTTATAGAGTAATTCATTATTATAAAAACTAATATAAATACTGCAAGTATACTTATAAATACTCCTCCAAATGGAAATTCATATTGAAATTCTCTACTTCCCTCTGAAAACGCTATATATATTAAATATGATATTCCTACTCCTAAAGGTATACCTATTAATAATGATTTTAATGAATAGAATATTGTTTCTAAATTAATAAGTCTATTAAATTCATGTGATGTCATTCCCACACTTTTTAATATAGCAAATTCTCCACGTCTTAAATTAATATTAGTTGTTATTGTATTAAATATATTTGTAATACCAATTAAAGTAATTACAGTAATAAATCCATATAAGAATATCGCCATTAAAGTATAAACTCCTTTAACAATTCTATAATTTTTATCAGTATTATTTAAATTATAATCTATATCTCCTAATATCTTTTCAATATTGCTTTGTAACAAATCAGCATTATTACTTCTTATCAATATCCAACCATAATTAAAATTACTATCAAGTTCTTTTAAATATTCATCACTTACTATTATAAATCCTGAACTATAAGTATTACTAAATCCAAATGGTCTTTCTTTAGTAATTTCAGATATTTTTATTTGATGAGTTATGTTATTTATTTTTATATCAACTTTGTCATTCTTTTTAATATTTAGCACCGATATTTCTACATCCTTTTTACTATCTTCATCATAAGCAAATGAATTATTGATAAGAATACCTGTATTTTTAACATCACTATAATTTAATCCTAGTGATTTAACATAAGTTCTATATTCTGAATCTCCTATTGCATATATTAATATCATTGTACCATTAGTACCAATAAGCTTATTAAATTCTTTTGTGTAAAGTGTTTTATCTATAATTTCACCTAATAGTCTTTTTTGAAAACTTATTCTTTCTATATTATCAAGATTAAATATTTGTTCTATTTTATTTAAGTTGTTTTCTTTATCTTTACTATTATCACCTATTATAAGTTGTATATTAGCATCAGACGAACCCACTTCTAAATCTAGTATACTAAATGCCATATTCATGAAATAATAAAGTCCAATAAATACTGAAACTGATATTACTATTGATATAACTGTTGTTCTATATTTCTTTTTATTTCTTTTTAAATTCTTATATGATATAACTCCACCTACTCCAAATAATGATTTTATATACTTAGGAGTTCTTAACTTTTTAGATTTTATTTTAATATCTTCACTATTTCTTATAGCTACCATTGGAGATAATTTAGATGCTCTTCTAGCACTCTTTAATGCTGAAAAATATATTGTTATACTTCCAAGTAATATTGATATTAATATTGATATAAGACTTGTATTAAATACTAATGTTATTCCATTTAAAGCACCATATAAATAATAATTACATACTTTAATAAGTATCCATGAAGCAAGTAATCCACATAATATACCAAGAGGTATACCAATTATTCCAAGTATAAATGCTTCATATAAAACATTCTTCTTTATTTGTTTTGATGTTGCTCCTATACTTCTAAACATACCATATTGTTTAGTCTTTTCTGTTATAGATATATCAAAACTATTTTTAATACAAAATACAGATGAAACAATTATTATTATAATTACAATAGTTGATAAAATATAAAGTACTTTCATAGTACTATCTTTAAGACTCATTGTTTCAAGTGAAATTAAATATCCATTCATGATATGTGGTGTTGTTATTATTTTCTTTTCAACTTCATCTATTTCACTTTTTTTAAGGGAATCTAAATCAGTCATATATTTTTTATATTTTATAGGATCTACATTTAATAATCTAGCTGTTATTTCATATCTATTTTTTAATGCTTCTTTAGTATATCTTAAGTATACATTGTATTCACCACTATAATTATTATCATTTAAATATGTTATGAATGTATATCCTGGTGCTGAATAATTTTCTATTATTGTACTTGGTCTTTCTATAATACCAACTATTTTAAATGTCTTGGTATCTTTTATATCAAATGTTTCTTCATCTTTATGATATAGATTATTTTGATTAAGAGTATATCCATCACTAACTCTATCACCTAAATATAGTGTTATAGTATCTCCAACTTTATAATCAACTCTACCATTTGTTTTTAAATGTCTTGGTATAACTATTTCTTTATCATTAGATGGAAATCTTCCTTCAATTAAGTTAAGTGACACATTAGACATAGTTATTTTATTCATAGCTATTAAATATGCATAAGGTTTATCTTCATTCTTACTATTATCAAGTTTTAAATAGCCAACGTTTTTACTTATATATATTTTTTCAAAGTTTCTATTATTTTTAATTTCTTTTAATGTTTTACTATCTACATTACTAAATTCATAATGAAAGTTTCCATCTCTATTAATTTCAAATCTAATTAAACTTTCTCTAAAACTAGATACCATACTTGCCACTGCACATATAAGTGCTACTGAAAGAATTATTCCTATTATTGTTACTATTGTTCTTTTTTTATTTAGTTTTAAGTTTTTTATTGTTAATTTATTAAGGATATTCATGATTATTTCTCCTTAACTATTTTTCCATCTTCTATAGTAATAATTCTATCAGCATATGATGCAATTTCTAGGTTATGTGTAATCATTATTATTGTTTGTTTATAATCTTTATTCATTTTTTGTAGTAATGTTACTACTTCTTCACTGGCTTTAGAATCAAGGTTACCAGTTGGCTCATCAGCAAGTATTATTGCTGGTTTTGTTATTATTGCTCTACCTATTGATGTTCTTTGTTGTTGTCCACCTGATAATTCATTAGGTAAATGATTACGTCTTCTTTCTAGTCCTAATAGTTTAATTATTTCGTTTAGTTCAAATTTATCAACTTTTCTATTATCAAGTTCTAGTGGAAGTGTTATATTTTCTTCTACTGTTAAAATTGGTATTAAGTTATAAAATTGATATATTAGTCCTACTTCTCTTCTTCTGAATATAGCAAGTTTATCACTATTTAATTTATATATGTCTTGTCCATCTATAAATACTTTTCCACTTGTAGGCGTATCTACTCCACCAATAAGGTGTAATAATGTACTTTTACCACTACCAGAAGCACCTACTATTGCGATAAATTCACCTTTTTCTACTGTAAATGATACATTATCTAAAGCAACTACTTTATTATTATCTTTACCATATACTTTTGTTAAATTTTCTACTTTTAATATTTCCATATTTTCTTTCCCTTTCTTAATTTACAACATAAGTATACAAGATGTAAAGTGACATGTAAGTGACATTTGATGAATTATTTTAAAAAAACAAAAAGCCTAACGTTCGTTAGACCTATTTTAAGAATCCATTTATTATTGCTTGTTCTGCTTCACTTGCTGAAAGTCCTAGTGACATTAACTTAATAAATTGTTCACCAGCAATTTTACCTATTGTTGCTTCATGTACAAGACTAGCATCTACATTTTTAGCATATATTTGTGGTATTGATTTAACTTTACCATTATCTTTAATAATCGCATCACATTCTACATGACCATAACATAAACTATTACCTGTCATATTAGATTTAAATTCTTGATATGAATCCATTTCAGCAACACTTCTTGATGTTACATGAGAACTAGAATTATCCCCATTAAATTCTATATCAAATGATGTAGTTGCTTTTTGATTATTTGATGTAAATATTTTTTCATTTATTATTAAAGTAGAACCAGTACTTAATGTTGCTTTTGTTACTCTATTAGTATCATCTACTCCTTTTATTTGACTAGTTTCCATAGTCATAAATGCATTATCATGTAATGTTACTTCAGTAGTTGGATTAAGTATTCTTTTACCACTACCTTCTCCTTCTCCATAATGTTTTTCAATATATTTAACACTAGCATTATCTTCAATAAAGAATCTATGAATACCATCATGTCTTGAGTCTTTGTGATGTGGATTATTTATGCCACAACCTGCGACTATTGTTACATTAGCATTCTTGCCAATAAAGAAATCATTATAAACTACGTCAGTAAGACCACTTTCAGTTATAAGAACAGGAATATCAACTATCGCAAATGGTGTATTTTCTTTTACATATATATTGATACCTTTTCCTTCTTCTTTACTTTCTATGTTTACATATTCATTTATTTTTCTTTCAATACCTTTTCCATCTTTTCTTATGTTGTATGCAGTAGCATTCAAGTAATCACCAGCACCAATAGTGCTTAATAATTCAAGTTCAGTCTTATTCATTCATCTCACCTACTTTACAACATGGTTTACTATTTATGTTAGATATAACTTCTTCTTTAGAACCAACTTTCTTAATAGTTCCATTTTCCATAAGTATTATTTCATCAGCAATATCAAGTATTTTTTCTTGATGTGATATTACTAAAGTAGTCGCATCATTATTTTCTTGAATATTCTTAAATACTTTATTTAGACTATTGAAACTCCATAAATCTATTCCAGCTTCAGGTTCATCAAATATAGCAAATTTAGGATCTCTTGCGATAACACTTGCTATTTCTATTCTCTTAAGTTCTCCACCTGAAAGTGATTTATTAACTTCTCTATCAATATATTCTAAAGCACATAGTCCTACTTTACTCAATATATCACATGCTTCTTTTTTAGTAAGACTTTTATTAGAAGCAACACTTAATAAATCATAAACAGTTATTCCTTTAAAACATACTGGTGTTTGAAATGCAAAGCCTATTCCTAGTTTAGCTCTTTCATCAATACTTTTGTTAGTGATGTCTTCTCCATTGAATAGTATTTTTCCTTTATCAGGAATAGTAAGTCCCATTATTACTTTAGCAAGTGTACTCTTTCCACTACCATTAGGCCCAGTCAATGAATAAAACTTATTCTTTTCAAGTTTTAAATTTATATTATTTAATATTATTTTATTATCTCTTTCAAAATAAATATCAATTAATTCTATCATAATACTCCTTTCAATAACTATAAAAATTATCATAATTAGTATATAACTATTTATATAAAGTTGTAAAGAAAAAATATAAAATTCCTAGTAAGTTTATATGAATTAATGTTTAGATAAAAGAAAAGTGGAATATTGTTTGGTTATTCCACTGATTGTTAAGTTAGCCGATTCGGAATGCTGTAGAAACTCCGTTCGTAGTATCAGCAACATTTTGACTGTAGTGACCACTGCTACTCACACGGTAGAAACTGGAAGTAATAGTGGACTTAGCCGCGCGAAGCCACCAATAAGCAGCACTAGTTCCATTTTTCTTTATTGCTCCACTATAATTAGTTGGAGTTGTACCTAAATTTTTATAATAATCTAATTGTCTTGTTACTTTTCTTGCATTATCGCATTCAACTCCACAAGTATCTACTTCTGGTACAGCCAACGGTAAAATTGAAAATTTTTCATCTATTCCATTTATACCATTAGAACTTGATACTGCATCTGCCCATACTTCTGCAGTACTTAACAAATATAATTTATCTGTTGATGTGAAGTTTGTTTCTCCGCTTGTACTTCCATGTCCTGATACTACTGTTGTATCTATTATTGCATTTCTAAGTTCACTTGGTATTGCATTATATATGTCATTATTTACAAATGTTCTCATACTTGTTGATGGCCATCCTCCCACATTTGTATCTGTATCATTCATTTTATGTGTTGTTATTATATCTGCAAATTCAAGTACAAATCCACAAGCAGTTTGTGAAAAACCTGCCCTTGAACATTCACTTGGAGTTGATGTATTTGCTACACGAAGCGTATGTGTTCCATAAGTACCCATATCAATTTCTTTTGTATCTCCTACACTATATTTGCTTATATTATTATTTCTAACAGCTTTAATTATTGTTTTCCATGAATC
>FR880109.1 GCA_000434555.1 Clostridium sp. CAG:524 | reverse complement strand
TGATATAGTATTTTTTTCTTTATTGCTACTTTTAAATGGTCTGCATATTTACTAGTAAGTCTTGCATAACTTGAATAATCTCCGCTTGGTGTAAAAGATGCATCTTCTTTTAACTTTATTTTTACAGTTGAATCAAGAGATCCTGTGTTTTCCACTTTAAATATATATGGAGTTTCATTTGAATAAGAGCCATCATTTTTAAATGGATAAATATCTGCTGGCACTGTTGTTCCATTTTCTACTTTTGTACCGATAACTTGACCTATATTTGAATAAGTTGTATCACATGTTGTATCTTTACAGAAACTTATGTTTAAGTCTCCCATATTTATTACAGTATCCTGTCCTTTATCAACACTTAAGAACTTAGCATAAGTAACACCTATAAATACTATAACAAGTAGTGATACTGATACTAATAATGTAATAACTTCTTTTTTTATTAATTTGTCTATATACATATATAACCTCTTATTCTAAGATAATTTTAACATAATTAATTGCAAAATAAAAGATATATTGTTTTTTAATATATCTTTTAGCCCAATCGGAAAGCTGGCGCAACGCCACTAGCAATAGTAGCATTGTTGGCACTCCAACCTCCGGAGTCGGAAACAAATAAGAAAGTGAAAGCAGTATTGGAATAAGCCGCGCGAAGCCACCACCTTGAAGCACTAGTTCCGTTTTTCTTTATTGCTCCACTATAATTACTTGTACTTGTTCCTAAATTTTTATAGTAATCTAGTTGTCTAGTATTATCTCTTGCTGTATCAGTACTTATTGTATTTGAACTTCCTTGTGACCATACTTCTGCTGTACTTAGTAAATATAATTTATCTGTTGATGT
>FR880108.1:8267-25795 GCA_000434555.1 Clostridium sp. CAG:524 | reverse complement strand
ATAAGTAACACCTATAAATACTATAACAAGTAGTGATACTGATATTAATAATGTAATAACTTCTTTTTTTATTAATTTATCTATATACATACTCTTTTCTCCTTATTTAGCTCTTTTTTGATATGCCTCTTTAGCGGCATTTTGTTCTGCCTCTTTTTTTGAATTACCAATACCAACCCCATATACTAAATCATCTATAATTACTTCGACTTTAAACTCTTTATGATGAGCAGGACCACTTTCATCAACTAATTTGTATGTTACACTTTTTTTAACAGTTTGAACACTTTCTTGAAGTAAACTTTTATAATCTTTTAAAAAATCATCATGATGTTTTATATATGGAACTATTAATTCATCAAATAGTCTTTTAACTGTGTCTAATCCCTCTTCTAAATATATAACAGCAATAACTGCTTCAAATACATCTGCAATTATTGTTTTATTAGCTTCCATCATACCATTACCAAGTAATATATAATCTTTAAGTTTAATTTCTTTTGAATATTCATATAAAGCATTTTCACATACATAAAGACTTCTAAGTCTACTCATTTCACCTTCAGGATAATTTGTATTCTTATATAAATAATCACTACATACTATTTCAAGAACAGCATCTCCTAAATATTCAAGCCTTTCATAACTTTCACAATTATGTTCATTGGAGTAACTTGTATGAGTAAGTGCTATTTTTAATAATTTTTCATTTTTTATTGTAATATTAAATTTACTAAATATATTTTTCATAATTATCACAAATTAATTATATCATATTTGTTTTTTCTTTTCATTACTTTTATATATTAAAATTAAAGAAATTATCATTATAATAAGACATCCTATTTGATTTACACTTAATATCATATTGTTACTTTTAAATCTTAAAGCATCAAGTAAGAATTTAGATAGTGAACATATAAATATTGTTTTATATACATTTACTTTCTTTTTCATTATTAAAATAAATATGATCATAAAGACTATACTCTCTACTAATTGTACTGGAAATAATCTTATACCATTTATATCATTAGATGCATAATTATATACTATACTAAATGGTCCATTATATTTTATTCCATAACAACATCCCACTAAAAAACATCCCAGTTTACCTACTGCACACATAAGAGGTATAGGCTTTATAAATAGAGTTAATGTTTCTTTTATATTTCTTTTAAATTGAATACAAAACAATATAAGAAATAATATGCCTCCTATTAGACTACCTAATGATGAAAAACCTATTCTTAGAAAATCAAAACTGTCATATTTATTTAAGTTAGTTAAATATGTAAATAGTTTTCCTCCATATATAAAACCAATATTTTCATATATAAGCATATAATATATAAGTCTATCTTTATTTTTATTAAGCAAACATATAACTATTATATTTAATATAAATGATATAAAAATACATATACTATATATTTGTAAATCAGTATCTATCATAACTATTCATTATTTCCTTTATTACTTCTTCATATGTTTTATTTTCTAATTTTACTTCATAATATTTTTCATATTTATAATGCATATTATCTGTTTCATATTTATTTTTATAATTGTAATTTAGTGTTATTGCTTTTTTATAGAATGAAAGATATATATTTTCATCTGTATGTAATCTAATATATCCAGTATTTTCTATTATACTATGTATATCATTATATAGTTCTTTAGTAAGTACGCTTGATACTGTACCATATTTAGTTATATCAACTTTAGTAGTTTCTGAATCAATATTTAATCTTCTTTTATCAAATTTATTTGGTGTATAATTAATTTCTATTTTATAATCTTTATATTTATTTTTAAATTTATCTTTAATGATCTTATTATCTAATTTTTCTTCTCTATCACTTACATATTCTATCTCATCATTGTTTATTATATAGTAAGCTCTATATTTGAAATCATTTTCTTTTACTTTAAATTCATATATCATACAGTTTTCAATGTCAGTTGTACCAAAGCAAGAGCCATCACAATCATTAAGGCATTCTTTACAATGATATGAATCTTTATATGTAACTTTACTATCTTTATCATAAATATAATTTTTCATTTCTTTTTCGTATAATCTATGTGCTGTAAAATTCTTAATAAGTACTATATTAATTGGTATAATTATTAATATTAAAACAATGGTTATTATTGAAACTATTATTGTTTTCTTTGTTTTAATACTTATTTTTTTTATTTTATATCCACATTTATTACAAAATTTATCATTATCATTTAATTTATTACCACATTTTATACAATATTTCATGTTTATCACCCACAACTATTTATTAAGCTAACACACATTGCCATTAAGAATATAATGTATGTTATTATAAGAAATACTATTATTATTTCTATCCAAAATAATACACTAACAATAGTAACTTTAGGATATTTAACTTTAGCCGTTATTATAATTACTAATGCAACTATAAATCCAGTAACACCAAAATTACTATATCCTATATGGCTTGAAAATATATTAAGAGCAATTATTATTATATTCGCTAATACATAATATTTCCAATTACCATCATTTCTAATAATTTTATCTTCTTTTTGTTCTTCTAATACTTTATAACCACAATTATCACAGTAATTAGAACCGTTAATTAGTTTTTTACCACAGTTATTACAATATTTCATACACTACAACCATCCTTTAACTATTTCTTTATATATAAGATATAAAAATATATTTAAAACTATAGCTATTCCACCAAATATATGTTGTAATTCTATATTACTAAAGTTATATATTACAAGTCCTATAAATATAAAATTCGTGAGTAAATTATATATATTAAATAGCTTCTTTTGTTTACAGTTTCATTTTTATTTTTATTACTTGCAACTTTTATTCTATTTGTGTCATATTTGTCACAAGAAGGTGTCTTATCATCTAGTATCTTTCCACATTTATAGCATTTATAACTCATACACATCTCTACTATATATGTCTAGTATAACATAAAGGATATTAAAAAGATATTTATTTTTATATAATTTTATTATATAATTAATACATGAAAAAAATATTAATTAAGTTAATAGATATATATCAAATAACACCTCTTCATTGTCATTCAATGTGTAGATTTACTCCTACATGTAGTGAATATATGAAGGAATGTATTAATATATATGGTATAAAGGGAATTAAAAAAGGAATAAAGAGAATATTTAGGTGCCATCCATTTGGTAAAGTTGGTTATGACCCTGTTATTCGTGAAGGAGAGAGTTATGAAAAAAGTATTTAGTGTGTTATTATTATGTGTTTTAATGTTATCTGGATGTAGTTTAAATGATGATTTTAGTGATAAGTATTTATATGTCACTACTTACCCTATTGAATATGCTACTAATATGATGTATAGTGATTATGCAAAAATAAGTAGTGTTTATCCAAATGGTTCTAAGAGTGATTATAAAGTTACTGAAAAAAAGAAAGATAAATATGCTACTGGTGAATTATTTATATATAGTGGTGTATCTGGTGAAGCTTATTTAGCTAAAGACTTATATAATAGAAATGATAATATTGGGCTTGTAGATGCTACTAAAGGAATGAATAGAGATTTAAAGAATGAGAGTATGTGGTTGAATCCTTCTAATTATTTAATGCTATGTAGCAATATTAAATCAGGATTAATTGAATATAATGATAATGTTTATGTAAAAGAAAAAATTGAAGATAATTATAAAAAGTTAAATGAAATGATAAGTGAACTAGATGTTAACTTATATGATATAGGTAAAAATGGTAACTATAATACAATACTTACAACTAATGATATATTTAATTATTTAACAAAATATAATATAAATGTTATATCTTTAGATGATAATAATAAAACAATAGACAAAGCCTATGCAGAAGCTACTAAGTTAGTTAAATCAAAAGATATACAATATGTTTATTATTTAGAAACTGACGAACTTAATGAAAGACAAGAAAAATTTATAAGTGAAAATTCAATAGTAAAAGTACCTATTAAAAGTATGTTTACAATAACTGAAGAAGATAAAAATGAAAATAAAGATTATATATCAATGATGAATGATGTAATTGATAACTACAAAAAGGAATTATATAAAAAATAATTCTTTTTTATTTAATTAAAATTGTTATTACAACATCTTTTGGTATTTCATTTTTAGAATCAGTAATTGTTATTTTGCTAACTTTTTCATCAATGATTTTATTTATTATTGATTTTAATTTATTTATACCATTCTTATTTTTAAATGTATAATAAAACACTATTCATAATCAAATAGTGTTCTTTGCGTATTTATTTTAAATTCTCTATATGTTTTTTCAGTAACTATTCTACCTCTACTAGTTCTTTTAACATATCCTTCTTGTAATAAAAATGGTTCAATTACATCTTCAATGGTAGTTGCTTCTTCACCAATAGATGAAGCTATTGATTCAATACCAACCGGTCCTCCATTAAATTTATTAACAATACTCATTAAATATTCAACATCAGTACTATCAAGTCCATTATCATTAATTTTAAGTCTTGATAATGCTTTTTTTACAACATCAATATTTATTTTTCCATCGCTTTCAACTAATGCAAAATCGCTAACTCTTTTTAATAATCTATTAGCAATTCTAGGTGTTTTTCTACTTCTAATGGCAATTTCATGAGCAGATTCTTCATCTATTTCTACATTTAATACTCTAGCAGTTCTTTTAACAATTTCAGCAAGCTCATCATTACTATAAAATTCTAATTTAGAAACAATACCAAATCTATCTCTTAATGGACTAGATAAATCCCCAGCACGAGTTGTAGCTCCTACTAAAGTAAATGGTGGTAAATCAATCTTAATACTTCTGCTTTGACCTTCTCCGCCAATAATGATATCAAGTTTAAAATCTTCCATAGCACTATAAAGTATTTCTTCTATATACCTTGGAATTCTATGTATTTCGTCTATAAATAGTACATCATTTGGTTCAAGCGTAGAAAGTATAGCGGCAAGATCACCACTTTTTTCTATAGTAGGTCCACTTGCTGTTTTAATATTACTACCAAGTTCATTTGCAATAATATGAGCAAGTGTAGTTTTACCAAGCCCAGGAGGACCATATAAAAGTACATGATCTAGGTTAGTATTTCTTATTTTGGCAGCCTTAACAAATACCTTTATATTTTCTTTTACATCTGTTTGTCCTATATATTCATCAAAAGAATCAGGCCTAATCGTACGTTCAAAAGTATCAGCTTCAAGTTCATGATTAGTAACTATTCTCTCATCCATTATATTTTTCCTCTATATATTTTTCTATATCTTTCCAATTATCTTTACGTACAAATCTAGTTTCTTCAATGTTATATGCATTAGTAAATAATATAACATCAATGCCTGCTTCACTTACTTCTTCACAATGACTCTCTTTATCATCAATAAATAAATTTACTTTTGATTCAATACATTCATCTACTTTAGAGCCTGTATCTACATAAATCCTATCATATTTAACGCCATTCTCGTCTAGCCAATTCTTTGTAAGCATATATGGGTCTTTCAAATACTTTGCTTTTCTAAAAGATATAATTATAATTTTAAATCCTTTATCATGAAGTCTATTAATAACTTCTTTTGCATCTTCTTTAATAGTTGCATGAGACATAATGTATTCAAGTCTATCTTTAAAAAATTGTCCTTTCATTTCAGGTGCCCAACCAAGCATATCATTAAATTCATACGCTTTTACATCTTTCACACCTGTTCCGCCAAGTACTTCTTTATCATATTTATCTGCTTCTACAATAATAAGTTCGTTAGTTGAACATATTGTATCATCCATATCAATTCCAATTACCATAATTTACTCCTTTACTTTAATAATAATTTTAATGCTTCTTTAATTTGATTTTCAATAGGAAGACTTGGGTCAACTCTAGCAATTACACTCTTTATATCGCTTCCTTTATATCCAAGTGCTTCTAGTGCAGCTGCAAGGTCTTCACTTGAATTATTGACATCAGTACATTCAATACTAGAAAGTTTACCTTTTAAATCAAGTATTATTTGTTTAGCAACTTTGTCTCCAATTTTAGGAAACTTCTTTAAATATAATATATTTTCTCTATCAATCGCATCAACTATACCACTAATTGATCCAGTTGCAAGTATAGGAAGTGCCATTTTAGGTCCAAGTCCTTTAACACCAATAAGTTTTAAAAATAATTCTCTTTCTTCATAAGTTGTAAAACCATATAATGAATTTTCATCTTCTCTTATATGATTATAAACATATGCAGTACAAGTTTCTCCTTCTTTAAACTTATATGGATTTGGTGTAAATATTTTATATCCTACACCATTACAATCAATAACAACATAATTAGGAGCAGTAATACTTACTTTTCCTTTTAAATAATCAAACATATTTTACCTCTCTATTTCTAACTCTTTATATTTTTTCTTTATTCTAAATATGGTATTTTCTACATATTTCTTATCTTTATCAATAAGATCTGCTATTTCTTTATTATCAAGTCCTTTAAGTTTAAGATCAAATATTACTTTTTCTTTATCACTTAATTTAGATGTTATTTTATTTTTTAATTCTAATGTTTCTTCACGATCTATTAATTTTCTATTAGGTTCTTCTCTTTCATCTTTAAATAAGTCATAAAAATTGCTTTCTGAATCTTCATACATTTTATCAAGTGAATACGATGTATTAAGTATTCTATTTTTCCATGTAAATGTATTTCTGATAGCTGTCATTATTGATGCTTTTATACAAGCATTCGCATATGTATAGAATGTTACATCTTTATCTTTATCATAAGTATCTATTGCATTTAATAGTCCTATTAATCCTTCTTGATATAAGTCTGTTATTTCAACACCAACTATTTTATATTTCTTTTTGAAGTCTTTTAATATAATTAATATCATACTTTTATATTTATTAATTAACTCGATAGTGGCATCTTCATTATTTTCACTACATAAATATACAAGTTCATTATCGTTTAGTTCTTCATAGTTCATAATACACCTATTTATATTTCATTATTTCATATATAAGTATTCCTGATGCAACTGATGCGTTTAATGAATTTACTTTACCTTTCATTGGTATAGAAATAATCTCATCACATGAATTACTTACTATTTTTTTAAGACCATGTCCTTCACTACCAATTATAAGACATGTTTTAGAATCATACTTAATACTTCTATAGTCTTTTCCTAAAGCATCACTACCATATACCCAAAATCCAAGTGTTTTGAGTTTCTTTATTGTATTATTAAGATTTACTACTTCTATTATTTTAACATTGTTTAATGCACCACTAGAAGTCTTATAAACAGTACTGTTAACACTAACGCTTCTATTTTTAGGTATAATTATATAATCAACACCAGCACATTCACAAGTTCTAATAATAGCTCCAAAATTATGTGGATCTTCAATAGAATCTAACATAACAATAAAATTTGCTTTATCATCATTTTCTAATACATCAATATTTAAATATCCATATTCTTCTATATCTAATGCAATACCTTGATTAGTACTACTACCACACATCTTATCTATTTTATTTTTATCAATATGAAACTTCTTTAGATTCTTTTTATCTATTTTTTCTAATAATTCATTATCTTGAAAATTATTATCTAGAAATACTTTATATACTTTAGTATTACTATTTAATATTTCACGTACTACATTTCTACCATATACAAGCATAATTCCTCCATTATTCTTTTATTTTATTAATAAGTAACTTTATACCATTTGTTATTATAAATATTAAACTATATAATGTATTAATAATAAAGAATGAATATATAGAGAAAGATTCTTCAATATTGCTTAAATCTTCATCTATAACAAAATTCATATTACCACTTATATATATAATTAATATACCTATAAGACACATTATAAAATTACTAATAATTATTTTATGACCAATATATTTTTTCTTAATTAACAGGTATATATAATAACTTAAATATAATATTATTTCAATTAGTATTATTATATATCTATTTGATTTAATAGTATAAAGTAGTATTAAAAGTATTATGTTAATTAATATTATTATATAGATATCTTTATTTTTCATTTGTTATATCCATTTTTACATTTAGTGCTGCATTGCATCCATCACTTACAGCTGTAGCAATTTGATATACTTTTTTATTTATAATGTCGCCTACTGCATAAATACCTTTTTCATGTGTTTCATATCTATCATCTACATCAATATTACCTTTATCATTTATGATATTTAAATCTTTTAAGAAGCTTACTTCAGTCATATAACCTTTGTATATAAATGCTGCACTACATTTAATAGTTTCATTATTTTCTAGCACTACTCCAGTAAGAATATCGTTTCCTATAAATTCTTTTACATTTGAATTAACAATATTTATTTTATCACTTTTGATATCTTTATTAGTTGTAATAAATGTAACTGTAGAACATATATCATTTAAATATAATGCTTCATTGTATGCAAGACTATCATCACCAATAACAACTACATCTTTATCTTTATATAGATGACTATCACATATAGCACAATAACTAATACCTTTTTTATTATATTCTGTTTCTCCAGGTATTCCAGTTTTCATAGGTTTTCTACCTATTGCTATAATTATTTTTTTAGTGTTATATTCATTTTTATTTGTTATAACCTTAAATCCATTTTCTTTTTTTATACCAAGTACTTTTTCATGTTTTAATATTATTCCTTCACTTCTAACATGTTCATACATATTAAATGCAAGATCACTTCCATTTATATTTTTAAATCCTAAATAGTTATCTATTTTATTTATTTTATTTAATAGTCCTCCAGGAGTATCACTTTCTATTAATAATGTATTTAAATTAGCTTTACTTGCATATACACTAGCACTCATACCAGCAGGACCAGCACCTATAATTATTAGATCAAACATGATACCTCCTAAAATCTTATTTCTTCTGTTTCTACCGAATTATATAAATCATCTAATTTAGGTTTTCTACTTTGAACAAGTTCTATCATAACTCCAAGTATAAACATAATAACGCTTACTATTCTTGCTACTTTTAAGTTACCTAGCATTAAACTATCTGTTCTAAATATTTCAATAACAAATCTATCAACTCCATACCACATTAAATAAAATCCAGTAAGTTGTCCTTTTTTAATATATTTTCTTCTTCTTAAAATTAATGCAATAATAAATCCTAAAAAGCACCATAATGATTCAAAGTAGAACATTGGTAAATGATAATATCCATTTATATACATGTTTTTAATAACAAATTCAGGTATAATTTTCATATTTTCAAGTGTAGCTTTAGTAACAATAGTACCATATGCTTCACCATTAAAGAAGTTACCCCATCTACCTAATGCTTGTCCTAAAAGTAATGCTGGAATTATTAAATCCATAATTCTTCCTACTTTAACCTTATATTTTTTACAATATATAATTACAGTTAAAGCACCAGCAATAATACCACCATGTATAGCAAGACCACCATTCCATATTTTATATATTTCACTTAAGTGTTCACTATAATAAGTCCAATTAAATATAACGTAATAAAGTCTTGCCCCAAGTATTCCAAATATTATTGTCCAAAACATCATATTAAATATAAATTCGCTTTTAATATTAAATCTTTTACTTTCACTATAAATCATATAATATGCAATAATAACAGCGATAGTTATTAAAACACTATACCATTTTAATGAAAAATTACCTATTGTTATAATTGTATCCATAATTATCTCCCTACATTCTTAGTAATTATATTATCAAGAATTATTTTAAGCCCACTTATAAATATTGCTATTACAAAAGTAGCAAAGAATCCATTTATATTAAATGAACTTCCCATAATAATATCGCATAATTTTAAAATAATCATATTTACTATTGGATATGCTATTCCAAATGTCATAACACTAAGTGGAAGCGTCCAATATATCAAGATAGGTTTAATTGTATAGTTTAATCCACTAAGTATTAATGCAGCAATAATTGCATAGAAAAAATTTTCTATTTCAATACCTTTAAATAGACTATTTGCTATCATAAGTACAGTAGCATAAACAAGTATACCTACTATAAATGAAACTAAATCATCTTTCTTGTTTACCTGATATGTATTTTTTCTATTGTTATCCTTTCTATCAATTTTATAAATTTCACCTTTACTCACATTTATCACCTACTTAATTATAATATAATTTTACATAAAATAAAAGATATTAATTTCTTAATACCTCTTATTTAACTATCCTATTCTAAATGCTGGACTAACGCCACCTGTATATTCAGGATCTCTACTATACCAATCTCCACTACGTTCCACACCATATACAGAATCAGGATTAAATGACCATGCTGTGCGAAGTCTCCAAATATATCCGCCTGAATTCATTTTTTTAGCTGCTGCACTATAATTGTTAGTTGTTGTTCCCATTTGTTTGTAATAATCAAGTTGTCTTGTAACATCTCTAGCTGTATCATATTTTATTTCATTTGATGTACCATTTTCCCATACTTCTGCTGTACTTAGTAAATATAATTTATCTGTCGATGTCAAATTTTGAGAATCAGCAGATCCATGACCTGTTATTACTTTTGCATTTATTATTCCACTTTTTAAGTCTGATGGTAATGCATTATATATATTATTATTTACAAATGTTCTCATTTTGCATGCTGGCCAACCACCTTTATATGTATCAGTATCATTTACTTTATAACTTGTTATAATATCGGCAAATTCGAGTACAAATCCACAGGCTGTTTGTGAAAAATTAGATTTGCTACATTCACTTGGCGTAGACATGTTTGATATACGAACAGTATGTGTTCCATACGTTCCTACACTAACTGATTTAGTATCACCTACTTTGTACATACATGTTTGACCACTTCTTACATTTGATATTATTGTTGCCCAAGAATCAGTTTCAAATGTTCCACCTGCTAATGAAGAATTATTTTTATCAGTAAAATATCCAGGTGTTGCACAAGAATCTATTCTTGCGTATGTTTTATCTATCTTAGAACTATTATATTTAGTACCAAATCCTCCAGCTAAACTAGTTGCATTTTTAAACATATTAGTACTACTAGTTACTTTATTTGTTATAAAATTACTACCAACGTATATTGTTTTTATTTTACTCATTCCAAACATATCATTCATATTTGTTACATTTCTTGTATCAAAACTACTTAAGTCTAATATTGTAGCTTTAACATTGTGAAACATGGTACTCATATTTGTAATTTTGCTTGTATTAAAATTACTTATATTTATTGTTGTTGCGCTAGAACTTTCAAACATACTTTGCATATTTGATACATTACTAGTATTAAAATTATTTAAATTTAATGTTGTTGCTTTGCTAGATTGAAACATCCATCCCATACTTCTTACATTTGAAGTATTAAAGCTACTTAAATTTAATGTTGTTGCGTTAGAACTGTTAAACATAATTGACATATCTGTTACATTTTTTGTATCAAAACTACTTAGATCTAATGCTGTAGCACTTGAACTTCTAAACATTGAAATCATACTCACAACGTTAGTAGTATTAAAACTATTTAAATTAAGTGATATAGCATTACTTCCTTCAAACATACTTATCATGTTTATAACTTTACTTGTATTTAATGATGTAAGATTTATTGATGTTGCTTTTGTATCTTTAAACATTCCTTGCATATTAGTTACGTTTGCTGAATTGAATGTTACATTAATACTACTTGCTGCGCTACCCTCATATAGATATGCATATGAAGTCACGTTTTTACTGTTTATTGATGTACAAGGTGCTTCGGTGATTTGTGCTGAACTCGATTTATTAGTAAGTTGTACTCCCCATCCATCATTAGCCATGTTTCGCCATGCAAGTCCTGAAGATGAAAAAATACCTTCTTGTTTATATCTATATGTGTAAGGACCATAAGTGTATTCACTTCCTTGCATTAATTCTCCATTAAATGTACACGCTAGGTCTGCTTTCTTAGTTGTTGTGCTAGTAGTTGATGTAGTTTCTTTAGGATCTGTTATACCAGAAGCGATATTACATATTGGATACTTTGAAGTATCTAAAGATTCATCGGTTACATAATTATACTTTTTAGCTTTTGTATCATAATCACAATATAAATATGTTTTAGCTTTAATATATTCACCATCATCATTCTTAGAAAAAGTAATTATTCCTTTACAATCTTCATTCTTATAATTTACTTTTGAAACATAATTTCCTTTTTCATTATCTTGTAAATCGCTTAAACAAATATACCTTATTTCACTATTATTTTCATATGAACTAGGACACTTATAAGTATTATCAAGTGGATCAATGCAATAATCCTCTAAATAGCTTTTTGATGCCTCAGCTACATTGTTTTCTTGAACAATCATAGTTTTCTTAACACTATCATTATATATTTTGATAACAGCAGTAACGCCAATTGTCGCAAGTATACTAATTATCGCTATTACAGCAAGTAATTCAATTAATGTAAATCCTTTTTTTATCATTTGATCACCTATTCTATTAAGATTATACAATAAAAAAGATACTATTTCTAGTATCAATTTATACGATTTAAAATTATTTAATATTTATAATAAATGGAGTTGTAAAACTACCATTGCCACTTGAAATAACCATATTCTCATTAAGATAAAATACAGGTGAATAATATAAAGAATAAACTACCATAGTATTATTAGTTTTACCAGAAGTATCAATACTGCCAGCAATATAACCTGTATTATTACCCCTACCATTTCTAGACATTGTCCATTGATTATATGAACTATTATATATCCAAGAAGAATTACAAGTAGTATTATAACAATTAGTTGTTCCACCATAAGTGCTACTATAAAAATAATCACTTAAATACATAAGACCTAATTTAGCTGTTTTACTTGTTATAGATTTCATTTCATAAGAAGCAATTGTAGAAGCACTAGTACCATAAGAAGCGTCCCCATTATACCATTTAACAGAACTAATACTATTTTTAAAACTACTAGGTATTACACTTGTATTATTAATTATAGTGTTATTTAAATATGTATATAAATCATTAGATGAATTACCAAATGGATAATCATTTGTTCTACTACTAGACCATGCATGAGTTCCAACCGGAGTAGCTTTAATTAGTTTTAATTGATTTTCTTTTAATCCTAAACTAGTATTTATAATACTATTATCAGTTATACCAATAATTCTATAAGAAATACCACCAATATTAATATAATTATTAGATGTTCCAACAAATCTATAAAGCCCATTACGAGCAGTAGTTTCAAGTCCTTTAGGTGATAAATTTCTAATATATTTTCCAGCATTAGTTGAACTATTTTTACTAGTGAAGTATCCAGGACTACTAGTTCCACCATCTATACGAGCATATGTTTTATCTATCTTTGCCTCAGCTACATTGTTTTCTTGAACAATCATAGTTTTCTTAACACTATCATTGTATACTTTGATAACAGCAGTAACACCAATTGTCGCAAGTATACTAATTATCGCTATTACTACTAAAAGTTCTACTAAAGTAAATCCTCTTTTTTTCATTTTTCTTCACCATTACTTTTCAAGTAATTCTTACGTGATTGTTCTATAATTTTTAATGCTTTATTTTTGGGATAATATTTTTCAACTTTAACATCTATTTTTTGAAGAACTTTATAATTTTCAAAAAAGTTTCTAATTTCATCTAATATAAACTTAGATAGATCATTAAGTTCATGTATTTCTTCGTATCTAGGATCTACATCTACTACTGATATTATTTTATAATCTTCAAATCCATTATCAATTATCTTAAGTACCCCTATTACCCTTGCTGGAATAATACATCCTGGATATGTAGGTTCTGTTCCAATAACTAATATATCTAATGGATCTTTATCACCAGCTAGAGTGTTATCAATGAATCCATATTCAGCTGGATATGCCATAGCACTATATAAAACTCTATCTAATTTAATTTTACCATTCTTAATTTCAAACTTATTTCTACTTCTATATGGTATTTCTATAATTGCATCAACTACATCACTTTTCATATACTCTCCTTATTATTATATATTTATTATACAATTTAAAGAGGTTCTATGCAAGAAAAAAAGACAAACAAAAAAGTCAATATTTAATTGACTACTTTGTTTCTTCTTTTTGAACTTTAATTGCTTCTTTTCCTTTATAGTATCCACATTTAGTACAAGCTCTATGTGGTGCTACTGTTGCTCCACAATTACTACAAGTTGATACAGTAGGAGCTGTTTTCTTTAAATGAGTTCTTCTTTGTCTTTTAGCAGTTTTACTAATTCTTCTAAAAGGTAAAGCACCGAATAAAGTAATATTTAATTTCATTTTTATTCCTCCCTTAATAATGCTATAAATTTTCATTTGCTTATGTATTTTCTCATAAAATAAGAAAAATATCAAGAGAAATTAAGTATTTTCATAATAAAATTGTATATTTTATACTTTTTTGTTATAATTAGCATATACTTAATCAAAAGAAAGAGCAAATATATTATATATAAAAGAGGGGTTTAATTGTGAAAAAACTACTTGTTAGTGACTATGATGGTACATTTAATATTCATAATAATAGAAGTGTTATTGATAGTAATATTGATGCTGTAAAAAGATTTATAGATAGTGGTAATATATTTTCACTTGCATCAGCAAGAAGTTTTAATTCACTTAAAAGAGAAATAGATAAATATAAAATACCATATAATTATTTAGTGTGTAATAATGGTGGTGTTGTATTTGATAAAGATGACAATATAATATTCTTTCATCCTGTACTTAATAGTTCTTTATTAAAAACATTAAAATATTTAAATAAATTAGGTATATTAAAACGTATATTATTCAAGGACTTTTATGGTAATATAACAACTGATTTAAACGAAGTATGTGATATTATTTGTACTATTAATACAGATAATTTAGATAAATTAAATCAAATACAAGAAGAATTAAATTATTTATGCTCTACTCCATTCTTTCATTTACTTGTTTTTAGTGAGAAGATGGATAAAGTTGATGGCATTGATATTATAGCTTGTAAAGAAAGTATAACTGAAGAAGCAATATATACAGTTGGAAATGATTTTTTTGATAAAAATATGTTATTAAGATATAATGGATATAGAATGATTAATAGTAATCCACTTCTTTATAGAAATGGTATTAGGAAAACTGTATCAGTAAAATCATTAGTAAGGAGATTATAGTAGTAATGAGAAAAGTAGTAGGAATAGTGTGTGAATATAATCCGTTTCATAATGGGCATTTATATCAAATTAATAAGATTAAAAAAAGATATAATGATTCTATAATAATTGCTTGTTTAAATAGTTCTTTTACTCAAAGAGGTGAACTTTCTGTATTAAATAAATGGGAAAAAACAAAAGTAGCACTTTTAAATGGTGTTGATATTGTTATTGAACTTCCTTATGTTTATGGAACACAAAGTAGTGATATATTTGCGAAATATTCTGTTGCTTTATTAAATAAGTTATATGTTGATGTATTATGTTTTGGAAGTGAACGCGAAGACATAGAAGACATTAAAAAAGCTGCTAGATATCAAGTTGAAGATATTAATTTTGATATAATAACTAAAAAATATTTAAATGAAGGAGTGAGTTACCCTACTGCACTTAATAAAGCACTTAATGAACTTTGTAACGTTACTATAACTGAACCTAATGATATACTTGCTCTTAGTTATTTAAAGGAAATATATAGAAATGGTTACTTTATGGATACTTATAATATTAAAAGAACAAGTAGTTATCATGACTTAGATTCTGATTCTAAAATAGTATCTGCTTCAAATATAAGAACAAGACTTTTAAATAAACAAAATATACAAGATAAAGTTCCTAGTAATGTATATGAAATATTAAAAGATAAAATACTTGAAACAAAGTATTTTGAATGTTTAAAATATAAAATATTATCAGAAGATAATTTAGAAAAATATGTAGATGTAGATGAAGGACTTGATACAAGAATTAAGAAAGCTATAAAGAGATCTAATTCATTAGATGAACTTATCAAAAATATTAAAACTAAAAGATATACTTATAATAAAATATCAAGAATGTTAAATCATATATTTTGTTCTTTTACTAAAGAAGATAATAAGAAAGTAAGATATTTAGAATATATAAGAATTCTTGGATTCACTGAAAAAGGGAGAAGTTATTTGAATGAAATTAAGAGTGAAATAGATATACCTATTCTTAATAAATATAATACTAGATATGACGCTTTAAGAATAGAAAAAAGAGTTACTGATCTTTATTCATATATTTATGAAGACATAAGAAAACAAGAAATACAAAATATTCCAGTTTATATAAAAGAAAATCAGGATTAGTGATATCCTGATATTTTTTGGTTAACCTATTCTAAATGCTGGCGCAACGCCAAGTGGTGTGTTTGCTGTGAAAAATTCACAACTTCCTTCGATTTCACGAAGAAAAAATTTATTTAATGATGAGTATGAAGAACGTAACCAATAACTAATAACACTTCCTTCACTGTTTTTCTTTGAAACATTTGCTTTATTTTCAACTGTTGTTCCTGAATTTCTATAATAATCAAGCTGTCTTGTTAAATCTTTAGCTGAATCTTTATCTATATATGTAGATGTTCCTTGCCATATTTCAGTTGGGGATAATAAATATAATTTATCAGTTGAAGTAAAATTATTAGTATCATCTAGGCCATGTCCTGATATAACGTTAGTATTTATTATTCCGCTTCTTAAATCATCTGGTAGAGAATTATATATATCGTTATTCACAAAAGTATGCATAATACTTGCTGGCCAGCCTCCTACATTTGTGTCTGTATCATTCATTTTATGTTCGATTATTATATCTGCAAATTCTAGTACAAATCCACATGCTGTTTGTGAGAAACCAGCAGTAGAACATTCACTTGGAGTTGATGTATTTGCTACTCTTAAAGTATGTGTTCCGTATGTTCCGAGATTTACTTCTTTTGTATCACCTACGTTATATTTACTTATATTATTTGCTTTTACATTTGCTACTATTGTTGCCCAACTATCAGTATTAAAATTGTTTTTATATTCTTCTAATCCAATCTTTCCATTAAATGATTTATTTTTATTGTAATTTTGTGTTGATCCTGTATCTATAAATGTTAGTTTTAAAGTGTATTCGTGTGTGATACCCGGTTCTATTGCTATATTTGATTTTAGTTTATTTGAAGAAACTTCCTTTTGTGGTATAGATTCACAAGTACCTTCTTCAGTATTTGAACTATTTAATCTTTTACATGTTGCTTCTATAACTAATTCATCATTTGTAATTGTATTAGTAAGTTCTTGCCATACAATATTATAACTTGTGTCTATTGTACCAGTGTTTTTTACTGATATTGTTTTTGTTGCTGAAT
>FR880108.1:0-8202 GCA_000434555.1 Clostridium sp. CAG:524 | reverse complement strand
TAAAGCATTAGTATCAGTAAAGGTAAGTTTTAGATCACCTGTTGTTATTGTATTGTATTTAGCTGTATCATTTCCTGTTATTTCTAAACTAAAATAAGCAAATGATACTCCTATTAATAATATTAAAACTGATATTATTAATATTAAATATGATTTTTTTATTTTCATTTTTACACATCCTATTCTATAGAAAATTATATCAATTGTTATAGTATTTTTCAATATAAATTCAAGAAAAAAGAAGAATTAATCTTCTTACTTTGCTTCATACCAATCTCTACCATAATCTATTTCTACTTTTAATGGTACAGATAATTTATAAACATTTTCCATTATTTCTCTTACAATGTCTATTACTATATTAAGTTCTTCATCTGGTACATCAAATATTAGTTCATCGTGTACTTGAAGTAACATTTTTGTTTTGAGATTATCTTCTTTTAATTTTTCATCAATTCTTATCATAGCTAGCTTTAATATATCAGCTGCTGTTCCTTGTATTGGTGTATTTAACGCTATTCTTTCTCCCATTTGTCTAATCATATAATTTGTATTATTAAGTTCATCAATTGTTCTTTTTCTATTAAGTAATGTTCTAACGGAAGATGTTTCTTTTGCTTTTTTGACTATTTCTGTCATATATTCATTTACTTCTGGATATAAAGTTAAATATTTTTCTATGTATTTTTTTGCTTCATTTGGACTTATATCTAGGTTTTCACCTAGCCCATAACCGCTTATACCATAAACAATACCAAATATAACGGCTTTAGCGGTTCTTCTCATGTTCTTAGTAACTTCATTTTCAGGAACATCAAATATATCACTTGCTACATGTGTATGTATATCTTCTCCATTAATAAATGCATTCTTTAAGCTTCTTGAATTGCTTATATGAGCTAGTACTCTAAGTTCTATTTGAGAGTAATCACTTGAAAGTAAATAAGAGTTTTCGCTTGGTATAAATGCTTTTCTTATTTGTTTTCCTTCTTCACTTCTAACTGGTATATTTTGCAAATTAGGTTCTACACTAGAAAGTCTACCTGTTCTAGTACCTGTTTGTTTATATATTGTATGTATTTTACCATCTTCCATAACATAGCTATTGAATGTTTCTAAATATGTAGAAACTAATTTAGTTAATGCTCTATAGTCTAATATATCATCTATTATAGGATTTAAATGTCTTAATTTAATTAATACTTCATGTGAAGTAGACATAGCATTCTTGCCTTTACCCTTTGGTAACATAAGTTTATTATAAAGTACATCTCCCATTTGCTTATGACTGCCTATGTTAAAATCCATCCCTGCTTCTTCATGTATTTTATTTTCTAATAATGCTATTTTTTCATTAAGTTCATTTTTAAGTTTATCTATTACATCTGTTTTGACACTTATACCATTTATTTCCATATTAGCTAATATACGAATAAGTGGTCCTTCTATATCAATATATAAGTTATCAAGTTCTTCAGTTACTAATTTATCTTTAAATTCTTGATATGTCTCATATATAAATTTTGCTTTACATACTATTGAATTTCTTATTGATTCAGGAGTTAATATATTCTTTTTACTTACTATTTGATCATAAAAAGCTATATTTTTATTAAATGCTGCTGATAAATAAGCTATATCATCTTTAACATTATATTCAAGAAGATATGCTGCTATAAATATATCAAATGGATCATTTATATCTATATTATATCTATTTAGAAATACTATATTCTTTTTATTATCGAAAGTAGCAGTTATATCTTTAAGTAAATCACTATTTAAGAGTAAGCTTGGTAAATCAAAGTAATATGCTTTTTTACCATCATATATTGATGCTCCTATAAAGTTTGCTTTATGATAATTAGTATCATCTAATTCTATATATAAACTTTTAATACCTTCTATGTTTATTTTTGTTTTAACTATTTCATATGGTGTTTCATTATTATTTTCTTCATTATTTACACTTAAATTCTTTAGAAATGAGTTAAACTCAAGTTCTTTATATTTTTCTATTAATCCTGTTATATCAGGTTTATTATATTTTATACTTTCAAATGTATAATCAAAATCTATTGTTTTATATATGGTAGCAAGTTTATATGAAAAGAATGCACTTTCTTTATCATTGAGTAGTTTTTCTTTTGTTTTTGGAGTAAGTTCATCTAAATGATTATATAAGTTATCAAGAGTATCATATTTAACAAGTAGACTTAATGCTGTCTTTTCACCTATTCCTTTTACTCCTGGTATATTATCACTAGGATCTCCCATAAGTGCTTTTAAATCTATCATTCTAATAGGTTTAATTCCATAGTGATCAAAGAAAGTTTGTTCATTCATAAGAATATAATCTTTTTGTTTTAATAATTTCACATCTACTTCATCGCTAATAAGTTGTAATAAATCTTTATCACTACTGATAATAGTAGCATTATAATTCTTATCTTCATCTGCCATACGAGCAAATGTACCAATTATATCATCAGCTTCATAGTTATCACATTCTATATATTTTATTCCAAGTAGTGTACATATTTTTTTAGCTTCTGGAAATTGTATTTTTAAGTCATTTGGTGTTTCAATTCTACCATCTTTGTATGTATCACATAAATCTTTTCTAAAGTTATGTCCTGTATCAAATGCTACCATTATGTATTCTGGTTTTTCTTCATTAATAATTTTATTTAACATATTAACAAATCCAAATAGTGCATTAGTAGGAAATCCTTTACTATTTTTCATTAAATTACCATTATATGCAGTTGCATAATAACTTCTAAATAATAGATTATTACCATCTATTAATATTGCTCTTTTTTTCATATCATCATCCTTTAATTATTTTTTACTGCCATTAATAATATAACACACATTTGATAATTTAAAAACTAAGAATTTAATTTTTCTTAGTTTTAATATGTAATTTTGATAATATCTTATCAATAAATGTATTACCTATTGTATCATTAATAGATCCATTTTTATATGTGATAGTTAAATATATTATTACACCTATCATTCCATGTATAGCAAGACTTATAACTGAAGTTAATCTTGTATAATTAAATTTAATAAATACTTTTGATAAAGTGAGTGGAACTATTAAACATAATGATGGTAATATTAATTTCTTTAGTAAATCAATTGTAGGTCTATATGTAAATTTCATTTCTTTTTTAAGATATATTAATGCGATTGTTATTGATATTGAATAACCTATTATTGTTGATACTATTGTTGCTGTATAAGCTGGTAAGCCAATTCTATCAAAAATTAATATAAGTGGTATATCCAAAAGTGCATTTGATACTAGACCTGCGATTGAATTTATATATACTATTTTAAATTTTCTCATACTTTGAAGACATGTATTTATTACACTCCATACTCCAAAGAATATATGACTTATTGCTGAAACTTTAAGTACTGTACTTCCATATTCACTAGCACCATAGAATAATGTATAGCTTTCATTTGAAAGAATAAGTAACATTAATGCCATAGGTATAGTTATTATAAGCATTGTGCTTATTGCTTGATTGAATCTTCTATTTACTTCTGTCATATCTTTTTTAACAAAGGCAGATGTTACATGTGGAATTATATTAGTCGTAAGTGATATTGCAATAGCAATAATAACAGTACATATTTTAGGTGCCCAAGTTGATACAAGTGAAGACATCATTTCACTTTCTATAGCAGTATATCCTACCATATTTAATCCTTTTATGATAAGTTTAACATCAACTATTGTATATAAGTTATCAACTATAGATATCATTATAAGTGGTATACAATATTTAAGTATCTTCTTAGATATTTCTCTATCAGTGATCGTATCTTCTTTTTTACTCACTGGAAACTCACTCTTATTCTTTTTGACTTTGATAAGTAAGTATAAGTATGCAAATAATCCACCAAAGAAAGCACCAAGTAATGCAATACTAACACCACTAGTAATGCCTTTATTAAGTACTTTTATTGCTATATATGAACCTAAAAGTACTACAAGTATTCTAACAATTTGTTCAATTAGCTGAGAATATGAAGTTGGAGTAATAAACTTATGTCCTTGCATATATCCTCTTAAAACACTTAGGAATGGTATTATTATTAAGCAGAAAGAAACTGCTCTTATAACAGTAGCGATATCACTTATAGAGTTGCCTCCAGTTACATCACTAATTATAAATTTAGCAATTAGGTTTGCTCCTAAAAACACTACTAAAAATGATACTATAGCAAGAACGCCTATCATCTTTTTACCTATTTTATAAGCTCTTTCTTTAGCATCTAACTTATCTAATGTTAAATATTCACTTATTATCATAGATATAGCAATAGGTATACCTGCTGTAGAAATATTTAAGAATAAATTATATATATTATAAGCATAACTATATAGTGTTCCTCCATTAGTACCAATTATTCCATAAAAAGGTATTACATATAATGCACCTAATATTTTAATAATAATTAGTATAATTGATGTAATAAGTGTTCCTTGTATGAATGTATTCTTTTTTAATTTTTTCATAGATTCATCTTCTTCATTTCATCTTCACCTAATATTTTAGATATTTGTGCTAAATGTCCTTCATGTTCATCATTAAATAAGTAATATTGAACAAGTCCATAACTAGGATATTCATTACCTTCCATAATAACAGGTCCATCTTTAGTTATTGCTATATCCCAACCAACGTATCTAACTTCAGGTACTTCAAGTGCTGCTTTTAAAGCCATATCAAATGCTTCTTTTACATAAGGAACAGTAACTGTATCAAACTTAATTTTAGCAATAGGATGTTCAGTATATACGTTTGCTACATCATCTACTACTCTACTACATATTTTCCCGTCTTCATTTAGTCTCATATATGCATCACTGCATCCTATAGCAATAGCATCATCAATATTAATACGAAGAGCATTTGCAAGTATATATGCTTTATTATCTTTAACAAGAGTAACTATTCTAAATGAATTAACTGCATAAGGATTTAATTTGTCAAGTTCAGGATGCTGTATTATTTCTTCTTCAAGTAAATATAATCTTTTATTCATAAGTTCAACATGTAATATACTAGCATCTTTAATATCACTTACTTTTATTTTTTCAATACCATGTCCGCCAAAGTCTTTAGGTGGTTTAGCAAATACATGTTTTTTGCCTTTTATAAATTTCTTAATATCATCATCAGTTGCAACTCTTAAATCAAGAAAATCACGTTTTATATATTCTCTAAACACCTTATTAAATAGTATTTTATCTCTCATAACTGCAATATAATCTTCATCATTTAAATACTTTAACATCTTATAAAAACTCTTAGTTGTTACATATGTTTTCTTTTGTTTTTCTGTTAAATTAATATAATCACCTTTTAAATAATCAGTATATCCTATACCATATTTAATAAAGTTTTTAATCATATCTCTTTTAACATAACCTTTACTTTTATTATTACGTTTAGCAATATCACTACTTAACTTATTTAATTTTTCATAATTAATTGCTTTTACTTTCTTAAACATCATACTTTTTAAACTCATTTTATTACCTCACTTCTATATTCTACTGTAGCTACTATTTTATTATTTTTTATATACTCTCTAGGTAGTGTTTTACCTATATTAACAAGTGTATTATGAATTGATGTATTATTTAACCTTGATATCATACCAAGTGTTATTCCGTCTCCTAAAACTGTTACTTCATCACCTAATTTTACACTATCATCTATTAGTATGCTCATCATACACATAGATATTTCGCCAATAACAGGATATTTTTTATTATTTATAATTACATATCTATTTATATGTGATATACCAATACCATCATCAAATCCAATAGGTATTGTTGCTATTTTTTCATCTTTAGTTGATGTATAAAGCATACCATATCCTACTTTATCACCTGCATGTATATATTTAATTTGTATAATATTTGTTTTGACTTTTAGTGCTGGTGTAAGTTTAATATTAACATCACTATATGTTTCACTTATGTTATATTTATTTATTAAATATTTATTTCTTATCTTTCTAAGTATATCTTTAGGACCATTCCCAAGCTTATGTGGACTTATATCATAACCATATAATATAGTTCCAAATCTAACACCATTTGCAAATTCAATTTTAGGATGAGCAAGTAATATAAAGCTACTACTTAAATGTACTATTGGTATACTTTTTATATCAATATTACTTGTAATATTTTTAAAATTATGAACCTGCATATCAAAATATCTATCATTAATACCAGGAGTAGCAAAATGAGTAAATAATCCTTCTAAATATACATTATTATTTTCCTCTATAAGATTTATAACTTTATTAAATTCATCTTTAGAACTTATACCAAGTCTATTCATACCAGTATCTATCTTAATATGTATTTTAAATTTAGATTTAGTTTTATTAAGTAATTTCTTTATATAATCATAACTAACTATAGTAAGTGTTATATTATTTTTAATTGCTATATCTATACAATCCAGTTCAATGGGTTCTACACATAATACTGGTATATCTTTATTATATTTTCTTATTTCAATAGCTTCTTCTAAGGATGACACTGCAAAATAATTTATACCACTTTCTATTAAATCATTAACAATATAATATCCATGGCCATATGCATTTGATTTAACCATCGCAATATAATATTTATAATTATTATATTTTTTTATTATATTCGATACATTTTCTTTTAAAGAATCAATATTTACTTCTACAAAAGTTTTTCTATACATTTCTTTTCACCTATCTAATTTTATCATATTAATAATACTTTTAAAAGAAAAGAGGCAAATTATTTACATAACTGCCTCAAATAATATTTTTATTACTTTTTCATAACCTGTTCTATAAGTTTTAATGTTTTAATTATAACAACAAATATAAATATAAGTGGTAATATCAATAGTATACATTCTAAAGTATATTCTGTACCAAAATTACCAAAGCTAGCTAACATATTAGCAAATCCTTCTCTATAACAAGTTAAACATAGAAATAATATTATACCAATAACAAGTGTTGATACTATACTATTTAATAATATTTTTTTAGGTGTTGTTTTAATAGTATATTCTTTATTTAGATCAAGCTTTATTTTAGTCTTTTTTTCATTTGTAAGTTTAAATTCTATTTTTTCTCCTGATACTGAAAGTCCTATAGCAAGTCCAGCAACTAAACATAATGGAAAATACATTATTTCATTTGATAATACAACTAGCATTATACCAAAACATGTACCCATTGAAATACCTAATACAAATGCATCACTACTAGAATTATTTCTCTTTTTCATATCTTCTACTCCTTCTATTGTAATGATAACATACTTTTTACTATACTTCAATTACTTCACTAATTTTATCTTTATATGCTATATAAATAGGGATGTTTGGATCTATTCTTTCTCTATTTGCTTCATATGCTTTTTCATATGTGTTATCATTTTCACTTATATGAACTAACATTATATCTTTTGTATCTGGACCTATAAAATGATTTAAATACATTGCACAGTCTTCATTACTTAAGTGTCCTTCATCTCCTATATTTCTATATTTAATATATTCAAATTTCTTACCATTCATTTCCATTTCAACATCATGATTACTTTCAAGTAAGTAAACTGTTTTATTTTTAAGTTTCTCATGATATCTAGAATGTATCATGCCTGTATCTGTCATGTATACTAATGATTTATTATCATATTCAAATACGAACCCAAATCCTTTTTTATCATGACTTATAGGTATTTTAGTAAATTTAATTCCCATAATATTGTCAAATTCATCAAAAAATTCATAATTCTTTATATAATCTTTTTTATTATATTCATTAAATGTCTCTATTGATATATATACTTTAGTATTATATACTCTATTAAATGAATGAAGACTTCTTACATGATCAGAGTGAGCATGTGTTACAATTATAAAGTCTAAATTTTCAGGATTCTCACCTATTTTATATAATGCATCCTTAAGTTTTCCAAAAGGAAGACCTGCATCAATTAAGAATTTTATATTATTTATATTAACAAATGTAGAGTTTCCACTACTACTACTTCCTAAAACTACTACTTTCATTTTCTTCACCAAAGTTATTTTATCACTTAAAAGGTACTATTTCTAGTACCAATTATTATTGATGTTTAATTTTAATAGAGTT
>FR880107.1 GCA_000434555.1 Clostridium sp. CAG:524 | reverse complement strand
CATATCAAGTGGATTCTTACTGTCTGTTTCACTCTTACAATAAATATTTCCTTCATTTGAATTATGCATATTATCACTAATATACTTTTTAGTGCTTTCTTTAAATACATTTTTTGCTTCTGTTAAAAATAAATCTTTTTTAGCATTATTAAACATACTTAAAACATTTGGTAGTGCAATAATAACTAATAATGCTAAGATTGCTATTACTGCGAGTAACTCTACTAATGTAAATCCTTTTTTATTCATACATGGCCTCTTTCTATTTTTACTATTACATTATATAATTATTTACATACTAAAATCAATCATTAAATAAATAATTATAATAATTATTTTCAAGTATTAATCTTGATATTCTATATTTCATATATACTTCATTTTTTAAAATATCAATGTCTTTATCACTTATATCACCATAAATACTATCTTTCATATTAGAATATCTATAATTTTTAGTAACAATATTTCTATTACCAAAAACAACTACTCCATCATTATTAGATAAAATATCTCGTCCTATAAATAATCTTGAATCAAAATCAAAACCATATAAATTTAACATAGTAGGAAGTATATCTATATTAGAACAATAATTATCATTAGATTTATATTTATTAATATCTTTATTATATATAACTAAATTAGACTTATATTTATAGAATTCATCATTTCTATCTTCATTTGATAATTCATTCATTTCATCAATAGATAGTCCATATGGAACATGATCTGGTACTAATACTATAACAGTATCATCAAGTTTATTATTCTCTTTTAATCTATCAAATAATAATCCTATCATATTATCAAGTTCTATTTGTGTTGATAAATAATATTTAACATTAGTACTATAATCATATTTATCTAACCTATCAAGATTCTTTATAGACATTTTATTATCTTTATTATATGGAGCGTGTCCTGATATAGTTAAATAATATGTAAAGAATTTATCTTCATTAATATACTCATCTATACTTGACTTAACTAAATCGTAATCACTTCTTGTATCATCCATATTAAGTCCATTACCTATACCTTTATATATATTAAATCCCATATTAGGATAATATTTATCTCTTTCATAATAATCATATTTATAGTTATGATAACTAAATGTTTTATAACCATCTTTATCAAACATATGAGCAAGTGAATATGGTATATAATTTTTATTTGAATTAACTAAACTATGGCTAGCATCAGATGGAAATAATGAAATATCTGTTAAATATTGTCCATCAGCAGTACTAACAGGAAAAAGTGGATTATAAAAGTTATCAAATGTATATCCTTCATTAAATAATTTATATAAATTAGGAGTTATATCTTTTTTAACAGCCATATAATTAAAAGATTCAGCAAGTATAAATATAAGATTCTTATCTTTAAGTAAACCTGTATATATATTCTTTTTAGTTGGAATACTATTTTTAATATACTTATTTATCTCATTTATTTCTTCATTATCACTATCTTTAAAATCAATATCTAAAACATTATATTTATTATTACTATATGTATCATTATTAATATTTATATTAATACCTTTTTCTTTAAAATTAAATATTGTTCTTTGTATATTCAATCTTATACTAGTTAATAATCCAAAACTATTTAAGTTCTTAACTGGAAAATCTATATCAAAATATAATTTACTATATGAATATATATTATTACTATTTATATTAAATGATAATAAAGTAAATATATGTAAAATAATACAAATGATTAATATTACATAATTAAATTTTTTATCTTTAAGATTA
>FR880106.1 GCA_000434555.1 Clostridium sp. CAG:524 | reverse complement strand
TCAGCAATATCAGTAAAGTATCCTGGGTTACTTGTTCCACCATCTATATGAGCATAAGCTTTATCAATCTTAGTTGAATCATATTTTGTTCCTGCTCCACCTACTAGTTTAGTACTATCAGTAAACATATTAGCACTAGATGTTACATTATTAGTATTAAACTTATCACCTACATATATGGTTTTAAGATTTGTAGAAGTATTAAACATATAGCTCATGTTTGTTACATTACTTGTATCAAAATTACTTAAATCTAAGGTTGTAGCTTGACTACTAGAAAACATAGCACTCATATTTGTTACTTTTGATGTATTAAAAGAACTTAAATCTAATATTGTGGCTTTACTACTAGAAAACATAAACCCCATATATCTTACCTTTGATGTATCAAAATTACTTAAATCTAAGGTTGTAGCTTGACTATCAGAAAACATATTACTCATATCTATTACTTTTGATGTATCAAAATTACTTACATCTAAGGTTGTAGCTTGACTATCA
>FR880105.1 GCA_000434555.1 Clostridium sp. CAG:524 | reverse complement strand
GTGTCTACTTTTATCTTACAACTTCAACATTAAATTAACTTCTTTTCTTTCATCCATTTTTTACCATCTGTTACACGAGCAACCATCATGCTTGATGCTGTATCTCCAACTACATTTAACATAGTAGCAGGTGGGTCAATAATAGTAGCAATAATAGTTAATATAGGTAATGCTGAAACTGGGAATCCAAGCATTGTTAATATTAACATTTCTGATATAGTTCCACCACCAATAGGTACAGCTGTAACTAGAAGTGTAGCTACAAGAGCAACTCCTAAAACTTTAAGAGTACTAATATCAGCATTAAATAAATATACTAAGAACATTATTTTAAATACACTACCTATAATAGAACCATCTTTATGAAAACTAGTTCCAAGTGGAATAGTTGTATCAGCAACATCTTCTGGAACACCTATGTTTTTAGCACAAGCAGTATTTACAGGAATTGATGCTGCACTACTACAAGTTGCAAGGCTAGTTAGTGTTACAGGAAGAACATTTCTCCAATAACTAATAAATCCTTTTTTACCACCAGCCATAAATGCATAAGCTGAATACATAATGAAATAATAAAGTACTGAGACTACTGTATAAATTATAAATGTTTTACCAAATCCACTTGCGATTTCACCACCAAATGTACCAACAAGTGCAGCAAAATAGCATCCAAGACCTATAGGTGCATAGTACATAATCACTTTTATAAATGATTGAACTACTTCATTAGCGCTTTCAAGTACATCAAGAAGTTTATCACCTTTACCTTTTGAAAGATTGATACTTATACCAAACAATATTGAAAATATAATTAATGCGATCATATTATCACGAGTAAGTAATTTACTAAAATCACTTACAGTAATAGTTTCAACAGTTCTTTCTAAAAAATTAACCTTTTCGTTAGTTGCTTTAGTATCTTTTAATACTTCTTTTATTGTTTCAGTATCTTTTACATCAACAAGTTTAAATGCTTTAGTAGAAATTATACCAACACCCACACTTACTAGTGATGTAAATATAAATACAAGTAATATTGTTACAAGTATTTTACCAATTCTTTTAGGTTGTTTCATTTTACCAATAGAAGTAGTAATGGTTAAAAATATAAGTGGTACGATTATTACAAGTAATAGATTTAAGAATAAATCTCCAAATGGTGCGAGAACTTTCGCTTTCTCTTTAAATACAAGTCCTACAATAGTACCAATTATTATAGAACCTAAAAGTATTAAAGTAGATTTATAATTTTTTAAAAACTTTTTCATAGTTTTGCCTCCTATTTAAGTATATATAATATATTTATAAAAGTATACTATTTTATTCCACAAGAGTCCACAAAAAAAGATTTAGTTTTTCTTTTCTAAATCTTTATAAGCAACTTTACCTACTGCTGTTTTAGGAAGACTAGTTCTAAATTCATATTCACTAGGTCTTGCATATTTAGCAATATTATCATAACAATATTTTCTTATTTGTTCTCTTGTTTGCATATTGTCTTCAACACCTTTTTTAAGAACAATTACTGCTTTAGGGGTTTGACTCTTTATTTTATGTGGTATTCCAATTACAGTACATGAATCAACTAGTTTACATTTATTAATTATTTCTTCAAGTTCTATAGGATAAATGTTATATCCATTTGAAATAATCATTCTTTTCATTCTTGATGTATAGAATATAAATCCATCTTTATCCATATATCCAAGATCGCCTGTGTGAAGCCATATCTTACCATCATGATGTTCTACTAAAGTATTTTTTGTTTCTTTGCTTTCATTAATGTATCCCATCATAAGGGTAGGCCCATTAATACATATTTCACCAACGTCTCCTGTTGATTTTTCTATATCACTATTAGGTTCAAATATTTTAACTATCATATCTGGATTAGGTATTCCAAGAGTACCTTTTCTAACATCTTTTTCATCAATAGCTGCAGTACAACAACAAAATCCGCATGCTTCAGAAAGACCATAACCAACTTTAACAACTGCTTCACTTCCATGATCTTTTAAATATTTTTCAAAATTCTTTTTAAGTTCAGGTGATAAATAATCTCCACCTACAACTACAACTTTAATGTCTTTAAAAGCATTCATGCCAGGGTCATTTCCATCAATAGACATCTTTAGTAGAGAAGGTACTGCTGGATAAACACTAGGTTTATATTTCTTTAACTCCTTATTAATTTTTTTAGTATTAAGTTGTGGAACTATTATACATTTCATTCCATTAACTAAACATGTATGAGTACAAAGAGCAAGACCAAATACATGGAATATAGGTAGTGCTGATAATACTGAATATCCAGGACTAATATATTTACATACTGATGCTGTTTGAAGTGCCATAGCATTAAAGTTAGCATTTGAAATAATTATTCCTTTTGGTTTACCAGTAGTTCCACCACTATATATTATAGCGGCTGGACTATTTGCATCTCTTTTAACATACACATCATCACTAGTCGCATAGTTTAGAAATTCTTTCCATGTAATCATACCTTCTTCAAGACTCATATTTATTGCCGATTTAATATTATATAATGTCTTTAATATTGTACCTAAACTTTCACTAGTTGGCACCATTATAAAATGTTTAACTTTGATATATCTTGCTTTAGGCATTGCAACATCACTGCAAAATATAATAGAACTATTTGTTTCATGTAGTGCTCTTTCAATATCTTGTGTAGAAGAAAGAGGGTGTATGATATTTGCTATTGCTCCAATCTTGTTAATCGCATATATTAATGCAAAACTTTCTGGAGTATTAGGCATACATATCGTAACACATTCATTTTCTACAATATTAAATTCTTTTAAAGCAGAAGCAACTCTATCTATCTTTTTCATAAAAGATTTAAATGTAACTTCATTACCATAATAAGAATATGCACTTCTTTTTTCATTTTTTGAAGCAGTATCTTTTAAATAATCATACATACTTCCATTAAAATAATTTAAACTTTCTGGAACATCACCATAGTATTTAAGCCATGGCTTTTCTTTGTTTATAGGTTTTTCATTTTTAATAAAACTAATTAATTTATTTATATAATCATTTACTTTTCCCATTATTTTTTCCTTTCACTTTTATTATATACACTTTAATTGTAACATATTAAAATTAAAATGTTAATCTATTCAATAATTTGATACAATAAAGTAGGTGAAATATTTATGAAAAAGATTATTATGTTTAGTGGAATAAATAAAAAAGAAGTTACACTAATTGATTAATAACTTCTTTTGATTTCTTGTTTAAATAAAAATATAATGTTGGTTTTTATATACTTTATACTTTAATAAGAAATTTAATCGCCCCTAGATTTTCTAAAACTTTTTCCTGATTCAGATTTAGTATTGCTATCAATATTTTCTCCGTGGCCACCTTCATAGTATTTTCCAGTACTTTTTGAATATCCGCCCCATTGATGTGTGTGACGGCTTCCATAATCTTCAAATTTGTCATATTTAGGTTTATCGGTTTCTCTATCTTTTCTAATTTTTGACTCGTTTGACATTCTAATACTCCTTTCTAATCAAAATATTGTTGAGTATATGGAATAAATTTTTTTGAAGATACGTCAATGTTCCATCTTGATAAACAAATTTGCATTTCGTTATCATATAATATTTCGCTTTTTTCAGAATATAATGCTTTTTTAGGTCCATTAAAAATTTTATTAGCACACCTACATATGTATTCTAATCTATTCATAAATTCAAAATATAGCCAATTATTTTCATTTTCTTGTGACAAATACATTATTTCTTTGCTTGCATTATATGTGTTTAAAAGTTTTGAGTAAGATAAAAATATTGCTTCATCTATTATTGCAATAGTTTCAGAAATTAAAAGTGTTTTCTTATTGCTACCATCAGGATTATACATGTAAATTTCTGGATTTTGGAAAATATATTTATTTTTATTTTTCCCTATTATATAATGTTTTTCTATAATTTTTTTATTGTATTTTTCTTCTTTAGAATTTAAAATATCATTTTCAAATTGTATAAATTCGGCTATTTCATTATTTGTATAACCACAAAATAGCATTCTGTTTTTTATCTCTTTTAAATATTTACTTTCATTAGTAGAATGATATAAACAAAGTAAATCAGACAACAACATTTCTTTCATATAATTAAAATTCACAATACCCTCCAATAAAAGATTTATTACTTAATTATGTTATCATTCCTTTTTTTAAATGTCAATATAATTCAAAAAATATGTTAATATAATCTTACTTTTGATACAATAAAGTAGGTGAAATATTTATGAAAAAGATTATTATGTTTAGTGGAATTGATAAGGAGAAAGGGTTTACACTTGATCAAACTAAAGAATTAACTAGAATTATTGAAACAGGTAAATCTATAACATTCATTGCTTCATCTTTTTATGATTTTGAAAAGAATGATTATTTTATAAATGGACTTATAGGTTTCTTTAAAGATATAAGTATTAGATTTAATAAAATTAGTATTATTGATAATAGGATATCTAAAGAAGAAGCAAGAGACATTGCTAAAAATAGTGATATTGTGTTTATAGTAGGTGGGGATCCTAAAAAGGAAATGGATTCTATAAATGAATATGGTTTATCTAATATATTAAGAGATAGAGATGGTATAACTATTGGAGTTTCCGCTGGCAGTATAAATATGGCTAAAGATGCAATATATATGGATGAAGATGAGCATAAAACAATTATTAAATATAAAGGAATAGGTCTTACTAATATATGTATATATCCACACATGGATTTTAATAATATAGATTACTTAAAAGAGATGTTTGAAGTGAGTAAAGAACAAAAGATAACTGGACTTCCTAATGAATCATTTATTGTTATTGAAGATGGTAATGTTAAATATATAAATGAACATTATAATTTTGAAAATGAAACTATAGATTATAAAGGAGTAGACGCCCCAAAAATAAATCATGTTGGTACTATAGAACTTGAAACAGATAGACTTATTTTAAGAAAAACTACTATGAAGGATTATGAAGAAGCATTTTATTTACAATTGAATCCTAAAATAAGAAAGTTTTTAGGTGGGAATAAACTCGGCAATAATTTAAAAAAGAGTATGAAATATTTTAATGAATCTATGTATGATGATATAGAATATTATAGATGGAGTATTGTAAGAAAAGAAGATAATAAATTTCTAGGTACTATATATTTAAATCTTCATAGTGAAAAAGCTAGAACTGCTGGTATAGATTACTGGATTAGAGAAGATGCCTGGGGAAAAGGTTACACTACTGAAGCAACAAAAAAAATAATGGAATTTGCATTTTTAACATTAGATCTTAATAGAATTGAATCATGCGGTGCTAAAGATAATGTTGGAACATGGAAGGTAATGGAAAATATAGGACTTAAATATGAAGGTACAAGGGAAAAATCATATTTCTATTATTATGGTGGTATTCAAGATATGAAAGAATATGGGCTTACTAAAGAGGAATATTTAGAGAGAAAATAATGCATTTTAAAAGAGGTTACAATGTGTGACCTCTTTTGTTATCTTTGATATTTTCTGCTTTGCTTGCTATGTTTTCATCAGTATATTCTTTTGAATCTTTTTCTATACAGTCATATGTAAGACCATTTTTAGTAAGTATAGCATCAGCTTTATTAAGTTCATTTAATGAAATTTTCTTAAATAATAGACCTAATCCAATTGTTGCTAAACAAGCTATATTAACAGTAGTTCCAAATCCATCTGGTGCCATTATAGAACAACCAAATATAGAACCACTTATTATAGAAGCTAAACTTGAACCTTGATATAGCTTAATATAAAAATCTTTCTTCTTTCTTATTTCTTTTTTAAGCTTTTCAATATCAGTTTTCTTTTCTTTAGCAATTATTGTATTTGGATATTCATTCATAATTTACCTTCTTATAGAGAATGACTAGTAGTTTTTTCTTTTTTATTTGCTTTGATTGTTTCAACTAAGTTACTAAGTCTTATTTCTTCATCTTCAGTCATTAACTTACTTGCCTTACTATATGTACTACTTCCATTTGTTAAAACTGCTTTTGATTCTTCAAGACCTGTTTTACCAACTGATTTCATTATAAGACCAACACCTAAAGTAACAGCACTCACTATTTCAATAAGTGGACCTTCAAAATCAAATGGTGAAAGAAGTGATCCTATAAGTATAGGAGTAGAAGTAGAAGATAAATCTTTTCCAATTTTATATATTTTAGAATAAAATTGTTCCTTCTTAGCTGCTTTTGCTTTCATATCGTTAATAGTATTTTTGTTTTCTTTAATCACTAAAGTATTAGGATATTCATTCATTATTTTCACCCTCCAATAAAGATTCTTTAAATGATTCATAGAACTTTAATACTAGTTCTTTTTCTTCATCTTTAATTGATACAAGATTTTCAATACCATCTATATTTTCGATTTCATAAATCATTACTAATGCATCTTCACTAGATTTATCATCATCATAAGAACATAAAATGTATTTTTTATCTAAGTCTGGTATTTCAAATCCGCCAATAACATCAACATCAATTTCTTTTCCATTAATAATTTTTTTCATACGCTCTCCTTTAGTTTATAATAACATATAATAATATAAAATAAAAATAAAAATGTAAAACTTTACATAATATGGTATAATATTAGACATGAAAAAGAGTTATATTAAAATGAATAATAATGATAATTATCTATCTCTTGGTAATATTATTAATACTATTAAGAAAGTATCTAGTAATAAGAATGCTATGCAGATAGAAGTTTTTTCATGTATATTTGGTATTAATAATGTAAGTGTAACTACTGTTAATAATTATTGTATTGGATATAGACCTATAGGTATAGAATATAAGAAAATATATAAAGATTTAAAAGATGGAAATAGAGAATTATATATACCGATTATATTACAAATATTAAGTATATTGGATGATAAAGTTTATATATTAAATAATGAATCTCTTAGCATAATTAATAATAGTAACAAACTTAAAGAAGTAATCAGTGATTTACTTGTAATTGCGTATAATGATGAACATATAAGTAATGAAAGAATAGAAAATATAAAGAATAATGATTCATTTAATCAGATGATTGAATTATTAAATTATGCTGTTCTTGAAAATACACAGCCTGTTTATACACAAGATATTAACATTAAAATTAATAAGGAAGAACTTGATGATTATTTGAAAGTTAAACTTTATTTTGGAGAAAGCTATATTAATTCATTAATTGAGTTATCAAGAAAAAATAATATGTATGCTTGTGCTGAACTTGGTGCTTTAGAATTTGATGGACTTATTAGTGGACAGAAAAATTATGAAAAGTCGTATGAATATTATATGCTTTCTGCGAATAAAGGACATCCTAAAGGGTGTTGGATGGTTGCTAATCTAATGCTTACAGGAAGAGTTAAATTTGATTTTGATACTATGTGGAAATATTTAAATAAGTCTATTGAACTTGGTAGTATTGCTGGATATAATACTCTTGGATTATGTTATTTAAGAGGTATAAATAAAGATAATATTAAAGATAGAGAGATTGCTAAAAGATATTTTTTAATCGCTAGTGAGCATGGATATGCTTATGCCTTTAATAATCTTGGTAAGATATATGAAAGTGAAGGTAAAAATGATATAGCATTAAATTATTACTTAATAAGTGCTGATTTAAATGAAAGTTGGGCTCTTAATAAAGTAGGAGAACATTATAGAAAAATAGGTGATTTAAAAAGAGCATTCATATATTATAGTAAAGCAATAGAGTGTCCTCTTAGTGAAAGATGTAAGTATGCATATTATAATCTTGCTAAATACTATTATGAAAATGGAAATAAAGAATTGAATATAGAAAAAGATATAGATAAGGCAAAAGAGTATTATAAAATTTTTGATACAAAAGAGTAAAAATATCTATTCTTTTTTTTATTTTTTTGGTATCCTTATAATAGTGAGGTAGGATATGAAAGAAGGTTTTGATAATAAGAAATATGTAAAAATACAAAGTGCTAAAATTAGAGAGAGATTTAAACTATTTGATAAGTTATATTTAGAGATAGGTGGTAAATTATTTGATGATAGTCATGCAGCTAGAATACTTCCTGGATTTAAAAATGATGCTAAAATAAGTATGTTTAAAGAACTTAAGAATGATTTAGAAATAATATTTTGCATTAATGCAGGTGATATTGAGAAAAATAAGACTAGGGGAGAATATGGTATTACATATGATACTGAATTGTTAAGATTAATTAATAATTCTAAAAAGATGGGATTTTCTGTTAATTCTGTTGTAATAACATTATATAGAAATCAAGTGAGTGTTGATAAATTTATTAAGAAATTAAATCGTATGGGAATTAAGACATATATTCATACATTTACTAAAGGTTATCCAACAGATGTTGATACTATTGTAAGTGATGAGGGGTATGGAGCAAATCCTTATATAGAAACAACTAAGCCATTAATACTTGTTAATGCTCCTGGACCTGGTAGTGGTAAACTTGCTACATGTTTATCTCAAATATATCATGAACATAAAAGAGGAAAGAATGCAGGATATGCTAAATTTGAAACATTCCCAGTGTGGAACTTATCTTTGAAACATCCAGTTAATCTTGCATATGAAGCAGCAACTGCTGATCTTAAAGATGTTAATATGATTGATCCATTTCATCTTGAAGCATATGGTGAAACAGCTGTAAATTATAATAGAGATATAGAGATGTTTCCTGTACTTAAAAGTATATTAAATAAAGTATCTAATACAGATATATATAAATCTCCAACTGATATGGGAGTTAATATGATAGGATTCTGTATTAAAGATAATGATATTATAGAAGAAGCATCTAAGAAAGAAATAGTAAGAAGATATTATAATGAAATGAATAATTATAAACTTGGTCTTACTGATGAAGATTCTTATATGAAAGTTAAGTTACTTATGAATGAACTTAATATTGATGAAACATATTTAGATGTGATAGAACCGGCTTTAAAGAAAAGTGAACAAGAAGGTAAGCCTGTTATATCATTAAAAATAAATAAGAAAAAGATAATAACTGGTAAACAAACTGATATATTAAGTCCAGCAAGTAGTTTAATATTAAATGCTATAAAAGAATTAAATAAGATACCTGATGATATGTTGTTATTATCACCTAAGGTATTAGAGCCAATGCTTAAAATGAAAAAGGAACTTAATAATAATGAGATTAGACTTCAACTTCCTGAAGTATTAACAGCACTTAGTATTTGCTCTGCAACTAATCCTATTCTTGAAAAAGCATTAAATAGTTTAAAAAAATTGAAATATTGTGAAGCACATGCAACTTATATTGTGACTAATGGTGATAAAAAAACACTTAAAAGTTTACAAATAAATTTAACATGTGAACCAAAATATATAGATGAAATATAGAGGAGAGATTATGAAAAAAGAAACTAAAATATTAATTATAAGTATAGTAGTAGTATTACTAGTTGTTGTACTTGTATTTGTATTACTAAATAAAAAAACTGTAAGTGATACAAAAACTAGTAGTGATGCAAAAAATATGTTAAAACAAATTACTAAAAGTAAAGATTTACCTGATACTAATATAGTGAATGTTAATGTTAATAGTATAGAAGAGGTTACTTCATTTACTGGTTTAAAATCTAATGATAATATCGAATGGATTGTTGCGAGCGAACCAATGATGTCATCACAAGCATTTTCAGCAGTTGCTATAAAAGTTAAAGATGGTAGTAATGTTGATACAATAAAACAAGAAATATTTAATAATGTTGATATGAGTAAATGGATATGTGTAACAGCAGAAAAACTATATTTAACTAATAATGGAAATGTAATATTCTTTGTTATGTCTGATGCTGATTGGGCTAAAACAGTATATGATAATTTTAAAAATTATGTTAATAATGATATTGGTAAAGAACTAGAAAAAACAGGTAATTAAAGTTGTTAGATATGTTGCATAAATAAGCACCTTAATGGTGCTTTAATTTTAAAAATAAGAGAATTTAAGGAGAAAGATATGGTATTTACAAGTATTAATTTTTTATATTATTTTTTACCAACAGTATTAATTCTATATTTCATAGTACCTAAAAAGTATAAGAATTTATTGTTACTTATTTCATCATTATTATTTTATTTTTATGGTGAACCTAAGTATATAATATTAATGATTATTGAAATAGTACTAGCATACTTTGAAGCAAGGTTAATAGAAAAATATAAAAGTAAAGAGATATTTATATTTAGCATATTTATTCATGTATTATTACTATGCATTTTTAAATATACTAACTTTTTAATAACAAATATAAATGGTATCTTTAATACAAATATATCATTATTAAATATTGTTTTACCTATTGGTATATCATTTTACACTTTTCAAATCATTAGTTATTTAGTAGATGTTTATAAAGAAAAAGTAAAAGCTCAAAAGAATTTTATTTCTCTTGCGACTTATGTTTCATTGTTTCCACAGTTAATCGCAGGACCAATTGTTAGGTATGAAACTATAAATGATGAACTTGATAATAGAAAACAAACATTTAATGATTTTAGTAGTGGTATAAGTAGATTTATAATAGGTCTTTCTAAAAAGGTGTTAATTGCGAATATACTTGGTGAATTATGTAATATATTTATTTTAAGTAATGAAAAGACAGTACTATTTTATTGGATATATGGTATTAGTTATTCACTTCAAATATATTTTGATTTTTCAGCATATTCTGATATGGCTATTGGTCTTGGCAGAATGTTTGGATTTCATTTTATGGAAAACTTTGATTATCCATATATATCAAAAAGTATTACTGAATTTTGGAGACGTTGGCATATATCTTTAAGTTCATGGTTTAAAGATTATGTTTATATACCACTTGGGGGAAGTAGAGAGGGTACATTTAAACTTATAAGGAATATTTTAATAGTGTGGTTACTTACTGGATTATGGCATGGTTCAGAATGGACATTTGTTATCTGGGGAATGTTTATTGGAATACTACTTGTAATAGAAAAATTATTGTTAAATAAGTATATAGAGAAACTTCCATCTATAGTAAGACGAATATATACACTATTTATCATAATGATAAGTTTCATTATATTTAGTGGTTCAAATATAAATGAATCATTTAATAATATAGTAGGACTATTTAATTTTAGTAATCCATTTATAAATAAGTTTACAATACATTATTTAAAAGATTATGGACTTGTACTTATAATTGCCATATTTTTATCAACACCAATACTTAAAAATACAATTATTAAATTAAAAGAGAATAAAAAAATCAATAATATAATTAATATATTAGATATAATTGTATTATTGATATTACTAATAATTGTGACATCATATTTAATAGATAGTTCATATAATCCATTTTTATATTTTAGATTTTAAGGAGGAAGGATGAATAATAAGGTTAAAAATATAGTTTTGAGTATAATATTTATTACATTCTTATTTACTTTTATGATTGTAAACATAGTGAAAAAAGATGATGATATATCGTATAGTGAAAGAAGAAAATTAGAAAAAGTGCCAAAAATTACATACGATTCAGTTATAAATGGTACATATTTTAGTAAATTAGATAAATATACTACTGATCAATTTATATGGAGAGATAACTTTCGTAAGATTAAAATTGATATAGATTTACTTACTAAAAATAATTATAATAAACTATATTTATATAATGATTATATTATTGAAGAAACATATCCATTAAATAAAGAATCAGTTATTAATGTAACAAATAAGATTAATGATATAAAAAGAACTTATTTAAATGAAACAAATAATATATATTATAGTATTGTTCCTGATAAAAATTATTTTGTAAATGATGATAACTTAAAATTAGATTATGATGAACTTAAGAATATTATGAATAGTAATTTAGATATAAAATACATTGATATATTTAATGAGTTATCTTTAGAAGATTATTATAAGACTGATACTCACTGGAGAGAAGAAAGACTTTCTAAAGTAGTAAATAAATTGTCTAAAGAAATGAATTTCAATATTACTAATAATTATAATTTCAAAAGAATAAGTGATTTTAATGGAACATATTCTAGTAGAATAGTTAGAAAAGATATAAAAGATGAAATATATATACTAGATAATGTTAATGATATAAATGTTTATAATTATGAAACTAATGGTTATGAGAAAGTATATGATTTAATAAAGTTAAATTCTCTTGATAAATATAATGTGTATTTGAGTGGTTCTGTGTCTTTATTAAAGATAGAATCAATGAATACAGATTCAACTAAAGATTTAATAGTATTTAGAGATTCATATGGAAGTAGTTTAATTCCACTTATGATGAATGGTTATAAAAGTATAACTGTTGTTGATACAAGATATATTAGTCCAAGTATGCTTTCTAATTATATTGATTTTAATAATAAAGATATATTATTTTTATATAGTACACTTTTGATAAATGATAGTTTTACATTGAAATAGATAGAAATATCTATTTTTTTTAATAATTTTTTGTATGAAAAAAGGGTTATTCTAACCCTCTAACTATTTCTTTAAATTCATCTCCACGATCTTCAAACTTTGCATATTGATCCCAAGAAGCAGATGCTGGACTAAGCAATATTACATCACCAGAAACACTATTTTCATTAGCAAGTAATGTTGCTTCCTTTAAATTATTAACAACGAAACATTTTACATTCATTTCATCCATTTCTTCTTTGATTCTATTTTTATTTTCACCATAGCATATAACTAATTTGGTATTTTTTAAATAATCTTTAAGCTCATAGAAACTTTGATGTCTTTCAAGACCGCCTAATATTAATACTGTTGGTTTTTTAAATGCATTAAGTGCGATTTGAGTAGATGTTATGTTAGTTGCTTTTGAATCGTTATAGAAATCTTTTCCATTAAATGTTCTTATATATTCTATTCTGTGAGCAACACCACTAAATTCTTTAATAACAGGTACCATCACATCATTAGAAATACCAAGTTCTTTAGCTATCATAATAGCACACATAATATTTTCATAATTATGATTACCTTGTAATTTGATATCTCTTGTATCAATTATTTCTTCATCATAATAATAAATTTTATTATCTTTTAGATAAGCACCATCAATTACTTCTTTACTTGTAAAATACTTTTTAGTACTTTTTATATCTTTAGTAATTCTATACGCATCTTCGTTCCCTTTATTAATAATAGCAATATTCTTACTTGTATGATTTTGGAATATACGAAGTTTATTTTCATTATAATATTCACGAGTGCCAAACATATCAAGGTGTGCTTCATAAATATTAGTAAGTACTGCTATATCTGGATTGAAATCATAAAAATCATGTAATTGAGGAACTCCAATTTCCATAACTAAATAATCATTTTCTTTAATATTTGGTAACACTTCACATAAAGGAAATCCAATATTACCAGCAAGGTGTGTTCTACCAGGAAATGCATGGCTTACTATTTCATAAGTAAGAGATGTAGTAGTAGTTTTACCATTAGTACCAGTAATAGCAATTAATTTAACTCCTTTTGGTAATAAGTGATAAGCCATTTCTATTTCATTAATAACTTTAATATTATGCTCACTTGCATATTTTAAATACTTATGATCAAATTTTATTCCTGGATTCTTAATTATATAATCAAATGATTCATCAAGAATATCATCAGGATGACTACCAAGTATAACTTTAACACCTAAGTCTTCAAGTTCTTTAATATGATTTTCATCTTGATTTGCATTCATATCGTTAAGAACAATTGTATTATTTCTTTTAGCAAGTATTTTAGCAGCATGATAACCACTTCTTGCCATACCTAATATAAATATTTTTTTATTTTCAAACATATTACATGCCTCCATATTAATTATACTACTAAAAATAATTTATTTTTCTAATTTAACATATACTTTACAAATAAAAACTAATTATTTATTACCTGTAATTAGTCTTTTTGTAGTATTTTTTATTGTAATAGCGCTCTTTTTAATGATTGGTTTAACATTAGGAAATGCCATAAATAATCTTTTAACAAGAGGATTACTTTTTATTACTTCACGTACTTTTTTAGTTATTTCATTAGTATTATCTGGATTTTTGAATTTAAGTGACATATTTTTAACTTTAAATATTACTTTAAATGATACAATTAAGTCTATAATAAATATTGTTATCAGTGTATAAAATATTATATTAAGGGTTGTTTCATTTAAATTGGAATAAATATTGTATAAGAAATTATTTAAGTATTTTATAAGTATAAATCCAAGTATACCAAATCCTAAACAATTAATTAAACAAATTCTTCCATTTAAATTATATTTATAGTCACTATAATCCCACCATCTAGCATGAAATGCTTTTTCCATTATATAACTTGTTAGGTATTCACCAATACTTGCGATTAATATTGAGGAGGTGAACAATGTAATAGGATTCTTTACTGAATGAAGTAAGAGTACCATAACTATTGCGCAACATCCATATATAGGAATATAGGGACCTATTAAGAATCCTCTATTGACTATCTTTTTATTTACTTTAAATCTATCTATTATTTCAATTATCCATCCAATAAAGGAATATGTTATAAATAATAGAAAATATATTTTAAATTCTCTCATTTTTTAACCTTTCTTTTAATACCAATATATTTAGGTCACTCTTTAGGATGCTTAAATACATTTAATGAGCATTTTTTATCCATAAGAGTTACTACCCATGTTTCTTTATATTTAGGTGGAGTTATATTAAGAGGGAACATGTGTCTTAATATAATATTTTCAACTCTATCATTAATAAGATGTGGGAAGTGCTTTCTAGAGTTTTCAAGAGCCTCTCTTGCATGAACAAATCCGTGTTGCTTAAAGAAACTTCTTTTCTCTTTAGAGTCTTGCCATGGTTTATAATAAAAATCATGAAGAATAGCTCCAATAGAAATATCTCTCTTATTAAGATTATGCTTTTTAGCAAATAAATAAGAACAATAAGCAACCTTTAAAGAATGATCATATACTGATTCATTAACATGATGATTATAGTTTTTTCTCTTTAAAAATTCTTTATTGTTTAATATTTCATCTATATAATTTAAAAATTCTTTATCATACTTCATAAACATTTCACAAAATAATTATAGCAAACATATATATATTTTTATTATTAAATTGAAAAATAGTGTAAACTTTTTCTTGAAGAAGCAATTATTTAGTAGAAAATTGTTATAATAAAGATAGAATTAGTAAGAAAGGGATGGCAATATGAAAGTATATTTTACAGACAAAATAACAAGTGAAAATCTATTAGATATTTATAAGAAATTAGGTATTGAATTAAAAGGAAAAGTTGCTGTTAAAGTTCATAGTGGAGAAGAAGGTAATCAAAATTATTTGAAGCCACTATTTTATAAAGATTTAATTGATTATGTTAATGGAACTGTTGTTGAATGTAATACAGCATATAATGGTGAAAGAAATACTAGTAAAAAACATTTAAAATTATTAGATAAACATGAATGGACTAAATACTATAATGTTGATTTGTTAGATGAAACTGATGAGGTGGCATTGGAAGTAAAAAATCCTAAATATATAAAAGAAAATTATGTTGGTAAAAATATAGAAAATTATGATTCTATGTTAGTTTTATCACATTTTAAAGGCCATCCGATGGGAGGATATGGTGGTGCACTTAAAAATATATCAATTGGATTAGCATCATCACATGGTAAAGCAAATATTCATGGGGCAGGTAAACCTGATGAAATGCGGACTGCAGATCATAATTCGTTTTTAGAAAGTATGGCTGAAGCTGCTAAAACAATAATTGATTATGAAAAAGGTAACATGGTATTTATTAATGTAATGGCTAATATGTCAGTTGATTGTGATTGCTGTGTTAAAGCTGAAGATCCATGTATGAAAGATATAGGAATACTTGCATCAACTGACCCAGTTGCAATTGATCAAGCGTGTATTGATTTAGTTTACAATAGTAATGATCCAGGCAAAGATCATTTAATTGAAAGAATAGAATCAAGAAATGGTATACATACAATAGAGTATGCTGAAAATATAAGAGTAGGAACAAGAAAATACGAACTTGTAAAAATAGATTAGGAGTTTTAATATGAATGGAAAATTAACATATATATTTGGTCATAAGAATCCAGATACTGATTCTATATGCGGAGCAATATCACTATCATACTTAAAAAACAAATTAGGTATGAATACAATACCATCAGCACTTGGTAACTTAAATAGTGAAACTAAATATGCTCTTGATTATTTTAAAGCTAAAGAACCATTTCATCTTAATGATGTAAAACTTCAAATTAAAGATGTAGCTTATCATAAAAATTGCTTTATTGATAAAAATGTACCTATAAAAGATGCTTTTGACTATATGAATAAATATTCTCTTACTGGTATACCAGTTGTAGAAAATAAAAATAAATATTATGGATATGTATCACTTAAAGAAGTTGCTAAAGAAATAATAACAGGTGATTTTCATAAAATAAATACATCATATGGTAATTTAATTAGTACATTAAATGGTGAAAAAATATTTAAATTTGATAAAGAAATAACTGGTAATGTTTTAGTAGCGGCTTATGCTAAAGAAACATTTTTAGAAAAAGTAGAACTTGATAATACATATATTGTTGTAGTTGGAGATAGAAAAACTATATTAGATTACGCGATTAATAGTAAGGTTAAACTTATAATACTAATTCAATCAGTTAATATTTCTGATGATTTATTAAAGAAAGCAAAGAAGAACAAAGTTAATATTATAAGAACACCTTTTTCTTCTTATGAAGTTGCTAAAACTATATCTTTTTCTAATTATATAAAAGAGATATTGAGAAAAGAAGAATCTGTTACTTTTAATGAACTTGATTATTTGAGTGATTTTATTGAAGCAACTAAGAAGTTAAAACATACTAACTATCCAATTCTTAATAATAGGAATGAATGTAAAGGATTACTTACTTTAACTGATACTAATGATGTAGATAAGAAACAAGTTATTCTTGTAGATCATAATAATTATAGTCAAAGTGTTGATGGTCTTGAAGAAGCTGAAATATTAGAAGTGATTGATCATCATAATATAGGAGATATTAATACTAAAAGGCCAATTAATTTTAGAAATGCTGGAGTTGGCAGTGTTAATACTATTATTTATGATTTATATAAAGAAAATAATATTAAGGTTCCAAAAGATATTGCTGGTCTTATGGCTTCAGCAATTATATCAGATACATTATTACTTACTTCACCTACGACTACTATTAGAGATGTAGATGCTTTAACTGAACTTTCTAAGATTGCTAAAATTAAATATAAAAAATATGGTACTGAATTATTAAAGCAAGGTATGAGTATAAAAGGTCTTACTAATTATGCTATGCTTCATAAAGACTTTAAGACTTATAAAATAAAAGATTCAGTAATTGGAATAGGTCAGTTGTTGACTGCTGATTTAGATTTAATTAATAAGAAAATGAATAGTATTGTTAAATATTTAGATGAGGTATCAGTAACTGAAAATATGAGAGTAGTAGCATTGTTTATTACTGATATATTTGAGAATCAATCTTATTGTATTTATAATACTTCTGCTAAAGAAATAATAAAAAATAGTTTTGATTTAAAAGAAGTATATGAGGGTGTTGCTCTTAAAAATATATTATCAAGAAAGATGCAAATAGCTCCATATATAATGGATACAATAGAGAAAGAATAATAGAAAAAATGATAAAATTAGTGAGTTATCGACCAATTTACATACTTATATGTCTAAAAGTGGTCGATAACTTGCTTTTTTTGAACAAATTAAAACAATTAGAATTTTGCTTATATCTAATTGTTTTTATATTCTCTCTGCTTTTATAATGGCATATTCTATAACATCTACAAAATATTTGTTATCTTTTTTGTACTTTTTAAAGAATGTTCCTTCCTTTTTGAATCCATATTTTTCTAATAGTTTTATACATGCTTTGTTGTCTGTCATAACTTCAGCAGAAATTCTAGTACATTTAAGTTCATTTGTTAAATAGTCTATTAATCTATTAATTGCTTCACTCATATATCCATTATTTTGAAACTTTCTTGCTATTAAATATCCTAATTCTGAACTTTCATGTTTTGTATTAATTGTAAAACTTATTTGACCTATTAATTCATTAGTACTTTTTAATATAATTGCATATTGTCTATAATTTGAATTTTCATTGTAAGTCTTTTTATAAAATTCTATTGCTTTTATTGCATCCTCAATAGTTTCATAATTTTTCCATAACATATATTTAGTTATTTCTTTATCAGTTCCATATGTATTATATAAACTTTCTGCATCACTATTTTCAAATCCTCTTAAAATAAGTCTTTTGGATTCTAAAGTCTTTATTGGTTTAATTTCTATCATAATTTACCTCTATTTCAAATATAAAATGTCTAAATCAACATCTCCGTTTATTCCATCAACTTTACCTGTATTAGAAAGTTGCCATATGTAGTATTCACCTTTATAATTAGTTTTATCTATATAATGAGCAAGCCATGTTTTATATTCATTTAAGTTCCACATATTTTCTAAATAATATTTACTACTATAAAGCATTCCTTCATAACCTGCATTATTTATTTCTTTTATGAATGATTCACCAATTAAATTTAGATCAGTTAAACTTAAATTATAATTATTAAATCCACTAAATATTTCCCAATCAAATGCGATAGGTAAATCAAGTGTTTCACCATTTAATTCTTTTATAATCCATTTTGCTTGTTCATTAGATTCTTTTATGTTTTTAGCATAAGAATAGAAGTATAATCCAACTTTAAGACCATTTGCTTTGGCATTTTTTAAATATTCATTAAATCTATTATCATAAACAATTTCACCATTCTTATGACCAAATCCAATTCTAATGATAACAAATTCAACACCAGCATCTTTAACCTTTTTAAAGTCGATGTTACCTTGCCATGAAGAAACATCTATACCAATCATTGTCTTATCATTTTTATGTTCTTTGATTAAGTCTTTAATTAAATATTTATTTCTACTTGTACTTGTATTATTATTACTTTTCTTTTTTTCTTTTACATTTAATACAAATTTTTTTTCATTTTTATTATTATTCGAATCTATTGCGATATATTTTAAATTATATTTACCAACTTTATTAATATCGTAATCTCCTTCAATATAGCAATTAGGTTTTTTATCGTAGTTATCAGCGCATATTGCTTTATTAACAAGGTTAACATTATTACCTTTATATGCTGTTATTGATGAAGAAAGTAATATGATAGGTTTTGTAGTATCAACTATTTCGTATGTAACTTTGTATTTCTTTTTCTTATTTTTACTGTTTAAATAGTTAATATTTACTTCATTATTACCAAGTTTATATGTATCTATATAATTATTATCACTTGTTAATTTTTCTTCTGTATTAACTAAATCATATAATTTAATTTTATCAGCATATTCAAAAACAAGATTGTCTTTTTGAACTATTTTATCAACTATAATTTCTTTTTCTTCTTTTTTACAACCACATATCATAAATAATAAACAAATTATTAACATTTTCTTTTTCATATATTTATTATATAATAAATGTATGGAAAAGATAAATAAAAAAGATATTAATGACAATAATATTATAGCAGATATTAATTTGATATTGTTTAATATGCCTAAAAATGCTAGTTATATTGAACAAATAAGATGGGTTTACATTAAACTTGGTGATTTATTTAGTTATGATTATAGGGTTGCTAATCATCCTGATATTGTAACAAAACAACTTAATTTTGAAGAAGATTATATTGGTGGATTTCAAACATGTATACAAATATCGGAGATTATGAATATTGTTATAAATAGTTTAGGTCCAGAATGTAAAGGCAAGATAGTTGAAACAAGTGATAATGTAAGGGGTATTGTTGGTCCTAAACATAGAGCTAATGCAGTAGAGTTTAGTAATGGTGAAAAGTATTTACTTGATCTTACTTTAGATTTATATTTAATACAAAGTGGTTGTCAAACAAAACATTTTGGTTATACGAGTCCTAATGGTGAATATGATATTATGCCTTTAGTTGAATGTGAAAGTATTGATAAAAAATATGGACTTATTAAATTTGGAGAATATACTGATAAAAGAATTAATGATTTAAAAAGTAAACTAAATAATACTGATTATAGTAATATGACAGAGGAAGAAATATTAAATTATAAAATAATGATGTTAAATACAATTACTCCTAAGTTTAGAGGAGCTCATGAAGGAAAGATGTATCTAAATAAATTATTTATAGAAGTATTGAAGTCAAGATTTAAAGAATATCATTTGACATTACAAAGAGAAAAAAATGAAGAACTTGCGACAGTATTTAAATTTGTAGATACAGATTCATGGTATTTATATACTCCTAATTTAGGATTATTTAATTCATCAAAAGAAAATATAAAATCTATGTTAAATAGTGGATGGAAAAGTAAAAGTAATTCATTATTTGATGATTTAGAAAATAATAAAACATTATAAAACTAGTTCATATTGAGCTAGTTTTTCTTATCAAAATCTACAAGTAATTCGTGTATCATTTCTTCTTGATTACCAAGATATACATCTTCAATTCTATCTACTCTACATCTTTCACATTCAAGAATACTATTCATTTTAAGAAGTGATTCATTTAAATCATCATTTACTATAACATAATTATATTTAGTGACTTCGTTAATCTCTTTATATGCTGTTTTGAATCTTTCAACAAGTTGTTCTTTTGTTTCTGTTTTTCTTCCCATAAGTCTATTTTTTAATATTTCCATAGATGGTGGCATTATAAATATAAATACGGCATTAGGACATTTTTCTTTTACTTTTCTAGCACCTTCAATATCTATTTCTAATATAACATCAATACCACTTTTAAGTAATTTATTAATATTATGTTTAGGCGTTCCATAATAATGAGAATGCACAGTTGCGTATTCTAAATACTTATCATTCTCGATGTTTTTTTCAAACTGTTCTTTTGTTAAAAAATTATATTCAACACCATCTTTTTCTTCACCTCTAGGATTTCTAGTTGTGTCTGATATTGACATTGTTATATTTTTTCTCGATTTTAAAAGTAAGTCATTTAGTGTACTTTTTCCACAACCTGATGGACCTGATACTACTACTAAAATACCTTGATTATTTTCTTTTATCATAATATACCTCTTTAAAATATTTTAACAAAAAATAAGTATAAAATAAATATAATAGTTAATAATATTAATGGTGAATGAAATGAAAGAGAAAAATGAGTTATTAATGCATATTTATGATGTATCATATATGGGAAGTTATAGTACTAATAAATTATTAACAACGCTTAAGAACAAGGATAATAAAATTAAGAAATTACTTGAAGATGAATTACGAGTATATGATTTATATAAGAAAAAGAGTGAAAAATTAATTAAGAAGGCTAAATTAGAACTACCAACTCAAAATATAATGTCAAAAATGATGAGTTCTATGGGAATAATGATGGAGACTATGAAAGATAACAGTGATGCCGCTATTGCAAGTATGCTTGCTGAAGGATTTACCATGGGAATAGTTGAAATGGAGGCTAAAATAAAGAATTACAGGGAAGAAGTAGATAAAAGTACTTTGAAACTTGCTAAAGAATTATTGAAATTTCAACAAAAAGAAATAGAAAATCTTAAAACATTTATGTAATTTTACACATAAATGTTTATTTTTATATGTTAAAAACTTTATTATGTGTTATACTTTAAGTATATAAAGTGTAAAAAGGATAGATGTTAATGAAAAAAATATTAAGTATATGTTCTATTTTAACAATTTTTACATTTTCATGTGGGTTTGTTAAAACAGATACAATAATAAATATAGATAAAAATAAAAATGTTAGTATAGAAAAAATAGTTTTAATGACTGATGAATTTGGTGAAGATACTATTAGTCAGTTTACTGATGTTGAAAAAGTTAAAAGAGATGGATTAAAAGTTGAAGTAAAAAAAGAAAATGGATATTCAGGCCTTGATGGTAAAAAAGAATATAAATTAGATAACATTTCTAGTGATAATGTTAATAAAATAGAAATAGATAAATTTCTAAATAGTGATTTTGATGATAAAAATCTTATAAAGGTTGAAAAAGGATTTTTTAAAAATAAATATACAATTGATTTTACTTATAATAGAGATAAAGTAAAAGCTTTTGAATTAATTTTTGCTATTAGTAATCCTTATGATAAAGATAATAAAAATAATGTACTTCTTGAGGGTGCTAAGTATACTAATTGTTTAAGTATGATTGAAGAAAATAAGACTAATGAAGCAAATAAGAATACTAAAACAAAAACTAAAGTAAATACTAAAACTAACAGTAAAGTTACCAATGAAGAGTTACTTAATTGCCAAACATATGTAGAAGGGTATGAAGCTTACCAGAAAGAAATGAAAGCAAAAGTTGAAAAACTATCAAAAGAAGTAGAATATAATTTAACAATAACTTTACCAACTAAAGCAATAGAATCAAATGAAACAGTAAAGAGTAATGATGGTAAAAAGCTAACATGGACATTTGTAAAAGAAGAACCTGCTTCAGTTAATTGTAGTTTTGAGATATTAAATATGACTAATATTTACTTAGTGGGTGGTGGATCACTAGTATTAGCTATTATAATTATTTTATTAATAATAATGTTAAATAAAAAGAAAAAAGAAAAGATAGAAAATATTGAAACTGACAAGCCAATACATACTGATTATGATCCTAGTATTGCATCTGAAATAGATGCGATGGGTGGATTTATTGATAGAGGTAGTGAAGTACCAATACCTGATGTTGATATGGTAACTAATACTGTTAATAGTACAGCAACTAATACTACAAATATTTCAAATGAAGAAATTAATAAACGTTCTTATGAATATACATTACCACATGAAATACCAAATGTAGTAAAAGAAAAAGAGCCAGAAAAAGCGCCTGTGTTTATTACATCGCAGAATACAAAAGAAGATGAAATAGTTATAGAAGAAAAGCCTAAAGAAGTAAAAATTATTACACCAGAAATAACTGATATTAAATAGTCATATGAAAATATGACTTTTTAAATGAAAAAAATATATAAATATGATAGAATATACTTATAAATGAGGTGACTTATATGGCATATATACAATTTAAGAATGTTAACAAAATATATAATTCAGGTGAAGTAGAAGTAAAGGCACTTGATAATGTTAATTTTGAGATAGAGCAGGGAGAACTTGTTTGTATTTTAGGACATAGTGGTGCGGGTAAAACAACTGCATTAAATATACTTGGTGGTATGGATAAAGCTACTAGTGGAGAAATAATTGTTGCTAAAAAAGATATAACTAAATATAATAAAAAACAACTAATTAAATATAGAAGAACTAATATAGGATTTGTATTTCAATTTTATAATTTAATTCAAAATTTAACAGCACTTGAAAATGTAGAACTAGCAACTGAAATATGTAAAAATTCATTATCGCCAAAAGAAACATTAATAAATGTTGGACTAAAAGATAGACTTAATAATTTTCCAGCACAATTATCAGGTGGAGAACAACAAAGAGTATCTATTGCAAGAGCCCTTGCTAAAAATCCTAATGTTTTATTATGTGATGAGCCAACAGGAGCACTTGATTATGTTACAGGAAAACAAATATTAAAGTTACTTCAAGATACATGTAGGAAAAATAAAATGACAGTAATAATAATTACTCATAATAGTGCAATTGCTCCAATGGCTGATAAAGTAATTAAATTTAAGAGTGGAAAAGTAGAAGAAATAAAAATAAATAAAAAACCAGTAGATATAGAAAGGATTGAATGGTAGTGAAAACGCTTATTAAACAAAGTTTTGTAAGTATCAAACAAACATTCAATAGATTTATATCCATATTAGTAATAGTACTTTTAGGAGTAGGATTCTTTACAGGTATAAGAGAAACGTCACCTAATATGAAAGATAGTTTAGATGCATATTTCAAGAAAGAAAATGTTTATGATATATCTCTTATGAGTACCTGGGGAATAACTGATGATGAAATAAATAACTTAAAAAATAAAGGATATAATGTTGAAGGGTCTTATAGTTTTGATACACTTATACATATAGATGATGATTATGTAGCAAAAGTGCATTCATATGATAAAAATGCTACTATGAATAAATTAGTTGTTACTGAAGGAAGATTACCTCATAGTAATAATGAATGTGTTATAGAAAAAAATAAAGACGTAGGACACTATAAACTTGGAGATAAAATTACTATTGATGATGATATTCTTAAAGAAAAAGAGTTAACAATAGTAGGATTTGTTAAAAGTCCATTATATGTATCACTTGAAAGAGGAAGTACTAAATTATTAAATGGTAAAGTTAATTTTTATATGTATTCATTAATAACTAATTTTGATAGTGATGTATTTACTGAAGCATATATAGATTTAAATACAGAAGATAGTACTTTTAGTGATAAATATACTTCTTTAAGAGATAGTGAAGTAAAGAAATTAGAAAATATTAGTGACGAATATAGAGATAAAAGATTTAATGATGAAAAGAATGATGCTTTAAAAGAATTAAATGATAATATTGAAAAATATAATAAAGAGAAAGAAGACACTTATAAAAAATTAGATGATGCTTTAGATAAGATTAATAAGACTGAAAAAGAACTTAAAAGTAACTTAACTAAACTTAATAATAATGAAAAGAAAGCTAAGACTGAATTTGCGAATAAAAAGAAAGAATTAAATAATAATAAAAAAGAAGTAGAAAATGGTATTAGAGAACTTAAAAAGAATATATCATATATGGAAAGTGTTGGGATGGATACTACAGAATTAAAAGTACAATTAAGTAATCTTGAAAAAACACTTACTACTATAAATAATGGTTATAATACTTTATTAAAACGAGAAACTAAAACTTATAATGAGATTAAATCAGGCAAAGCAAAAATTGAAAATGCTAAAAAGAAATTAGAAAGTTCTAAAGTTGAACTGGCTGATAACAGAAAAAAAGCAGATACTGAATTTGAAGATGCATATAAGAAAATTGAAGATGCTAGAAAAGAAATAGATGAACTTGAAAAACCAGAATGGTATGTCCTTGATTTAGATTCTAATCTTGGATATTATCAATTTTCACAAGATTCAGAAAGAATTGCTAAAATAGCTAAAGTGTTTCCAGTACTATTCTATTTAGTAGCAATACTTGTTAGTCTTACTACTATGACAAGAATGGTAGAAGAAGAAAGAAGTGAACTTGGTACATTAAAGTCACTAGGATATGAAGATAATCAAATATTATTTAAATATATGTTATATGCATTACTTGCTAGTGTAATAGGTTCAATACTTGGAGTAATAATTGGTACTAAAACAATACCTAAAATTATATATGGCATGTATTGTTTAATGTACACGCTTGGTGAATTTGTTAGTAAAGTTGATTTAGTAAGTTACCTAATTGGAACATTCATTGCGATAGGATGTATTATGTTATCAACATACTTAGCAGTTAAAAAGTCACTTAAAGAAGTACCAGCAGAACTATTAAGACCAAAAAGTCCTAAAGCAGGTAAAAGAGTATTACTTGAAAGAATACCATTTATATGGAATCGTCTATCATTTTCAAGAAAAGTAACAGTAAGAAATGTATTTAGATATAAGAAAAGATTCTTAATGACAATACTAGGTATAAGTGGATGTACAGGACTTATAATTGCTGGATTTGGGCTTCAAGATTGTATTATTGATATGGTACCTAATCAATATGAAAAAATATTTAGTTATGACTTAGAAATAACATTTGATAAAGATAATAAAAATATAAATAAAGATTATGAAGAAATATCTAAATTTAAAGAATTTAGTAAAACATTAAAAGCAGATAAAGATTCAATAGAACTTACTAATATAGATACTAATCAAACTATTCAAATAATAATACCTTTTGAAGATTATAAAGATTTTATTCAAATAAAAAATAGAAGAACAAATGAATATTATGACTTGAACGATAAAGTTATTGTCAGTGAAAAATTATATAAATTATTAAAACTTAAGAATGATGATGAACTTGATATTAAACTTAATGATAATACATATAAGACTAAAGTAGGTGGAAGTACTGAAAACTATATTATGCATTATATATATATGAGTAAAAAAGAATATAATAGTGATTCATTTAATACAATGTTTGTTAAAATAAATAATTTAACTGAAGAAAGTAGAAATGCATTATCAAAGAAGTTAAAAGAATATGATTCAGTTTCTAAATTAACATATAATTCACTTAGTAGAAGTATATTTGATGATGCGATGAAGAATCTTGGAAGTATAACTATAATATTAATAGTTTCAGCAGGACTTTTAGCATTCGTAGTATTATATAATTTATCAAATATAAATATTAGTGAAAGAAAAAGAGAACTTGCATCTATAAAAGTATTAGGTTTTTATGATAGTGAAGTATATAAATATGTATCAAGAGAAAATACAATTCTTACAGTAATAGGGATGGCTTTTGGATGTTTAATTGGATATGTTCTTACAATGTATTTAATTAAAACATGTGAATTTGATATAACAATGTTTAGTCCTAAAATATCTATATATAGTTATATTTATTCATTACTTATAACACTTGGATTTACAATGCTTGTTAATATTGCTACATACTTTGCATTAAAGAAGATAAAGATGGTTGAATCATTGAAGTCTGTTGAATAAATGACAAATAAAAAAGAAATTCGTTTTTGAATTTCTTTTCTTTTACATACTAAATATATGTTTTAGGCTTTTCATTCATTGTTAAGAAGAAATATGCACCTATGAAAATGATAATTCCTATCATCATATATGTACTAGTTATAACATTGTATACACCAGCAAAGTTTTTAATTTTTGAGACTGTTTTACCCATAACTAATGCATCAGTTATTTCATATTCTGGGTCAGTTGTATTTAACTTATCACTAACAACATATTTACCAGCAGTATGTTCAGTAATAGTACCCATTCTATAACTACCCTTATAATTATATATAATCGTATCGCCCTCATTATAAATATAATCACGTTTGATTATCGCAAGATCACCTCTATCAAAGTCAGGAGACATATTTTCTTCAATTACTTCATGAGTAGAGTAATCAAATAAGAAAGCATATTCAGTACTCATTAATTGTTTATATGCTGCATTATATAGAGAAAGTGCTCCAATAATTGCAAGTAATACAATTATAACTAACATAATAGGTTTAATAATTTTATAAGTTTTATTCACATTTACACCTTACCTTTAATAAGATTATAACACATTATTTAACAATAAAATATATAAAATTATGATATAATACATTATTATGGAGGTATCAATATGAACTTAGAAGACTTTAATAATAAAATACTTATAATAAATGATTATGCTAAAAATACATTATTAAAAAAGATAAATAAATTGTTAAATATAAAAATAATAACATTAAGTGAACTTAAGAAAAATTATATATATGATTATGATTATAAAAGTGTACTCTATGTATCAAATAAATATAATTGCATTCCATCTATCGCACGTAAATATATAGAAAATACATATTATATAAATAATGAATATAAAAATAAAAAGATAGAATTACTTACTAAAATAAAGAATGATTTAGAAGAAAATAATTTACTTATAAAAAATAATTTATATAGAAAATTTCTTAATAATAAAGATATTGTTTTATATAATCTTAAATATGTTGATAAATATTATCTTAATATAATAGAAGAACTATCAAGTACTAATAACATAATTACATATAATGAAGAGAAAGAAACAAGTATTAAAAAAATATATAGATGTAATAATAGTGAAGAAGAAATATCATTTGTATGTTCTAAAATATGTGAACTTATTAAGAGTGGAATAGATATTAATAATATAAAACTTACTAATGTTAAAAGTGATTATACATATATAATAAGAAAAACATTTAAATTATTTAATATACCAATTAATATTAAGAGTGATGAATCTATTAAATCAACTATGATTGTTAAGAAATTTAAAGAATTATATAATGAAAATATTAGTGAAGTAATGGATAAAATAAGTGAACTTATCACTAATAATTATGAAAAAGATATATATAAAAGTATACTTAATGTAGTTAATAAATATAGTGATTCAAACTATATGGATGTGAAAGAGATATTATTTGATGATATAGATAATATTAAGATAAGAAGAGATGAACTTAAGAATGCTGTTAATATTATTGATTTTAAAAGTGATTTAATAAGTGATAATGATTATGTATTTCTTATTAATTTTAATGAAGGAATAATACCAATAAATCATAAAGATGAAGATTATTTAAATGACATAGAGAAAAATAATTTAGGAATAGATACATCTTTTACATTAAATGAAAAAGAAACAAATGAAGTAATAGAGACAATAAAGACTACTAATAACTTAATACTTACATATTCAGAATATAATCAAAATAATAAAATATATGTATCAAGTGCTTATAGTAGTGACTTCTTAGAAGAAGAAAAAGTAAACTTAAATTTTAATAATTCAAATAATTATAATAAATTAAGATTATTAAGTGAAAAAGATGATAATAATAAATATGGTACTTTAAGCAGTGATTTATTAATATTGTCTGCTCATTATAAAGATGAACCATACTTAACATATAATAATAAATATAAAAAGATAAGTAATAATAAATTAAAGAATTATTTAAATAAAGGACTTACTTTATCTTATAGTAGTATGAATACCTTTTATCAATGTTCTTTTAGATATTATTTAGATAACATACTTAGAGTTAATAAATATGAAGAAAGATTTGATGCTGTTCTTGGTAGTATATTTCATGAGATATTAAGTGAATGTTTTATAAATGATGATTATGATGTTATCCATAATTATGAAAAATTAATAAGTGAATCTACATATTCATTTAATGAAAGTGAGAAATTCTTTTTAGAGAATTTAAAAAATGAATTATTACTTATTATTGACACCATAAAAGAACAATTAAAATACACATCATTAAAGCAATCTATGTATGAAAAAGAGATAAAAATAGATATATCAAGTGATGTAAAGGTAACTTTTAAGGGATTTGTTGATAAGATACTTTATGATGAATTCAATGGTGAAAAGATAGTTGTTATTATAGATTATAAGACAGGTAATCCAATTCTTAATATAAATAATTCAATATATGGACTTGATATGCAGTTACCTGTATATATTTACTTGATCAAGAATGAAATTAAAAATGTAAGAATAGGTGGATTCTATCTACAAAAAATATTAAGTAATGTAAGTAATATTCAAAAGAGAAAAGAATCATTGAAGTTACAAGGATATTCAAATGAAGATATAGATATACTTGAGAAAGTAGATTCATCATATGAAAATTCATGTGTTATTAAGAGTTTAAGAACTACTCAAAATGGATTCTATAGTTATTCTAAAATAATAAATGATGAACAAATTGATACATTATATAACATAGTAGAATCTAAAGTAAAAGAAGCAAGAGATAAAATACTTAATACAGAATTTGATATAAATCCTAAAGAGATGGATGATAAAAATATTGGATGTAAGTTCTGTAAATATAAAGATATATGTTATATGACATCAAGTGATATAGTTAAACTTAAGAAAATAGATAATGTGTTTAGTGAGGTGAATGATAATGCCAAGATGGACTAAAGAACAAGAAGAAGCAATATATACAAGTGGTAAAAACATAATAGTTTCAGCAGGAGCAGGTAGTGGTAAAACAGCAGTATTATCAGAAAGAGTTCTTCATAAAATAGAAGAAGGTACACATGTAAATGAACTATTAATATTAACATTCACAAGAGCAGCAGCAGATGAAATGAAAGATAGAATAAGAAAAAAAATATCAGGTAAAGAAGAATTAAAAAAAGAACTTACATTACTTAATTCTTCATACATAACAACATTTGATTCATTTGCTCTTTCAGTAGTAAAAAAATATCATTACTTACTAAATATAACAGATAATATAAATATAACAGATGAATCAATAGTGAAAATACAAAATAAAAAAATATTAGATCTAATATTTGAACGTTCATATAAAAATATAAGATTTCAAGAATTAATAAAGAAATATTGTATTAAGACAGATAAAGTATTAAAAGAAAATATATTATCAATTGCATTAAAGATAGATGGTTTTATTGATCCATTTGGTTTTATAGATAATGTTTATAATAATTTCTTTAATGAAAATAATGTTGATAACTTGTTAAAAACATATGAAAGTATTATTAATGATTTAAAGAAAACAATAGAACTTGAAATAGAAAATATGAGTTTATATTTTGATAGTGATTATATAGAGAAAGTAAATGATGCAGTATATAATATATTAAATGCAGATATTGATGAATTACATCTTTATAGTACAGTTAAATTACCTACTGTACCAAGAGGTTCTAGTGAGGAGGCAAAGGCATCAAAAGATTCACTTAAGAAAGCATGTGATAAACTATTATCATATGGTAATTATGGAACAATAAATGATATAAAAAATGATATATATAGTACTAAAGATACAGTATTAACAATACTAGATATAATAAAAGAATTTCTTTTAGAAATAGAAAAGTATAAAAAAGAAAATGATATATATACATTTAATGATATATCAAAACTATCAATAAAAATACTTAAAGAAAATGAAAATATTCGTGAAGAATTAAAGAGTTCATTTAAAGAAATAATGATAGATGAATATCAAGATACTAATGATGTACAAGAAACATTTATAGGAATGATATCTAATAATAATGTATATATGGTTGGTGATATAAAACAATCTATTTATAGATTTAGAGGATCTAATCCTGAAATATTTAAAGAAAAATATAGTAATTATTCAAAAGATATAGGTGGTTATAAAATAGATTTAATAAAGAACTTTAGATCAAGAAGTGAAGTACTTGATAATATAAATAAGATATTCTGTTTAATAATGGACTATAACTTAGGTTCTGCTGAATATTCAGTATCACATCAAATGGTTTATGGAAATACAGCGTATGATACAGAAAAAGTAAATGGTTTTAATTATAACTTTAGAGTACTTGAATACTTAAATAAACAAAAAGAATCAGGATTTAGTGATATTGAAGTAGAAATATTTACTATCGCAAAAGATATAAAAAATAAACTTGATAATAACTTTCAAGTATTTGATAAAGAAGATGGTAAACTTAGAAATGCTACTTATAATGATTTTGTTATCATACTTGATAGAAGTAAGTACTTTGATGACTTTAAAAAGATATTTGAATATTTTGATATACCACTTACTATATTAAAAGATGGTAAATTAAATTCAACAACAGATATATTGTTAATTAAGAATTTAGTAGATTTTATTATAAAAATAAAAGAAGATGTTTATGATATAGATTTTAAATATGATTTTATAAGTATTGCTAGAAGTTTCTTATATGAATATAGTGATGAATATATATTTGATATTGTTACTAATAATAAAATAAAAGAAACAACTATATATAATGATTTAAGTACTTTATCAGATAAATTAAATTCATATACAAGTAGTTTATTATTTAATGATATACTTGATGTTACTGATTTTTATAATAAATTAAATAAAGTAGGTGATTATGAAGAAGTTAATGTAAGACTTAAAACAATTAATTCTCTTTCTAGTTCACTTTCAAGTTTAGGTCTTTCAATAATGGACTTTAGAGATTATTTAACAGACATTATAGAAAATGATGAAGATATTAAATATGCTACTTATACTAAAGAAGGTAATTCAGTAAAAATACTTACTATTCATAAATCAAAAGGTCTTGAATATCCAATATGTTATTTTGCTGATTTGGATCATGAATTTAATACAAGTGAACTTAAAGATAAGTTTATAGTAGATAAAAAGTATGGTTTAATAGTACCTTCTAACTTAGAAGAAATAGATAATAGTTTACTTAAAGAAATGTATAAATATGACTTTAATAGAGAAGAGGTAAGTGAAAAGATAAGACTCTTCTACGTAGCACTTACAAGAGCAAGAGAGCAAATGATAATAGTACTTCCAGATAGGGAGACAAGAACTTTAGAAAAGAATAATGATGGTGTTATTGAAGAAATAAGAAGGTTATCATTTAATAAATTATCTAGTTTTATATATGGAATTAAGAATTATTTATATTCATATTTTGAACAGATAGATATAGAAAAGTTAGGTCTTACTAAAAACTATTTATATCCTAAAAAGATAGTACAAGAAACACTTAATAATATAAAAGATAATATCAATGTAGAAGAAATAAATATAGAAAATGAAGTAGTAGAAGAAAAACATTTCTCAAAAGAAACAAATAAAATTATCACTAAAGAAGAAAATGATCTTATGAAATTTGGTACTAAAGTACATGAAATATTTGAATTACTTGATTTTAGAAATATAGATTTATCTCTTGTTGATAATAAGTTTATAAGAAATAAGGTAGAGAAATTCTTAAGTAATGATTTATTAAAAAATATAAGTAATGCGAATATATATAAAGAATATGAATTTATATATAATAAAGATAATAATGAGTACCATGGTATTATAGATTTAATGTTAGAATATGATAATCATATTGATATAATAGATTATAAATTAAAGGGTATTACTGATGAAAACTATATTAAGCAGTTAAATGGATATAAGGAGTATATAGAGAAAATCTCTAATAAAGAAGTAAGTACATATTTATATTCAATATTAGATGAGAAAGTGTTAAAAATAAATTAGTAATTTAATTGTCCAAGAGAAAGTTTTGTGCTATACTTTTTAGTATAAGGAAGATAAGATAAATGAAAGATAATAAAATATTATTTGGAACATTTATAGCATTACTTTTATTATTAACAACAGGACTTTCTTATGCATACTTTAGTGCAAGTATAAGTGGTAATGAAAATGCTAAAAATGTAGTGGTAGAAGCAGGTACTTTAAGTTTAGTTTATACTGATGGACCAGAAATAAAGGCACAAAATATTAAGCCAGGTTGGAGTACAACAAAAGAAGTATCAGTAAAGAATACAGGTACACTAGATACAAATTACAATATTATATGGCAAACGCTTACAAATGAAATTACTAATAATGAAATGGTAATATCAGCAACTTGTCAAAGACTTAATTCAGCTGGTACAGTAGAAGGAACATGCGATTCTATA
>FR880104.1:19951-22654 GCA_000434555.1 Clostridium sp. CAG:524 | reverse complement strand
AAGAGAATCTAATGATTCTCTTATCAACAAATATATTTAAATTATCTGTTGTAGTATTCAACGATTAATGCTTCATTAATTTCTGAATTTAATTCTTCACGTTCTGGATATCTTACATAAGTACCAGACTTTTTAGTTTTGTCTACAGTTACGAATGATGGAATATTGATATCCATATTCATACATTCATTAATAACTGGATGATCAAGTGATGCTTCTTTAACAGAAATAACACTTCCAACTTTAACTCTAAATGATGGAATATCTACTTTTTTACCATCTACTAAAATATGTCCGTGATTAACAAGTTGTCTAGCAGCTCTTCTAGTTTTAGCAAATCCCATTCTATAAACTAAATTATCTAATCTACTTTCTAAAAGTATTAATAAGTTATAACCATGGATACCTTGCATTTTACCAGCAGCTACAAAAGTCTTTTCGAATTGTTTTTCAGAAAGTCCATACATAAATCTAACTTTTTGTTTTTCATGTAATTGAACACCATATTCACTAAGTTTCTTTCTACTAGTTCCATGAATTCCAGGAGCTGTAGGCTTTTTTCTTAATTCTTTACCTGTTTCAAGTGTTGAAAAACCATATCTTCTAGATTTCTTATATACTGGTCCGATATATCTTGACATAGTATTTGTTCCTCCTTTACAAAATATTTTTGTACTAAAGGCCACCTTTCTAATTATAGGGAGTTTCTTATTTACTTTCGCTTTGGCAGAAGTTACTTGTTTTTTGTACTAAAGAAACACATTATAATTATATGGGCACTGCCAAATAAATACTTAATAAAGTATATAATAAATTTCACGAAAAATCAAGAAATAATTGCTATAAATGTAGGAAATATGCTATAATTTTGATTATGGAGATGATATTATGGCAAAAAATACTATGAAAATGAAAGTTAAAAGACAAAAAAGAGAAAGAAATAAGAATAATATAGAGGTTAGTGATAATGATAAAATTAAGTCAGCAGTATATACTTTAGTAGGTGTACTTGTATTTATAGGCGTTGTTTATGGACTTGTTTTATTAATGGAAAAGGGTGGACTTTTTGAAGATGGTTATACTAAACCAACAAGTGAAGCTACTGAAATAAGTAGTGAATATATTGCAGGTAGCACTACATTTACTCGTGATATGAATGAATATTATGTTTTATTTGATGACTTTAGTAATTTAAAAAGTGATTCATATGTTAGTTATTTAGCAGGTAAAAGTGATATTAAAGTTTATAAAGTTGATTTAAGTAAACCTGAAAACAAAGTATTCAAAAGTGAAGAAAGTAATAAGAATGCTAAAAGAGCAAGTGAACTTAAAATAAATGATGTTACTCTTATTAGAATTAAGAATGGCAAAATAGTTAATTACATAGAATCTAGTGCTAAAATAGAGGAATATTTAAGTAAATGATAGATACATTAAAAAGTAAATTTGAATGTATAGAAGATGCTAGTTTATTAAATTATAATACATATAAATTAGATACTAAATGTAAATTATTGATGTTTCCAAAAGATATATATGAATTAGAAGAAATGGTATATATTTTAGGCGATAGTAAATACTTTATTATAGGAAATGGATCTAACATAATATTACCTGATTATTATGATGGGGTAATTATTAAATTGAAATTTCTAAATAATTATAGTATTACTGATGATAATATTTTGAACGTGGATTCAGGTGTTATGATTAATAAACTTGCATTAGAAATATCTAAACTTGGATATAAAGGTCTTGAGTGGGCTAGTGGTATTCCTGGAACAATAGGTGGATGTATTTATAATAATGCCGGTTGCTATGGCAGTGAAATAAGTGATAATTTAATAAGTGTTACAATTCTTAATGATAATAGAGTCTATGATTTAACTAAAGATGAATTACACTTTTCATATAGAAATTCATTGTTAAAAGGAAGCAATAAGTTTATAATACTTAAAGCAAAGTTTCAACTTGAAAAAGGAAATTCAAAAGAACTTCTTGAGCTTATAAAGGAAAGAACTATTAAAAGAAAAGAAAGTCAGCCACTTGAATATCCTTCATGTGGAAGCGTATTTAGAAATCCAGAAGGAAACATTGCTGGTAAATTAATAGATGAATCTAATTTAAAAGGTAAGACAGTAGGTGGAGCGACTATTAGTGAAAAACATGCAAACTTCATTATTAATAAAGGCAATGCTACTCCAAAAGACATTATCTCGCTTATAGATATAGTAAAGAAAACAATAAAAAAGAACTATAATATCGATTTAGTTCTTGAACAAGAAATAATAAAATAAAAAAGTAAATAAAAAAGCGATTTCTCACTTAAATTATTTACTTTTTTTACTTGACTTAATTTCTTTAGTTGACATTCTAACTTTTTTTCCATCAACTTTAACTGTTTGTAAATTAACTTTTTGAGTTTTCTTAGTTGCCTTTAATGAAAAAGGTCTATTTTGAGCACTCATATTTTTTCTATTTGATACATTCTTTGCCATTTTTAACTTGCCTCCTCTTTTTAAGCCAAATATAATTTAACATAAAAAAGTGGTTAAGTAAAGTAAAAAATGACTTTTTTATGATATTTTGTGATTAATTGGTAATATAAATGAGATAATTTTATTATTTAATTACAAATTATAGTATTTTTAAAAATTAGTTAAAATTTAATTTTAGAAATCAATAATTAAATTTCCTATATAG
>FR880104.1:19278-19867 GCA_000434555.1 Clostridium sp. CAG:524 | reverse complement strand
ATTAAATTTTGAAATAATACTTGATGTGATAATTAAATTTTACCAATTTGTATCATTATTTCATATGTGTTAATCTACCACTGAAGTGCCTGAGGCTAGGCGTCACCTTCATTATTTTAAAAATAGGGAGGTGGTATTATATGAGTAAAAAAGATTTGTTAATAAGTTTATTACTTATTATTATTTATATATTACTTGCTATAATAATTTTATTAATTATTTATAACTAATAAAATCGCCTAACTCACTTTGTAGTTAGGCAAAAACACAAATCGTGACGCCTAGCCACAGGGGGTTAGGTGCTTCACTAACAATAGTTTATCATAATTTAATATATATTGTAAATGATTAATGATAATATTTATTTGTTATAAATTGACTTTTTTAAAATATTTTAGTATTATAAACTCAAAATTGGTGGGTTAAATATGAAAAAAGAAACTAAAAGATATTATTTGGTTGAATATTTAGGAAGTAAAACAAAAAGGTTATCAAGTATTTATGAATATGAGAAAATGCTTAAGGATATTAGTTTATATAATAAAAGAAAATATTCAAAGTATTTATGTGGTAATGTAAGCTATATTAT
>FR880104.1:18364-19223 GCA_000434555.1 Clostridium sp. CAG:524 | reverse complement strand
AAGTGTTACGGCAACTATTCATATTTATAATAGACTTATGGGACCTCTTACTATAAGTGAAATAGATAGTTATACGAGTTCTTTTACTGAAGAAGAATTAATGAGTAAATTTGAAAGTGAATTTCTTACTAAAGAAGAATACACTCCTGATGTTAATGTGTGTTACTTTGAAACTAAAAATATCGATGAAGATAATAGAAGAGATATTGGTATCAAATATATACCAGTAATATATAGACGTGATAAACAATTTCTAGATCTACATTCAATTCGAAATTATTTAAAATTTCAAGCAGATACTCATAGTTATGGATTCTTTAAAAAAATGTGTAGTGAATTTTGTTTCTATCAAATTTTAGAAAGTGAAATAGAAGAATTATATAAAATAATTGATAAAGTAGAGCATCAAGGACTTGAAAGTAATGAATTATATAGATGTTCATTAAGACTATTTAATAAATTTATAAAAGAATATGATAAAAATGGAAGATATGTTTATGATAATGATGGAAACATCCAAATAAGTAAGAGAAGATTAAGAGACTTTGGAATGTACATTAGAAATTATAATAGTGAACAAAAATCACCATTTCGCTATAATGGAACACTTAAACATAAAAATCAATATAAAAAAGTTAAAGATAAGTAATTAATTCGACAAAATATACTTATCTTTTTTAATATACTATTTCTAGGTGAAGAAGATGATATATATTGATGAAGTCATTGTACTTAATTTCATTATTGATTACTTATTATTACTATTTACTTCAATGTTACTTAAACTAAATGTGAGAAAATATAAATTAATAATAAGTTCTATCTTTGGTGAAATATCTATATTATATTTATTCCTCCA
>FR880104.1:13916-18301 GCA_000434555.1 Clostridium sp. CAG:524 | reverse complement strand
TTATTTAAAATATGTATTTGTTCAGTAATGATATATATTTCATATGGCAAATGTAATATTAAAGAATTTATTAAGAGATGTATTTATTTTTATATATTATCTTTCTTTTTAGGAGGTGTATTATATTATTTTAAAATTGAAAATTTAATTAAATATGAAATATATTTATTATTTATACCATTAATATTGAATATATATAAGTATTTTACATATCATTTAAAGACTTTAATTAATACTCATAGAAGAGTAACTATATATTTAAATAATGGTAAAGTATTATTTTTAAATGGCTTTATTGATACAGGTAATTCTTTAATTGATCCATATACTAATAAGAAAGTAATTATTATTAATAAATATATATATGAAAATTATTATTTAGTACCATATAAGACAGTTGATAATGAATCATTGCTTAAGTGCTTTAAACCAAATAGGGTATATATTGAAGGTATTGGTGAAAGACATGATGTAGTAGTTGGCGTTGTTAAAAAGAAATTTAATGGATATGATTGTTTACTTAATTATGAACTTATGGAGGGATAAAATGATAGAGAAAATATTAAATAAGTTTTTTAAGAATGATGATGTGTTTTTTATTGGAAGTACAGATATACTTCCACCACCACTAAAGAAAGATATTGAAGAAGATTTAGTTCGTAAAAGTAATATGGGAGACTTGAATGCTCGTAATAAACTGATTGAACATAATTTAAGATTGGTTGTGTTTTTAGCAAAAAAATATGACACAACCATGTATGATTTAGAAGACTTAGTTAGTATAGGAACAATAGGTCTCATTAAGGGAATTAAAACATATAAGCTAGATAAAAATATAAAACTTGCTACATATGCATCAAGATGTATTGATAATGAAATATTAATGTTCTTAAGAAAAAATAAAAGAAGAACTAAAGAAGTAAGTTTTGAAGATTCAATTAATTTTGATAGTGAAGGTAATGAACTTAAAATAGAAGATGTTTTTGGTACTGAAGAAGATATTGTTCATAAGTCAATAGAGTGTCAAGAAGATAAAACAACTTTAGAAGAGGAGATTAAAAACTTAGATGATAGAGATAGAGAAATAATAGAATTTAGATATGGATTAGGAGGACATAAGGAATTAACGCAGAAAGAACTAGCTGATAAATTATCTATTTCACAGTCATATATATCAAGAATTGAGAAGAAAGTTATTAAAAAGTTAAAAAATCTTATGAAAATATGAAAAAATCATTTCATATTTTTTAATTTATCTTGTTTTTTACCATTTAATTGTGATAAAATACTTTTAGTATAGACATAAAAGGAATTGGAGGAATATATATGTCAAATAATTATGAAGATTATGGCTATGAAGATAGTTATGATGATGATGATAAAGGTAGTGTCATTAGAAAAAGAATACTTATTATTGTTTTAATCATTATTGCTATATTATTAGTTATATTCTTATTAAAGAGTTGTGGTAAGAGGAAACCAAATGATACGCCATCCACTACTAAAGCTGTATTTGTATATGAAGATGTACTTTTAGAAGCAGGAAAGAAGTATTTTGATAATAATACTAATGAACTTCCTAAGGCAATTGGTGATTGCGTAAATGTTGATTTAAAAACATTAGGTGAAAGAGGACTTGTTAATCCAGATGAATTCAGTAAATGTAATAATGAAACAACTATTGTTAAAGTATGTAGACTTGAAAATGAAAAATTACATTTTGTACCTTGGCTAGTATGTACTGATAAAGAATCTGACAAAGAATATGATGAATCAAAAGAAGGAACAATAAATGATGTTATTGCTGATAAATCATATATAGACTTTAAGTATTTACCTATGGTTCTTAAGAAAGGCGATCAAAAACTTGGAAAAGTAGAAGAACTATGGGAAGATGAAATCAAATATAATACTTATAAAACATTGAAAACAACTAAGTATTATAGATATAGGGATTTACAATATACTTGGAATTTAACTGATAAGATTTATTACACAAGTACTGGTACTAAAACAAATGCTAAAGATGTAAAAGAATATTATACAGTATCTCCTGCAGATGGATTTAACTTAAGTAGTGATAAAGCTACAGCATATAAATGGTACACTTCTACAAGTGGTACAAAAGAATATTATATGAAGAATGGAAGTAAATCATTTAGTGTTACTGCTCCGGCTGGATATCCAAATAAAGATATAGAAAGCGAACAAGTAGCATATGAAAGAAGCTATCCAGTAAAACATTATTATGTATGTAAAAGTAGTGATGGAAAATATACTAAGTATTCACTTGAAAAATGTGGAACTGGTGATAGTAGGAACTTCCCAAAACAAATTGATGAATTTGATTCTTGTGTAAAAAGTAATTCACCAACTGAACAAGACATCATTAAGGGTAAAGAAGGAGCAAAAATTGGTAGATGTGTTGTAAGTAGAAATAATACTGCATGTACATCAAATGAAAAATATACTTGTGTTAGATTAGCTGCTTATTACTGGTATAAAGTAACTGGTGGAACTAAGACATATTATCCATCAGGAAAGAGCAATGCTAAAGATGAAAAAGTATATTATACAGAAGCTCCAGTTAAAGGTGCTTTAATGGATGAAAGTACTAAAGCTACTGCTTATAAGTGGTATAAAGAAGGTGCTAAGAGAGTAAGTGGATATAGTGCAACTGCCCCAAGTGGTTATCCAGATGCCACTAAAACAAAAGACTCTAAGTGGACTGAATTTACATCTTGGAGTGCTAAAAAGCCTGCAGCAGCAAGATATAGAAAAATAGAAAGTAAAACAAAAATCAAATTACAAGAAATTCAAGGTACTAATGAAAACAGTTTTGAAGAAATTGGAACTGAATATGTAACTTTACCAGAAATGATAAAAATCTATAATGATAAAGGATATAAAGTAGAAAAACTAGAAGATATAATGTCTAATGGAGAATTAAAATATAAAGTAAAAATGTTAATTAGAAATAAAAAGGAGGCTAAATAGTCCATGAATGAATTAAATACATTAGAAAACAGATTAGATAATTTATTAGATCAATATGAAGCAATTAATATTGATTCAAATGATATGGGTATCAAAGAACTTAGTCAAATGATCGAATCATTTGACTCTGTTAAAGATGCTGCTTGGAATTATGATGAAAGTCATAGTGAACTAACAGAAGAAGAAAGAACAATAATTGATAGAATTACTGACACAGTATATGATAGAGTTAATGCACTTAATAGAATATTAGAAAGTAAAAATACTAGATATTTAGAAAGTGGCAGAGAAACTATTGAAATTAGAAGAGAATTAAGAGAAATTCAAAAGAGAATTGAAAAAAATGAAGCAATTGTAAATGTACAAAGAGGTCCAGAACTAGAAAAATCTGAAAGTTTCATGAAATTATACAATGATTCATTAAAAGAACTTGAAAGTGATAGGCTAAGAGTTACTGAATTAAATAGTAGAAAGGCTTCATTATATAGAACAATGAGAGATTTACAATATGGTGTTACTTCTCCAGCTGTAAATGAAACTCGTGAAGTTGCTCATGAAGAAACTAAAAATGAAGAAGTTAAACCTATTTCAGTTGAACCTGAAAGAGAAGAAGTAGCAGAACCTCTACCAGAACCACTTCCTGAAGAAACACCAGTAGTTCCAGTTGCTCCAGTTGCTCCAGTAACTTCTGAAGTTGAACCACTACCTGCTGAATTAGATGCTCCAAGAGAAGAAACTGCAGAACCTCTACCAGAGCCACTTCCAGAAGAACTACCAGAAGAATTACCAGCAGAAAACACTGAAGAAGATGAAGAATCACTAAATGGTCCAATTCCTGTACCAGTAGGTGGAGTAAGTGATGAAACTGAACCATTACCAGAACCACTTCCTGAAGAAACAACTGAGCCAGAACAAACTGAACCAGAACAAACTGAACCAGAACAAACTGAACCAGAGGAAGAAGAAGACGAAGTAGTAGCAATCACTAATCCAAAACCAAGCTTATGGAAAAAGATAGGTGATGTATTAAAGAAAGCTGCTGTATTTGTAGTAGCAATCGCAACACTTGGAACAGCATATCATACAGGACATACTGATAGTGATATTCATAAATTAAATGAAACAGCTACAAGTATTAATGAAACATTAACTGATATGAATGAACGTGAAGATTTAGATCTTGATGAAGATGAAGATAAAGATAAAGATGATGAAAAAGAAGAGGACGAAGATAAAACAGAAAATAGAGGCGGAAATAGTAGCATAGGCGGAAATGGAAGTTCAAATGGAAATGGAAATGGTAATGGAAATAATACTCCAACACCAGAGCCAACACCAACTCCAACTCCAACACCAACTCCAACTCCAACACCAACTCCAACTCCAAC
>FR880104.1:0-13872 GCA_000434555.1 Clostridium sp. CAG:524 | reverse complement strand
CCTACACCAACTCCAACACCAGACCCAACACCAACTCCTACACCAGATAAAGATGTAGTAGCATCATTAAATCCAGGTGAAACAGTAGTAAGTAATGAAACTGGAAACGGAGTATCATATGATGGAACTATCTATGATAAAAATGACAATACAATCGGAAGTGCTGATTTAAATAAAGATGGAGATACAGTAATTGTTGATAAAGGAGACTTCACACCAGATCATACAACTACACCAAGTACTCCAAACCAAACTCCTGCAGAAGATAATCAATATCATAACCCAGAACTTAGTGATGAAGAAAATAAAGATTTAAATGATGCATTTGATGATGTTAGTTTTGACTGGTCAAGCATGTTTGAAAATACTGACACATTAAATAATGCAACAACTGATTCATACACTAAAGGAATGTAAGTTAAAGGAGGAAAAAAGAATGAATAATTTAACTAATCAAATTTTAGCACTTAAAAGTGGAAAACAATACTTTGTATTAAGACAAGCTTCTTATAAAGGTGTTACATATTTTCTAGGTGCTCTAACTACTCCTGATGGAGAAGACTTCACAAATGATTTTGCTTTTTTAGAAAAAGTAGATAAGGATGGTAAGTTCTTTGTTAAAGAAGTAACTGATAAAGCAGTTCTTGATGTACTTGCTAAAAATATAAAATTAGATTAAAAAGTGAATAAAAAATCAAGATTCCTTTCAATATATTGTTGAAAGGAATTTTTTATGGCAAAAAATAAAGTAGAAATAGCAGGTATTAACACAAGTAGTCTTAGAAGTCTTGCACATGAAGAAATGGTATTATTATTTAAAAGTCTTAAGAAAGGAGACAATGAAAGTAAAAGATTACTTGTAGAAGGTAATTTAAAATTAGTATTAAGTATACTTAAAAGATATCAAAATAAATGTGATAACTTAGATGATTTATTTCAAATAGGAGTAGTTGGACTTATAAAAGCAGTTGATAATTTTGATTTAGAATTCAACGTTAGATTTAGTACTTATGCAGTATTTATGATTGAAGGAGAAATCAAAAGATATATAAGAGATAATAATCAAATAAGAATATCAAGAAGTATTAAAGAACTTGCATATCAAATAATAAATTATAAAGAAGAATGTATGCATAATAATAGTGTTTACCCATCTAATGAAGAAATATGTAAGAAATTTAATATAACAGATTATGAACTTTATATAGCACTTTCTTCTTTAGGAGAACCTATGAGTATATTTGAACCTATTTATAACGATGGAGGAGATACAATATATCTATTAGATCAATTAGAAGACTCTAGTGTTAAAGATTTAGATAAAATGTTATCATTAAAAGAAGCACTTAGTAAAATAAAAGATAAAGAAAGAACTATAATAATGAAAAGATATTTCTATGGTATGAGTCAAAGTGAAATAGCGCGTGATCTTAGGATAAGTCAAGCACAAGTATCAAGAATAGAAAATAGTGCTTTAAATAGTGTTAAAAAATTAATAATGTAATATAATTTAATATGAGATTATCAGAACTTCAAAAAAAGGATATTGTTAATATAAAAGATGGTAAAAAAATAGGTAAAATTATTGATGTTTATTTTGATGAAACAAGTGGATATATGATTAAATTTATTATTGAAAAAACACATTTTGTTAAAAGTTTATTTTCAAATACAGATGAAATAGTTATTAAATTCAGTCAAATAAAGAAAATGGGAGAAGATGTAATACTTATAGATATATCTTAATAATTATGATATAATTTGAAATATGAAAAAGAAAAGTTTAATTGTATTAATTAGTTTATTAATGCTTATTGTTTTTGATCAAATAATTAAATATTTAATAGTTAAAAATTTTAGTATAGGTGAAGAAAAGATATTAATTGATAATTTTTTTAAATTTATTTATATTAGAAATACTGGTGCTGCTTTTGGAATACTTAGTGGTAATATAGTATTTCTTATTGGTATTTCTCTACTATTAATATTTTATATAGTAAAAGAGATGAAAAAGAATATTGATAATAATTTATCACTTTTATCATTTAGCTTAATACTAGGTGGAGCAGTAGGCAATTTAATAGATAGAATATTTAGAGGATATGTAGTTGATTTTATATCATTTACATTATTTAAAAGAGAAATGTCTATATTTAATATAGCTGACATGTATATAACAATAGGTGTTATATTACTTATTTATATTGTTTTAAAGGAAGGTAAGTATGAAAGAGTTAGTAGTAGAAAAAGAAAATGAATTAAAAAGATTAGATGTATTTTTAGTATCTAATCTTAATGAAAGTAGAAATTTTATATTAAAGAATATTAAAAATGGTAATATAACTGTTAATGATAATATTGTTAAAGGTGGATATAGTTTAAAAGAAGGAGATATTATTAAAATAAAAGATTTAACTATTGATACTAGTGTTAAAGCAGAAGATATAGATATAAATATATTATATGAAGATGATGATATTATTGTTGTTAATAAGAAGAGTGGTATGGTAGTTCATCCAGGTAATGGTAATTATTCTAAAACACTTGTTAATGCGCTTATGTATCATACTGATGAGTTAAGTGATGAAGGTGGAAGTGAAAGATGTGGTATAGTTCATAGAATTGATAAAGATACTTCTGGAATACTACTAATTGCCAAAACAAATAAAGCACATAGAATACTTAGTGAAGACTTTAAAAATAAAAATATCAAAAGAAAATATTTAGCATTAGTTTGGGGAATTATAGATGAATCTAAAGGTAAAATAAATGCTCCAATAGGTAGAAGTAAATATGATAGAAAGAAAATGGCTGTAACAGATATCAATAGTAAGAATGCTGTTACTAACTTTACTGTACTTGAAAGACTTAATAATGCAACTTTAGTAGAATGTATACTTGAAACAGGAAGGACACATCAAATAAGAGTTCATATGGATTATATAGGACATCCTGTTGTTAATGATCCTACTTATGGTAAAAAGAAAATCATAAATGATTATGGACAAATGTTACATGCAGAATACTTAGGATTTAATCATCCAATAACAGGAAAGTTTATGGAATTTGAGGTACCACCAGAGAGAGAATTCAATGAAATACTTGATATGTTTAGAAATTCATAAAATATACAGTACTCATTAATATAAATGTATATATACTATAAATAATATAAGGTATTAAGAAATAAGAAGATTTTTTAGAAATCTTTTTTGTTTCTAAAAATAAGAATATCGTACTTAACATTACCACAGTAGTAATCGCAAATCCTAAGAATGGGCTCATCAAATAGAAAAAGAAATACATAAATAACTCATTTGCTAAATAATTAGTAAGTAATATATAAAGATAATCTCTATTCTTAAATATATTTGTTTTCTTAGATACAATAATTATAGAAATAGTATTAAGTATATAAATAATAAACCATATAATACTTATTAATTTACCATTTAAAACAAAGGAAGGCAATCTTAATAAATCATAATATTCTTTATTAAATTTAAATATAAAACCACTAAGTAACCATAAAAACAATATAAAAATAAATAATAATATATTCTTAAAATACTTTTTAATTTTTATCACCTCTTTACTAATTGTATGTTTAATAGTAAAATATTATTATTGAAATGAAAGGAAATTAAAATGAATATAAAAATAAATAAGAAAGATGATATCATATTAAAAATATTACATTATTTTATAACAGAAGAAGATTATAAACCTGTTATTATAAATGGCCTTGATAATGAAATATGGCTTGAAAATATGGAAAATGATTTAAAACTTATTAGAATAAATACAAATTATATACATAATGAAGAACAATTTAAAAGTGATATATTTAAAGTAAAAACAATAATGAAAAGTATAAAAAGAAATACATTATCATTTAAAATGACTACATTAAATTTACTTTTAGATACAGGTGATAATGTAAGTATAATTGATAATAAGAATATAGAAACTATTAAAATAGATGGACTAGATGACTTTAAGAAAAATAAATTTGTTAAAGAATTCTTTCCTAAAGTTAAAGAAACTGATTTTAATGATAAAGTAGACCCTGTTGAATTCTTTAAATTAACAGAAGATATGAATCAAAATACAATGAAAAAAGAAAAGAAATTAGAGAAAATATTTAGTCCTAAAAAACCAGTTGTTACTTATATATTAATTGTTCTTAATCTAATGGTATTCTTATATGGAGTACTTCATGGTAATGATGAATTAATTAATATGTTTGGTAATAATTATGAACTTGTTCAAAATGGAGAATTCTATAGGTTATTTACCTGTATGTTTGTTCATGCTGATATATTGCATATATTATTTAATATGATAGCATTATATAGTATAGGTCCTGTTGTTGAAAGATATTATGGTAAGAGTAAATTTTTACTTATATATTTAGTAAGTGGACTACTTGGTAGTATATTTAGCGGAGTATTTATGACTGCTGATAGTATAAGTATTGGTGCTAGTGGTGCTATATTTGGATTACTTGGTAGTATATGTTATTTCACTTATTATTACAGAGCAACATTACAAGGTATATTAAGAGGTAGTATTATGCCTGTTATAATTATTAATTTAGTAATAGGATTTTTATCATCAAGTATAGATTTAAGTGCTCATATAGGTGGACTTATTGGTGGAATACTAATTTCAATGGCAATTGGAATAGGGGACAAACATAGAAAGAGTGATCAAATAAATGGATTAGTAGTACTAATTCTTATGGCTGTGTTCTTAATATATATGATGATGACAAAATAAAACTGATCAAACGATCAGTTTTCAAATGCTATATTTTTCTATATAGACCAATTGCTTTACCAAGAATAGTTACATTTTTTAATATAATTGGTTCAAGATAATCATTTTCAGGTTGAAGTCTTATGTGGTCTTTTTCTTTATAAAATCTTTTTAATGTTACTTCATTTTCATCAGTCATAGCCACAACTATTTCACCATTATTCGCAGTTTTTTCTTTTTTAACAATAACGATATCTCCATCAAATATACCTACATTAATCATAGAGTCACCATTTACTTCAAGAGTAAATACCTCTTTGTTTTTAGGTAATAATTCAGCAGGTAAAGAGAAGAATTCATTAGGTTTTTCAATTGCTTCGATAGGACTACCAGCAGCAACTTTACCAAGTAATGGAACATTTACTACATTATCTTTATCTTTATACTTTTTATCATATTCATTTGGTACAACTAACTCTATAGTTCTAAATTTACTTCCTGTTTGATTAATATATCCTTTTTTAGTAAGATTCTTTAAGTGTACAAACATAGTAGCAGTACTATTAAGACTACATAATGTGCATAATTCGCGTATAGTAGGAGAATATCCATTTTTAGCAATGAATTTTTTAATAGTTGTTAATATTTTTTCTTGTTTAGATGTTAACTTTTCCATATTTTTCCTCCATTTATAAGTAAATAATAACACACAAACAAATGATTGTAAATATTTTTTAAATATTTAGTTTTGTTTTGATATAATTAGGTAATTTTTTAGATGGTTTAACTATTAAATATACTATTAAAGCAAGTATATCTCCACTTATGAAATCTACGACTACATGTTGTTTAGTAAATAGAGTTGATAACATTATTAAGATTGATATTATACATACTGATATTTTAGTGATTATGTTTGTATTTTTGCTTTCACATGTATATAGTATAAATAGCATGCTTATCGCACAATGTAATGATGGAAAGCAATTAGTAGGGGTATCTATCCAATAGATAAATTTTGCTATAAGAGAAAATATATCAGTTCCTGTTACAGTAGGTCTTGCTACTGTTGATGGGTAACTTATAAATACAATATTTCCTATCATAGAGCATAGTATATACGCCATAGTATATTTAATAAATTTATCTTTGTCTTTGCAATATAAATAATATGGAATTATAAATATCATTAAATACCAAATACAATAGGGTATAAAAAATGCAGGTACAAATGGTATCTTGGTGTCAATAACATTTCCAACTAAGTTTAGATCTCCTTGTAATAATTTAGATATAAAATATAATATTGATTGAATACAAACTAAACATATAGTAGTAATTATTGGTTTAATTTCTAATTTTTTAATATACTTCTTCATAAAAATCACATATATATTATACTATATATTTATTTACTTTTAAATCTTAAAATGATAAAATAATTTTGGAGAATAGATATGAAAGATATAATAGAGTTTTTAAGAAGCCATAAATATTATTTAGTAGTAGCAATACTTGTATTTACAAGTATTGTTTTAAGTATAACTTATTCTAATTATTTTGTAGAATCAGGTAATCATAAAGCAGCAGAAATGTATATTGGGGAGTTAAGTTATACGATTAATATTAATGGCAATAATACTAATTTTGTGTCTATTCCTAATGGTACGAGTGATATAACTCTTTTAATATCATCAAAGAATGAAATAAATACTAAATATAAATTAGGTTATATAATTGATAATAATAATTCTAATTATTCTATATATTATTATAATGATACTTCTTATAGTACTCCTAGTGGTTCTATTACTTCTAATGGGAATAAATCAATTAAACTTAGAATAACTAATAACAGCAGTGCTGCTTTAAAGTTTACATTCAAAGCATTTGGTGGTTATGATCATAATGATTTAAACGATATTGTTCTAAGTGGTGGATATATGCAAATAACTGAGGTTGTTCCTGATGCTTGTGTATTTACAGGAAACTTAGTTGATGGAGCTACATACAGTTATGGTCAATACACATATATTTATAAAATGTATAATTATTATAATGTTGATGAGGATAGTTATCAACTAGAATCATTAAGTGATGATGGCTGGTCAGTAATATTAACAGATAAAGATAGTACTGCTCCTGTAACAAGTGAGATATGTTCTTCTATTAATGATAAACCAATAGTATCTACATCAGCTATGTTTGCTAATAGTAAAGCAATTAGTATTAGTTATAAAGAGTTCGATACAAGTAATGTTACTGATATGAATTGTATGTTTTGTAATACTTCGTTTACTGATATTAGTTCTCTAGCTTTCGATACAAGTAATGTAGTAGATATGTCATATATGTTTTATAATTCAAAATATACTGATAAATTATATCTTACATATTTTGATACACATAATGTTTATAGTATGAGTTATATGTTTTATGGGGCTGCTTCAAGAGAAATCAATGTAAGGAATTTTTCTTTTTATGATATAGTTGATATGAGTTATATGTTTGCTAATAGTACTACTCAATATTTGTATTTTATTTCTGATATACCTGATGGTTCTATTTTAGATAATATGTTTGAAAATTGTACTATAGATACTGTTTATATACCTTCAACTGTAATTAATTCTGATTTTACAAAAGATATTACTAAATATCCTGATAGTATGAAAATTACTGTTATAATTTAATATTTATAATTGACTAGAATTCCTAGTCTTTTTTCTTTATACTAGAAATTTTTTAACTTTTTTAGTATAATGTATTCGAGGTGAAGGGGAATGGCAAAGCAAACAATATGTTTAGTTGGTAGACCTAATACAGGAAAGAGTACTTTATTTAATAGGATAGTTGGTAAAAAAGTAGCTATTATAGAAGATATTCCTGGTGTAACAAGAGATAGAATATATAGTCAGGCAAGTTATAAAAATATACCATTTTATTTAATTGATACAGGTGGTATTGATTTAAGTGATGGAGAATTTAACGAGGAAATAAGAATGCAAGTAGAAGTAGGTATCAATGAAGCAGATACTATTATATTTGTTGTAGATGGAAAAGATGGACTTACTACTAGTGATTTATTAATTCGTGATATGTTAAAGAAACAAGATAAAAGAGTAGTTGTTGCTGTAAATAAAATGGATAACAAATTATCAAATGACAATGTATATGAATTTTATAGTCTTGGATTTGATGATTATATTCCAATTAGTGCTGAACATGGTAATGGAGTAAATGAATTATTAAAAGCAGTTACTGATGGATATGAAGCAGGTTATGAAGAAGAAGATAACAATATTAAAATATCTGTTATAGGAAGACCTAATGTAGGAAAGAGTAGTCTTGTAAATGCATTACTTAATGAAGAAAGAGTTATTGTTAGTAATGTTGCTGGTACTACTCGTGATGCTATAGATACTAAATTTACTTATAATAAAGAAGAATATACATTAATAGATACAGCAGGACTTCGTAAAAAAGGTAAAATATTTGAAGCAGTTGAAAAATATAGTTTACTTAGAAGTATGAAAGCAATAGATAGAAGTGATGTATGTTTACTAGTACTTGATGCGACTACTGGAATAGTTGAACATGATAAACATATCGCAGGTTATGCTTTAGAAGCAGGTAAACCAGTTGTTATAGTTGTTAATAAATGGGATACAATAGATGAAAAAGATGAATCTATGAAAGAATGGAAAAAAGATATCAAATATAATTTCCAATTCATGGACTATGCTAAAATAGTATTCTTAAGTGCACAAACTAAAAAAAGAATACATACTCTTATGCCAGAAGTACTTGCATCTTATGAAAACTCTATTAAACAAGTTAAAACAAGTATAATAAATGATGTTATAAGAAATGCATTTATTGAAACACCACCAGCATCATTTAAAGGCAAAAAACTTAAAGTATACTTTGCTCATCAATCAGGAACTAAACCACCTAGATTTGATATAGAAGTTAATTCTAAAGGACTTGTTCATTTTAGTTATTATAGATATCTTGAAAATAAAATAAGAGAGAATATAGATTTTAGTGGTACACCTATAGTAATACAATTTAAAAATAAAGGTGAAAAAGAATTATAAACACATATTAAATAAATATGTGTTTTTTAAATATAAAATATGATAGAATTAGATTATGAAAAAAGAAGTTAAAGATAAAAAGAAAAAGGTAAGTATATGGAAATATGTCAAGAAATGTTATCCATATTTTAAAAGAGAAAAGAAAGCATTAATTATACTTATAATTATATCACTTATAATAAGTATATTTAATTCATTTGGACCTGCTTTAATGGCTAAAGTATTAGATTATGCGACTAGTAGTAGATTAGACGAAGCACTTAAATATCTTTTATTTGTAGTAGGTCTTGCATTAGTAATTGATTTCTTTGATAAAATAGTTTTCATTAGAAATTATACTAAGATTCAAGAAAGTATTACTAATAATATAAAGAAAGATGTAATAAGTTCTTATTTTGAAATAGATAATAAAGAATTATTAAAGACATCAAGTGGAATATTCTTAACTAGAATAACAAGTGATCCTGATAATATTATTGATGCATTTGATGCAGTACGTGGTAACTTTACTAAAATACTTTCAAATATATTTGTATTTATATATATATTTCATATTAACTTTGTACTTGGAACAATTACTGTTATTGGTACGATTAGTGTATATTTAGTAGAAAAGTCTGCAATGGATAAATGGAATGCTTATAGAAAAAGAAGAAATAAATTAAGAGATAGAAATACAACTATTATTAATGAAGGATTAAAAGGTACTCATGATATTAAATTATTAAATATAGTAGAACATTTTAAAAATAAAGTAAGTGGTAATTTAGATGAACTATGTAATGATACAGTTGGTAGTATTAAAGTAGATAGTGGATATGTTTTCTTAAGAACTGTTGTTGTTTATGCTTTTACTGCTGTACTTATTGTATTATCTATATATTTTGTTAAATTTGATGTAATAAAAGTATCATCATTAATCGCAATATTTATGTATAAAGATAGATTATTTACATCAATATTATATCTTGCTTGGACTGAAAGACAACTTAAAGAATTTGCTTTATCAGCTGAAAGAATATTTGAGGTTATTGATCATAGTAAATTTAAATTAGAACATTATGGTAATAAGAGAGTAAATGAATTAAGTGGTAAAATAGAATTTAAGAATGTATATTTTAAATATGAAAAAGATAGTGTACTTAAAGGGGTTAGTTTTAATATAGAACCAAAGGATACAGTTGCTATAGTAGGTAAAAGTGGTAGTGGTAAAACAACTATTGTTAATTTGATAAGTAAGATATATGAAGTAGATAAAGGAAGTATCTTATTAGATGGAAATAATATTAATGATTTAGATAAATATTCTATTAGAAATAATATTAGTGTTATTAGTCAAAAACCATATTTATTTAATATGACTATTAAAGAGAATCTTTTACTTGTGAGTCCTAATGCTTCACAAAAGCAAATTGAAAATGTTTGTAAGATATGTGAACTTCATGATTATATAATGAATCTTCCTAAAAAGTATAATACTTTAGTTGGAGAAGGTGGTGTTACTTTAAGTGGTGGTGAATGTCAAAGAGTTGCTATTGCAAGAGCATTACTTATGAAAACAAATATTATATTATTTGATGAAGCAACCAGTGCACTTGATAATGAAACACAAGAAAATATACAAAAGGCTATAAATAATATAAGTAGTGAATATACTATGATAATAATTGCTCATAGACTTTCAACTATTAAGAATTGTAATAAGATTATTGTTATTGATGATGGAAAAGTATCAGGAATTGGTACTCATAATGAATTATATAAAAATAATGAAATTTATAAGTCTTTATATGAAAAGGAGTTAAGACGAGAGAATGGTTAGAATAGATATTGAACTTGTAAATAAAGGTATATTTGAAAGTAGAAGTAAAGCTCAAAATGAAATAAAAAATGGTATTGTTTATTGTAATGGTAAGTGTGTTAGTAAGCCATCTTTTGATGTGAATAGTAGTGATATTATTGAAATAAAAGGTGAAAAGTTAAAATATGTATCACGTGGTGGATTAAAGTTAGAGAAAGCGATTCATGAATTTAATATTGATTTAAAGGGTAAAATTCTTTTAGATATTGGTTCATCAACTGGTGGTTTTAGTGACTGTGCGATTCAAAATGGAATAAATGAAATATACGCAATAGATGTAGGTAGTAATCAATTTGATAAAAGATTAAGAGAGAATGATAAAATACATTTATATGAGAATACTGATTTTAGAAATATTGATAATACTATCATTAGTAGATGTGATATAGCATCTATAGATGTATCATTTATATCAGTTACTAAGCTTATGAGTAAACTTGAAAGTCTTAATAATTTAAAAGAAATAGTTTGTTTAATTAAGCCACAATTTGAGTGTGGTAAAGATATTGCTGATAAGTATAAGGGTGTTCCACTTAATAAAGAAGTACATGAGAATATTATTTTAAATATTATTAATTCATTTATGGATATAGGATTTATGATAAATGGTCTTACTTATTCACCTATAAAAGGTGGTAATGGTAATATAGAATATCTTGCTTATTTTAAAAAAGATGGTAAGAAAGAAGTGAATGTATCAAAAGTAGTTAGTGATGCGTTTAGAATATGATTTTTATTTAAATATCATTTAATACATTTTAGTATTAAATGCGAGTAGTGTTCAGTAGTGTTCATCAAACAGTATTATAGGAGAGTGTATATGAAAAAGTTTATAAAAAATAATATAGCAGTATTAATAGCCTTTTTAATATTATTTATCTTTTCAACTATACTTTGCATAAGGAATATTAAATCTGCTAGAATAAACGAAGAGAGTAGAATAGAAGGTATAGAGGTATGTAAAGAAATATTAAAACATGATAAATATAATGAAATATGCCTTGAAAATATAGATGCTAAGCCTAAAAAAAGAAGTACACTTAAAACTTATTATGATATTATAAATGATAATGTTAGTTATAATTCAATTTCTTTATGCACAGTCTTTTATTTTTTAATACCTTTTCTTGTGATTACATCATCACTTTATAATATAAGTAAGAAATTTAAGAATCAAGATATAAAAAATCATTTAACTAGAGAGAGTTACAATAAATATATTAAAGAAATATTTTTAGATTCATATAAAAGTGTATTTATATGGCCAATGATTACTATATTGCTTTTTATGTTTTCTTATATAATAAGTAATGGCTCATTTGAAATTATTGATACTAATTCATCATTTTCATATGAAATATTAAGTAATCCTGTTGCGTTTATGTTATCAAATTTATTAAACACAATATTTATGAGTTTCTTTTGGACTAATATAGCACTCCTTATTGTACCAGATACTAGAAATTATATTGTATCTGTCCTTGAAAGTATTATGATATATTTTGGAATTGCTTTAACTAATACATTCTTTGTAATATTACTTATTAGTAAGATTCTCAATAAAGATGTAGAAAAATATTTAGATTTTTTAGATGTATATACTTATAATAATAGAAATTTATTATCATTTAATATACTATGCTTAAGTGTTGCATTAATAAGTGGATTACTTGTATATTTAAAATATAAAAATAAAGAAAAAATAATTATGAAATTAGAAAGGAATTCATAAAATGCAGATAATAGTTAAAAATATATCTAAAAAGTTTAAAAAAGTTACTGTTCTTAATAATGTTAATATGACATTTGAAAGTGGAAAAATATATGGTCTTGTTGGAAGAAATGGTAGTGGTAAAAGTGTATTCTTAAAAATATTATGTTCGTTTTATAAGCCTAATACTGGAGAAGTATTATTTGATAATATAAATTATAGTTCTAATAATAGTTTTCCACCTGATACAAGAGCATTAATAGAAAAGCCAACTTTCTTTCCAGATTTAACTGGCTTTGAAAATTTAAAATTACTTGCGAATATTCAAAATAAAATAAGTGATAATGAAATAAATGATACATTAGAAAAAGTAAATTTAATTCATGAAAAAAATAAAAAGTATAAAGAATATTCACTTGGTATGAAACAAAAATTAGGAATAGCACAGGTACTTATGGAAAATCCTAGTGTTATGATATTTGATGAATTATTTAATGGTATAGAAGATGATACAGTAGATAAAATAAGAAATATATTATTAGAACTAAAAAATCAAAATAAAATTATAATAGTAACGAGTCATATTAAAGAAGATATAGATATATTATCAGATGAAGTATATAAATTTAATAATGGAAATGTGGAACGTATAAAATGAAAAATGATTTTAAATTAATTGTATCATTACTAGAAAACACCAGATTTAAAGTAACTATCATTATGATTGTATTACTTGGATTCATGGCATTTGGTACAATAACAGAAAGAATGACATTCATAGAAGGCATTTATAATGTTATGACATGGGACTATTTCATAATGGTATTATTATTTCTATTTATGTTTAACACATATAATATATATACAGAACTTACTCATAACTATTCATTTATGATAAGAATAAAAGATTATAAAGAATTCTTTAATAAAATGATTAAGTTTATATTTATATCTAATTTAATAATATATTTTATAGTTTTAGTTATTGTTATGTTGTGTTCTATTTTAAATACTGGTATGAATATGAAAATAGATAATTATTATTTTTATAATATAAGTAATTCTTTATATTTAATATTTCATATAATAAGAAGTTATTTTATACTTAATATAGTTGTTGTATTCTCAATTAGTGTGTATAAACTAGTAAGAGAAGAAATAGGTATTTTAATAGTGGGAATAATACCTCTTAGTATATGTATGTTATTTCCAATATTAAAAGTAAAAGACATAACATCAGTGTTTATGTTACCATTATATTATGGAGAATATTTTATAAGTAATAACTATGGTACATTTCCTTTTGAAATATGCATGTCTATATTATTTATATCGTTAATATTTTCTATATCTAAATTATTTATGTTTATTGTATCAAAGAAAAATATTGATTTAGAATTTTAAGTGAGATTAATTTCTCACTTTTATTATGATTAAGT
>FR880103.1:56114-63500 GCA_000434555.1 Clostridium sp. CAG:524 | reverse complement strand
CCGATAAATGCTAATGTAGCTGTTAACACGCCACCTATTAAAATACATACTGCTATGACAATATATTTTTTATCTATTTTCATATGTTCACCTACTCTATGAAAATTATATAATAAAACAAAATAAAAAGCAATTGCTTGCTTATTTACTTTCAACTAATAATTTAATTGCTGTTTTCTCTTTACCATCTATTATTACATCATAGAAAGCAGGAGTACAAATTAAATTAAGACCCAGTGGTGCGACAAATCCTCTAGCAATAGATATTGCTTTAATAGCCTGATTAACTGCTCCAGCACCTACTGTTTGTATTTCTACTTCATGTGCTCCTTCTCTAAAAGAATTCGCTATACTACCAGCTACCTTTTGAGAAATACTTTTACTTGATACTTTAATTATATCCATGTTTTTCACCTCAATAATGTATATGTATCAAATAGGAAAAAATGAATTATTTATTATGCAATTATATAAATTTTATATAGTTAACTTATAATAAAAAAGACTATTTATTAGTCCTAATTATTCTTCTTCCTTAGTATTACTTTTTTTAACTGGTTTTTTCTTCTTTATTTCTTTAGGTGTTGTGCTTTTCTTTTTAGTTTTTACTGTTTTCTTTTCATTTTCATTTATAGAAACTAAATATGTTTCAACTTTAGGATTTTTAGTAAGTACCATTAAAAGTGGTTCAAATAAACTAATTAATCCAAAGCCCATAAAGTAATAACCAAGAACCATACCAGTCGCTTCTTCACAATTAAATAAATCAGATAATACTACTAAGCTTAATAAAGTAAGTAATACTGTTATAGATAGTTTAACATAAACGTTAACATCATTCTTTTCAATTAACTTTTTAGTATGATATCCTTTATTAAGTACGTTAGCAATTGAATAAAGTAATACAGCACTACCAATGATAAAACAGCTATCATAAAAGTATTCGTTTACAAGTACATAGGTTCCAACCATAATATTAATAAGTCCAAAGAATAAGAATTCATAATCTTCCGGTCTTCTATTTACAAAGTATGCTACTAAAGACATAAATGCAAACATATAGAAAAGTGGAGCTGCATATTCTACTGGTCTTAATACTTCCAATTCTGGGAATTGTAACATTATATAACCTACAACTACAAAGAAACAATAAAGCATAAGATCTATTCCTAGTAATGTTCTATCAAATTCTTTAATTACAACCTTCTTCATAACTCCTCCTATTATAATTTAATTTTATATCATTAAGGAGTTATTGTCAATGTAGTTTTCACAAAATAATTTATTTGTTATTTTACATATTGACTAAAAAAATAATTCACAAAATGTGAACTATTCTTCTTTTTCTTTTCTTTCTCTATAACCAAAGAAATCATATTTTTCATCAAAGAATACATAAATAATCTTTAGAAGTGCTACTGCTGGTGTAGCTATTACCATACCTATTATTCCAAACATATATTCAAATATTAATAACGATAATATAATTGTTATTGGACTTAGATTCATCTTTTTGCTCATTACTAGTGGTTGAAGTACATTACCATCTATAGTTTGCGTTATAAGTATAAATATAAGTGTTAAAATACCAATTAAACTACTTTGAGCAAATCCTATCGCACCAGCTACTGCAGCTCCCATATATGGTCCAATATAAGGTATTAAGTTGGTAACAACACATATGAATGCAACTAAAACTGAAGCATTTAATCCTATTATTGAGAAACCTATTACAGATACAATAAATAGTAATAATGATAACCATAATGTTCCACTTATAAATGAATATAATGATTCATCTAATTTTTCTAATAAATATTTAACTTCTTTTCTACTATTTTTTGGAAATAATTTAATAAAGCTATCAGTAAATTTATCAAAATCAAATAATATATAGAAGCCAAGTATTAAGCTAAGTGCTATCTTACCAACACCACTCGCTATTGCACTAACAACATTAACTGCATATTCTGGTAATCTAGTTTGTATATTAGATGCAAATGTTTCTATTTTTAAGAAGAATGATTTTTTAATAGTATCTAGATTTTCTAAACTTAAATCAGATAATTTAACAAATAGATTGTTTATCCATTCTTTTACATCACTAGTTATCTTAGGTATAGATGAAACAAGTTCTGTTATTTGTTCACCAAGTGATGGTAATGTTAATGCAAAAATCAAATATATTATTACAAGTAATATAACATAAGTAATAATAACACTAAGTACTTTATTAACACCTTTTTCTCTTAATTTATTAACAAGTGGATGAAGTAACCAAGCAATTAACCATCCTATAAATAATGGTGATATTATTGAAAGTATCTTACCTATAAAATTAAGTATTTTCCACTCTTTTAATATTAATCCAAGCACATATACAAGTAATATAATAAAAAGTATATAAAGAATATTTAAAACTCTGTTACCAGTTCTAACAAGTTCATTTACTTTTTCATTATTAACTTTTTTATTTTCATCACGTCTAAATCTTTCTATCATTTGATCACTCCTTACATATTAAATTATATAACAAAGAATATGAAAAAAATAGTCCTAAAAGACTATTTCAAATCATTTATTTTTTTACTGGCTTTCTTTATAAATTTATCTATATCTCTTTCATATGTTTTATAGATAAACATTATTCCCATACCACCAGCCATATACATCATTTTTTCAAATGTTTTAATAATATCACTCTCCTTGATATTATTATTAACTTATTTTTTATTATTATACACTTTTAAATATGTATTTCTATTTGCTGAATATGTTGTTTCTATTGATTTATTAAGTGAATCTAAACTACCTAGTATAACAAGTGATTTCTTTGCTCTTGTTACTGCTGTATATATTAGTTTATTGTAAAACATTCTATTAAAGCTATGAGCAAGTATTATAACAACATTATCATATTCGCTACCTTGTGATTTATGTATACTTATCGCATATGCTAGATTAAATTTATCATATTCTCCACTTCTATATGTAACAGTATTTCCCATGTAATTTATTTCAACTACTGTTTTACCATCTTCTGTATATATATTTTCTATATAACCTATATCACCATTAAATACATTATTATCTACATCGTTTACCAGTTGTATTACTTTATCATTTATTCTATAGTATTTATCGCCTATTTTATATTTCTCATTTTTACTATTGAATATGTTTGCCATTAGTTCATTTAATGCATCTATTCCATTTAATCCTTTATACATAGGAGCTAGTACCTGAAAGTTTTCTATATTAATACCTCTTTCAATAGTTTTTTCACACATAGCTGTTAGATATGTTTTTATATTAGTATCACTACTTTCTATAAATTTAAAATCACTATAATCATTACTAATTGAATCAAAATGTTTATAATCTTTTATGTCATTTGCGAGATCTATTATATAACTTCCATCTTTAACTCTATATATTGTTTCTAATTTAGTTTTACATATTTTATCAAATGCAAGTAAATCATTAAGTAAATCTCCTGGCCCTATTGATGGTAATTGATTTTTATCTCCAACTAGTATTAGTTTAACATCATTTCTAAGTCCACGAAGTAAACTTGTAAACAAGAATATATCTATCATACTTGCTTCATCAACTATAACTATTTTTTCACTACTTTTGTTATATTCGTCTACTGAAAAAGCACCTGTTTCTTTATTCCATTTTAAAAATTTATGTATTGTTGATGCTTGAGCACCTACACTTTCCGCTATTCTTTTACTAGCTCTACCAGTTGGTGCAAGTAATGCTATATCATTATAATTAAGCTTAGTTAAATCTTTAAGAATATCGACAACTGCCTTAATGATAGTAGTTTTACCAGTACCAGGACCACCTGTTATAATATAAAAATTATTCTTTATCGCACCTTTAATCGCATTCTTTTGTTCATCATTAAATATAATATTATTTCTTTTCTCATAGGCACTTATTAATTTATTAATCTTTTCATCTTTATATGTTTCTTTAATTTTATTTATATTGAATATAGTCTTGATGATTTCATTTTCAGTATCGTAAAAATTTCTTAAACCAACCATATCATCTATAATAACTATCTTTTTCATATCAAGTAATTTATGTAAATAACTTAAGTATGAAGAACTAGTAAATTCACCTATGAAACATCTTTTTAATTTAATAAATAATTCTTCACAATTTATTAATGTATCTCCACTTTCATAACACATTACTTCTATATTATGAGTTATAAGTGCCATAATTCTATTCTCTTTCATTTCATTATGATTCATAAGAAATATTCTATCTAGTTTATCAAATGGTACTTCTTCTATTAACATATATATATTATTTTCAAGTATATCAAATAATGTTTTACCATATGTATTAGTAAGTTCTATTGCTTCTTTTATAGTAAATCCATATTCATTTAATTTTAATATTAATTCTTGATTAAGCTCATTTTCCATTATTTTATCATGCATACGTCTTGCTTTAGTAATTGTCATACCACTAACAGTAGCTACACTTGGATAATCATTTTTAATTGTATCTATTGTATTAAGTCCAAATTTATCAACTATTCTTTTAGCTGTCTTTTCACCTATACCAGGAAACATACCACTACTTAAATATAATACTAAACTATCTTTATCACTTGGTGGTTTTATTTCAAAACTATCTACATTATATTGAATACCATATTTAGGATGACTAACTAAATTACCATAGAATATATAATCAACATCACTATTTATTTCATTAAATGAACCTGTGAATCCTATGTTTTTATTTAAATATGATTCTAAACTTTTATCATTAGTTTCTCTCACTCTAAAAATTCCAACTTTGTATGGACCACTATTACTTTCATATATAATTTTAACAATATTTCCTGATATAAAATTTCCCATAAAAATATAATAACACAAAGAGACTAAATAATAAATATTACTCTTTTAAATTCCTCTAATATTATTATAAGAGAAAAGTTTAAAAAACACTTCTTATTTTATGTAAAATATACAATATAAAAAGTACTATTTCTAGTACCTTACTCATTATTTCTTTTTAAACAAATTATAATTATTAAATACAAATAATACTATACCAACTATTGATAATATGATACCTATATTTTTAAATGGACTTTTATATGATATTTCTATATTATGATTTCCTTTATCTAATTTAAATCCTAATGCGTATTTATTAACTATTTCTGTTTCTACTTTTTTACCATCAACTAAAACAGTATATCCTTTATCATAAGGTAAACTTGTTACAAAATATCCATCTTCTATGTTGTTTACTGATGTATATATATTATCTCCATCTATTTTATCTATATTAACTTTAGTTATATTTTTATTTATGTCTTTGATATCATCATAAGATATATAATATAGTCTTAAATTATCTATATGATATTCTCCTTTTAGAAATTCTACTGTAACACTATTTAAATCTTTATCAGATATTACATATGTAAAACTATCATTACCATTATAATATTTCCATTCATTACATGTTTTTTTATTAATATTACCATTTATTGAGATAGCCATATCACCTATACTACAAGACTGACTATTTGATAAATTAAAGCTTACAAATAATATTTTACCTTTTGCATCAGATGGAACATCTATTATTAATTTACTATTTCTTTTCATTGAATATATTACATTGTTTTCTATTTTAATATTGGTATCAATGTATTTTATATCACTTCTTCTTAAAAATACTTCTTTAATTTTAGTATTGTAATGTTTATTATCTCCATTATTTGTTATTACATTATTAAGTAAAACTTCATCATTATATGGAAAACTAAGCTTATTGTAATTATTTATATTATATGTATTACTGCTTACATACATAAATGGAAGTATATCTGTATTTTCATATAGACTAGTATTACCTATTTTATTTATTTCTTTATATCCATGTATATTTATATTTTCTCCTACTAAATATCTATTATTCATGAACATTAAAAACATTATATTTTTTACTGGACTAAGTATTAATCTATTTCTATGTTGCATTTCTCTATCAAATACATCAAATACAAATTTATTATAAAGTGAACTACTAGTACTACTATAAACATAATTTTGATATAGATTTATATTACCAAATATATTATTTACATTTATACTATAGTTTTTAAGAAATGCTATTCTATCTATTGTGTCTATATCTTTAACTAATTCTTTTATTTCATTATTATCTTTTATAACACTACTTTTAACAAGTTTATCTTCTTTATTAGCTATAACACTATAAGTTGTTAATAGTATTAAATATATTACTGTGAATGTTTTCTTATAATTATTTTTATATAATAGAAAATAAATAATTATAAATGAAATAATATAATCAATATAGAAATAGTTACTATATGAACTTTTTCCTATAAAAACTATTAGTAATAAGATAACACTATATCTAAATATTTTTTTAATATCTATTTTCTTATTGAATATCATATTAAACATGTATGATATAGAGTATGAGTATAATGGAAGTAAAGGTATTAATACTTTTGAATCTATATACATTGTACCATTAAGTAAATATGTTATTATTGGGAAGATTATTATTGAAGATAATATATAGAAAAGATATTTATTTTCTCTTTTTTTATCCATCATAAGTATTATTAATGATATAAAAGCAAATGATGTAAGACCTATTCCATATGAATTATATAATAAGAATTTAACATTTATTTTAGGTATTAATATATCACTTAGTGTTACTAAATCTATATTAGGCATTCTTCCTGTTAATATAACGTATGCTGTTGGAACTAATAATATAGATGATATAAGTATTCCTATTATAATTGGATATAAGAATCTAAATCCATCTTTAAAGAAGCTTTTTATTGTTATTTTTTTATTTAATGAAATATATTTATATATTCCATATATTACTACACATATTATAGAACCAACACTATAGTAATAGCTACATAATATTATTAACAAGATACTAACACTTAATAATTTTTTATTATCATTTTTAAAGTATTTATCAACACCAATTAAAGCAAGTATTAGAAATGGCATATAAGAGATAAACATAAGATGTCTATGTGAATGAAATAATAATGGACTTGCAGTTGCAAAAGCAATACTTCCAAGAAGTGATGTATCTTCTTTAAATTTATTTCTTAAGAAATAATAAAATAATATTACACTAGAATATACGATTAATATTGATGATATTTGTATATATGTTTTCATACTTAGAAATGGTAATAGATAACTTATTAATATGATTGGGCTTAAAAATCCATAGTAACTATAATTATATATGTTAACTCCACTACCTATATTTAACGCAAGGTCTGGAAATAAATCAAGGTTCTTATAAAATAGACTTCTGAAATACTCT
>FR880103.1:52538-56066 GCA_000434555.1 Clostridium sp. CAG:524 | reverse complement strand
TAGAATGTTGATTATTCCAGTCAAGTTCTGATCCATATAAATATCCACCATGAATGCAAAATATTATAACAATTGTTACTATTGTTAAAAGTATTGCTATATTTATTAAATCTTTTTTATTTACTCTTTTTATCTTTTTCATATTTTTCCTCTTCAAAAAACATTATATCACGTGAAATAGTTAATAACAAATATTATCATATATAAATTCCAATTAAAAAACCACTTTGCATATTAAACAAAATGGTCCTAATTTTAAATATTATTTGTCTTTTTTAATATATTTGTTGTTAACATTTTTAATTTATCAAATATATACATGCTACATATGAATAATACTACAAATACAAGTATTGTGTCTTTGCGAACTAATCCTATGTTGAAGAAACTATTTTGGAATATTGCACAATATGAGAATGCTAAAGTTAAGAATATCATTAAAGCACCTCTTAAGTAATTATATGGCTTACAGATATTATTTAAGAATATAAATCCAGTAGTAGCTGTTAAGAATACTGTAAGTGTACTACAAAGTTCTGGTGATAAATTAAAGTTTATTTCAAATAGATTAATAATTATTACATTGAATACAACAGTTACTGCACTAGGTATACTCTTTAAGAATACTTTAAGTAAGAAATTACCTTTTACAAGTTCAGTATTAGGTTCAAGTGCTAGTACAAATGATGGGATACCTATTGTAAACATTGTAATTAATGTTAAATGTATTGGTATAAAGAAATATTCAGTACTCATAAATATACATACAAGTATTAATAATATTGTAAATATAGTTTTACTTAAAAGTAATGATGAACTTCTTTCAATATTATTTATACTACGCCTACCTTCTTTTAATATAAGAGGTAAATTATCTATTTTTGAGTCAAGTAGTACAAATTGACTAACATTTTTAGCAGCCTCACTACCATTAGCCATTGCTATACTACAATCTGCTTCTTTTAATGCAAGACAATCGTTAACTCCATCTCCAGTCATAGCTACAAAATGATTATCATTTTTAAGTGCTTGAATTATCTTTTTCTTTTGATCTGGCTTAACCCTACCAAGTACATTATGACTTTTTATTATTTCAGGTATCTCTTCATCACTAATCTTTGACATATCAATGCTTTTAATATTTTGTATACCTGCTCTTTCAGCAATTTTTGATACAGTTATTGGATTATCTCCACTTATTATTTTTATATCAACGCCTTGTTCTTTAAAGTAATCAAGTGTTACATTGGCATTTTCTTTTATCTTATCTTGAATAAGTACAAATCCAAGAGGAACAACTTTATCTATATTATTAAGTTCACTACCACTAGCAAGTAATAAAACTCTATAATCATTTTGATACTTATCAATATTGAAGTTTTCTTTTGATAGATTCTCTGGACTTCCTAAAAAATAAGTTCCTTCATTAAATTTAACACCGCTATATTTTCTAATACTTGAAAATGATAACGTATCAACAACAGTATAATTATTCATTTTTTCTAAATAACTTTCAATAGATTTAAATGTTGGAGATGGATCATCTAAAGCACTAACATAATTACTAAGTATCATTTTTATATCATCTATATTATTTTCTTTATATGGAATTATATCTTTCACTTCCATTGTTCCTTCAGTAATAGTACCAGTTTTATCTAAACAAATAACATCTACTCTTGCTAAATTCTCTATTGAATATAAATCTTGAACAAGTACATTATATTTACGAAGTCTAAGAACACTTACAGCCATTGCTGAACTTGTTAGAAGTACAAGACCTTCTGGTATCATGCCTATTAATGCACTAACTGTACTCATTATTGAACTAGGAATATTACTATTTGTAATACCAAGTTGATTTACAAAGAATATTATACCAACTGGTATTAATGCAATACTCAATATTTTAAGCATCTTTTCAAATGAATTATATATAACAGAGTTAGTTTTCTTTACATATTTAGTTTCACTACTTATTTTAGAAATATAGTTATCTTTGCCAATATGTTTTACTTTTACATACGCATTTCCACTTACTATAAATGAACCACTTATAAGTTCATCTCCTACTTTTTTAGTAAGCACTTTTGCTTCACCTGTCATAAATGATTCATTAACTTCAACAGTACCATCTAATATTACTGAATCTGTTACTACTTGATTACCTATTCCATAAATACATACATCATCAAGTACAAGTTCTTCTCTTGATATTTCAACTACATTACCATTTCTTAATGTTTTTATCTTCGTATCAGCAATTACATTAAGTTTATCAATTGTCTTTTTAGCAAGTATTTCTTCTGCAATACTTATTATAGTATTTGTAAATATTACTCCTACAAATAGACAATTCTTTAAAGCATATAATATTCTTCCAGATACTATACCACTTATAATAACAAGTGTACCTAAAAATATATTAAGAAAATTGAAGTAAGTAAACACATTAGATTTAACTATTTCTTTTATAGTTTTTGTTTTAGGCTCATCTACATAATTAACTAAATTTTTAACAATTCTATCATTTACTTCTTGTGAAGTAAGTCCTTTAATATTTCCTTTTTCCATAATACACCTACTACTTTAGATTATACTAGTTTTACAATCATTTGTCTATGAACATAGAGTTTACATGTAAATTAAAAAGAATAGTTTTTACACTATTCAAAATAATTAAGCATCATCGCTTTTTTAACTTCTTTTAATGTTTCTCCTGCTTTCTTTCTTGCTTTCATTGTTCCTTCTTTAAGAACATTTAATACATATTCAGGATTACGTTCTAATTCTTCTCTTTTTTCTCTTATAGGTTTAAGCTCTTCTTGTAATATATCATTTAAGAATCTCTTAATTTTCATATCTCCAAGACCACCTTTTCTATAATGCTCTTTTAATTCATCAAGATTTTTATATTCAGGTAAATATTTACTAAATGAATTATCTTTGCAAAACACATCTAAATATGTAAATACAGTATTGCCTTCCACTTTTCCTGGATCTTCTACTTTAATATGATTTGGGTCAGTATACATACTAAATACTTTTCTTTTTATTTCTTCTGGACTATCTTTTAAATAGATACAGTTATCTAAACTTTTACTCATTTTAGCATTACCATCTGTACCTACAAGTCTTCTTTCATTTTCTGTATTTGGTATTTTAGCATTAGGTTCAACAAGAACATCTGTGTTATATATTGAATTAAATTTTCTTACTATTTCACGTGCTTGTTCAACCATTGGAAGTTGATCTTCACCTACTGGTACTATATTTGCTTTAAATGCAGTAATATCTGCACTTTGACTAACTGGATAAGTAAAGAATCCTGCAGGAATACTTTCATCAAACCCTCTAGCTTTAATTTCTTCTTTAACTGTTGGATTTCTATGAAGTCTTGATACTGTTACTAAATTCATATAATAAAATGTAAGTTCAGTAAGTTCTGGTACCTCTGATTGAATAAAAAACACAACTTTATTTGGATCAAGTCCACATGCTAAATTATCCATTGCTACTTCAAGAACG
>FR880103.1:30139-52493 GCA_000434555.1 Clostridium sp. CAG:524 | reverse complement strand
ATTTTCACGTACTTTTTTAGGATTATCAAAGTTGTCTGTTAATGCTTGAGCATCAGCTGCAAAAACATACATTTCATCATAATTTCCTTCATTTTGTATTAAAACTCTGTTTCTAAGAGAACCAACATAATGTCCAATATGAAGTGGTCCTGTTGGTCTATCTCCTGTTAAAATAATATTTTTCATAATCTTCTCTCCTTCAAAATAAAAAGCCCTATCCAACTACTGGATAAGACTAATAATCTTATTTATGCCACCATTATAGTGAATACTTATACTATCATATAAGGTCTTTTATTAACGGATAGACACATCCGTGCTAGCCTACTATAACTTTGGTAGCCACTCATCAGTCCATTCAGTAATCATCAATTACAACTTTTCACCAAACAATTGCTCTCTACAAATATCATAATCACTTACTTCTCTGATTCACCGTTTTTACGAATACATTATAAAATAATTTTATTAATATGTCAATATGTATAAATCTCTAGAAAATATACATAATATTAATATGTATGACATAAATATATTTTTAACATATTCAATTCTAGGATTCTTCTATGAATGTATTATTAACTTTATACAAGATGGTAGATTTAGTAGTGGTTTTATGTATGGACCATGGACACCAATATATGGTATTGGAGTATTGATAATATTATATATTTATAAAAAATTAAAAAAATATAATAAAACCAAAAGATTAATTATTATGTCAATCATATCAATGATAGTTTTAACTTTATTAGAATATATAACAGGTAATTTAATTGAATTAATATTTCATACATCATTTTGGGATTATAGTAACTATAAATTTAATTATGGAAAATTTATATCATTAGAATCATCTTTAATATGGATGATTGGAAGTATAATAATTATTTTTATTCATAAAAAGTTAAAAAAATGCATAAAAAAAATACCAAATCAAATAACAATTATATTATCAATTGTTTTTACTATTGACTTAGTATTATCTATAATTAGAATTTCTTCTCTAAAGTAGGTCCCTTTTCTAAACCTAATTCTTGTCTTAATACTTTAACATTTTCTAAAGACATTGTAACAATTTCATATTCCCAAGAATATAAATTATCACTATCAGGATCAAGAGAACTATAAATCAAAGTTTCTTTAAAATTAGTAGCAAATGTATTAGGTTTTCTACATCTAATAATCATTCTAGAAAATAAAGCATCTCTAATTCCAGATTCACTAACTACTTCTACAGAACAACATTTATTTAATATTTCTCTTTCTTTCTCGTTAGTTTCAACATATTTCATAAACCTTCCTCCTTTAAGTAAAAGATATTATAATAAATTTTATTATTTTTGTAAAGCTATACAACTTTAAATAAAAAAGAATAAATCTTTATTCTTTTTAATATTTACTAAAGTGGCGTCCCCGATTGGAATCGAACCAACGACCTATCGCTTAGGAGGCGATCGCTCTATCCTACTGAGCTACGAGGACACAACAACATTATAACACAAAAATAAAAGATTATTACAAATTATGGTAATAATCTTATCATAAATACGAATGCTGTATATCTAACATCGTATCTAAAGAACTCATAAAAACTAACTAGTTTATCACAAATACTAACTATTTTAGATTCTTTAAATTTAGGTTTCTTTCTAGTAATTGGATACATATGTGATAATATGATATCTTCTTCTAAATCATTAACATCAAAATATTTTAGTGAATTATTAAGTGCTTCTACTGGATGTTTATTAAGAAATTGTTTATATCTATAATCATTCTTACTTACATCATCTGTAGTAAAGAAATCATGCATTAAAGCACCTCTAGTACATGATATATAATCAAGTCCTAATCTTTTAGATATTGCAAAGCTCATTTTAGCAACTCTATTTATATGATTAAGTCTATTATCTCCATGATGTACTATTGTTTTTAACTCTCTGAATTTATTTACACTATAAAATTCACTATATATATCGTAATATATTTTCTTATTCTCATTCATAATACTTCTATCTTATATCCATTTTGGAATATAAAGATTTCTTGTAAATCCCTCCATATACTTATTATATTGCTTAATTATCTCACAAGCAATTGCTCCTAAAACATCTTTGGTACTTTTAGGAAGTCTTAATGCCATTAATGATAATGTAAGCATTTTTTTGAACTCTCTATCATCAAAATATCGACATACTGCTTTATTTAATTGAGTAATTAGTTTTAATTCTTCTTTTACATTAATATCTATACTAAATATAAAAGATTGGTATATTTCAATTACTTTATCACTCATAGTATCAAGTTCACTAAATTCTTCATTTATGATTCTATAGTAATCAGGACAATATTTCAAAATTACTTTATTATTTAAATAATTATTATCCATACTATTTCACCACAAATTTTATTATATCATTAAATGTAACATAAATCATCAATAATATCATTAGTCCAAATCCAACTAAGTTTAGTATGTATTCTAATTTTTCATTAGTTTTCTTTCTACTTATCTTTTCTATTATTAAAAGTAATACTCTTCCACCATCAAAAACTGGTACTGGTATTAAATTTATTATAGCTACATTTATACTTAAGTAAGCTGTTAAATATAATAATGTTTCAAATCCTTGAGATTTTACTTGATCAATTATTGTATATATTCCAACTGGACCGCTTAAACTTTTTAATTTAACATCTCCAGTAAATAATGATCCTACTATTTTGATAATTGTAATGGTATTTGAATAGAATCCTTCAAATGCATAACTAACAGCATTCATAAATCCCTTTTTATGTGTAGTACCATCAAATCCTATGCCATATTTACGTACTTCTTCTTCATTTACTGTGTGTACTTCTGGTTTAATGTTAATGTCTTTAGTGCTACCATCTTGCTTCTTAACTGTAAATACGTAATTGTCTTTTAGTTTTTTAGCTGCTGCTTCAAGTAAGAAATCATCTAATGATTCAATATTATTACCATTTATTTTAATGATAGTGTCTCCTACTTCAAGTCCAGAAGTATAAGCTGCACTACCTTCTTCTATTCTAGCTATTTTTGCAGTGTTTACTGGTTTACCATAGATAAGTCCACTTATAAAGAATAAGAATATCGCAAGTATACAGTTAAATATAATACCATTTAAAAGTACTAATAAACGTACCCAAAAGTTTTTATTTTCAAGTACTCTATTTTTCTTGATTTTTTTATTTTCTGGATCTTCTTTTTCTGCCATTGAAACAAATCCACCAACAGGTAATAATCTAAATGAATATGTTGTTTCACTATTTTTAGGCTTATGTGTAAAGACTAATGGACCCATACCAATTGAAAATTCATCAATATAAACACCATTCTTTTTAGCGGCAATAAAATGTCCAAATTCATGTATTGTAATAATTACACCTAGTATAATCATTAATATAAGTAATGTTAATATAAAATTCATGTATCCTCCTAAAGATATGAAAATATTATAGAAAATAATAGTATAGAAAATAATAAACTATCAAATCTATCTAGTACTCCACCATGACCTGGCATAATTTTTCCAAAATCTTTTACATCATATTCTCTTTTAATAGCTGAGAATACTAAGTCTCCACATTGAGCAACTATTGATAATAATAAGCTAATTAAAATTATAACAAATGTATTTCCATTAAATACTGTTAAATAGAAAACGCTACCAAAGAATGTACCAAATATTCCTCCACCAATAGCTCCTTCTATAGTTTTATTAGGAGATACGCTTGGGCATAATTTATGTTTACCAATCTTAGTTCCAAAGAAATGTGCAAATGTATCTGTCATAATAGTAATTAATAAAATATAAACTAAATAATATATATCAATATTTCTAAATATCATTAAAAAATTAAATGAAATACCTAAAAATATAGATGTACCTATTAAATATAAAGCATCATTAACATTATATTTCTTTCTATCAAAGAATATAATTGGTAGCATTAATAAAAATGCTGTTATTGCAAGTACTTTATAGTCTATGTAAAACATTATAGAACTAACCACATTATTAAGAACAATCATTAAATATGTAATAACGCCTATTATTTTAATAGTTAATGGTACCTTTCTTTCTCTTTCACGTATATTAATAATTTCATAATATCCAATTGCACTTAATATAGAAACTCCAATATAAAATGGGTAACCACCTATAATAAGTAATGGTATACAAATAATTAATGCAATAATTGCACTTATAACTCTTTTTTTCATATCATTTCACCATGATAATTATAGCACGACTAATAATCTAACACAAGATAAATTATAGCATTAGAAATAAAGAGATTATACTTATGCTAAATTACTTTTAATTTAAAATATAAATCCGAATCAATATTTTCATGACTTAAATTTGTTTTTATACTATAATTTCCCTATAAATATTTTTATTACTATAAATGATAAAATCAAAATTAAAAATATATATATAATTATTTTTTTCATTATAACCTCACCTATTATGCACTAAATATAAAATATATTTTATAAATTTAAAATAAAAGAAAGCATTTAAGCTTCCTTCTTTTCACATAATTTTTCTATATCATCTTTATATATTAAAGTAGAATTTTTATATAATGAACACCATCTACTATCAAATTGTAATGGTTGATATTCTTTGCCACAAGTATTATTTTCATATTTTGAGAAAGTTTTTGTTTTATCTTTTTCTGTTTTCATACATTTAAAGTTATCAACATTATAATTATATACCCAGTTATATTCGTTTCCATTTTGTTCAAATGTTGGGAATACTACAAGTTCAACACCAGATTCAAGTGTTATACCTTCTCTTTTATCTTTTTCTACTTTTTTATACTTAGTTTTTCCATATGTTAAAGCAACATATACTTTATCTTTTAAATCATTTTCACTATTAATATCTTCGATCATTTCGCTTGTATAAATACTATTTGATATTAACAATTCTAAATCATGTTTTGATATTACTATACCCATATTATTTTTATAATATCCATTTTCATAAGTATATTTTTTAGGACATATAGCATCTCTATCACTATAATTACCTATTGATATTGATTTATTATTTTTACAATACCAAACTTTGTATAATATTGCTTTATAAACTGTAGTTTCATCATTTAGTTCTTCTTTTATTGCAATTTTAGGAAAAGCATTCTTAGTCTTTACAAGAAAATAATCTATATAAACAACGCCACTAAAAACTACTAATAAAACAATAATTATAATAAATATTTTCTTTAATGACTTCACTCTTATACCTCTATTCTTTTAATGTAGCGTACATTACAGCCTTAATAGTATGCATTCTATTTTCAGCTTCATCAAATACTTTTGATTGTTCACTTAAGAAAACATCATCTGTTACTTCCATAGCTGTAAGTCCAAATTTTTTATTTATATCTTTACCTATTGTTGTATTTAAATCGTGGAATGATGGTAAGCAATGTAAGAATATAGCATTTTCATTTGCAATAGCCATTGTTTCTTTATTAACTTGATATTTTTGTAATAAATCTATTCTTGATTTCCATATTTCATCTGGTTCTCCCATAGATACCCATACATCTGTATAAAGTACATCTGCATTTTTAACTCCTTCTTCTACTGAATCAGTAAGTGTTATTGTGCATCCATTCTTATTAGCAATTTCAGTACATGTATTAACAAGTTCCATGTCTGGCCATAAATCTTTAGGTCCACATGCTACAAAGTTAACTCCCATTTTAGCACTCATTACCATTAAACTTCTAGCGCAATTATTTCTAGTGTCTCCCATGAAAACAAATTTAAGTCCTTTTAAATGACCAAAATGTTCTTCCATAGTCATAAAGTCAGCTAATGCTTGTGTTGGATGAAATAAATCAGTAAGGCCATTCCATACAGGAACTCCTGAATACTTTGCTAAATCATCAACTGATTCTTGCTTGAAACCTCTAAATTCAATACCATCATAAATTCTACCAAGTACTTTTGCAGTATCAGCAACACTTTCCTTTTTACCAAGTTGACTACCAGTTGGATCTAAATATGTTGTATGCATACCTAAATCATAAGCAGCAACTTCAAATGAACATCTAGTTCTTGTAGAAGTCTTTTCGAATATTAAGGCAACATTTTTACCTTTTAGATATTCATGTGTTTCATGATTATGCTTCTTTGCCTTGAAATTCTTTGCTAAATCAAGTAAATAACGTATTTCCTCCTCTGTAAAATCTAATAATTTTAAAAAACTTTTCTTTCTTAAATCTACCATATATATATATATATATTTCTCCTTTCAATCTTATATACTTTCTACAACAATTATAACTATAACAAATAAAAAAGTAAACATTTTTAAAAAATATTTACCTATTTTCCTAGAAATTCACGTACAATTGGATTCTTACTATTAAGTATATCATCAGGAGTACCATATTCTAAAATACTTCCATCTTTTAAAAATAATACTTTATCAGCAAATGATTTTATTAAATCCATTTCATGTGATACTACTACTATAGTTGTTGTTTTAGAAAGTTCATTTAATAATGAAATAAAATCATTAATAGTTGCTGGATCAAGAGCTGATGTTGGTTCGTCTAGCAATATTACTTCTGGCTTAGTTGCAAGTGTTCTTGCTATTGCTACTCTTTGTTTTTCTCCACCACTTAATTTAGAAGGATAAGAATCTATTTTATTTATAATATTTACTTCACTTAATAATCTTTTTACTAAATCATCTATTTCCCTGTCATTACCCATCTTAAGCAATTTAGGTGCAAGAGATACATTTTCTCTTACTGATAAATGTGGAAATAAATTATAATTTTGAAATACCATTCCTACTTTACTTTTTAATGCTACATCATCAATATTACTAATTTTAACACCATTTAAAAATATATTTCCTGAATCTATCTTATTAAGTCCATTTAAACATCTTATTAGTGTTGTTTTTCCACATCCTGATGGACCAATGATTAATAGTTTCTCATTATCATTTATATCAAAACTTATATTTCTAAATACATATTTGTTATTATATTTTTTACTTATTTTTTTAATACTAATCATTCACATTCAACTTCCTTTCCATTTTTTTAAGAAGTTTACTAATAACACTTGTAAGAACTAAATATATTAAAGCAACAAGTACAAGTGGGAAGAAATAGTCATATGTTCTTGATGCGATAATATCTGATGCTTTTGTTAAATCTTCTATTCCAATATAACCAGCAATCGCTGTTTCTTTAATCAATGTTACAAATTCGTTACCCATGGATGGTAAGCTTACTTTAATTGCTTGTGGAATAATTATATATTTAAGCACTTGTCTAAAATTAAGTCCAAGTGAAAGACCTGCTTCTACTTGCCCATCATCAATACTATCAAATCCACTTCTAAGAATTTCAGCAACATAAGCTGAAGAATTAATACCAAATGCTATAATTCCAACAATAACAGAATCAATAGTTGATGTTTTAAATATAACATAATACATTATCATAAGTTGTAAAACACTAGGAGTTCCTCTTATAATATTTACGTATATGTCAAATATTTTACTAAGTAATTTAAATTTACCTCTTTCTTTATTAGTATACTTTACAATAGAAATGATACTTCCAAGTAATATACCAACTATTAATGCTCCTATTGCTATAAGTATAGTATTTTTAAGACCTTCTAATATTAATTTATATCTTTCATCAAATATAACTGTCTTATAAAAATCATCATAAATTCCATTTAACAATTCACTCATAACTTCTAATTAGAAGAATGATTAATAATATATTCTTCTATTTTACCCTCTTTCATTAATCTTTCTAAAACACTATTTATTTTATTTAATAATTCAGTATTTCCTTTTTTAACTGCGATTGCATATTTATCTGTAAATAATGTTACATTTAATATTTCAAGTTCTGGATTTGATTTAACAAGTTCTATTGCTGGTAATTTATCCATTACAATACAATCTGATTTTCCAGTTTTAACATCTTCTGCAGCTGCTAAAAATTTCTTTTGTCTAAATAATTTAACATTACTGAATTTATCAGTTAAATATGTATCAGCAACAGTACCAAGTTGTACAGATATAGTCTTATTTTCTAAGTCATTCATACTTTTAATCTTATCATAACCTTTTCTTACAACTACAACTTGTTCACTAGTCGCATATTCAATAGAAAAGTCAACGCTCTTTTTTCTTTCTTCATCTATGCTCATACCAGCAGCTGCAAAATCAGCCTTACCAGAATTAAGTTCATTAATAATTGAACCAAAATCAACATCTTTTATAACAAGTTCTTTATTAAGCTCTTTTGCTATTTCACGAGCAATGTCAACATCTACTCCTACTACTTCATCCCCGCTTCTATACTCATATGGTGCAAATCCTGACTCTGTAACCATAACAATCTTATTACTTTCTTTTCCACATCCACATAACATAAAAATGATAGTTAAACAAATAAAATATTTAAATAATTTTTTCATACATTTACTCTCCTAATATAAATTATATCAATATAATATTTCTTTTACAAGAAAAATAGTTTATAATATTTAATAGGTGATGAAATGAAAAAAATATTTACAATAATATTATTATTTATTGGTATACTAAGTGTTAATGTTAATGCACTTGAAAATTCTTATTTTAAGATTGATATACCAGAAGGATATAAGGAAGAAATAAATGAATCAAGTCTATATAAATGGACTAAAGATAACAATTATATAACAATAACAATAGATAATAACACTAATAGATATGATATATTAAGATATACTGAAGATGATATGAAAAAATATGAAGAATATATTGAAAATTCTATTAATGAACAATTAAAAGATTATAATATAAAAGTAGATGTTAAGAATGTTAGAAAAGAAAAAATTAATGATAGAAATTGTATAGTATATGATACAGTGTGGCCTACTAAAGAATCTACTGGTTATGATACTTATCAAAGAGGATATACATTTACTACTGATAAATATATAATGATGCTTACATATAGTTCTGATAGTGAACTTGATAATAATACTGAACTTACTAATTTAATAGATAGTTTTAAAGTTCTTGATAGTGAAATAGTTTATAATGACAAATATAGATATAGAATAATGATAATAATCGCAGTAGTAGTTGGATTAATAGGACTTACAATTTCAGCAATAATTAAAAAGCGTAAATGATAGATACGCTTTTTTTATGCTATTTTATCTTTAATTTTAGAAAGTATTAGTTTTTCACTTCTTGATACTCCTGCTTGGCTCATTCCCATCAATGTTGCAGTTTCACTTTGACTATATCCTTGATAATATCTATAATCTATAATTTTTCTATCTATTTCATCCATAGATTCAAGTTCAGTATCTATAAGAATCTTATTTAATATATCATCTCTATTATCAACTACTCCTTCATATGTAAAGTCTTCACTTACTTCACTACTCATAGTAAACATAACGCTTTTAATAATATTTAAGAGTTCACTTTCGCTTATTTCCATAAAAGAAGATATTTCACTAAAACTTGGTTCTCTTTCATATTTTGTAAATAATAATTCACGAATATTAATATACTTTTTATATATAGACATATATTCTTCACTTACAATAATATTTCTATCTTTACGTATAAAATCAACTATTTCACCAAGGACATATTTATAAGCATAAGTACTAAATTTTGCGTTACTATCTTCTCTATACTTTTTATATGCTTTTATTACACCTATTGAACCTACTTGATATAAATCTTCTATACTATAATATTTGCTATATTTAGATGCTATTTTATATATAAGGCCTTCGTTAGCTTTAATTAGTTCATACATTATATCATTCATATATTTAAAACACCTACCACTGACTCTTCATTTTTAGATTTAAAACAATAATCAAACACATCACTACTTTTAATATAATTATTAACATCATTATTAATATCGCATATAGCAACCTTACCATTAAATCTATTTACAATATTAGATATTTTAATAAATGATTCAAGTCCATAATTATCTATCATAATAATATTAGATAAATTAATAGATACTTTTTTAGCAGTAAGTTCTAATATAATTGGTATAATTCTTTCTTCAAATTTACTTATATTGCTTCTTATAAAGTTACCTATAATTCTTATAAAAAGAATACCTTTTTTATAATCAATATCTATATCCATTCGCGTCTCCTGAATTAATACTATAATAATATAATAGATATTTAAAGTGATTCGACAAAACTAGATCTTTTTATCTACTATTTTTTTATAAAAAATAAATAACATTAAAGATATAGTTATGAATGATATTAACAATAGAATAAAACTATACTCTATAAAGTCTCCTGTTTTAGGATTTTCTTCTTCTATTATTTTTATGGAACAAAAATTCTTTATACAATAATTTTCATTTTTAACAATATTACCATGATCATCTAAAATTACATAATCATTAAGTAAATAACTATAAAATTCTTTCTTAGTATTTTCATCTTTAATATAGCCTTCTAATTCACTATAATATTCTTTAGTGTATTCTCTTACTAATTTATATGTTCTATATAATCTATCTGTATAACTATACATAGGTATCATTTGTGATAATTTAGGTTTCATATTTAAATTATTTATTATTAATATATCCTTATCTAAGTTAAAGTCATTATAATAAATATCATATATATAACACTTGTATGATACATAGATAGAACTATTATTATCGTAATATATTTTAATAACGATATCATTAAAATCATATTTATTATCTAACTTAATATTTATATTTGTATTTATCATATTATAGTTATTGTAATCTTTATCATATAAAAAACTATATTCATCATTTATTTCATAATTTATTTTTTCATTCAAAATAAATATTTCTATTTCTGAAATATCACTATTATTAAATATAAAGTTTATAGAATCTATATCATTACTTTTAAATGTATACATTTTATTTCTTCTATGGATGGTTCTACTGATGTAACTATCTGGTTTAATTATACTTTCTCCATCACTTTTCTTTTGAACTATATCGTTGTAATCAATTATTTTATCTTTAACTAGTTCTTTCATAATGTATTCTTCATCAGTAATAACATCTTTATACCATAAATATCTATCTTCCTTTCTTATAAGTAATTTACTTATTTCAGTAGGATATTCACTACTCCATTCGCTATATTTTTCTGTTACTGCTTGCACTCTTATAAATAAAAAAAGTGTTATTGTAAATATAAGATATTTTTTCATACCTCAACCTCCCTCTAATATTATTATTAGCGAAAAGTTTACAAAACACTTCTTTTTTTGACAATTTTTTCTATTTTTTTAAATAAAATACGCAACCATTATCTTTATACAAACATAAATCATTTTTAGATTCTCTATATCTAAATGTATATAAACTATCACGTACAACTATTAATAGAAAATCTCCCCTATCTTCTAGTTCATATTTATATGCTGTATATCCTTTTCCATTATCATTTATTTTTATTTCATCATGAGATATTATTACACTCATAGAGTCACCTTTGAATTCTCCATAATATCCTGGCATACTTATAACTACAATTATAAATCCAACTATGTATAGAATTAGTTTAACATAGAGACTTACTCTAGTAGGTTTTTTCCAGATTGTTCTTGATACAGGTGTAATTGTAAGTATACCTGCGATAACTATTATTATTGCTCCTAAAGCACTATATTCAGTGTATGCGAGTCCTGCAATAATTCCCCATATTCCTAAACAAGTATAAGCTTTTCCTTTACTTTCTGGGTGCCTTTTAACTTCCTTAATAGAGTCGTATATCCATCCAATCAAAAATAATCCCGCAGTAAATAAATATAAAAATCCTTTTCCATATTCTCTTCTAGCAAATTTATGAAGACCAAACATACCACCAAGTATAGTTAATACAGTATAATCTTTTTCATTAGTATTAACATTGTTAACATTTTTACTATCAAGTTTATCATATTCACTAAAACTACTTATATATTTTTCATATGTTTCTTTATACATAGATATTTCTGTTTCATTTGCTAAACTAGAATATTTATTCCAATAACTTTCATATAAAGAATTATATCTTTTATTTGTAAAGTCTTCACTTAAACTACGAAGTAATCCTATCCATATAACAGGATTATCAACATATCTTTTAGATAAACTTAGATATGAATTATAAGCACTAACATATTCCTTAAAATTTAAATATGTAAGAGCATTCTTAAATTCTTGTTCTTCATCTATTTCACCAGCATTAATATGTTTAACTTTTAAAACTTCATCATCAATAAGAAATTTATTACCACAATATTCACAATTCATTTCTTTCTTATTTTGATCTACTTTCATAGTTGCCCTACATTTAGGACAAGTTACTTCTATTAATTTCATAAATACCTCCATATAATAAGTTAATTATACAAAATAAATAAACTTTAGTACATAGAAAAACTGCATATTTAATGCAGTTTCAATAATTATTTTTTTAATAATTTAGTTATTTCTTTAATATTTTTAATAAAGAATATACTATCAATAATATTAGATATAGCATATATTGATAATATTAATCCTAAATAAGTAGTAATAGCTATAGTTCCAATGGTAGTTGGATTTACTATAATTATTAATCCACATATTATAGATATAACTGAAAATATAAATATAGATAGCCAATTATTATATCCATATTTCTTTAATAATAAAGATATTCTAAAATCTAAAGCAGATTTAGTTACCATTACTATACCAACGAATATTGGAAATAATGTTTTCATTAATACAGGATTTAGTATTAATACTACACCTATTAATATTTGAATAATTCCTAGTGTTAAAAATCCTGAGAAGAAAAAACTTGATTCTTTTTCTACTATAAAATAGATACCATTAATAATTAATACTACAGATAATATATATGTAATAGTTTCAAAAGATACTTCTGGAAATATCATAAATATCATACCAAGTACAAACAAAAGTATTGAAATTATAATAGATGAATATAAAAACTTATTTATTCTTTCTGCCATAACCCATACTCCTTTCTAGTATAATTATAACATTAAATGTTTATATATTCTATAATTAATGTATTTCTTTTATCATTTTTATTTGGCTATTTTTAAATAATTTTTCTAATCAATAAAACTGATACTATGTAATTTCATAATATCAGTTTTTCTATTAATTAATCGTTTTTATCAATATCTTTTTCTAATATTTTACCTGTTTTTGCATCTAATTTATATTCGTATTCATATTCGCGAGTTTCAAAACTAATTTCATATTCATTATCATCAAGTTCAATTTCATAATCATAGTATTCTGTAACTTTAGCATCATTTAATACAATATTTTTAGCTTTATCTTTACTTATTAATTTAGAAATATCTACTTTTTTGTTTTTAACTTCATATTTTATAATGTTACCATTCTTAGCATTAATTTTAATTTCATATTCAGCACTTTCTGTTTCAAATTCTACTTCATATATAGGAGTACCACCTTTGAATTCAAATTCTATATCATAATCATAATACTTTGAAACATTCGCTTTTTTAATAGCTATTTCTTTTATCTTATCTTTTGATAAATATGTGTTATTACTAATATTACTATTATTGTCAGTATCTTTGTTCTTATTTTCTATTTCACTTTCAAGTATCTTACCACTAATAGCATCTACTTCATAATCATATTCTATATTATTACAGTCAAATTCAACATCATATATCATATTACCATTTTCATAATCATATTCTATCTCTAAATTAGTAACATTTTTATTTTCAACTTTAGCATGCTTAAATACTATATCTTTTACAGTATCTATACTTATATATTTAGATGTACTAGCACTTCCAATAGTACTTACTTCTTCATTTTTATTTATACTACTATTAGCTAATATATTAAGTTCATTAGTACTTAACTTACATAAATCTTCAAATTTATATAATGAATTTTTATTTATAATACTTTTAATTAATTTAACTTTAGATACAGAAATATTATATTTTTTTGATAATTCATTATCATAATTACTAGTATTAGTATTAAGAGTTAATATAGAAGAGTTAACTTTTTCGTTTTGTAAATGACTATACACATCATTTGCTAATTTATTAACATTATATTCACCATCTACTAAACTAATCAATATTGAATTTTCATTATCATTAATATATCCATTTTTAACCATTGAACCAAATATTGCATTCATTGCAACTAAAACATCAGTACCTTTTAAATTCATATCACCTATTACTTTAATCGCATCTTCATTGTTAGTATTAACACTAACTACTTTATTTTTATTATTAATACTAAGTTCTAAACTAGGATTAACATCAATACCAATAACAGCTATATTACTATTATTTTTAAAAAATATAATTCCTATAAATAACATAATTACACATGCAAAACTAAAACCTAAACCATAAAATAATTTCTTATTATTTTCTTTTTTCATATTTAATACAACTCCTTTATTGTTTTTTACTTTATCAGCAACATTATTAAAAGAAGAATATATTAAATTATCAAATATATTATATAATTCATCTTTTATATTCTTATTTTTCATTAATTGCCTCCTTATATTTATTACGAACTTTTTTAATAGTTCTATTATATTTTGAGAGTACTGTTGATAACTTTAAATTTAACATTCTTCCAATCTCTAAAAAAGTAAAACCACACATAGAATTTAATATTATAATTTGTCTTTCTTCATCATTGAGTTCTTCTAATATTGTTTTTAAAAGAACTTTATCGTATGAAATATCTTTTGCTTTAAGTAAATGTTCTAATGTATCTATATTGTCATAAGTCATTCTTTTATTTTTTCTAATTTTTTCTAAAGATAAATTTCTAGTTATGGTTATAATCCAAGATAATGGCTTATTTTTAGAAGAATATAAATTTGCATGTTTATATACATTAAGATAAACATCTTGCATTACATCTTCTGCTTCAGTAATATTTTTTAAAATAGAAAATGCATATCCAAATACAATTGTTCTTGTATTATTATAGAGCATTTCTAGAGCGCTCATATTACCTTTAGCAATATCTTTAATATAATTATCTAATGATATATTGTTATCTAACTTCAATATATATTGCATATTTTACTCCTCTCATTATAATAATGTTTTAAACAATAAAATTATTGCATAAAATTTAAATTTATTTATTTTTTTATCATAAAAGTAGATAATTAAATCTTTTTTATAACTATTTATTTATTTTATTATTGTTACATAATCTTCTTTTCTAGGTTTAGGTACAGATAAATTTCCCTCAATATAACCTAGTATACAATGCCCTATTCCAACATAGTTATCAGAAATGTTCCATTCCTTTAGTAATTCTTTTCCTTCTTCAGTTTCAAATTCTTCTTTTGCTCTGTGTATCCAACAAGAACCAATACCTAAACTATGAGCAGCATTCATTAGATTTCCTAAAACTAAACTCGCATCTTCGATATATGTCATTTTTGTTTTATCAGCAAGAACTACTATTACTGTTGGTGCTCCATAAAAAGGATCAACATCTCTATTCATAATTTTAGCATTTAATTTTGATAGTCTTTCTATCATTGATTTATTTTGTAATACAACCATTTTTGGAGATTGCATGCCCATACCGCTTGGTGCATATTCTCCAGCTTTTAATATAAGATTTAACTCTTCATCTTTTATTTGTTCACTTTTATATTTTCTACAACTTCTTCTTTCAATTAAATTTTTAATTGTTTCATTCATAAACTTTCCTCCTTAATTTATTATTTATATTAATTTTGTCACAGTATTTTATCTCCTACTTGAACAAAATATGTATATGGAGAACCACCACATGACTGACAAGTGTTTACTACAACTTTTACATTTCCTTTTGAATCTTTAACAGCAAGTAAACCTATCGTTACATTTTCATATTCATAACTTAGTAATATGCATATTATAAATATACTAATCTTTTTCTATAGAAGTAACTTTATAATCTAACTTATTTATTGTATCAATTATATCTTCATCAGGAATACTTACACTTGAATATATTGTTGCTGTTTTGTCTTTTAAATTAATTTTTACTTTAGTAATACCATCTAATTTTAATAATGATTTTTCAACTTTTTCCTTACAGTGTTCACACATCATCCCTTCAATAGTAATTACTTTTTTAATTTTTTTGTTAAACATAAATTATCTCTCCTTCCATCTTTTTAATCTTAATGCATTTATAATAACAGTAAAACTTGATAATGTCATAGCAAGTCCAGCAATCATTGGATTCATTGTTATATTTATAAATTCAAATAATCCACATGAGATTGGTATCATACAAACATTATAGAAAAATGCCCAAAATAGATTTTCTTTTATATTACCAAGTGTTTTTTTACCTATGTCAAATAAATTATATATTGAATTTAAATCATTTCTCATTAATATAACATCAGCAGAATCAACAGCAATATCAATGGCTGAATTTAAACTAACACCTATATCAGCAAGTGATAAACTAGGTGCATCATTTATTCCATCTCCTACCATCATTACTTTAAAACCTTTATTTTTAAGTTCTTTAATTTTATTTGATTTATCTTTAGGTGATACATTCGCTATTACTTCTTTAATACCTATACTTTTAGCAATTATATCTGCTGTAATTTCATTATCACCAGTAAGCATAATTATTCTTTTATCTATATTTTTTAATTTATTTATTACATTTTTAGCATTATCTCTAATTATATCTTTTACTCCAATAAGTCCAATAACTTTCTTATCTTCTATAACATAAACAATACTATTACCATCTAAAGATAATTTCTTTTCTTCACATAACATATTATTATTTATCTTATATTTATCAAATAATTTATTGTTTCCAATTAAATAAGATTTATCATTAATTGTTCCACTTAGTCCTATTCCTGCAATATTTTTAAAATCATCTACATCTAAAGATTTTAAATTATTAGTTTTAGAATATTCCTTAAAAGAACTTGCTATTGGATGAGCCGTCTTATTTTCTAATGATGAAACTATTTCTATTAAATCATTATCACTATAATTAGATTTATTTATTATTTTTGATATTCTTAAGTTTCCATAAGTTAATGTTCCTGTTTTATCAAATACTATTACATCTATTTTATTTACATTTTCAAGTATTTCTGACTTTTTAACTAATATTCCATTTTTAGCACATAATCCTTCACTTACTACTATCGCAAGTGGTGTTGCAAGACCTAAAGCACAAGGGCATGCACAAACAAGAACAGTTACAAAGTAAACAATTGATTCATTAAAGCTAGCACCTAATATTAAATGTATAATTAAAGTTAATAGTGCTATAAAGATAACTACTGGAACAAATATTCCACTTACTTTATCAGCAATTCTAGCAATAGGTGCTTTCGTATTAGTTGCTTCAACTACTAACCTTACTATTTCTGATATAGTTGAATCCCTACCTATATTCTCTGCTTTATATAAAACTTCTCCATCTAAATTTATAGAACCTGCAACTACTTTATCATTTATACTTTTTTTAATTGGAATAGATTCACCACTAATAAATGATTCATCCACATGTATACTACCTTTAACGATAACTCCATCAACGGCAAACCTATTTCCTGGCTTAACTATCAATATATCTCCCTTTTTAACTTCATCAATAGATACTTTTTTCTCTTTATTATTAATAAATAATATTGCTTTATTTGGAGTAATTGTTACAAGTCCTTTTATAGTATCTTTAGTCTTTTCTTTACTAATACCATCTATATATCTACCAAACTTAATTAAATATAAAATGATACATACACTTTCAAAATATAGATTTTCTACATATTCATTATTTCCTTTTAATATCATTATCATATTAAATGTACTAAATATGAAACTAGAAACAACTCCTAAAGTAACAAGAGTATCCATATTAGGTGATTTATATTTAATATTCTTAATTCCACTTATGATAATATCTCTACCAAAATATATAAAATATAAACTAAATATAAATAGACATACTGAATAATTTACTGGATAATTTATCATATCTAAGAATGGTATTACAGGTAAATGTATCATGTGTGACATAGAAATATATAGAACTAATAATGCAAGTATTCCATTCACAATGAAATATTTTGTTTTGTTATTATCTTTGTCTTCATTTTCATTGTAAAGACCTAGTGATTTAAATCCTGCTTCACTTACAAATCTATTTAAATCTTCTATCGTAATATTGTCTTCATAAGTTATACTCGCTGAAGACATTACTAAGTTAACTAAAGCATCATCTATTCCTTCTTGTTTTAATAAGTATTTTTCTAAACTTGAAGAGCAAGCACTACATGTCATACCTTCTATTTTTAAAATTATTTTTTTCATATTTATTCTTTCTTTCTACATTGTATTTTTTGCTTATTAAGCCATTCAATAGTATCTTCAATTGTATTTTTCATATTTCTATTTTTAAAACCTAATTCTTTTTTTGCTTTTTTATTACTAAAGTTTGAATTTGAAGATAATGTATATAATGAATATTTTGTGAAAAGAGGTGTTTGTTTTTTTAAATTATAATACATTTCAAATATAGGTGCTATTAACTTTGCAAGACCTATTGGTAGTACTAATTTAATTCTTTTTCTTCCTTTCACATCACAAATTAAATCAGATAGTTCTTTAATAGTTATATATTTATTAGATAAGATATAGCATTCACCATTATTATCTTTTTCACAAGCACTAATAATACCATCTACTACATCTCTAACATCAACGAAATCATATCCTCCTTTTACACAAGCAATTAGTTTACCATTTGATACTTCTTTTACTAATTCAGTTAGATGACTATTACCAAAATCATTTGGACCTATAATTCCCGAAGGATGAATAATACAAGCATTTAAATTTCTATTTTTTACTGCTCTCATTACATACATTGCTGCCTCTGCTTTTGTTTTTGCATATAGTCCATAAACATCATCTGGATTAAAATTATTTACTTCAGTTATTAACTCATTATTATTTTTTTCTGGAATTGCATGAACACTACTTATATAGATAAGTTTTGCTTTTGCTTTTAAAACTTTATCTATTATATTTTTAGTGCCATTAACGTTAACATCATATATAAGTTGATTATATTTAGATTTTATATATACTACTGCCGCACAATGAATTACATATACTTCATTATTATTAATATTTTCAAAAATAGGTGTCAATGATTCTTTTTTAGTTATATCACCATAATATATCTTGCATTTTAAATCTTCTAGTGATTTTATGGAATCATTTTTTAAAACAAATGCCCTAATTTCATTATTACTATCCTTCTCTAATCTTCTTATAATATTGTTTCCTAAAAATCCATTTGCTCCTGTTACAATATAAATTTTTTTCATAATATTCACCCCACTTTTTAAAATTACTAATAGTTCATTATTAAAACCTCAATAGTTTTTTGTAATATTTTATTGTTGTTTATGATAATTTAAATTATTATAATCATAAATTATATACTGCATAGTATTATTGCATTCTTTTATCCATATTTCTAACTTTTTATAAACTGTACGTTTATGTTCAATCTATATATTATTTTACCATATTTATATTAAATTTGTATAAATTATATTTTTTTATTATCTTTTAACAATGTTATTAAATAATATAGTAAGAAAATAATTAAATTTTTATATAAGCTTTCTTATAAGATCAAAAAAGAGCTAGATTAATAATCTAACTCATATTTTAATTTATTTATCAAATATGATACTTGCTTTTACTTCACCATCATTTTTAATTTCATTAACTTCATTATTTTTAATCTAAGAAGCATATAAAGTTATATTTTTATATTTTTATATTTTTATATCTTTCATAACCATTTTCTTCTTTTATTTTAGTATCTTTTTCAAATTCTTTATCTGTGTTTTCATCTATTATTTTATATTTTTCTCTATGTTACCCTCTTCTCATCACTCTTCATACCTAACATCACTCATATAATTAAATCTACTTATAAAATAATCATACGAATACTCTTGGGCTCTATTTTCCATAATATCATTTATAGGTATAAGAGTATAATCTTTTAATATTACATATTTATATGTGAATGTTAATACTTCATCATAATAATTAGTTAACATATTAATTTTTACTGTAGTAGTAATTGTTTTATTTAAATTAGTATCAAAATAATTCATTAATTCATAAAATCCTTTATCAGTTTTAAGAATTCTCTCATTATATATTCTAATTATTTTTTCACTTTCATAATTACCATTTACTTTTTCAAGAGTAGGATACTTTTCGTTTCCATAATTTTTGACATATAAAATATTATCTTTTACATAAGCATATTCTGACATAAAATCATAATCAACTTTTTTACCAAGAAACTCAGTTGAATAGTTCCATTTAAGATAGTCACTAAGTCTATAATTTGCATTTAAATACATATCATAACTATCTATAATTTTATTATCTGTATTATTATCATGTAAAGTATATATTCTATCGTTATAATCATAAAACTTTATATCTGCTCCAAAATTTGGACAAATATTCATAACCTTAATACTTTTATCTATATCATATACTTTTTTGTAAACAAATTCACCATTATCTAATTTATTAGGATTAAATATATATATAGAATTATTATTTATAAATGAATATTTACTAAATGAAGTATCTTCATTTAAAAACTTTCCATCATTTAATTTTTTATAATCTTTATCTGGATATTTCTTTTTTAGTGCTTCTATAATAGACTGTGCTTCTGGAGGCGTATGGTCTATTAACATTGGTTTATTACTTATAATAGCAACAATAATTATAATAGCTATTAATATAATAATTCCTATTATGGCATAAATTATTTTTTTATTTTTCTTTGTCATATTAACCTACTTTTCTATAATGCCACTTGTCTTTTTTGAATACATATCATCAGTTATAGGTTTGTATCTTTCTCCATCATAATCATCAGTAAATCCATTATATGCTTTATATATTTCATTAGTTTCAGTATCATATACTCTTTCATATCCAAGTGTTGCATCACTTTGCTTTTGACTCATGATATCAAAAGATGTATTTCTCTTATTCCATGAATCCATTATTCCATCACTTATCTCATTTCCTATAGCTCTAATTTGTTGAAAGTTCTTCATAACTGCATCTTGTTGTTGATTAAATCCATTTATAAATGTATCTGTAAATTTTAGTGAAGAACAAATAGTATTCAATGTGTCTTGCCAATCAATAAATTCATCTTTTGGTGCTGTAATAAAGATAGCGTCATATACATTTAAGTATTGTATATCTATTTGTTTACCAGATATTATATTTTCTAGTACATAATAAGGACCCACATCATATACATAAGCAGTAAATATTCCTTCTCCCTCTTTACCATTTGCATCTTTAAATGTTGCTCTTAACATATCTCCACCTAAACTAGCTTTACCTAAATTATCAATTACAGTAAAATCAGTTAATGTTGGAAATGTAAATGTGTTAGTATTATTTAAAGTACCTAAATCATTAAATATTTTATAAAATCCTTCCGTATTTTTAGTAGCTATTACACTAGCTTTAGCAAATGGATTATTCGGATAGTATTTTTGTTGCCATCTTTTAGCGTCTACAGATTTGTTATACCCTTCAGTTTTCATGTTTAAGAAAAACTGATAAGCAGGATTATTTGGATCATACACTTTAATAGTATAATGGATATAATCACCAATTGTATCAACTTTCCATCCCTTTGGTTTCTTTATAGAAAACTCATTGATTGAATAATCTTCAAATTCTATTTGATTTGCTTTAGATTTGGCTATTTTAATATTTTTATCTGGATTATAAAATACTCCTTTACCATTATTACCACCTTTAGTAAGCAAAATAATTCCTCCTATAATAACAAAAATAACAATAACAATTATAATAAGATTTTTTTTAGAAATATTTAGTTTTCCAATTTTCATAATATCAAGTTACTCCTTCCTATTTATAATTATAATTTGAAATAATACAAAGAACAACTATCTTACCACAAAAAACATTGTTTTTGATGGTAAGTGGTTTGTTATAACCTAAATATGTTGTATAATACTTTCAAAGGGACGATGTATAATGAATTTTAAAGAAGTTTTAAACAAATATCTAAAAGAACTAAATTGTTCACAAAAAATGTTATCAGAATCTTCAGGTCTATCTGAAACTGTTATTAGTAGATATAAAAGTGGCGAACT
>FR880103.1:13101-30089 GCA_000434555.1 Clostridium sp. CAG:524 | reverse complement strand
TCCAGTTAAAAATAGTGAGCAATTAATTAAATTAACTACAGCAATTTTTAATATTTCAAAAACAATGAGCAAAAAACAATATACTCTTGATAAAATAGAAAATGATTTCAATAAAGTATTACAAAATGATAACTTTGACTATACTACTTTAAGTAATAATTTGAATATTTTAATAACATCTTTAAAAATTAGTATTAATGAAATGTCAAAATATATTGTTTTTGATTCTTCACATATTTCAAGAATAAGATATGGTAAAGCAAAACCATCTAATCCAATAGAGTTTTCAAATAAAATATGTACTTATATATTTAATAGATATAATAACCCTGATGACATAAATAACTTAATGACAATTATTGGATGCAAAAAAAATGACTTATCAAATAACAATTTTCATAATACATTATTTACTTGGTTAACAAGTGAGTCAATACAAGTTAAAAATCAAATAAATGACTTCTTATATAATCTTGATTCGTTTAATTTAAATGATTATATTAAAGCAATAAAGTTTGATGAATTGAAAGTTCCAAGTATACCTTTTTATAAAGCAAAATCAAGACATTATTATGGAATTGAAGAAATGAAAGAAGGAGAACTTAATTTCTTTAAGGCAACAGTTTTATCCAAATCAAAAGAAGATATTTTTATGTGTAGTCATATGCCAATGGAAGACATGGCAGAAGATGTTAGTTTTGGAAAAAAATGGATGTTTGCGATTGCTATGTGTTTAAAAAAAGGACATCATTTGAATATTATCCATAATTTAGATAGACCTTTTAATGAAATGATGCTAGGACTAGAAAGTTGGATACCTATTTATATGACTGGTCAAATATCACCTTATTATTTAAAAGATTCAAAAAATAGTGTGTATAACCATCTAGATTATGTTTCAGGAAATGTTGCGCTAACTGGAGAATGTATTAAAGGTTATCATAATAAAGGAATGTATTATTTAACTACTAATAAAAATGAAATAAAATACTATAAAGGAAAAAGTGAACTAATCCTTAAAAAAGCTAAACCACTCATGCAAATATATAGAGAAAATAATATAAAAGAATATGAGCTATTTTTAAAAAATGATGAAGAAATACCATGTGATAGAACAAGATATCTTTCATCATTACCTTTATTTACAATTTCAGATAAACTATTAAATAAAATGTTAAAAAGAAATAAATTTTCAAAAACAGATATTGATAAAATAATTAAATATAAAAAAGAAGAATTAAAATATATGAATAATATTTTAAAAAGAAATAAAGTAAATGATTATATTTATATAATTGAAGAAAATGAGTTTAAAAATGATCCACCTTCACTTTCACTAAATAATTTATTCATAGATAAAAAAATAAAGTATACTTATAATGAATATATAGAACATTTAAGACAAACAAAAGAATGGTCAAAACAAGAAAAAAATTATGAATTAAATTATGTAAATGATAAAACATTTAAAAATATAACTATAACATTTATTAAAAATCATTATGTGATTATATCAAAAAGTTCTAATCCAACAATACATTTTGTTATTGAACATCCTAAATTAGTTGAAGCAATTGAAAATTTTAGTCCTATTGTAAAAGATTAATAAAAAATTAAAACACCTAGTATTAACTAAGTGATTTATATCAATTTTATTGTTTAACATGTCCTGTAACAATATCTTTTAAATTACTAAAAAATATCTTTAAAAATGTTGCTTTCTTTACTTCATCATGAATTACTAAATCATAAGTATAAGTATTATTATCATATTTTAATATTAGTTCTCCTACTTTACTTCCTTTTTCTATAGGTGCTTTTACATTATTAAGTTTTACTTCAGTAGTATATTTTATATCTTTTCTATCTTTATCAACAATAATTTTTATATCGTTCTCTAAATAATATTTATAATTTCTATTTTCACTACCTTTTATATTTATTACTCCAGAATAATCTTTTTTATTTAATATAGTTTCACTACCATACATACTATATCCATATTCCATCATACCTATTGTATCACTACTTCTATTATCTTTTGTGTTGCTTTTCATAACAACACTTATAAGTCTCATATTATTTTTATTCATCGTTGCTGTTAAACAATAACCTGCTTTATCAGTGTAACCAGTTTTAAGACCATCTATTCCTTTATAAAATTTAATTAATTTATTTGTATTCACAAGCCAATGATTCTCTCCAGAAACATTAATATATTCATCAAATGTACTTGATATTTTAATCGCAAGTTCATGTTTAACGAGTTCTCGTGCCATAAGTGCCATATCATATGCTGTTGTTAAATGACCATCTTCATCAAGTCCATGAGGATTTTTAAATGTAGTATTTTTACATCCAAGATCTCTTGCTCTTTCATTCATCATATTAACAAAATTTTCTACTGTACCACCTATTTTCTCAGCAATTGCAACAGCCGCATCATTTGCAGAAGCTATCCCTATTCCTTTTAATAAATCATGTACTTTTACGTTACTTCCTGCTTCAACATATATTTGAGTTCCACCCATACTTTGTGCTCTTTTAGATATTAAAACTTCATCTTCTAAATTAAGTTTTCCATTTTCAATAGCCTCCATCGCAAGTAACATAGTCATTATTTTAGTCATAGATGCAGGAGCCATTTTCTTATCTTTCTCTTTTTCAAATAATATTTTACCTGTACTTGCTTCAATCAACACGGCACTCTCACTATTTTTAGCAAGACCAATATCAGTAGCACCAACACTACCTATCAAAAATATAAACATAAAACAAAATAAAAAGATTTTTTTCATACATTATTTCACCAATAAATTATATGAATCAAATCTTTTAATATTAATATTTTAATTATCTTTTTTAGTTATTTTTTTAATTACATCTTCATTAATACTTTTACCTTTTATAGCTTCTAATACTTCAATTGGTAAACAGAATATAATTGTATTTGATTGATCACTACTTATATCATTAATAGTTGATAATGTTCTTAAATGTAATGCTCCTGGTGTACTTGACATAGTTTCAGCAGCAATGGCTAAATTTTTAGATGCTTCAACTTCACCTTTTGCTTTAGTTAAGATTGCTTCTTTTTCACGTTCAGCTTCAGCAGCACGAGCTATAACTCTCTTCATTTCTTCTGGTAAGCTTACATCTTTAAGTTCAACATTTTCAACCTTTATTCCCCATGGATCTGTAGCTTCATCAATAATCTTACATATTTCAACAGAAATCTTTTCACGTTCACCAAGTAATTCGTTTAAAGATACACTACCTACTACATTTCTCATAGTAGTTTGAGCAAGTTGACTAACTGCATAATAGAAATTTTCAACTTCAAGAATAGCTTTTGAAGCATCAAATATCTTGTAATATATAACAGCATTAATTCTAACTGAAACATTATCTTTAGTAATAACATCTTGCTCTGGAACATCTACAACTTTAGTTCTTATATCAATTTTCTTATAAGATTCAAATATAGGTAAAACTAAATTCCATCCAGGTTGCATTATTTTACTAAATTTACCCTTACTAAACTTAACTCCTCTTTCATATTCATCAATTTGTACAATACTTCTAAGTAATATAACTACTACTATAATAACAATAAACCAAAATAAATAATCCATATAACACCTCTCTATATAAATTATATCAAAATTAAAGAAAGAATACTATAATTCTTTCTTTAAAATAACATTATCATGAATATTATAATTACAATCAGTTTTTACTTTATATTCTGAATCAATAATTCCTTTAGATACAACTATATTATTTAAACAATATTTATCAATTGTATCACTATATTCCATGTAATCATTTAGTATTAATTCATCAACATTAATAATGACAGAATATCCAATATCAGGCATTAAATCTTTATCACTTACATATGTCTTAGTAGCACTAAGTAATTCTTTTTCTATATTTTTATATACTTTATCTTCATCTTTTTTACCAAGATAAACTAGAAATCCACATATAAGTACAACTATTAGTCCCCACACTGTCATAATTGTTTTATTCATTATTCATTACTTCTTTCATATCCACTTGTTGTGTAATTATTACATCTAATATAAGGAATAATAGTAGATGTATCATTATTAATAACTACTTTTGAATATCCATCACATTCTTTATTATTTTTATCATATAACTTAGAAATATAACCACCACTATATAAAGTAGATAGTTTAATAATAACAATATCTTCAGTATTGTTACTATATTTTACATTATAATATTCACGAGTAGCAACTCTTAACTTATCTTCAAGTCCTTCATAAAATAAAGTATTATTTTCATTAGTAGGTTCTTTAATAATAGGATTATCATTTTTACCTAATAATCCAAATTTATTAGCGCCTATACAAGCAACAGCTAAACATATAACAAATAATAATATAATTAATAGTTCAGCACGAAGTCCCCAACCATTCTTATTCATAAAATCACCTTTTTCTAATTTAATTATATATTAATATTTAATTTTTTTCTATAATAATTCGATAATTTTACTCTTTAGTTCACTATCATTAACATTTTTTAGTAAATCTATTATTTTAGAATTTCTATCATTAATCTTTAATATTTTTTCATAATTAATAATTTTATCATTTATTTTATTTAAATATTTTGATGCATATGCCTTACTTACCTTATACAAGTCTGCTATTTCCTGCATAGAATAATCTTCAAAGTAATAGTATTCAAAGTAATTTCTTTCTTTTTCATTTAATAATTCTTTATATATTTCATATAAAGCTATAATATACTCTCTATTATCCATTAGAACTCCTTAAATAATCCATATATATATTTTTCTATATCAAATGGTATCAAGTCTGTTTCTTTTTCACCAAGTCCTACAAATTTGACTGGTATGTTAACAATTTCTCTAATTGCAAGAACTATTCCACCTTTAGCTGTACCATCTAATTTAGTAAGAACTATACCTGTTATATTAGTTATTTCTTTAAAACTTTTTGCTTGTGCGATACCATTTTGTCCAGTAGTAGCATCAATAACAAGTAATGTTTCAACTGGATTACCCGGTAATATTTCACCTATTACTCTATTCATTTTTTCAAGTTCTTTCATTAGATTTGTTTTATTTTGAAGTCTACCTGCTGTATCAACAAGTACTAAATCATAATGTTCATCTTTTGCTTTACTTACACCATCATATATAACAGCTGATGGATCTTTTCTATCATCTCCATAGAATGAAACATTAAGTCTATCTGCCCACTCTTTTAATTGATTAACAGCACCTGCTCTAAAAGTATCACCAGCAACTAGCATAACTTTCTTTCCTTCATTCTTATATTTATTAGCTATTTTAGCAATACTAGTAGTTTTACCAACACCATTAACACCAACAAATAATACAACATTAGTTTCACCATCTTTAATATTTAATTTAGAACTAAGTACATCATCACCAACATATATCATGAATAATTCATCAACAATAACTTCTTTTAAATATTCAAAATCAGTAATATTTTCATGTTTAACTCTATCTTTAAGCCTATCAACAAAATCCATTACAGTATTAACACCAATATCAGCAGTAATTAATATTTCTTCAAGTTCATCATAAAATTCATTACTTATTTTTGTATACTTAATACCAAGTAAAGATAATTTACTAACAAAGTTTTCACGACTCTTAGATAATCCATCAACATATTTTTCTATTTCTTTTACTTCATTATGCTTATCATTTTTTTCTTTTTTAACTTTTGTTTCTTTCTTATCTTCCTTTTTTGATTTAACATCTTCTTTATCATGAATATCTTCATCTATATTTTCATTATCAACTACTTCGTTATCACTAACTATATCATTATTACTTTCGTCGCTTGATATTTCTTCAAGTTCATCACTAGTATTTTCTTCTATAGATGTTTTCTTTTTTTCTTCTTCTATTTCTTTATTAAATAAACTTTTAATCTTACTAAATAATCCCATTTATATCACCCTACTTGCTATTATACACTATATATTATTATGAATGCTAGACAAAATTAATAAAATTTGCTATAATTAAAGACACGAATTAAACTTTTTGAAGGGATGATTAAAATGAATAGTAAAAATAAAGAAACTTTAATATGTGCCTTAGGTGGTCTTGGTGAAGTTGGTAAAAATATGTATGTAGTAATGCATGAAGAAGAATTATTTATAATTGATTGTGGAGTAATGTTTCCAGAAGATGATTTAATGGGAATAGATTATGTTCTTGCTGATTATAATGTTCTTAAGACAATGCAAGATAAAATAAAAGGTCTTATTATAACACATGGTCATGAAGATCATATTGGTGGTATACCTTTCTTACTTCAAAATATAGAGATACCTGTAATATATACACCTAATATAGCAGGTAAACTAATTAAAAATAAGTTAGAAGAAAGGAACATTAAAATACCTAAAATGATACCTGTAAATGAAGATTTACATATCAAGACTAAATATTTTAATATAGAATTTTTCACAACTACACACTCAATACCAGATTCATTTGGTATGGCTATTAAGACTCCTAATGGAACAATTGTTGAAACAGGAGATTTCAAATTTGATTTAACACCTATTGGACCTGTTGCTAATATGGGAAAAATGGCTGCCATTGGTAATGAAGGAGTTACATTACTTTTAAGTGATTCAACTAATGCTTTAGTACCAGGATTTTCAGCAAGTGAATCTGTCGTTGATGAAGCACTTGGTGAGATATTTGCTGAGAACACTACATCAAGAATAATTTTAGCAACATTCGCAAGTAACATATATAGACTTACTCATATAGTTGAAACTTGTAAAGAAAACAATAGAAAGATAGTAGTATTCGGAAGAAGTATGAATACAAGTATTGAAATAGCTAAAGAATGTGGATACATTAAAGATAGAGATATATTTATTTCCAGTGATGAAGCTAATAGAATGGAACCATCTAAAGTATGTTTACTTTGTACAGGTAGTCAAGGAGAACCACTTGCTGCATTATCAAGAATTGCAAACGGAAATGATAGAAATATAACTCTTATGAAAGATGATACAGTTATATTCTCAAGTTCCCCTATTCCAGGAAATGCAATGTCAATAAATAGAATAATAAATAAACTATATCTAAAAGGCGCTAAAGTATATACTAATACAAGTGAATATGATGTTCATACAAGTGGACATGCTAAACAAGAAGAATTAAAATTATTATTAAGACTTATTAGACCAAAATATTTTATGCCTATGCATGGTGAATATAGAATGCTTGCTTCTCATACTGATTTAGGAGTACTTTGTGATATACCTAGAGAAAATACATTTATATGTAAAAATGGTGATATACTTGCTTTAAAAGATGGTGAAGTTTATAGAAAAGGAAGTATTCCTATAAATGATATATATGTAGATGGAAGTAGAATTGGAGACGTTGGAGTATCAATAATAAAAGATAGAAAAATAATGTCAACAGATGGTGTTCTAATCGTAATATTAAATCTTGATTTAAAAAATAAAAAAATGTTAATAGACCCAAATATCACTACAAGAGGATTTGTAGTAGTAAATGATAATCAAGAACTAATTAAAAAGATTCAAGATAAAACAAATATCATTACTTTAAATGAACTTGAAAAAGATAACTTTAATCTAACAGATTTAAAAAATAGAATCATATTAGAAATAAATTCATATGTAATAGAATTAACAGGTAGAAGACCTATAATTATACCTATGATATTGAGTATTTAAAAAAAAGACTTACATGATATGAACCTCGTTACTTATATTCAAGAAACGGGTTTCAGTTCAACAGAGTCTTTTTTATTTTACAAGTCTTCTTTCAAATTTAATTTCTGTATCAACATTCTCAAAATCTTTATATATTACACTTAAGTTATTTGCTTTGCCTATACTATCAAAGTGAACTTCACATATTAAATAACCTTTATTAACAATAGATTCTTTTGTATCTCCTTCTAAGTCTGAACAAGTTGGTACTCTAAATGTAACATATTTGCCATCATAATTACATTTATATTGATGACTATGACCAAGAAAATTAAATAATACTACATTATCATTTATTTCATTAATAACTCTATTTATTTCATGTTTTAATGATATATATTCACTCTTAATTTTATAATATCCACTTCTATATCCACTTACTTTAAAATCATTTCTACGTTTTAAATCCATAAACATATCGTATTCTTCTACGATAATTGGAAATGCTTCATGATTACCAAGTAATATATGATTTGTAATACTATTATCAAATGGATAATCATTTAACATATGCATAACTTGTGAGATAGTTGAACTATATTTAGAAGGACATCTACTATAATTACAATGACAGCCTTCTATAAAATCTCCTGATATAAATATATCTTTTATGCCTAATTTACTTGCTTCATCATATACCTTTTTTACATAATCAAGATTTTCAAATCTACTTCCAGCGTGTAAATCAGATATAACAATAAATTTAAAAGTATCACTACAATCAATAGTTTCTAATGAAGACACAGGACTATTTGTTAATATCACTTCTTCATTAAGACCGCGTAATCTCATAATAGATGGAATAATGTTAACTTCTCCACTTTTTCTTTTAACAAGAGTATTATCTCTTAATACTTTATATCCTTCTATAAGAGCACTTCTTATAACAGATAAATATATTTTTTCATTATATTGACCATAAAGAAATATCTCATAATACATATATTTTAAGAAATTAATATATCCTTCTATACTTATTCCGAGTATATCACATATTTCAGCACTACTTTTACCATCACATATTAATTTGAAAATAATATCTTTTTTGCCACCAAAATTATTAATGATCTTTCTTTTCCTTTTTCTATTTAAGAGTTCATCTATTTTTGATACAAGATAATACTTTTTTTCATCAAAAGAAAGAATGTATTCATTACGTGCTTTTTTAAGTATTGTTACTACAAAACTTTTTTCAAGATTTAATTCTTGTGATATTTCAATAATTCCCTTATCTTCAAGAACAAGTCTACTAATAATTTCATATATATTATAATTTATATTTTCCATATTCCCACCTTTCTTATAGAATAAAAGAGTGAAAATTAATCTTCACCCTTTATCATATATAATTTATCATTCATATCAAGCATAAAATGATTAGGTGTACTACCTATAAAATATGGATACTTATAGTCATCATTTTTAAATGTAAGATAACCACCAGCACTAATAGATGGAAGATCATATTTATTAAATGAATCTTTTATTTCATTTAAATATCCTCTATCATTAGACATATTATTTTCAGTAATGAAACTACTATAGTAAATTTCACTATTATATCCATCATTAGTATATGCGATTATTGTATATTTATTTACATTTTTAAGAATGAAGAATCCACTTAAATTATTAAATTCTAGTTTTATACTGTCTTTAGTATTCTTATTAGTAACTAATATATAATCAGTTTTATCTTCGAATGTGTAATTAAATAATTCACTTTCGTTATATTCTTCATAATTCTTTTCATATGAGATATCATAACTTTTATAATTAGGAATGTGCTTAATAAAATCATAATTTTTTACTGTTTTAATTTCATAATTATAGCATGTTTGATATTCATCATAACCTGTAACAAATATACCAAGTGGTAACATCATTAATATAAATGTTGTAATAAGACCAATAACAACAAATTTATTATCTTTAATTTCTTTCTTTTTCTCTTTTAAATCAGTTGTTCTAAGTATTAATAATGCATTAAATATATAATATAAAATGATTAATATTGATGCAAATGTACTATATAAAGCAATACTTGTACTTGGAGTACCATAAGTACAATCTTTCACTAAGTTAATGTCGCTAAGCATAATTGAAAAGTCATAAAGGCCATGTAAGAATATTACAGACCATATATTTTTACTTCTATAATATATTGAACCAAATAATATACCAATAGATGTAGCTTGTAATATTTGTGTTATTGTTTGAAATAAGCTTTGTCCAGTTAATAAATTGCTTATATGCATAAGTCCAAATATAAGTGATGAAAATACTATTGATAAAATTATATGTTTTTTAGTATCACCGAAACGTTCTATAAATTCATTTTGAAGCCATCCTCTACATAAGAATTCTTCACTTATACCAATGAATATACATAATAATAATAAGTTAAAAAAATTAGATGAATTAAAGCTTTCTAAAGAACTAATACTTCCATATAAATTAATGCCAATTAATATAAGCATAGGAAGTCCTAGTAATACTGAATCCTTGAATTTCATTTTCTTTTCAGTAAATACATATGAATTTTTAAATAAAAGCATTACTATTAATATAATAAATGCAAATAATATTTCAAATAGAAGTTCACTTCCATATTTACTATAATTAATATTCATTGCTATTAAATTAGGTAATATTTGACATAATATATTTACTGCTATAAAAACAACTATCATTGTTATAAAGTAGAAATATATGTTTCTTTTTTCCTTTTTTATTCTTTTCATTTTTTCACCTACTTTTTATCTTCGTCACTTAATAATTTAATTATTTTATTTTGATTAGATATCATTTTAGTCATTTGCTCATGTAGTTCTTCTAATATTAATTCACTTTTTAAATCAGTTTTATAGTCATTTTTACCACGTAATGAATCTTTTTCAGCGGCTCTATTTTGACTCATCATTATTATTGGTGCTTGTAATGCTGCTACACATGATAAGAATAAGTTTAATAATATAAATGGATATTCATCAAAAGCTTTTCCATCACAAAGTATCACTCCATTTATTACCATCCATAGTAATAAAAATATTATAAATCCTATTATGAAACCCCAACTACCTGCTCTTTTAGTTATTCTATCGGCTAACCTATCTTTCCATGTTGCATTTTCTTCAACATATTTATCAACATCTACTGCTATTTCTTGATCAAATAACATTTCCATTAGTTCTGTTTCGTCTTTGTCTTCTAATACTTTATTTTTTAGTAGCATTTTTACTATTTCTTTTTTAGTTTTAACTTGTGCCATATTATTTTTACCTCTATATAAAATATATAACAATTACAATACTTTGTAAAGATAAAAATGAAATATGTAATCCATTTTTAAGCAAAATAAAAACCACCATTATAGTGGTTATTTCCTATTTGGTGGAGAATACCGGACTCGAACCGGTGACCCTCTGCGTGCAGGGCAGATGCTCTAGCCAACTGAGCCAATTCCCCATATAGGTAGGCACTTGATAACAATCAAGCATATTAATACTACCATATACCTATCTATAAAGTCAAGCATTATTTAATTATTTTGATAAAATATTTATAATTTCTAACGCTAATTTAAGATTATCATGTCTAATTACATTGTTTTCAACTTTGATTAATGGCTTACTAATATTTTCTATTTCAATATTTTCATCATCAATAACAACTAAATCTTTTTGTTCGGTAGTTTCATATATTTTTTGAGTTTCAGTACTTATTTCTTCACTATTAGTAATAATAGTATCTATCTTTCTTTTGCCTAAGTAACTATTTAATAATTTAATATGATCACTTACCTTAAAGTCGTCAGTTTCTCCAGGCTGAGTCATTACATTACAAACATATATTATTTTTGCATTAGATGAATCTATTGCATCTAAAACTTCTTTACATAGTAAATTAGGTATTATACTAGTATAGACACTTCCCATACTTAATATAATCGCATCACTATCTTTAATCTTATTAATTACTTCAGTATTAACAATTGGCGTTTCTTTATAAAATACATGTTTTATCTTTTTAGGTGATAATGTAATATTATGTTCTCCTTCAATAATGCTTCCATCATTCATTTCTCCCATTAAAACAACATTATCATCAGTAAGTGGTAATACTTCTCCCTTAAGATTAAGTATTTTACTAATCTCTTTAACACCACTACTTAAGTTACCACATATATCACTCATTGCAGTTAATAGCAAGTTACCAACATTGTTACCGCCCAAATCACAATCTCCTTTAAATCTATAACTAAATAATTCAGCAACAAAGTCTTCAGTTTCACTTAATGCAATCAAAACCCTTCTAACGTCTCCCATAGCTGGAATGTTAAATTGTTCACGTAGTTTCCCAGTATTTCTTCCATCATCAGCAACACTAACAACAGCAGTAATATTAACAGGAAATTTCTTAAGTCCACTAAGTAAAACAGATTGACCAGTTCCACCACCTAAAACAACAACATTTTTATTCATCTCTACTCCTTGTCAACAAAATAAGCATAATATTCTTCAAAACATATTTTTTCATTTTTGATTATTGAAGCTACATCAGTACCAACATATCTAAGTCTCCATGTATAAGAATCAAATAATGTAATATCTTTCTTATCTTCAGGATATCTAAATATAAATCCATATTTGTATGCATTATCTTTAAGCCATAAATATTCTGTGCTTTCTCTTGGCTTATCAAATACTTTATTATATGGCACTATTTGAAAAGATATTCCTGTTTGATACTCTGAATGTCCTGGTCGAGCAACATTTTTATCTGCTTCTTCATACCCATAACTATTCTTATAACTTTCAAACATCTTTTTTTGTGCTTCATAACTTCTGTATCCATCAGATAAAACAAAAGTATATCCCGCTTCTTTACCTGCTTCAATTAATTCTTCAATATTTTCAAGTATACTTTTACTAATTTTAACACCACTATAAGAAATAGATACAGGTACATCAATTATATCTTCAGGCTCATAATCTTTAGAAAGTCCATATAGCCTATTAACAAGCATTAGATTACCTTTAGAAGTATCAGTCTCTTTCTCATTATCAAGCCATTCTACATCAGCTTCAGTATTAATAATAGATACAACATGAGTATAAGTATCATTTTTATTCTTTTTCTTATATTCCATATATTTAGATAAATTATTATATATGAAGTATTTTTCCTTAATAAAAGATACAACATTCTTATCATACTTTTCTTTTAACAATATGTCAATTTTATCATTACTAAATTTATCTTTAATAACTTTAACTTCTTCTTCACTATATCCAGCACTTAATAACTTATAATCATATGTTTTCTTATAATTATAATCTTTAATAAATTTAATACTATAAAATATAATACAAAATAGTATACTAAGAGTTACACCTATAAATATGAAAAATCTATAATAATTAAATTTTCTAACTTTCATTTATATCCTCCATAATAATTATACTAAAAATATAACAAAATGCATATAAACATAACAACTTTATACAAAATATGACATATTTATTTGAAATATAAAAGATATGTGATAAAATTTATTTATAAAGTAGAAAGGAGTAAATGATATGAATTCAAGTTTTTACACAGACGTTGATTATAGTTCTTCAAGTGGTGCAGCCGGATTAACAGGTGCTATTGCAGCATTCATAGGGGTGGTATGGATAATTGCTATGGGAATGTATGTATTACAAATAATTGCTATGTGGAAAATATTCACAAAAGCAAATAAACCTGGATGGGCTTCCATAGTACCTGTTTATAATATTTATACATTATTACAAATCGCAGAAGTTCCAACATGGTATTTGCTATTACTTATAATTCCTGTTGCAAATATATATGCAACATTTAAAATGTACATTGAACTAGCACATAAATTTGGGAAAGACACAGGATTCGGCATAGGATTAGTACTTTTAAATCCAGTGTTTATCTTAGTATTAGCATTTGGTAATGCAACTTATATTGATAATGAAAATATTGGTTATAAAGGTAATATGAATGGTATGAATAATAATATGAATAACAACATGAATAACAATATGAATAACAATATGAATACACAACCAGTTACACCAACACAAACACCAATTCAAAATAATGTACCAGTAGAACATATGGTTCAAAATACAAATACATCATTTGAACTTCCAAAAACAGAGCCTGCTAAACAAGAGTTTATAGCTCAAGAACCAGCAGCACCTGTAGTTGAAAATAAATTTGTTCAACCAAATATAGAAGTTCCAAATACTGAACCAATAACTGATGTTAAAAATAATAATGTACAATAAAAGAATCAATTTAATGATTCTTTTTTTATTTTCTTTCAAATGTAGTACCTTCTCTAGTATCTTTAAGAATAATACCTATCTCTAATAATTCATTACGTATTTTATCAGCTAGTTCAAAATTTTTATTTTTCTTTGCTTCATTTCTTTCTTCTATTTTTTTAAGAATTTCTGTATCATCCTCAAAACTTGTTTCATTAGAATCAGTTATTGACAAACTAAGTACTTTATCAAAATCACTAATTAATTTATATTTAGTAGATTCATTAGTATCAAGCTTTAATACTTCAAATACTAGTGTTAATGCATTAGCTGTGTTTAAATCATCTTCTAAACATTCTTTGAATTTTCTATTATATAAATCATATACTTCACTATCAACATTACCTTCTTTATTAAGACTTAAAACTCTATTTTTAAGTTTTTTATATGCAGTTTCAGCACCAGCTAATGAGTTATAGCTGAATGTTAGTTGTTTTCTATAATGACTTTGTAAGCATAGGAAACGATAGCTAAGAGGATTATATCCCATCTCTATTAGAGTATCAACAGTAAGTGTTTTACCATGACTCTTGCTCATCTTACCACTTTCATCATTTAAATGTTCACCATGAACCCAATAATTACACCAATGATGGCCTAAAAAACTTTCTGATTGAGCAATTTCATTAGTATGATGTGGAAATATATTATCAACACCACCACAATGTATATCTAAATATTCACCTAAATATTTAATACTTATACCAGTACATTCAATATGCCATCCTGGATAACCTGTTCCAAAAGGACTATCCCATTTTAAATCTTGACTATCAAATTTAGATTTAGTAAACCAAAGTACAAAGTCAGTTTTATTTTTCTTATTAGTATCAACATCAACTGTCTCTCTTACACCTTCCAAAAGATTTTCTTCTTCATGATTAGTAAGAACATAATATTTATCAAGTTTACTAGTATCAAAATATACATTTCCACCTCTTTCATATGCATACCCATCTTTTAATAATTTTTCTATTATTTTAATATATTCATCTATATTTTCAGTGGCTGGACATACAAGTTCAGGCTTTTTTATATTTAATTTATCACAATCATCAAAGAATTTATCAGTATAAAACTTAGCAATTTCCATAACTGTTTTATGTTCTTTCTTAGCAGAGTTAACCATTTTATCATCTCCACTATCAGCATCACTAGTTAAATGACCTACATCAGTGATATTCATACATCGTTTAACATTATACCCTAAATATCTTAAAGTTTTTTCTAAGATGTCTTCCATAATATAAGTCCTTAAATTTCCAATATGAGCAAAATGATATACTGTAGGACCACAAGTATACATTGTAACACATTCACTATTCCAAGGCTTAAATTCTTCTTCCTTATGACTAGCAGTGTTATATATCATTAATGACATATGCTTTTCACCTCTTTCTTTAAATAAGATTTTATCACATTTTATATTATTATTCTATGTTTAAAAAGAAAAAAGATAATTATTTCTTATCTTCAATCTTTTTAACTTCATCAGGATTACTAAATAAACTTTTACGAACTTTATCTTCGATTTCTTTATACATGGCTGGATTATTTTTAAGAACAAGTTTAACGTTTTCTTTACCTTGACCAATCTTTTCTCCTTTATAACTGAACCATGCTCCACTTTTATCAATAATTCCTAAGTTAGATGCAAGATCAATTATTTCTCCTACTTTAGATATACCTTCTCCATACATAATTTCTACTTCAGCTGTTTTAAATGGAGGAGCAACTTTATTTTTAACTACCTTAATATTAGTTTTATTACCAAGAACATCTCCACCTACTTTAATTTGTTCCCCACGTCTTACATCTAATCTAACAGTTGAATAGAACTTTAAAGCACGTCCACCTGGAGTAGTTTCTGGATTACCAAACATAACCCCGACTTTTTCTCTTAATTGATTTATAAATATACATATTGTATTTGTTTTATTAATAATACCGCTTAATTTTCTAAGAGCTTGACTCATAAGCCTTGCTTGAAGTCCAACATGTGAATCTCCCATTTCACCTTCTATTTCAGCTTGTGGTACTAATGCTGCAACTGAATCTATAACAATTATACTCATTGCTTCACTTCTTACTAATGCTTCAACTATTTCAAGAGCTTGTTCCCCAGTATCAGGTTGTGATAGTAATAATTCGTCAATATCTACGCCTAATTTTCTAGCATATACTGGATCTAATGCGTGTTCTGCATCAATAAAAGCAGCTCTTCCACCCATCTTTTGAACTTCAGCTATCGCATGTAAAGCTATAGTAGTTTTACCACTTGATTCAGGTCCAAATATTTCTATAATTCTTCCCTTTGGAAATCCACCTACACCTAATGCTTGATCAAGTAACAAAGAACCACTTGATACTACATCTATATTTTTAACTCCTCTCTCTCCTAATTTCATAATAGCACCTTTACCAAATTGTTTTTCAATATCAGCAAGTACTTGATCTAAAGTTTTGTCTTTTTCTTTTTTCATAACATTTTGTCTCCTTCAGTAACTTAATTGTAAAATAAAAAATATCCTTTGTCAACACTTTTTTACAAACGTTTGTTTGGCTAAAATTTAATTATTGCTTCAAAAACGTCTTGATAATTAAATTATCACTTTAATACTATATCTCAAAACACAATTTTACCCCTAAAACACTACCTCAAAATTAAATTTTAAGTTTTTCAAAAAAAATAATATTTTTATATTTCTACAAAAACATTATTAAGTTTAGTCTATTCTGAAGACTGGAGAATTATCAAGTAATTTACTTAATTAGAACTCGAACTATACTTTGTAATTCAAACATGTAGATATGCCCTCGAAAATATTG
>FR880103.1:0-13071 GCA_000434555.1 Clostridium sp. CAG:524 | reverse complement strand
CTCGAAAATATTGAAAAAAGTGATATTAAAGAAAAAAGTGAGAAATAAAAAAGTATTTATTTTGTATCGAATAAATACTTTTTATTTTTAACATAATATTGAATACCACTAATAACTGATAATACTGTAGCTATCATTATTATTGTACGTGATACGAAATTAACACCTAAAAGTGAAAATGGGATATCTTGGAAAAATAATAATGTAATACCTACTAACATAAATGCAGTTTTGAATTTACCAGCTTTACTAGCACCAACAGCACCTGATTTTTGACCTGCTACCATCTTTATAGAATCAACAAATATATCTCTTGAAACTATAACTACAGGAACAACTACACTAATATAACCTTCAACAGCAAGTACAATAAGTACACCATTTACCAGTACTTTATCAGCAATAGCATCCATTACTTTACCTAAATCAGTTACTAAATTATATTTTCTAGCTAAATAACCATCTAAGAAATCAGTAAGTGAAGCTATCATAAATATAACACCACATATTAGATACTTACTATTGATAATAACATTAGCAATTTTGAATTCAGGAAAATCAATACCTATCTTTTCCATTGGAAATATTATTAATACTAGTAAAAGAATTGATAAAATAATTCTACATAATGTAATTCTATTAGGTACATTCATAATCTATACTCTCCTTTCAATTAAATTATCATGAATAACTTTAGCATCCATACCTCTATCAGTAATAAATTTAATAATCATAAATACTAATAAAATTAATACTATTATAGATGCTATATATATAATTATATATTTTGTATTATTGTTTTTTCTTTTAATTGTATATGGAGAAACTATTTTATTATCTTCTTTTTGTTTCTCTAATATTTTGAATTCTTTTGTTTGTTCTAATATGTCATTTATAGGTATTCTTGAAGTATATCCAAATATAAAATCATTGAATTTATCTATTATTTCATCTTCATTTAAATTTAAATATATAGCATATTTTTTTATTGTTTCTTTTAAGAAGAATACATCTTTAAATGCATTAGCATTTCCATCTTCTAAATTATCTAGTTGACTTTCTGTTATATTTAAATCCTTTATTACTTCACTTTTAGAAATACCGATTGTTTCTCTTGCTTCTTTAAAACTTTCTCCTATTTCTTTCATATTTCTCCTGTTAATAATGATAATTTTTAATAAGCCATGTTCTGTACCTTTAAGGTGACAAACATTTATCTAAGGATTTCTCCTTCACTTACTCTTTTATTTGTTCATTCGTAAGCGCTCCCCTACCAAATTTGGGTTTCTCACTCGTGGGGTTTACCGCGTTCCACAATAGTTATTCCTAACTATCTCGTCTCTATGGCACTTTATGGCTAATATAATCAGGTCTTGATTACCTCACCGCCGTTAGTACTTTCGTACTACCTAGGGTTATTTATTCCCCTAGCACGAACACTTTCATTCATTCCAGAATGAGTGAGCATGGACTTTCCTCTACATTCACATGCAGCGTTTGTCTAAAAAATTATTCACCATATACTACTTTTTCTAAATCACTAATTCTTTTTAGTAAATCAACATTAGTGACTCCTTTATTAGAGTTAGCTATATCAAGTGATGCTTTTAAGTTTCTAATTTCAGCCTTTAATTTAGCATTGTCAGACTCTAGCGCTTTTATTTCAGTTACAAGTCTTTTAGTTGTAGCCTCAAAATCAACATAATCTTTAATAACTAAATCTAAGAATTGATCTACTTCTTGAGGTCTATAACCTCTAGCATCAATCTTAAAATCTTTTTCTAATATCTCACGAGCTGTTAGAAATCTCTTATCATCATACATACTTTTTAGCCTCTCTTCCAATATAATTTTACATCATACATATTAAGTTGTCAAGAATACTAAAAAATCTATATAATAACAAAAAACAAGTCAAATAACTTGTTCCTCATATGTTAAAATACATAAATTAATATCTTTATCTAGCTCTTTAAAGCATGAATTTATATCTATCATTTCGCCTCCATTTACATGATAAAACAATTTAAATATAAATTCATTCTATTCGACAAAACTAGTTTTATTTTTTAAATAGTTCTGGAAAATGTGTATATGCATCAGTATAATCAACTTTATCAACATCAAATATATATATATTATATATTAATTTGTCATAACTATCATTACTAATTATATTGTTAAGTAATCTATAATCCATTTTAAAATTAGTTATATTTGATGCACTATTATATACAAGCATTGTTACTTTAGTATTATCATCATATATAGTATATGATTTATTGAATAATGTATTATATTCATTTAGTAAATCATTAAATTTAATTTCACATTTAGATATATTTCTATTTTTTCTACTGCATTCACTTTTAGAAATAATATTTTTGATGAATTCTAGGTTACAAAAATTAGTATTTACATATTTATCTACATTTATATTGTTATTAATTACTAATGTATTATTTTTTACTACATATTTATTATCTTTATATTTTAGATATCCTATATCGTATTTACTTACTTCTGTACCTTCAAATGTGCCATCTGTTTCATATAGATATGTATATTCTTCATCATTTCTTGTTATTTTGGCTGTAAGTTCGTAATTGTTTTTTATTTTGTTAAAGTATTCGTCTAATCTTTCAGCTGTTACGAATGTTTTTAGTTTACTTGTATTATTGCTTTTAGAAGTATTTCCATCACCAAATATATTATTTAGAAGTAGTATTATTATTGCTATACCAAATATTATAAGATATATTTCTAGTTTTTTTGGTTCCATTTCTTTTTTCTTTTGTTTTCTTTTTTCTTGATAATCAAGTATTTTTTCTAACATAATTTTTCTCCTAGGAGTTTATCTTTACCTCTTCCATTTATAAAATCACGTGCCATCATTTCTTTTTTACCACTTGGCTTTAGTTTTGTGATTATTATTTCAGTATCACTACATTTAACGCCTATACCATTATCATAAATACTTATTATTTCACCAACTGTTCCACTTGTTTTAGTACCAATCTTACTTTCACATATTTTAATTATTTCTCCATTTAATGTTGTATAGGAAACTGGAAAAGGATACATTCCTCTTATATGATTAAATACTTCACGAGCTTTTTCATTAAAGTCTAGCTTTTCTTCTTCTCTTTTTATATTATAAGCAAATGTTACTTCATTTTCATCTTGACGTGTTCTTCCATTCGTACCATTAAATATTGATGGAAGTGTTTCAAGTAATAAATCACGGCCTAAAATGCTTAATTTATCATGTATTGTTCCTACATTATCAGTATCTTCTATCTTAATACTTTTTTGTGTAATAATATCTCCATCATCCATACCAGGAGCCATATACATAATAGTTACTCCTGTTTCACTATATCCATCTATTATACATCTATGTAATGGACTACCACCTCTTAGTTTAGGTAAAAGTGATGCATGAACATTAACTGCTTTATACTTTGGAGTATCTAAAAGTACACTTGGAATTATTTGACCATAAGCACATGTGATAATAATATCAGGATTGTACTTAAGTATTTCATCTGTTTCCTCTCTTACTTTTTCAGGCTGAAAAACAGGTATATTATGTTTCAAAGCACACTCTTTAACTGGAGTATATTTTAACTCATGTTTACGTCCTACATAACTATCAGGTTGAGTTACAACTAAAACAACATTAGTATTTTCAATTAACATTTCAAGAACTGGTATACTAAATTCAGGAGTTCCCATGAATACAACTTTTTTATTTTTCATTAAATCACCTACATATATAATTTACATTAATAATTATATTAAATATTTATATTTATATCAATAGTGACACCACTATAATTGTTATCATTTATTTCTTTTAATACTTTCATAAGTAAATCATTTTTCTTATATTTAATCATTATATTGAATCTATATTTATTCTTAAGTTTAACAATAGATGCTACACTTGGACCAAGTATTATATAACTATCATCTAAATTATTATCAAGATATTTTTTTATTACATTTGCTGTGTCTCTAGATTTTTCAAATGAATCGCTTATCATAGTAAGAGCACATATATAATAATATGGTGGATACATTAATTGTTTTCTAATTTTCATTTCATAATTAAAGAAATATTCATAGTCATTTTTAGTAACAGCATTATATACATAGTTAGTAGGATTATATGTTTGTATGATAACTTTACCTGGTAAATTAAATCTACCAACTCTACCTGCGGTTTGACTTAAAAGTTCATATGTTCTTTCACTACTTCTAAAGTCAGGCATAAGTAGTGCTGAATCGCTATTAATGACACCAACTAAACTTACATTTTCAAAATTAAGCCCTTTTGATATCATTTGTGTTCCAACTAATATACTATATTTTCCACTACTAAATTCACTTATAAGTTTTTGATGGGAATTTTTAGTACTAGTAGTATCAGCATCCATTCTAAGAACTGGTACATTATATTTTTTAGATATCATTTCTTCAAGTTTTTCTGTTCCAAGTCCTAAATCTCTTATTGCATCTTCATGGCACTTAGGGCATACTTCACTTTTAGTAATTCTATATCCACAATAATGACAACTATATGAATTACTACTCTTATGATAAATTAAAGATATATCACAATTAGGACATTTATAGACATAACCACAATTAGTACAAGATAAAAATGTACTAAAGCCACGTCTATTTAAAAGAAGTATTACTTGTTCATTACGACTTAAAGCATTTTTTATTTCATTATCAAGTTTGTCACTAATAATATAATTATGTTTATGAGATTCCCTTTCCATATCAACTATTTCTATATTTGGAAATTTACCACTTATTCTAGTAGTTAGATTTATTAAATGATAAACGTTCTTTTTAGCTCTAATATATTGTTCAAGGCTAGGAGTTGCGCTACCAAGAATGACTTTAGCATTATTATATTCACCTCTTAAAAAGGCTACATCTATAGCATTATATTTAGGAGTATTTTCTTGCTTATATGTTTGACTTTGACATTCATCTACTATTATCAACCCTATATTATTAAGTGGTACAAATATTGCACTTCTAGCACCAACTACAAGTGATACTTCATGATTCATTATTCTTCTATATTCATCATACTTTTCTCCTTCACTAAGTGAACTATGAAATACTGCAACAGAAGAACCAAATACTGACTTAAATCTTGAAACAATTTGTGGTGTTAAAGATATTTCAGGTACTAATACAATACCAGTTTTACCTTCATTAATAGTTCTTTTTAATAATTCAATATAAACTTCAGTTTTACCACTACCAGTAACACCATACAATAAAAATTTACTATCGCGTGAATATATTATTTCATTAACAGCACTCTCTTGATTATCAGTAAGTTTAATATCACGTTTTTTTTCATCAAGAACCATTACTTCTCTATTTACTTCTTTTTTTATTTCTAAAGCAATACCATTATTTATTAAGTTCTTTAATGATGGCGAATTAATCTCTTTTTTATTAATATCTTTTTCTTTTAATAAACTAATTATTTCTAATTCTTTCTTATTTCTTTTATGTTCTAAAATATAGTCATCAATAAGAGCATCTTTATTAAGACTAATAATTGTTTCATATTTTCTATTGATATTTGTTTTATATGATGCTTTTAATGCTTTAGGTAACATTACTTGATAACAACTTATTAAATTGCATAGTAAAGAATTACTTAAACTTTTACCTAATTTAAGTAATTCTTCATTTAAATAGAAATCACTTTCTTGTATTCTTATAATAGATTTATAATTCATATTATCTTCTTTATTATTATGAAGTTTTAGAACAAATCCTTCTACTTCACTTTTACCAAAAGATACTATTACTTTATGTCCTACTTTAATTATATCTTTTATATTATCTGGTACTATATAATCAAATACTTTATTAAGTGACTTAACTGAATATTCTATTAAAACACTCGCAAGCATTATATACCCTTCAAGAATGGATTATTTTTAAGTTCTTCTTCTACTGTTGTTTCACTATCATGTCCTGGATATATACGTACATTAGTTGACATATATTTAAATATTTTAAGACTATTAAACATATATTCTTCATTGTCTTCTTCAAAATTACCTATAGTTCCTTTAAATAAGAAATCTCCAGTAAATAATATATCATTTTTATCAAAATAATATGAAACACTATCCATAGTATGACCATATGTTTCTATTACTTTAAATTCAAATGTATTAATTTTAACATCACCTTTAGTCTTATAATCAACTATTTTAGCAGTAGGATATATTTCTTTAAACGCATCTAAACATCCTACATGATCAAAATGATAATGTGTTATTAATATACCTCTTACATGTAATCCTCTTGTATTGATTTCAGTAAGTATTTTTTCTTGATCACTTCCTGGATCAATAACTAAACAATCTATACCATTATGTATAATATAACAATTTTCTTTTAAAAGACCTGTTACTACTCTTATAACTTCTACCATTTATTCCTCACTTTCAAACATATCAATTAATTGATCTAATTTATTAATTACTTTAAATCCATGAGATTCTAAATCTTTAGAGAATCTAACTGCTACTCCACCATTATCTTCCCATTCTTTTAAATTACCAGAATAATCATCTACAAGTATAGCATCTTTACTATGAACTACTCTTGTTTTAGATATTTCTTTAGGTACCATAATAATATTTATATCATCAAAATATCTTCTTAAATAATCTACTTTAACAATACCTTCTGTTAATGAATTAATATGTGTTAAAAAAGATATTTCAAATAATTTACTTTCTTGTAATTTCTTTATACATTCAATTGAATCATTAAGAATATTTTTATCATTAACAACTCTAGTAAAATCAAATGTAGAAAAAAATATAGATATTTCTCTATGATTACTTACATCTGTTCCACTCTTTTCAAGTGCATCATAAAGTTCAGGAATAGTGTCCATTACAACACCATCAAAATCAATATATAATCTTTTCATAATACTATTTGTCTCCTCTTTAAACAATATAATATTTTATTTATAAAATGTCAATGAATACAAACATATTTTTGCAATTTAAAAAGAGAATTAATTCTCTTTTATCATTTTTATTTCATCTTTATCACTAATAACAGTAAGATCATTTATACATGTATTTTCTCCATCATTAAGTGATATGCCTTTTACATTATAATCTAATTCTATTTGATAGAATGGCTCTTCTAAAAATAAACTTAGGTTTACATCAGTTCTATATACTTTATTATCACTAGTAAGAACTACGTAATATGTTTCACTACAAAATGTATTTGATTCAATATATTTAGCTTTCTTAACATTATCAAATGTCTTAAGAACTTTATTATCAAGACTTACAAATTCTAATGTACCATTTTCTATTTTTAATGTACCTGCTTCCATTTCATCAGTTACATAATTATACATATTATTAACGTCTATACTAGTTCTATTACTGAAATAATATTTCTTATTATCTTTCATTATGCATTCATAATCAGCTATGCATTTTATTTCTTCATGTGTTTTATCTTCTTTTACATTAGTTGTTTTATCATTTGTTTCTTTGGATTTATCTTTTTCATCTTTATAGAAATATATACTTCCAGCTACTAATATTATTAGAAATAGATATATTAATATTTTCTTCATTATTCTTCTGTCTCCTTAATATATTCTCCATCTAATGAGAAACTCTTAGTATCAGTTATTTTAACTGGAATAATGCTTCCAATTAATGATTTAGGTCCTTCTATGTTAACAAGTTTCATATTTTCTGTATAACCACATACCTTATTTTTATCTTTTTCGCTTTCACCTATTACTAAGCATTTAACAGTTTTACCAAGTAATTTTTGATTTCTAAGATTACTATATTTGTTAACTACTTCATTTAGTCTATGTAGTCTATCCATTTTAACACTTTCTCTTATAGCATCTTTCATTAAAGCAGCAGGTGTATTTTCACGAGGACTGTATGCAAAAGTAAAGGCTCCGTCAAATTTACATTCATTTACAATTTTCAACGTTTCTTCAAAATCTTCTTCTGTTTCGCCTGGAAATCCCACTATTATATCAGTAGTTACACTTGAATCTTTAACTTTTTCACGAATACTATTATATAGTTTTAAATATTCTTCACTTGTATATTTTCTATTCATAAGTTTAAGTATCTTATTGCTACCTGATTGAAGTGGTAAATGTATATAAGGCATAATATTATCTCTTGATGCGATTATATCAACCATACTATCAGTAAAATCCCATGGATGACTTGTAACAAATCTAATTCTTTCTATTCCTGTATCACTTACATCTTTAAGTAAATCAGCAAGATTATAATTATCGTATAAATCTTTACCATATGCATTAACATTTTGACCAAGTAAGGTTACTTCTTTATATCCATCTTTAACAAGAGTTTCTACTTCACTCACTATATCTTCATGTTTTCTACTTCTTTGAGTACCTCTTGTATATGGAACTATACAATATGTACAAAATTTATCACAACCATAAATAATATCTATCCATGCTGAATACTTACTATCTCTTACTACTGGTACACCTTCAACAACATCACCTTCGTAACTAAGAACCTCAATTTGTCTTTTATCAGTATCAATTTTATTCTTAATTATTGAAAGCATATTATCAAGATTATGAGTTCCACATACAAAATCAACATATTTATATTTATTTAATATATCATTTACAACTACTTCTTCTTGAGCCATACATCCACAAAGACCTATTAATAAATTGGGCTTACTTTGTTTCATATGTTTAAGAACTCCTAAGAATCCAAATACTTTATCATGAGCATTTTCTCTTATCGCACATGTATTTAATATAACAATATCAGCATCATTAATATCGTCTGACTCACTAAATCCGACACTCTTAAGCATTCCTTTGATCTTTTCACTATCATGTTCATTCATTTGACAACCATAAGTTCTTACAAAAAACTTTTTATCTTTACCAAATTTATCAAACTCTTTATCATATTTAACATATTTTATATCATTTTGATTTCTCTTTTTAGCATCTAACATATTAGGTGTTTTCATACTACATCAACTCCGATTTGTATTATATCATATTTAAAAAGAAAACAATAGTTTTAAATACTATTGTTACTATTATCATTATAACTATAATCTTCTGGAATATTAAATCCAAATTTATTTAAATAATATATTGTACTACCTGAATTAATATAGCCAACTGTATCTCCAATGTACTGATTATTTCTTATAACAAATGTAAATGGAACACTTCCAGCATAACTAAATTTATCACTATCAATATTCGTTAAGATATCTTTATCACTTTGTTCTAATAAATCTGCTTCAAAGAAGTATAATTTAATATTATATTTATTTGCTATATCTGTAATAACAGGTTTATATTCTTTGCAATGAGGACATCCTGAACTAGCTATTACAGTTATTACTTCTCTACCATTATTAATATCTTCTTTCCATGATTTAAGCTTACCATTGATAGGATCACCTGTTATAGTTATTTCTTTATTTATAATTGTATTGTCATCTAAACTACTATCATCATCTTTTATATCATTATCATTATGGTCTTCATCAATAAGTTTACCTGTGTCTAGATCATATTTTCTTCCATCTCTACATGTACAGTTTTTACCAACTACTCTATAATTACTATTACATAATGTAGAACAAGAATAACTAGGTAAATTTGGTTCTATTTCAGATATCACCATTCCAAAAAATAACACAAAAAATAATATAAATGAAATTACTTTAACACCTATTGATACAAAAGATGTAATAAGTACTGGCTTAGACACTTCTTTCTTATCTTTAGAATATATGCATCCCACTATTATACCTATTATTGGAAAGAAAAATGCTAATATACAAAATAATACTTTTTCACTGCTTTTATTATTTGTGTTATTGATGTTATTATTAACATTTGAATTTAGATCATTTCCACAATTACTACAAAATCTAGAACCATCTTTATTTTGTGTTCCACATTTATTACATTTAATCATTTTTATCAACTCCTACTATAAACATTATAATTATTTTTTATTTAAATTACAACACTCAATAAAATTAAAATATATATTTAAACTTTAAAATTAATTTTTATATTTTTCTTTATGATTAATTATCACTTATTTGTATACAACCTTTATAGTCTCTATCTTCAGTTTTTGCACAACAATAATACCTTTTTCCTACTTTTATATCTTTATAATTTGTTCCATATGTACTACAAGTCATAGGAGAAACAACTTTGGCGAAATACATACAATAGATGTCAAATGCTATTGTTGAAATTGCTATTATGACTATTACTATGCTAAATATTTTTACTACTTCTTTAATTATCCTGAAAATTAATTTTTCATTCTTATTTTTCTTTTCTTTTTTCATTAGTTACCTCTATACTAAATTAAATACTATTTAATTAATTACTAAATTCTTCAATTAATCTACATCTACTATAATTACCATCAGAATCTTTTTTACAACAATAATATTTAGGTTCTTCATTCTCATCAGCAGGACTATATTTTTGTAAAAGATAGTCACGATCATGACGACTGCAATATCCACTATACGTATCGTAAGGATTCCTATATTCAAAATATTTAAAATAAACATGTAACCCAAATTGAATAGATATTATTATAACAATTGCTAAAACAAGTAACTGAATTAGTTCCTTTATTATTTTAGAGATTAATATTTTAATATTGTTCTTATTTTTTTCTTTTTTCATTATCTTACCCTCAAACAATTAAAATTTTTATTTTCAAATGCACAACAATACCAATCTTTATCAATTTTTGTAACTGTAACATCATCATATCTAGCATGACATATTTTATTGGCATAGATTTTTCCAAACAAAGATATACAACAATTAGCAACAATAACAAATAATATTATGATAATTATAGCAATTACGATTTTATTATTTTTCTTTTTATCAATAGTTTTCTTTTTCATACACACCTCTACTATATAAATAATAACACATAATAAAAAAGATTTAAATTACTTTAAATCTTTAAGTTCAAATATAACATCTCTAAGTTCAGTAGCACGCTCAAAGTCAAGTCTTGATGCTGCTTCTTTCATTTCAACTTCAAGTCTATGAATCATATCATTAAGTTCCCTCTTAGAATATTTTTTCTTTTCAATCTTTTCTTCTTCTACTGAATTACTTATTGCTTCTTTAATTTCTTTTTGTATTGTTTTAGGAATGATACCATGTTCTTTATTATATTTTTCTTGTATAGCACGTCTTCTTGCAGTTTCACTTATTGCAGTTTTCATCGCATCACTCATAACATCAGCATACATTATAACCTTACCATTACTATTACGAGCTGCTCTACCTATTGTTTGAATAAGACTTCTATCACTTCTTAAGAATCCCTGTTTATCAGCATCCATTATACATATTAATGATACTTCTGGAATATCAATTCCCTCTCTTAAAAGGTTAATACCTACTATAATATCTATTTTACCAAGTCTTAAATTTCTAATAATGTTAAGTCTTTCAAGAGTTTTAATTTCATTATGTAAATATGTTACTTTATAACCAAGTTCTTTTAAATATGAAGTTAATTCTTCACTCATTCTAATAGTTAATGTTGTTATTAAAACTCTTTCATTATTTTTGATTCTTTCATTTATTTCATTAATAATATCATCAATTTGATTCTTAGTACTTTTAACTTCAATAATTGGATCTAATAGTCCTGTAGGTCTAATTATTTGTTCTACACATTTATTATCAACAAGAGAAAGTTCATAATCACCTGGCGTTGCTGAAACATATATTACTTGATTAAGTTTTTCTTTAAATTCTTCAAATTTTAATGGTCTATTATCCATTGCACTAGGTAATCTAAATCCATAGTCAACAAGAGTTTGCTTTCTCATATGATCTCCATTATACATACCTCTTACTTGTGGAAGTGTAACATGACTTTCATCTATAACAAGTAAGAAATCTTTTGGAAAGAAATCAATTAATGTAGTTGGAGTTTCTCCTTTATCCCTAAGTGATAAATGTCTACTATAGTTTTCAATACCATGACAAAATCCAGTTTCACGAAGCATTTCTAAATCATACATAGTTCTTTCTTTAAGTCTTTGTTCTTCTAATAATTTACCATTATCATGTAATTCTTTAAGTCTATCATTAAGTTCAGCTTCAATTCTTTTAGTTGCTTCAATCATTTTTTCATCACTAATTACGAATAATGATGCTGGAAAAATACTTACTGTTCTTACATTAGAACTTATTTTGCCTGTTAATGGATCAAAGAATGATAAAGTTTCTATTTCATCACCAAACATACTTATTCTAATACCACTTTTCTTTTCACCAATAGGTATAAGTTCTATAGTATCTCCTTTTACTCTGAATGTTCCCCTTTTAAAATCAAGTTCATTTCTTTCGTATTGCATACCAACTAATTTTTCAAGAATAACATCTCTATCAATAGTGTCTCCTACTGAAAGATTCAACATTTTATTAACATATTCTTCTTTTTCACCAATACTATATATACATGAAACACTAGAAACTATGATTGTATCTCGTCTATCGATTATTGCTGCGACTGCTGCATGTCTTAATTCATCTATTTCATCATTAATAGATGAATCTTTTTCGATATATAAGTCTTTACTAGGTACATATGCTTCTGGTTGATAATAGTCGTAATAGGATACAAAATATTCAACTTTATTTTCAGGAAACAGCTCTTTAAATTCAGCATATAATTGTCCTGCAAGTGTTTTATTATGAGCGAGTATTAATGTTGGCTTATTAGTCTTTTCAATAACATTTGCTATAGTAAAAGTTTTACCTGTTCCTGTTGCTCCAAGTAATACTTGATTCTTTTTTCCATCATTTATACCATCTACAAGTTCTTTAATTGCTTCAGGTTGATCACCGCTAGGCTTGTAGTTACTAATTAATTTAAACATGTGAGTTCTCCTCCTTTATTTTTCTAATTTATTTAAGAAATTTGTAAC
>FR880102.1:23372-23574 GCA_000434555.1 Clostridium sp. CAG:524 | reverse complement strand
AAGTTATATTTATTAGCACCAAAAGAAATATACACAAATTTTTCTAATAGTTGGGATTCAGCAAAAGACTTAACAAGAACATTAGATTATTATACAGCACAAGGAGTAACAACTAATAATTATAGCGGAGCTATAAAGAAAAATGGAACTAGTGCTTCAGGTTGGTGGTTTCGTTCGGCCATTTCTATCAATGACGATGACT
>FR880102.1:0-23274 GCA_000434555.1 Clostridium sp. CAG:524 | reverse complement strand
GTTGCTCCAGCTTTCCGATTGGGATAATTAAAAAATTATAAGGTACTAGAAATAGTACTTTTTATGTTGTATAATTTAAGTAGGATAAGGAAGTTTGATATGAAGAATAAAGGATTTACATTAGTTGAGCTTTTAGCAGTAATAGCAATTCTAGCAATATTAGTTATAATAGCATTACCAAATGTATTAAAAATGTTTAATCAAGCAAAGAAAGATACGTTTTTAACAGAAGCAAAAACAATATACAAAGAGATATCTAAGAAATATATTAGTGAAGCAATGAAAGGTAATAAGATTAGTAATATTTCAAATGATAATAATAAATTAGAACTAGAATCTAATGCTCTAAAGTATAATGTTAAATTAAATGATGATGGAAGCATTAAGAAATTTGAAGTTAGTAATGGTACATATTGTATAAGTGGTGAGCAGGAACAAAATATGATTCAACTAAGATTGATAAAGCTTATGCTCATATAGATGGTGGAACAAGTAACCCAGGATACTTTACTGATATTGCTGATAAAGATATTCCAGCACCTAATTCATTTGTGACAGATTCATGGAAAACAATAATTAAAGCTGTTAGAAATAATAATATAAGTAAATATAATGTAGGAGATACAAAGACAGTAGATTTAGGAACATATGGAACACATACATTACGTATTGCAAATAAATCAACGCCAAGTGAGTGTTCAACTAGTGGCTTTTCACAAAGTGCAATGTTCAAATACAAATTTTTCACAAAGTGCATGTGGATTTGTACTAGAGTTTGCAGATATCATAACAACACATAAAATGAATGATAAAAGAACAAATGTAGGAGGATGGCCAGCAACAAGCATGAGAACATTTGTAAATAATGATATATATAATGCAATACCAAATGAAATAAAGAATGCAATAATAGATACAACAGTAGTATCAGGTCATGGAAAAAGCGATACAGAATAGATACAACAGTAGTATCAGGACATGGAAGTACAAGTGGAGAAACAAACTTTACATCAACAGATAAATTATATTTACTAAGTACAGCAGAAGTATGGGCACAAGGAAGTTCAAATACAGTAAGTACTGACACAGCAAGAGATGTAACAAGACAGCTAGATTATTATAAAAATTTAAGTGTTACTACAAGTAATAAAAGTGGAGCAATAAAGAAAAACGGAACTAGTGCTTCTTATTGGTGGCTTCGCGCGGCTACTTCTTCTTCTACTTACAATTTCTTATCTGTTTACAATAACGGGGGTTGGGCTAACGACCCTGCTAGTATTTCACGCGGCGTCGCCCCAGCTTTCCGATTGGGATAATATGTAAAGCATATGTAAACTTATGCAAAACGAAATTAGTTAAGAGAACTAAAACAAATCCAACTAAAAAATAAAAAGGTATAACGAATGTTAAAAAGCGACTACTCCATGCGAAAGCATGGATAGGTGGGTAAGAACTAAAACAAATGCATTGATTATGAAATAACTGACTTAAGGTAGAATATTAAAATTTGAATTTATGTAAATTCAAATTTTTTTATCTTATAGGAAAGTTTTTATATATCAGAAAAAATAATTGTAATTATTTAAACTTAAAATAAGTAATAATTGTAAAATATGGAGTAAATAAAGTATTTAGCACTGGCTAAAAAACTTAAAACTTCTTTTACGACAACAAACTACATTATCATGCATTAATAGACAAATTACTACCTAGAAATATGTATAATCTTGTTAGTATAATAAATAAAAAGGAGAATAAAAAGTACATGAAAATTAAAGTCTTAGTAGTAGATGATAATGCAGGACTAGTAGGATTAATTAGGGAGTATTTTACAGATAGTAAAGATATTGAGATAGTTGGTAGTGCTTCAAATGGAGAAGAAGCTGTAGATATATTTGAAAGTAAAAAAATTGATTTTGACTTATTATTACTAGATTTAATAATGCCTAAGAAAGATGGACTTGGAGTTCTTGAATATATGAAAGTACATAAAATAAATAAAAAAGTTATTGTAATGACATCATATAATGAAGAAGAAACTATAAGAGACGTTAGTGAATATGGAGTTAGATATTATTGCTTAAAGCCATTTGATCTAGGAGATTTAAAAAATAGAATTATACAAACAATAACAAATAAGAAAAATAATGATAAAATTATAGAACTAGAAAGTAAAGACATTCAAATACAAGTAACTAAATTATTACACGCACTTGGTATTCCATCTAACATTAAAGGATACCAATTTATAAGAAGTGCAATACTTATGGTATACAATAATCCTAGTTTTATAGGTGGTATCACTAAAAAATTATATCCTGACTTAAGTATAAAGTTTAACACTTCAATACAAAGAGTAGAAAGAGCAATAAGACATGCGATAGAAGTATCATGGCTAAGAGGAGATATCGATTTAATGGAAGATATATTTGGTCATAGTGTTGATATTGATAGAGCTAAGCCTACTAATTCAGAATTTATTGTTACGATTGCTGATAAGTTAAGACTTGAAATGATTAATGTTTAAGTAGATTATGTCTACTTTTTTCTTTTATCTTTTGCCATGTTGTGATAGAATATTTACAGGAGAAATATATGAAAAAAGTTATATTATTAATATTAGATGGTTTTGGTATACGTGAATCAGATAATGGTAATGCGATTAAAATGTCTAACTTACCTAACTTATCTAAAATATTAAATGAATATTCTGTAAGTGAACTAAGCACAAGTGAAGAAGTAGTTGGACTTCCTAAAGGTGTAGCAGGTAATTCAGAAGTAGGTCACATGACTATTGGATGTGGAAGAACAATTAAAAGTCCACTTACTCTTATAAATGAAAAAATTAAAGATAAAAGTTTTTTTGAAAATGATAACTTATTAGATGTTATGGATCATGTTAATGATAATAATAGTACACTTCATTTAATAGGGCTTATTCAAAATACTAATGTATATTCAAGTATGGAGCATTTCTATGCAGTATTAGCTCTTGCTAAAATAAAAAAAATAAAAAGTGTTGTATTTCATTTTATAACAGATGGAGTTACTAGTTTGCCAACGGACGCAATTAACATAATAAATGATTTTATGCAAAAAGTAAGCAAGCTTGGTCTTGGAACAATAGGCACTATAACTGGAAGATACTATGCAATGGATAGAGATAGTAATTATGATAGAGTTAAAAAAGCATATGATGCAATTTGTTATAATGTTGGAAATACTTTTAGTGATTATATAAGATGTCTTGAACTACATTATAAAAATAATATCACTGATGAATTTGTTAATCCAAGTATCATTACTAAAAATAGTGTTATTCGTGATAATGATGGTGTTATATTTATTAATTATAGACCTGAAAATATGAGTGAATTAATAAGTTCATTTACTGATGATAGCTTTAATATGTTTCCAGTTAAAAAGTTTAAAAACGTTAAATATGAATTATTATATGGAAATGACATGAATGCTGATAGTGCTTATTCTAATGAAGAAGTTACAAATACATTTGGAGAATATTTAGCTGACCTAGAATTTAAACAAGCTAGGATTAGTGAAGCACCTAAGTATCCTGAAGTAACATATTATTTTGATGGTGGTAAAGAATTTAGTGATAAGAACTTATATAAAATACTTGTACCATCACCTAAAGTAGTTAGATATGACATGAAGCCTGAAATGAATGCTGCAGAAGTAACAGGAGCAATAATTGAAGCAATAGACGAAGATTTTGATTTTATACTTGCTAATTATGCTAATCCTGACGTTCTTGGCCACACAGGTAATATCCCGGCAACAGTAAGAGCACTTGAAGCATGTGATTATTGTATAGGTAAAATATTAGAAAAAGCCGATGAAAACTTCTATGATGTTGTTATAACTTCAAGCCATGGTAACTGTGAATTTATGAAAGATGCAAATGGTAAAGTAATAACAACAAATACACTAAGTAAAGTTCCATTTGTAATTTGCAACAAAGAATATAAACTTAAGAAAAACGGCAGTCTTAAAGACGTAATTCCAACAATAGTTGATATATATGAAATAAGTAAACCAAAAGAAATGACTGGTGAAAGTTTAATTATAAAAAATAATTAGTGATATTTTTGTGAAATAGTGTTATAGTTATAATAGGAAGTAGGAATAAAGATGGAAAATAATGAAAATAATGGAAATAATGGAATTAATAATCAAAATATAGAGGTTACTAATATTCCAAATAAAATAAATAATATGGAAAATAGTATGACTAATCCAAGTAGTGTTGTAAATATTGAAGAAAATAGAACATTAAATAGTGAAACAAATACTATAAATAATAATGAAGTTCTAAATAATGTAAGTAGTGTGAATACTAATAATGATAATATAACACAAAATGATATTCAAAATGTAAACAACGATATGGTTAGTTCTAGTACTGTTAATAATTTTGATAGTAACAGTATTACACCAAATAATGTACAAAGTATGAATAATAATATTAATAATGCTCCAAGCATTGATACAAATGTTAATAATAGTATAAATAATATAAATACAAATAACACTATAGAAAATCATAATAGTGTTCCAAATAATCCAAATATAAATGCTAAACAAAATGATGACTTTATGATAAAGAAAGAAAAGAAAATATGGCCAATCATTTTAATAGTAGTAACCTTATTAATAGTAGGACTTGTATGTGGATATTATTTCATAGTGATGTCTCCTAAAAATATACTAAACAAAGCTATAGATAATATGTATAGCAAAGTTGATAAGATATATAAAAGTATAAATGAAAATAAAAACAAAGAAACGAGTTTAAAAGGTGTAACTGAAGGTAATCTTATTATTACAACTAAATCACTTAATGTAAATGGTAGTGCTAACTATTATTTAGGATATGATGTAAGCGATGAAAACAATATTAAAGCATATTTAGAAACAAGTGTTAAATACAATAATGCTGAACCTGTTAATGGAACAGTATATTTAGAAAAAGATATAGTATATATACTTATAAAAGAAATATATAATAAATCACTTGGTATTAGCCTTAAATCAGCTATGAATGACAAAACATGTAATGATAGTACACAAACAGATTGTATTCCTGAAAGTAGTATCATAAAGCCAAATGAAATTTTCAAAGAAGAAAATAAGTTAGATATAAGTGTTGATGATGTTAAACATATAACTGACTTAATTAAAGAATCATTAAAGAAAAGTATTAACTATGATAAAGTAACTAAGAGTATTAAGACAGATTCTGGTATATATTTTGAAACTGTATATAATTTTGATAGTGAAGAACAAGATAATGTTAATAAAGAAATTATAAATAGTCTTAAAAATGATGATAAAACTTTAGAAATATTAGCTAAAATGTATGGTACTACTAAAGAAGAAGTGAAGAAGAGTTTTGATTCTATGGATGCAAGTATGGGTTCTGTAAAAGGAAATTCTACTACATCAACTGATTCTGATTTAAAAATTGTACTTCATACAGGACTTACAAATAATAAATTAACATACTTTGAACTTAGTGGAAAAGATGCTGGATTATTTACAACTATAAATGGTGAAGAAATTACAATGGAATTAAAAGAAAGTAAAGATAGTAAAACTCCAGTAATCAGTATTAAATTTGACAATAATTTATTTAGTGGAGAAATAAATATTGAAGAAAAGAAGTATGGCGAGAATCTTGTATTTCCAGGATATAAAATTACTTTCTCAGTAAAAGAAACTAAAAAAGATAAAGGTAGTGAAATATCATCTAGTTTTGCAGTTTATTTAGCTAAAGATTTAAATACACCTGAAATCAGTGTTGCATTTACAGCAAATAATAAAGAAGTCGAAGAGATAAAAACATTTGATAAAAATAATTCAGTAATGACTGATAAACTAACTGAAGAAGAAGCTAATAAAATAGCTGAAAACCTTACTAAACTTTTAGATAGACTTGGAATTAAACTTCCTGATAAAGAAGAAGATACTATGTAATTAGTATCTTTTTTATTTCAAGATTAAAATTTTTGTGAAATTTTGTAGAAAAATGCTTGCTTTTTTAACAAATATATCCTATAATTAGTTGTAAACGACTGGCAATGATGTGCAAGGTTGCTGATACACCAGGTTAAGTTGAATTAAACTTAATTAAATATCAGGTAATTTGCATCTAGCAAGTCTATAAAAAATTATAGGCGAAGGAGGAAATTAATATGTCTAAAGACAAAATAAGAATCAGACTTAAGTCATTTGATCATAGAAGTGTTGATCAAGCAGCAGCTAAAATTGTTGAGACTGTTAAGAGAACTGGTGGAGTTGTAAGTGGACCTGTACCACTACCAACTGAAATTGAGAAAATTACTATTCTTAGAGCTGTTCACAAATATAAAGATTCTCGTGAACAATTTGAGATTAGAACTCACAAGAGACTAATTGATATCGACAAACCAACTAAAGAAACTATTGATGCATTAGCTCATTTAGATTTACCTAGTGGTGTAGATATTGAAATTAGAAAATAAGATTTAGAAAGGAAAAGTAAAATGAAAGGAATCTTAGGACGTAAAGTTGGAATGACTGAAGTCTTCACAACTAACGGAAAATTAATACCTGTTACTGTTATTGAAGTTGAACCAAATGTTGTAACTCAAGTTAAGACAGTTGAAAAAGATGGGTATAATGCTATTCAATTAGGTGCTTTTGATAAAAAAGAAAAAACATCTAATAAACCAGAAATGGGACATGCTAAAAAAGCAAACACAATGCCTAAGCGCTTCTTAAAAGAAATAAGAGGAATTGATACTGCTTCTTATACTCTTGGACAAGTTATTAGTGCTGATGTATTTGCTAGCGGAGACACTGTTGATGTTACTGGTACATCAAAAGGTAAGGGCTTCCAAGGAGTTATTAAGAGATGGAATCAATCTCGTGGACCTGAAACTCACGGTTCTACATATCATAGACGCGTTGGTTCTATGGGAACAATGAGACCAATGAGAGTTTTAAAAGGTAAGAAGTTACCAGGACATATGGGACATGAACAAATCACTATTCAAAATTTAATGATTGTTGATGTTGATACTGAAAATAAATACATTTTAGTAAGTGGAAATGTTCCAGGAGCTAAAAATTCATATGTATTTATTAGAGAAGCTATTAAGGGTAGTAAGAATTTTGAACCACTTGAATTAGTTTCTTACGAAGAAGAAGTTTTAGAACCTGTAAATGAAGAAGTAGCCAGCGAAGAAGTCGTTGAAAATAATGCTGTTGTTGAAAATTCAGAAGCAGAAGTAGAAAACACTCAAAGTGAGGAGGTTACTGAATAATGGCAAAAGTTCAAGTATTAAACCTTAAAGGTGAAAAAGTTAAAGATATCACACTTAAAGATAGCGTATGGAACATTGAAATTAATGAACCAGTTATGCATGATGCAATAGTACTTGCAAGAGCATCTTTAAGACAAGGAACTGCTTCAACTAAAACTAGAAGTGAAGTTTCTGGTGGTGGACGTAAACCATACAAACAAAAAGGTACTGGTAATGCAAGACAAGGATCTACTAGAAGCCCACAATGGCCAGGTGGTGGAATTGTTTTTGGACCAAAACCAAGAAAATATGATAAAAAACAAAATAGAAAAGAAAGAAGATTAGCATTAAAGAGTGCTTTATCATCTAAATTAAGAGATAACGAATTAGTAGTTGTTGAAAATTTAAATTTAGAAAATAACAAAACTAAAACATTTAATGAAATGTTAAAGAATGTTAAAGTTAATGGTAAAGCTTTAGTTGTATTCGCTGATGATAATGAAAATTTATTCTTAGCTTCTCGTAACAATAATAAAGTTGCTGTAGTTGCTTTTGATGAAATTAATGTATTAGATTTAGTTGCAACTGATTACTTATTAATAGATGAATCTTCAGTTAAGAAGATTGAGGAGGTGCTTAACTAATGAATATTATCTTAGCACCAGTTATTACTGAAAAAAGTGAAGCTTTAAAGAGTAACAATGTTTATGTATTTAAAGTTGCTAAGAAAGCAAATAAAACTCAAATAAAGAATGAAATTGAAAAGCAATTTAATGTAAGAGTATTAAATGTTAATACTGTTAATGCTGTTCAAAAGAAGAGAAGAGTAGGAAGATATACAGGCTTAACTACTGCTTATAAGAAAGCATATGTAAAGCTAGCTGAAGGCTCTTCTATAGAATACTAGGAGGGAAAAATATGCCAATAAAGAATTACAAGCCTAATACTCCTGGAACAAGAGGAATGAGTACACTTATTAACGATGAAATTACAAAGAGTACTCCTGAAAAAAGTCTTCTTGTTAAAAAAAGTAAAACAGGCGGAAGAAATAATCAAGGTAAAATAACTGTTCGTCATATTGGTGGTGGAGTTAGAAGAAAATACCGTTTAATAGATTTCAAAAGAAATAAAGATGGTGTTATCGGAAATGTTGCTTCTATAGAATATGATCCAAATAGAAGTGCTAATATAGCTCTTATCAATTATATGGATGGTGAAAAAAGATATATTATCGCTCCACTTAATTTAAAAGTTGGAGATAAGATTGAAAGTGGAGTTAATGCTGATATTAAAATCGGTAATGCATTACCACTTGAAAATATTCCAGTTGGAACTATGGTTCACAATGTTGAATTAAATCCAGGTGCTGGAGCTAAGTTAGCAAGAAGTGCTGGAAGTGGAGTACAAATTCTTGGTAAAGAAGGAAAATATGTAATTATTAGACTTAAGAGTGGCGAAACTCGTAAAGTTCTTGGAACTTGTAGAGCTACTATTGGAGAAGTTGGAAACACTGACTATGAACTTGTTAGTTTAGGAAAAGCTGGAAGAAAAAGACATATGGGTATTAGACCTACAGTTCGTGGTTCTGTTATGAACCCTAATGATCACCCACATGGTGGTGGTGAAGGTAGAGCTCCAGTTGGACGTGCTCAACCAATGACACCTTGGGGTAAACCAGCACTAGGACTTAAGACTAGAAAAACTAAAAAAGCATCTGAAAAGTTAATAATGACTAGACGTAAGAAATAATTGAGAAAGGAACCGTAAAAATGTCAAGAAGTTTGAAAAAAGGACCTTATACATTCCCAAGACTTTTAAAAAGAGTTAAGGAATTAAATGAAAAAGGTAAAAAAGAAGTAATAAAAACTTGGTCAAGACGTTCTACAATTTATCCAGATTTTGTAGGTCATACATTTGCTGTTCATAATGGACGTGAATTTATTCCTGTATATGTTACTGAGGATATGGTAGGACATAAACTTGGTGAGTTCTCATTAACTCGTAAGTTTACTGGCCACGCTGGCAGCGGTAAGAAGTAGGAGGTAAATAATGGAAACTTATAGTATACATAAAGGTGCACAAATAGCACCAAGAAAAGCAAGAATGACTCTTGATCTTATTAGAGGTAAAAGTGTTAGTCAAGCTGAAGCAATATTACTTACTACTAATACTAAAGCTAGTAGATTAATTATAAAAGTTTTAAATTCTGCTACTGCTAATGCAGTTAATAACTTTGGAGCTAAAAAAGAAGATTTAGTTATCAAAGAAACTTATGTTAATGAAGGCAGAACATTAAAGAGAAGTAAAGCTGCATCTCACTCAAGAGTAGCTAAAAATTATCATAGAACAAGTCATATTTATGTATGTGTTACAGATAATATGCAAAAGAAGGAGGACTAAACATGGGACAAAAGGTAAGTCCAATAGGATTACGTATTGGTGTTAACAGAGACTGGGAAAGTAAATGGTATGCACCAACTAAGGATTTTGCTAAATATCTAAATACTGATATTCAAATTAGAAAATATTTAGATAAAGCATTAAAAGGATGTTCAGTTGCTTCTATCGTAATTGAAAGAAATAAAAAAAGAACAAATGTTATTATCAATACATCAAAGCCTGGTATCGTTATTGGTAAAGGTGGAGCTGATATTGAAAAACATAAAAAAGCTCTTCAAAAACTTACTGGAGAAGAAATCTATTTATCAATAGTTGAAGTTAAGAATCCAGATATGAATGCTGCTTTAGTAGCTGAAAATATCGCACTTCAAATTCAAAATAGAGCATCTTTTAGAGCAGTACAAAAGAGAGCTATAAGAAATACAATGAAAGCAGGAGCTATAGGTATAAAGGTTGCTGTTTCTGGTAGATTAGCTGGTGCTGAAATGGCTAGAACTGAAACTTATACTGAAGGAACTGTACCACTTCATACTTTAAGAGCTGATATTGATTATGCTCACAAAGAAGCTGATACTATTTATGGTAAGATCGGTGTAAAAGTATGGATTTACAAAGGTGAAATACTTCCTGCTAAAAAGAATAAGGGAGGTAATAGCGATGTTAATTCCAAAAAGAACTAAGTATAGAAAACCACATAGAGTAAGTTATGAAGGTAAAGCTAAAGGTAATACTGTTCTTACTCAAGGTGAATATGGCTTAATGGCTAAGGAAGGAGCTTATATCACTGCAAGACAAATAGAAGCTGCAAGAATTGCCATGACTCGTTATATGAAATCTTTCAAAAGAGGAAAAGTATTTATTAATATATTCCCACATTTAGCAAGAACTAAAAAACCTGCTGAAGTACGTATGGGAAGTGGAAAAGGTAATGTTGAAGAATGGGCAGCTGTAGTTAAAGAAGGTAAAATCATGTTTGAAATGACTGATGTTACTGAAGAAATAGCACGTGAAGCTTTCCGTTTAGCTGGACATAAATTACCTATCAAAACAAAATTTGTAGTAAAGGAAGTGGCTAAATAATGATAAAGATGACTGAAATTAGAAAATTAACCACTCAAGAATTAAATAAAAAACTTGAAGAAAATAAAAAAGAATTATTTAATTTAAAATTTTCTGCATCAACTGGAACTTTAGAAAAACCTCATAGAATTAAAGAATTAAGACATGAAGTTGCTAAAATCAAAACAGTTATTAGAGAAAGAGAATTAAGTGAAAGTAAGGAGGAAGCTAACTAATGGAAAAAGTTAAATCAGAATTAATCGGTAAAGTTGTAAGTGCATCTTGTGATAAGACTATCACTATTGAAGTTGTTACTTATAAAAAGCATCCACTTTACAATAAAAATGTTAAAACTACTAAAAAATATGCAGTACATGATGAAGAGAATAAAGCTAAAGTAGGAGATATAGTTAAAGTAGTATCTTCTCGTCCGCTATCAAAAACAAAGAGATATGTATTAGATAGTATCGTTGAAGAAGCTGTTATTCTTTAATTAAGAAAGGAGAGAGTTATGATACAACCAGAAAGCCGTTTAAAGGTAGCTGATAATTCAGGCGCTCGTGAAATCTTAGTAATCAGAGTACTTGGTGGAAGCAAAGTTAAAAGCGGTAATATTGGAGATGTTGTTGTTGGTACAGTTAAAAAAGCTATTCCAAATTCAAACACTCCAAAAGGAAAAGTAGTTAAAGCTGTTATTGTTAGAACAGTTCAAGGTGTAGCAAGACCTGATGGAAGTCACATTAAATTTGACGACAATGCTTGCGTATTAATAAAAGATGATAATAGTCCTGTAGGAACTCGTGTTCTAGGACCTGTAGCTCGTGAACTTCGTGATAAGAACTATATGAAAATTGTTTCACTAGCTCCAGAAGTGTTATAGGAGGATATCATGAAGATAAAAGTTGGAGACAATGTTAAAGTTATTACAGGAAGTAATAAAGGAAAAGAAGGAAAAGTACTTAAAATATTTAGAAATGAAAATAGAGTTTTAGTTGATGGAGTTAATATTGTTAAAAAACATGTTAAACCAAATCGTCAAAATGAAACTGGTGGTATTCTTGAAATAGAAGCTCCAATTCATATTTCTAATGTTAAAGTATTAGAAAAAAAGAAAGAAGCTAAGAAAGAAGCTAAAAAAGAAGTTAAAGAAGCTGAAGTAAAAGAAGTAAAAGCTAAAAAAACTTCAAAGAAAAAAGAAGAAAGTAAGTAGGTGAACTCATGGAAACATTAAAGAAATTATATGAAGAAGAAATAGTTCCAAATTTAACTAAAAAGTTTAACTACACTACTAAAATGCAAGTACCTAAAATAGAAAAAATCGTTCTAAATATGGGTGTAGGAGATGCTATTAGCGATCAAAAATTCTTAGATGCAGCTGTTAGAGATTTAGAAGCAATCGCTGGACAAAAACCAGTAATTACTACTGCTAAAAAATCTATCGCTGGATTCAAACTTAGAGAAGGAAATAAAATTGGTTGTAAGGTTACTTTAAGAGGAGATAATATGTATAACTTCTTAAATAAACTAATTACAATCGCTCTTCCAAGAGTTAGAGACTTTAGAGGTATTTCTAAGAATAGTTTTGATGGAAGAGGTAATTATACTCTTGGTATCAAAGAACAATTAGTATTTCCTGAAGTAGAATATGATCAAGTTATTAAAGTTAGAGGATTAGATATTGTTATTGTTACAACTGCTAATACTAATGAAGAAGCTTTAGCCTTATTAACAGAATTTGGGTTACCTTTTAGAAAGTAGGAAAGGAAATATTTATGGCAAAGAAAAGTAAATTAATATCTCAACAAAGAGGTAGTAAATTCTCTACTAGAAATTATACTAGATGTACAAGATGTGGAAGACCACATGGTGTATTAAGTAAGTTTGGCCTATGCCGTATTTGCTTTAGAGAATTAGCTTATAAGGGACAAATTCCTGGTGTTAAAAAATCAAGTTGGTAGTATACAGGAACTTGTCAAAATTTAAAAATTGTTAAAAAATATACATTTTAATAATAAATTATATGTAAAAAACACGAGATTATCTCGAACCAAACATTAACAGGCAAGTGTTAATAAGAAGGGAGGCCTATAATGGTTAATGATACAATAGCAGATATGCTTACAAGAATTCGTAATGCTAATGCTATGAAGTACAAAACTGTTGAAATACCAGGTACTAAGATGACTAAAGGTATTGCTGATATTTTAACAAAAGAAGGATTTATTGACGGTTATGATACTAATAAATTAGCTGTTGGCGAAATGATCGTATTAAATCTAAAATATTCAAAAACTAAAGAAAGAGTAATCACTGGCTTAAAAAGAATTAGTAAACCAGGATTACGTGTGTATGCTAAAGCTGATGAAATGCCAAGAGTTCTAAATGGACTTGGAATTGCAATTGTTTCTACATCAGAAGGTCTTATGACTGATAAAGAAGCAAGAAGCAAAAATCTTGGTGGAGAAGTTTTAGCTTATATATGGTAGGTGTGTTATGAGTAGAATAGGAAATAGAGTATTAACTATTCCAGCTGGTGTAGAAGTTACACTTGATGGAAACAAAGTAACAACTAAAGGACCAAAAGGAACATTAGAATTTAATTATAAGAATTCAAATGTTGATGTTAAAGTTGAAGATGGTAAAGTATATGTAACTAGAAAGAATGAACTTAAAACTTCTAAACAATTACATGGAACTACTAATTCAGTTATTAACAATATGATGATTGGTGTTAGTGAAGGATTTAAGAAAGAACTTGAAATTAATGGCGTTGGTTATAGATTCCAAGTTCAAGGAAATAAAATTGTTATTTCTGCTGGTTATAGTCATCCAGTTGAATTAATGATTCCAGAAGGTATTAAAGTTGAAATGCCTGAAAAATCTACAACTGAATTAATCGTTAGCGGATATGATAAACAAGCAGTTACTGAATTTGCTGCTAATATTAGAAAAGTAAGACAACCAGAACCATATAAGGGTAAAGGTATTAAGTATAAAGATGAACATATCCGTCGTAAAGAAGGAAAGAAAGCTGCATAGGAGGTAAATAAAAATGATAAGAAAAGAATCAAAAAATGATATGAGAATTAAAAGACATCGTAAGATCAGAAGAACTTTATCTGGTACAGATGTAACTCCTAGACTTTGTGTTTTTAGAAGTAATCAAGCTATATATGCTCAATTAATAGATGATGTTAAAGGTGTTACTATAGCTAGTTCTTCTTCTTTAGAACTAAAACTAAAGAATAATAATCTTGAAGCAGCTGCTGCTGTTGGAAAAGACATTGCAGAAAAAGCTAAAAAAGCTAAGATCAAAACAGTTGTATTTGATCGTGGTGGATATCTATATCACGGACGCGTTAAAGCTCTTGCTGATGCAGCTCGTGAAAATGGACTAGAATTCTAGGGAGGATATATATGAACGGTAATAAAAGAACTGATCGTGAACCAAAGAAATTATATGAAGATAAAATAATTTCTATTGGCAAAGTTACTAAAGTTACTCAAGGTGGACGTAATTTTAGATTTTCAGCTACTGTTGCTGTAGGAGATAGAAAAGGTAACGTTGGAATTGGTACTGGTAAATCTAAGGAAATTCCTGTTGCTGTAAGTAAAGCAATTAAAGAAGCTGAAAAAAATATAGTACATGTAGATTTAGTAGACGGTAGAACTATTTCTCATGAAGTTACTGGTGTTTGTGGAGCTGCTAAAGTATTAATTAGACCTGCTAAAGCTGGTCGTGGAATTATCGCTGGTGGAGCTTCAAGAATAGTTTTAGAACTTGCTGGTGTTAAAGATGTTGTTTCTAAATCATTAGGAAGCAATACTCAAATTAATACAGCAAAAGCTACTATCGAAGCACTAGCAAATCAAAGAACTATCGCACATATTGCTAGTTTACGTGGTAAAACAGTTGAGGAGGTCTTAAAATAATGAAATTACATGAATTAAGTACAGTTGAAGGATCAACTCATAGAAGAAAAGTTGTTGGACGTGGACCAGGAAGTGGACATGGTAAAACATCAACTCGTGGTGAAAAAGGTCAAAAGGCTAGAAGCGGTGCTTCAATTCATCCTTGGTTTGAAGGTGGACAAACTCCATTATATAAAAGATTACCAAGACGTGGATTTTCAAATGCTAGATTCACTAAAAAATATGCAATTGTTAATGTTTCAGATTTAAATAGATTTAAAGATGGAGATGTTATTACTCCTGAAGTATTAAAAGAATCTGGACTTGTTAAAAAAGAATTATGTGGTATCAAGGTGTTAGGTAGTGGAAAACTAGAAAAGAAATTAACTGTTAAGGCTAATATTTTCACTAACCAAGCTATCACAAAAATAGAGGAATTGGGTGGAACTACGGAGGTGATTTAATATGTTTGCTACATTTAAGCAAATATTTAGATCTTCTAACAAAGATTTAAGAACTAGAATATTATTTACGCTAGGTGCATTATTTATCTTTGCAATAGGTAATTCAATTACAATTCCTGGTATGAATGTTATAACTGGAGATATTGGATTTTTAGAATTATTTAATGCTATGAGTGGTGGAGGTCTAAAACAATTCTCAATCTTCGCATTAGGCGTTATGCCTTATATAACAGCTTCAATAATTATTCAAATTTTACAAATGGATATCATTCCTTACTTTACTGAGTTAAAGGAAATGGGAGAAGAAGGAAGACGTAAGATTAATAAAATAACTAGATACGCTGGACTTGCTATTGCATTTATCCAAGGATTTTTCTATCCTATGATGTTCATGGGTAAAACTGAAGCACCTATTACTTATTTCAAAATTGCTTTAATCTTAACAGCAGGTACTGCCTTCTTGTTATGGTTAGGAGATGAAATAACTAATAAAGGTATTGGAAATGGCGTATCATTAATAATCATGGCTGGTATCGTTAACACTTTACCAAGTATGTTTGTAACAGCATTTCAATCATTAATACCAAATGCTAATAATACATTTATTGCATGGGGAACATTTATACTATTTATATTATTATATTTAGGTATAATAGTTGGAGTAATATTTGTTCAAGAAGCTGAAAGAAGAATACCAATTCAATATTCAAATAGAAGTTCATCAAGTTATGGTGGACAACAAACATTCTTACCATTAAGATTAAATTCTGCTGGTGTTATGCCTGTTATCATAGCAAGTGTAATTATGGGAATACCATCAATATTAAGTTACTTTATTAAAAATGCTAAAGTATTATCATTCTTTAATAACTATTTATCAACAACTAAACCTGTTGGATTTATAGTATATATAGCACTTATATTAGCATTCACATACATTTATACTTTCTTAACAATTAATCCAGAAGAATTAAGTAAAGATTTAAACAAAAATGGTGGCTATATTCCTGGTATTAGACCCGGAAGTGAAACTAAAAAACATATATCAAAAGTGTTATCAAGAATTACATTCTTAGGAGCTATATTTATAGCGTTAATAGCAGCAGCACCTATTATCTTCACAGCAGTAACTGGTCTTCCAGAAACTGTAAGATTAGGTGGAACATCAATATTAATTGCTGTTGGTGTTGTTCTTGAAACATATAAACAACTTGAAAGTTCTGTTGCATCAAGAAATTATAATAGGAGATAAAAATTTATGAATCTAATTTTAATTGCACCACCAGCAGCAGGAAAAGGTACTATGGCTTCAATGCTAAATAAGAAATATAATCTTGTTTGCATCTCTGCTGGTGAACTTTTAAGGGGAGTTGATCCAAGTACTGAACTTGGAAAAAAGATAAGAGAAATTCAGTCAAGAAGAGAACTTGTTGATGACTCTATAACTAATGAACTTATGAAAGAAAGACTTATGAAGGATGATGTTAAAGGTGGATTTATACTTGATGGATATCCAAGACATATGCCACAAGTAACTGCGATTAATAATATCTGTGATGAGTTAGGACTTCATATCGATTATGCTGTACTTCTTAATGTATCTTACGATATGGCACTTAAGAGAACACTTGGAAGACAAATTTGTCCTCAATGTAAAAAAACATATAATAGACTTACTGGAGTAAATGCTCCTAAAGTTGAAGGTATGTGTGATGAGTGTAACGTGCCACTTATAACTCGTAATGATGATAATGAAGAAACATTTAAAAAAGGTTATAGTAATTATGTAACAAATTGTACTCCGGTAATTGAATATTATAGAAATAAAGGTATATTAGTTGAACTTGATGCAAATGGTTCTGCTGAAGATACTTTTATGGAATTTGAAAAGAAAATAGGAAGTAAAAATGATTAGTATTAAGACAAAACAAGAAATTGAACTTATGAGAAAATCTGGAGAGATTACTTATGGAGTTCTATCAAGTTTAAAAGATTATATTAAACCTGGTATGACTACAAAGCAAATTGATAAATATGTATATGATTACATTGTTAGTCATGATGCTACACCATCATTTCTTGATTATGAAGGGTATCCCGCTTCATCCTGCGTTAGTATTAATGATATGGTTGTTCATGGGATCCCTGATGATACTATAATTAAAAACGGTGATATAGTTTCAGTAGATGTTGGATCTATATACAAAGGTTATCATTCTGATTCAGCTTATACTTATATAATAGGTAAGGTTGATAAGGATACAGAAAGACTTGTTAATGAAACAAGAAGAGCTTTATACGAAGGAATTAAAGTAGTTAAAGCTGGAATAAAATTAAATGATGTTTGTTCTGCGATTGGTAAGGTTGCTAAGGAAAATGGATTTGGAGTATTTGAATGTTTAACTGGACATGGTGTTGGACGTAATCTTCATGAAGATCCATATATTCCTAATCTTAGTAATCATGAAAGTGAAGGAATAATACTTAAAGAAGGTATGACCTTAGCTATTGAACCTATGTTTAGTCTTGGTACTAAACAAGTATGGTTACTTGAAGATGAGTGGGGAATTGTCACTCGTGATGGTAGTCCTGCTGCGCATTTTGAACATACTATTCTTGTAACTAAAGATGGTTATGAGATTTTAACAGGAGAGTGAAAACATGGCCAAAGAAAAAGACGGTTATATTGAGCTTGAAGGAAAGGTATTAGAAGTTTTACCTGGAGGAGACTTCAAAGTAAAACTTGATAATGGGCACATCGTGGAAGCCCGCGTTTCTGGAAAAATGCGTTTAAACATGATTCGTATTTACCCAGGTGATACAGTGCTTATGGAAATACCTATTTGTGATTTAACACGTGGGCGTATAATTTATAGAAAATAATGGAGGGATTAGAATGAAAGTAAGACCATCAGTAAAAAAGATTTGCGACAAATGCAAAATTATTAAAAGAAACGGAACTGTTAGGGTAATTTGTGAAAACCCAAAACATAAACAAAGACAAGGTTAAGTAGGAGGAAAATATGGCACGTATTAAAAATATTGACTTACCAAAGAATAAGAGAATAGTAGTAGCACTTACTTACATTTATGGTGTTGGTCCAACTAGAGCTCATGAAATTTGTAGTGATGCAAATGTTAGTGAAGATACTAGAACTGATAATTTAACTGTTGATGAAATTAATCGTTTAAGAGCAGCTGCTGATAAATATGTATTAGTAGGAGACTTAAAACGTGAAGTTGAAATGAACATTAAAACTAAAATGGAAATCAACTCATATCAAGGTACAAGACATAAAAAGGGCTTACCAGTAAGAGGACAACATACTAGTAGAAATGCTAGAACTCGTAAAGGTAAACCAAAGACTATTGCTAATAAGAAGAAATAGGAAATAGGAGGGATAACTTATGGCTTATAATAGAAGAAAAAGAAAAGCAAAGAGAGATATCACTGAAGGTCAAGCACATATTCACTCTACATTTAATAATACAATCGTAACTATTACTGATAAAGAAGGTGGAGTAATTAGCTGGGCTTCTTCAGGAACAGTAGGATATAAAGGAAGTAAAAAGAAAACTCCTTTTGCTGCTGGTATGAGCGCTGAAGCTGCTGGTAAAGCTGCTTATGATGCTGGAATTAGAAAAGTAGAAGTATTCGTTAAAGGAATTGGTGGAGGACGTGAAACAGCTGTTAGAAGTTTACAAACTGCAGGACTTGAAATTACAGCTATTAATGATGTTACACCAGTACCACATAATGGATGTAGACCACCTAAGAGAAGACGTATATAGTTTAGGAAAGGGGAAAAACCATGTTAAAATTTATTAAACCAGATTACAAAGTAAATGAATATGTTGAAAGTAATTATTATGGAAAATTCGTTTTAGAGCCACTTGAAAGAGGCTTTGGAACAACTATAGGTAATGCTCTTCGTAGAGTTATGTTATCTAGTTTAGAAGGTAGTGCTATAACTGATGTTAAAATCGAAGGAGTTATGCATGAATTTCAAAAAATGGATGGCGTTGTTGAAGATGTAACTGAAATTATTCTTAACTTAAAGAAATTAGTTCTTAAAAATCATAGTGAGAATGATCAAGTATTACATTTAAAAGCAAATAAAGAAGGAGAAGTACATGCTTCTGATATTGATAAAAATGGTGAAGTTGAAATAATTAATCCAGATTTATTAATAGCTACTTTATCAAAAGGTGGAAGTCTAGATATGACTATGACTGTATCTAATGGTCGTGGATATGTTGATGGAAAAATTAACGCTATTGCTGTTAAAGATGTAGTAGGAGCAATTGGTATTGATTCATTATACAGTCCTATTGAAAGAGTTAGTTATGAAGTTGAAACTGCTCGTGTTGGACAAAGTGATAATTATGATAAATTAATTTTAAATGTTTGGACTAACGGAAGTGTTAAGCCAGAAGAAGCTGTAGCGCGTGCTGCTAAAATTATTATCGATCACTTTGAAGTTATTACTGATTTACATAATTTAACTGGACTTGAAAGTGTTTTAGCTGATAAAGAAGAAAATTCTGTTCAAAAAACATTAGAAACTCCTATTGAAGAATTAGATTTATCTGTAAGAGCTTATAATTGCTTAAAGAGAGATGCTATTCATACATTACAAGATTTAACATCTAAGAGCGAATCAGAAATGATGAAAATTAGAAATCTTGGTAAGAAATCTTTAAAAGAAGTATTAGACAAAGTTAAAGATATGGGACTTAAGTTCCGCGATGAGGATTAGGAGGATATAATGGCATTATATAGAAAATTAAATAGAGAAACTCGTGTTAGAAGAAGTATTCTATCTAGTTTAACTAAAGATGTTCTTAAAAATGGTTTTGTTCAAACTACAGAACAAAGAGCTAAAGAAGTTCGCAAGTTCGTAGATAAAATGATTACATACGCTAAAAAAGGAGATCTTAATTCTAGAAGAAAAGCACTTGCTTTCTTAAATAATGATAAAGATTTAGTTAAAAAATTATTCGATGAATATGCTGTTACTTATAAAGATAGAAACGGTGGATATACTAGAATAATCAAACTAAAAGAAAGAATTGGAGACGACGCTTTAATCGTAAGATTAGAATTAGTTTAATCTAATTCTTTTTTTATTCTCAAAATCCATAAAAATATTTAAATGCTTTATAATAAGATAAAACACTTACAAAACTCAAATAATATTTAAGGGTCTAATTTTTAATATTTTCATTGTAATTAATTTTTAATGTTTGGGTCTTTTAAATTATTATTCTTTGTTGTATAATGACATAGTAGAGAGAGTGAAAAAAGTATATGAATAAAGAGAACAACATTATAAAGAAAACTACTGATTTTAATATAGTTGAAGTAATAGTTATAATTATAATTACAGGCATTATTGTTAGTGTATGTAGTGGACTTATAGTATATAAAAATTACGATAAAATATATATATCAGCAAGTAACGATGATAAAGACGATTTAAATGAATTTATTGAGAGTTATGACCACATTGTAAATAGTTATGTTAAAGAAGTTGATAAGAAGAAACTAATTGAATCGGCTATAGCAGGAATGTATAGCTACTTAGAAGATGATTACAGTGTATACATGAATAAAGATGTTACTGACAGTTTGCAAGAACAATTAAACGGTAAATATACAGGTATAGGTGTAGAAATAACTTTAACAAAGGACAAAGAGATTATTATCAATCAAGTATTTAGTAATTCACCAGCAAGTGCTGCAGGACTTAAAAAAGGAGATATATTATTAAAACTTGATGATGTAAATTTAAAAGACAAAGAATTTAAATATATGTCAAATACAATTAAGAATGGAAAGAAAGATAAATACACAATAACATATAAAAGAAATAACAAAGAATATAAAACAACACTGACAAGAAGAGATGTAACGATTGAATCTGTTAAAAGTGAAGTACACGACAATGTTGGATATATTAAAATAGAAACATTTTCAGCAACGACAAGTGAACTTGTTAAAAAATCACTTGATGGATTTGGAAAAAACGTTAATTCACTTGTAATTGATGTTAGAGATAACACAGGCGGATATTTAAGTGCAGCATATAGCACTGCATCCTTATTTTTAAAGAAAAACAGCGTTGTTTACCAACTAAAGGACAAGAATTCAAAAATAACAAAATATGAAGCTAAAAATGGGGTATATAGAAAGTTTAATAAAATAGCAATATTAATTAATGGATATAGTGCGTCAGCTTCAGAAGTTCTTACTTTAGCTCTTAAAGATAATCTTAATGCTAGTGTAGTAGGAATTAAGTCATTTGGAAAAGGAACTGTTCAAGAAACTGAAATATTATCAAGCGGAGCAATGGTTAAATATACTAGTGCGTATTGGCTTGGACCTAAAGGCGAAAGTATTAACGAAAAGGGAATTGAACCTGACATTGAAGAAAAAGATATAAATAAACAATTAGATAGGGCAATAGAGAGCGTTAAGTAGTTTACTAAAAATAGTAAATTACTTTTATTTTAGTTGGACACCATTTGATTAATGAAGGATAATGTGATAATATGTTATTGTGAAAGAGGTGTCTTATGAATTTAAAAGTAGGAGACACACTTGTGATTCATTGTTATAAGCATAACGGCACAATTCATAAATCGTGGAATGTTGCTTATGTTTTGGATATCAAAAGAGACTATATAGTTCTTGGAAATGAAAATGTTTTAGTTACTAAACAAGATGGAAGAACTTGGAGAACTAAAGAACCAGCCATTATGTTTTTTTACAATAATAGGTGGTTTAATATTATTGCACAACTTAAATCAAATGGAATTTTTTATTATTGCAACATAGCAAGTCCATATGTTATTGATGAAAATGTTGTAAAATATATTGACTATGACCTAGATTTAAGAGTATTTAGCGATGGTGCGTTCAAAATATTGGATAGAAATGAATATAATTATCATAAAAAGCTTATGAAGTATCCAAAAGAAATTAATTATATTATAAAGGAAGAACTATCGGCTTTGATAGAAATGAAAAAAACAGGTGAATTTCCTTTTAATGAAAAATGCATTGAATATTATTACAATATCTTTAAAAAAGTTAAGAAAAATTAATTTTGACATATAATTAATGCATAAAATGGAATAAAGTATCAAAAAAATGATACTTTTTTAATTTTTTGAAAAAAGTTGTTGACATACACACTCTGAAGTGTTATATTAGTCTGGCACTTGTGAAAGAGAGCAAAAAATTAAATATGGCGTTAGTAATGCACTAAAAATTGATATTTTGCATTAAATAATATTGAAAAATAAAAAAATAAAAAAAATATCAAAAAAGTGTTGACAATAAAGTTACTAAGTGTTATATTAAATGGGCATTCACGAAAAAGGGAATGCAAAAAATATAATAAATACTTATTTAAAGTCAATAAGTAAAGCATTAAAAATTTAAAATAAAAAAAGTTAAAAAAATGCAAAAAAGTTATTGACATTGATAAAATAACGTGTTATATTATATGAGCAACCGCAGGAAATGCGATTGAAATGATCTTTGAAAACTAAGTAAAATAATGAGTTTTGTAGACAGGATTAATTGAAATCAATTCTTTAACAATAAAAAGAATTTTTTATTGAGAGTTTGATCCTGGCTCAGGATTAACGCTGGCGGCATGCCTAAGACATGCAAGTCGAACGGAGCGCCCCATTGAAACTGGAATGAAGTTGAAGAGCTTGCTCAGATATGGAATGAAAGTCGATTTGGATTCTGCGCTCAGTGGCGCACGGGTGAGTAACACGTGGGTTATCTGCCTTTAAGCTGGGGATAACAGTTAGAAATGACTGCTAATACCGAATGTGCTAGTAATAGTAAAGAAGCCCTTAAAGCTTCACTTAAAGATGAGCCTGCGGCGTATTAGCTTGTTGGTGGGGTAATGGCCTACCAAGGCAACGATGCGTAGCCGGACTGAGAGGTTGAACGGCCACACTGGGACTGAGACACGGCCCAGACTCCTACGGGAGACAGCAGTTAGGAATATTCGGCAATGGGCGAAAGCCTGACCGAGCAATGCCGCGTGTGAGATGAAGGTCCTTTGGATTGTAAATCACTTTTATTTGGGAAGAACAGTAAGTATTGA
>FR880101.1 GCA_000434555.1 Clostridium sp. CAG:524 | reverse complement strand
TGTTCTTGAACATTCACTTGGTGTTGATGTATTTGCAATACGTAATGTATGTGTTCCATATGTTCCCATATCTACTTCTTTTGTATCGCCAACATTATATTGACTAATTTTATTCGCTTTTACATTTGCTACTATTGCTGTCCAACTATCTTTTTCAAATTGTGTTGGCACATATTCTTCTATTCCAAGTTTTCCATTAAATGACTTATTCTTATTGTAATTTTGTGGTTCTCCTGTATCAATAAATGTTACTTTAACAGTATATTCATGAGTAATATTTGGTTCTATTGATATTTTCTTTTTTATTGTATTACTACTTACTGGTGTTTGTGATATAGATTCACATGTTCCTTCTACTGTTCCTGATGAATTCAATCTTTTACAAGTTGCTTCAATTACAAGTTCATTATTTGTAATAGTATTTGTTAAAGATTGCCATACTAAGTTGTACTTAACATCAAGTGTACCAGTGTTTTTAACGCTTACTTTCTTTGTAAATGAATCTCCTGGTATAACATTATCAAGTGATATTTCATTTGTATCTGTGTATGTTAATTCTAAATTACCTGTTACTACTTTATTGTTCTTTGCAGTATCATTACCTGTTATTATAGCTGAAAACCAAGCATAAGATATGCCTAGTGCAACTACCACTAATAATAAAACTGCTACTACATAAATATACTTTTTATCATCTTTCATTTCTTTGCACCTCTATTATAATGTAATTATAACATTATTTTTTAGGAGCTTTCAATAATTCTTTTAATATTTTAAATAAATTTACTATTATAAAAAGTACTATTTCTAGTACTCACTTATGTATTTCTTATTAGATATATAAAATAATATAATAGTTATCATCGTAAATATATGATATATTCCATTATGATCTAAATACCATATCTTAATATTTCTACTTATTAATAATAATCCACCTATTATTTGAATTATAATACCATATAAATAATAATATCTTTTATTTTTGATATATGACTTTACTATAAATATAAAATTTATACATACATATATAATAAATGTAATAATGAAATTCATATTTAGTATAGCTTCTACTACTAAGAATATATAGAACAATATTGATATAAAAACTATATACTTATTATATTTATATTCACTAAATAATAATGAATTAATTATACATATGAATATAAATAATAATATTATCCACAAGATATTAACAATTTTATCATTTATATTAAAGCTATGTATTATAAATCCAAATAGACTTCCTACTATCAAGAACATATAAAATGATAACCAATATTTATTATAATTAAGTCTTTTTAATCTTATGAAACTATATAATGATACGATTAATATTAATATATTAGTTAAGCCAGTTAATAATTCATAACCACTTCTAAACACTATTTAATTTCCTTTAATAGTTCTTTTAATGTATCTATTTCTGTAGAAGATTTACCTATGATAATTCCATCACAAATGTCAAATACACTTTTTATATTATCTTTGTCTATTGAACCACCATAATATACTTCTATTTTTAATTTATATTTATTAAACATATATAATTTTATTTCATCTATTACTTTAGTAATCTTATCAATACATTGTATTTCACCACTACCAATAGCCCAATTTGGTTCATAACATATAGATAAATATTTTAAACTAGAACTTTCTATTGCTTTTAAATAATAATTTAATTCTTTTTTGATGTAATTAAATGGTCTTCTTGTTTTCTTTTGCTCTCCTACAAAAAGAATAGTATTACATTTAGAGTTTAATGACTTAAATAATTTTTCTTTAAAAGTCATATATGTTTCTCCTATAATCTTTCTTCTTTCATAATGTCCTACAAAAGTATAATTGATATTCATTTTCTTTAATGACTCTAAATTAATCTCACCAGTAAAAGATCCAGTTTTATAACTGAAAAAGTTTTGTGTTCCGACACTATATTTACTATCTTTAAATAAAGATAAGTAAAGTATTGGTGGAAATATTATAAATTCATAATTATTTGGTTTTAATTTATCAAATTCTGCTTTGAATTTAACCATTTCATCATAAAATAGATAACTTTTTTGATTAAGAATAACTTTTTTCATATTATTTACTTCCATTCAATCTTTCTAATGTTTTAAATCTTTTACCTTCTAGGTATTCAAGCGTTGCTCCTCCTCCTGTTGATAGGTATGTAAAGTTATATTTAAACTTATGAGAAGCACTTATTATATCTCCTCCAGCTAATATAGTTGGTATTGATTGATTATATATAAATTGCATTACTTTTTTAGTACCATCTTCGTATTTTGGATCTTCAAACATACCAAGTGGTCCATTCCATAGTATTAGTTTACTATTGATAAGTAATTCTTTATATTTATTTATTGTTTTTGGGCCTATATCGTAACCTATACCACTGTTTCCTATATTTGTTACGTCTTTTACTCCATCATTTGTTACTACATCTATTGGTAATATTATTTTATTACCATGTGTGTCTAATAATGATTTAGCATATCTTATTTTATCATCACTTACTATGCTTTCTCCTACATTAACACCACTTGCTTTTAGGAATGTAAAGCACATTGCTCCTCCTAAAAGTATATTATCACTTGTATTGATTAGGTTGTCTATAACACCTATTTTATCATCTACTTTAGCTCCACCTAGTATTAACGTTTTTCTTTGATGAATTGCTTTATCTAACATTGATACTTCATTATCAACTAAGAATCCTGAATATGATGGTAAGTATTTAGAAATACCATATGTTGATGCATGGCATCTATGAGCACTGCCAAATGCATCTAAAACGAATATATCTCCAAGTGAAGCCCAATATTTAGATAATGCTTCATCACATGAACTTTCAAGTGATTTTGGATAATCTTCAAATCTTGTATTTTCTAGTATTACTATTTCACCATTATTCATGTTTTCAATTGTTTTGTTTACTATTTCACCCCTTGTAAATGGTATAAAATATATACCACACGATACAAGTGTTGATAAATGTTTAGCGACAATTTCTAATGAATGAGATTCTTTATCAGCTTGTGATTTAATTCTTCCTAAGTGAGATAGTAATATTATTTTAGCTTTTTTATCTAGCAAATAATTTATTGTTTTTAGACTTGCTAGTATTTTAGTATCATCATCTATTTTGCCATCTGTAATTGGTACATTATAGTCAACTCTAACTATTACTCTTTTACCTGTTACATCAATTCCCTTAATACTCTGCATTTTCTATACCTACCTTTCATTATTTGTGTATATTTTTTCTGCTTCTTCTTTTAATTTATCTAATGTTGTATTTACAATTTCAATGTCAAATCCTGTATAATCATCTAAGTCTATTTCAGTTGGATGTTTCTTTTGTTCTTCTGTAAGTCCATTATCAAAATCAGGTCTTGTAATATGAATACTGATTATGTTAGGATAAGCCTCTTTAAGTTCAATTATTTCTTTCTTTAGTCTTATATCACTTATGATAATTGCATCATAGAAACATGAGAATATTTCTATATCGTCTATCATTCTTTTGATGAATAAATCATCTTTCTTAAGTTTTTGTCTTATGACTGTTGTTCCTAATTGTTGAAGAAATTCACGTGGTTTAGTTTCTTCGCTTAAATCCCAACCTGTCATTTCACGAGCATAGTATTTAATATATTTTGATAGTTGTGTCACTATCACTTTTTTATTATGGTTTTCATATGTTTCTTTTAAGAATGCTGAAAACGTATCTTTACCATGCTTTGCTTTTCCTCCTACTACATAAATTTTTGGATTTTTCTTTTCAATATCCATATTATTACCTCCCTTATTTTATTTATATTTTTATTCTTCAGTACTAACTTTTTGTGTTGTTGTCGTTGCTTTAGTAGTCGTTGTTGTTGTTGCTGCTTTTGTTGTAGTACTTGTTGTCTTTTTAGTTGTTGTTTTTGTTGTTGTTTTTTTTGTGGTTTTTTTAGTGGTTGTCGCTTTAGTTGTACTAGTAGTTGTTTTTCCAGTAGTTGTAGTTGTTGTATTTACTGTTTTTGTTGTATTATCACTACTATTATTACTACTATCTAATGCTGTACTTCTTATCATCCATGCGTTTGGTAAGAATCTCTCTCCACTGTAGTTATAGCCTTTTGGAGTATTTAATAATTTACCTGTTTTATCTGTTGGATTCTTTTTAGCGTATAATGCACTAGAACCTCCTCCATCAAGATTAGCCGCATTGTATGCTTTATATTTAACAAATAGTTCTGCTAAATCTTTCATAGAGATTCCAATTGAAGAAGATGTTCTTCCATCAATAACCATCATTAATACTATACCATCTTGTCTTTGACCGATAGCAGTTCTATTAGCTACTCCCCAGCCACCATTTCCTTTAAAGTTAGACATTTTACCATTTACAACTAGGAATGGTCCAAACTCTACTGCTCTATCCATTCCGTCTTTTACTGCTTCACTTGCTGACTTTTTAGTAAGCATAAGAACATTATCTTTAGTAAATCCAATAAGGCCTCCACCTTTATTAATGTTTCTACCTGTCTTATATACTTTTCCATCTAATATAGTGTGTCCAGTTACATAATTTTGACCAGGCTTACTATTTACGCCACTTGCATTCATTGCGACTAATGCATCATTATTTTTAGCCATTGTTGATAAGTATTCTCCACCTTTACCATATTTTTTAGAGAATACAAGTTCTATCTTAGATGGATCATATACGACAATCATTTTTCCTTTCCATCCATCTCCAGATATATTTACTACTTTATATAAATCATTTCCTTCATCTTTCTTTAAAACTTGTTCTTCATATATAGATTCATAAGTTCCAGTATCAACAATAGGTTGTATATTTATTTTAGATGTATCAGTAGGGTCTTCTATTTCTATAACTTTATTATTATCAAGGATCTCTTCTACCATACTTTCACTATATAAAACATATGCAAAGTACTTATGTGTCATTGTAGTCATAGCTGTTGTTACAAGAAAATCTCTAAAGAATGAGAATGGTCCATAAGCTACAAAAAAGCAAACTAATACAAATATATCAATAACAATTAATACAATACTAAATTTACTCTTCTTTTGCTTTTTCTTCATTGTTTACTCCTAACTCATACGGAGAATCTATACTACCATCTCCACTTACTATATTTATATCGCCTTTTAAATACATTGTAGGTCTTACTTCATATTTACTAGCGATTAAGTCTCCAAAGACATTACCATCTTTATTTATTACGTTAATAATCATACTTGATTCTATTCCTCTATTCATAGTAAGTACATTTTTAGTATCACTTATAAACATGTCACCAAGTGTAAGCATACCTATATTAAATGTATTTGTTTTACTATAAACTGCTGTATAATCAAGATTATCAAGTGTATTACTTCCTATACCATAACTTGATTTAACAATTAAATCATTATTTTTGATAGATTTATAATATGTATTATTTAGATATTCACCTATAGTTTTTTTAGTTGTACTATAAATATTATTTTTACCACCAAATGTTTTCTCTAAATATTTATCTCCATCTTTAATATTATCACTTAATGCTATTTTAACATTTTCTCCTGTACTTATAACTCTATATGTACTACCTGAATAATTAATATATTTTGATATATATACATCTGATAATTTACTTATTGATTTTTCTATTACAGCATATGGACTAGTTTTAGAACCATCTCCATGCATTAAAGCAACATCATTTTTTATTGTTATAACTGGTCTTACTCCATATATTTTAGAACTAATCTTATTTAGACCAACATCTCCTGTAGTATTAATAAAATAGTTATTATTTTTGTCATCTATTGTGCTTAAATAATAAGATTCACCATTATTTAAATAACTTTCTTTTCCCCCAGCAGAAGCATAATCATATAGTGATAATAATGTAATCTTAAGGGCATTGTTATTCTTTTCACAATTAATATTCTTAAGATCACTTACCACGTCATCACATAAATATGTATTTGTAAGATATTTATCTGTACTATCCATATTGTTTTCAAATATACCACTATATTTTTCATCACTCTTATTAAGCCATTTATATACATATGATTTATCAAATCCTTTTTCAAGACCTGAATACATAAGAGTAAGATTACTATCACTTATTGCTTTAATATTATTATCTTTATCTATACCAACTATTCTAAATAATATACCTGAATATTCTAAATAATTATCTTCTACTTTACCAATATATCTATATATACTAGCATTTTTATCATGAACTAATCCTTTTGTTTGATCAACATAACTTTGTTTTTTAATAAGTTCATCTACTAAAAGTGTTGTAGTGTCTGCATCCTTATGACCATTTTCTTTTAAATAATATTTAACTAATCTAAATGTATAGAATAATGCGATTATTATAAGTAAAGAAACATTTAGTGTTATTAATACTGGTCTTATTTTAAGTCTTCTTTTAGTCATTATTAATCTCCAAAATCATTTTGATATGCGATTAAGCTAGCATTGATAACTCCATCAATATTTTGAAATTGATCTACTATACTTGTATCTATATCACCTTTACGAGTTTTTCCTTCTTTCATATCAACTTCTAGTGATAATTCTACTTCACTTCCAAATATTGATTTACTTCTTACTTTAAATTTCTTAATATTTTTAAGTTTTTTAAGTACCATTTCGTGACTTGATGCTTTATATTTAAGAACTAATAAGTATCTTGTAGCTGTTTTGAAACCCATAAGGTAACTGATAAAATATAATACTCCAATACCAAGAGAAGCAACTAATGCAGGAATATATAGTCCTGCTCCACTCATTATACCAGCACTTATTCCCCAGAACATAAATCCTGTATCAACTGGTTCTTTAACTGCTGTTCTAAATCTTACGATAGATAAAGCACCAACCATACCTAAAGAAAGACTAATATTTGAACTAATTGTTCTTATAATCATTGCTGTTACCATCGCAAGCATTAATATACATAATGAAAATGCTTTTGAATAAACAACTCCTGTATATGTTTTTCTATATACATAGATAATAAACATACCTATAATAAATGCAACTACTAAAGATATAAGCATATCAACAGCTGATACACTACCGGTAAATTGCTCCAAAAAAGATTTTTTAAAAATATTTAATATCATTTATATTCACTCCTTATTTAATACTTCTACATATTGCAAACTTACTAACAGCTTCCTTACAACTAGGAATATCATTAAGTATATTTGCTATGTGTAAAGGTAATACTTCATTAAATTTAACCTCTAATACCTGTTTGCCAGGTTCACTAACATCATACATAGGTACCTCTTTGTCAAATAAATCATAATTATATAATCCACTTTGTATATGTGAATCAAATGTAATTCTAACTTCACTTATAGGATAAGTAAAAGCAATCCTATGATATAAAACTATTACCGATGGCACTAGATGTTTAGTTTTACTATTTGTGATAAACTCTTCAAGTAATCCAGTAGGACTATCTATTTCATCTAGTTTACCATTTAATATTTTACTATATATATCCTTTGAAATCAATATTTGTTCTTTCGCTGTATATGTATTATGTTTCATTTTCTTTTCTAATCTTATAAATTCATCATTGTTATTATAGATTCGTATTCTATATTTTTTTCTATATAAAACACCATCCATTTTTTCATAATAACTAGATGAATCTAAATCATCAAAGTATAAACTTTTTATTAAATATGAACCATCACTATAATATGCATTTTTATCTTTCTTAAGTATTAGTGATAATTTTTGCTTTAGTACTTCAGCAGCACTATTTGATATTTTAAATTTTAATTCATGTCTATATTTATATTCTTTCATTTTACACCGCCAAAGTATTTTTCCACGTCACTATTACTTAATTTAAAGTATGATTTAGCATATTTAATAACATAGCTATTTCTTTTTTTAGCAAATGTTTTCATTGCTGATATTGATTTTTCCCAATGTGAGTATGAATTTCCCCAACGTTCTGCATTACGTTTAAATTCATCTTTACCTATCATTGCTATTACTTCATCTATTCTTTTATTAACATTATCATAAGACCAAGTATTTTTAAGATTATATGATAGTCTTTCAAGAAATTCTTTTTTGAATTCATCGCTTTTCATTAAATTACGAAGTAAGTCAGTTGGGAAGTTCCAGTCTCCCATACCTGATGCACTTGTATATTCGGTAAATGTATTTTGAGTAGTTCTAAAAAATCCTGAGTCTAAGTCATAGAATATGAATTTCCATTTACCGTTGTCTACATTTTTATTTGAGAAATATCTTGTATTTAGTATATCATAATTTGCTGTATATATTTCTCCTACCCAGAAATCACATAAACTCTTTATATCAATTTGTTCTTTTATTTTAGCATAGTTATTTTTATTAGAAAGTGAATTCTTATTAATGAAATTAATCATTGCTTTGTATTTTGAATCACTACCACTTTTAACTTCTCCATCTATACGAAGAATGCTTGTATCATTTTTAGTTGTCTGTACGTTATAATGATTTGCTACAAAAGTTTCATCTACTTTTTCACGTATAAAATATATTCCATTATAACTACCATTTATATATAGAATAATTGGCTCATATGCTTGTACATCGGCTGTACCATATTCTCCCATTAGTGATGTTGCGACTACATCTTTAATAACTGTTCTTTGATCATTATATTGAAATTCATCTTGTGAACCAGTTCTTAAAACTAATGAATCAAATATTGAACTATCTACTGTATCAAATACTTTATATTTAAGTTTAGCATCTCCAAACATTTTTTTAAATTTAATTTCGTAACTCTTTTTCTTATAACTTCTAGTTGAACCACCAAATAATTTTAGACCCATATTTATTTTAAAGCCGCCACCATCTTTATCAAAATATTCAACATAACCATGTTCTAATACTTTACTATTTAAGCTTGTATGACTATTAACTTTATTAAGTTTCTTTTTATCAATGCTAATAGACATAACTGATACTTTATGACTACCATCCATTATATATGAATAAGTATTAACATCACTTGCTAGTTTTCCATCTTCCTTACTCATTATTTTTAAAACAGTAGTCTTCTTAATAGTAAGAGGACTACTGTATACTTTTGAAGACGTTGTTGGCGTAGAGCCATCTAATGTATAATAAATTTTCTTTCCAGTTAAGGCCACTTGAAACTCTTTTCCATCTTTAATTACTCCACCTTCTACTGAAGATGTTGGTAAATATGATATTGCTTCAGTTCCTGAATTATTTTTAGCTTTTGGAGTTGGTTTACTAAAGTAATATAGTCCATAACTGCTACCTCTACCATAAGAATAACCATTTGGTACTTGTGAAACATACATTGAATCAATAATGCTAGAATCTTTAGTTAAATATATCGCATCATTATCACCAAGTTTAAATCCTAAATGAGTATAACTCTTATTTGATAATTCAGTATTACCACTTGCCATAACTACATAATATTCACCTTTTTTAAGTGTTACATCAGGTAGTTTACTCATACATACTGTATTAATATTAGTTGTTAAACAATAATCACTTAATTTAATATCATTTTTACCATTGTTATATAGTTCAATCCATTCATAATAATTACCACCATTTTGAGGTAAGTATGAGTAATTATTATTCATTACTTCATTTATTATAAGTGAACTCTCTACTTTTAGATATTTCTTTTGAAATGACTTAATACCATCAACTGTATTATCATATCCAGGTGATATTGAATTACTCATTAAATATTTATCACCTTCACGAATATATGCCATACCGTTTGCTAAATTCTCATATTTAACTTTATCAATAACTTTACCACTATTATTAGTAAGTACTACTGTACCTTTCTTACTCTTTAGTTTAAATCCAGTACTTAAAGTACCACTATTACTACTAACACCACTTGTATATATAAGAAGTACTTCTCCTTTAGATAATTTTATATTAGGAAGTTGCCATTTAAAACTAACAGATTCATTATTAGATAAACTATAGTTTTTAATATTAATACTTTCATCACTAATATTCTTTATTTCAATATAACCACTATATTCACCATTTTCATTTTTAAAGTTACCTTTATTTTCAGCAAGTATTTCATTAATTACTATCTTTTTACTTTCACTACTTTCAAGTGATTTTAAGAATTTATTATATCCTTCAACATTATTTGAAAATCCTGGTGTTGGTTTATCTTGAACTACCCACGCACCTTCAGTATCTCTTGCCATAACAGTATTTGAATCTAAACTTACTGTTTCAATCGCATCAACTACTTTACCATTAGGTTTAAGTAATGCTACTGTTTCTCCACCAGCACTTTTTAATTTAAAATTAGTATATAGTCCTTCTTTATTTTTGCCACTTAGATATACAACAATATATCCATGAGCTTCTATAACAGTATCAGGAAATACATATTTAACTTTAGTATTTTCATCACTAAGACCATAATCTTTTAAATTAATATCATGGCTATTTCCATTATATAATTCTAAATAATCATATAAATTACCTTCTTCATCAGCAATAACACCTTTGTTAGAAGACATAATTTCATTTATAACAAGTTTCCCAATTGATACATCTTTATCATCTAAGTCTTTAGATGGAAGACTATTTTTATTATCACTCCACATACTAAATACAATAAGAAGTACAATTAGTAGAACGCATAATATCAAAAATCCAATATTTTTCTTAAATTTTCTAGCATTAAATCCCATAATAAAAAACTCCTATTATAATTATACAATAATAAGAGTTTTATATCTATATTTTATATTAAATAATATTTATATGCTGTCAAAATTGTGTAAAAATATTTTTATATCGACATCTTTATTTACATTTTAGATTTGTTATATCACACTTTTGCATGCTTTTTCCAACAATTTATCACACTTTTGCGAGGTTTTATGTCAAAAAAATCACACTTTTGTAAATATGCCTTACATTTTTAATTTTAAATTTAACCGACATTTTCGCCTTCACTATCTCAATTTTCAGCGTTTTACTATCTCAATTTTCAGCGTTTTACTATCTCAATTTTCAGCGTTTTACTATCTCAATTTTCAGCGTTTTACTATCTCAATTTTCAGCGTTTTACTATCTCAATTTTCATTTTTCAAATTTTCACTATACCATTTTTAAGGTTTCAATTACTTTCGTGCCTACAATATATGATTTTGTGGAACAAAAATATAACTAACGTCAACTAAAAAGGACTCAATTTAATGAGTCCATTTTTCTATTCAACAGTAACACTTTTAGCAAGATTTCTTGGTTTATCTATATCACATTTTCTAAGTAATGCTACTTCATATGATAACATTTGACATGCTACCATAATTACTAAATTTTGAATATATTCACTAGTAAGAGGAACTACTATATCAAAATCACTAATATTTTTATCGATGTTAATTGATTCTTTACGTATAGTTATTATTTTAGCACCTCTACTTTTAGCTTCAATAATATTACTTACTGTTTTTTCATAAACAGAGAATTCACTTAATAATGCAATAACAGGAGTACCTTTTGATATTAAAGCAATTGGTCCATGTTTAAGTTCTCCTGCTGAAAAGCATTCACTATGTATATAAGATATTTCTTTAAGTTTAAGACTTGCTTCATAACAAGTATAAATATCTATACCACGTCCTATATAATATATATCTTCATTCTTATATATACTTTTAGCTATATTTTTATAATCAATGTTGATAACTTTTTCTACATACTTAGGTAATTTAATAAACTCTTTTAGTATTCTATCTACTTCATCTTTATTGATAATATTTTTCTTATACATATATTTAAGCATAAGTAAGCTGCATAAATAACTTTGACTAAAGTATCCTTTAGTAGTCGCAACACATATTTCAGGTCCAGCAAGCATAGGCATTATATATTTAGCTTCTCTTGCAATTGTTGAAGATGTAACATTAACTATAGCTAAAGTATCAACACCTTCTTCTTTAACCATACGAAGACATGCTAAAGTATCTGCTGTTTCACCACTTTGTGATAAAAAAACTACAAGAACATCATTATCAAAATAATGATTAGTATATCTATATTCACTAGATGCATATACATTTACATAAAAGTCTTTAGTAGTACAATACTTATCAGCAAAATATTTACCTACTAAAGCAGCATGATAAGCACTTCCACAAGCTACAAAATCAATACGTTTATATTTAGTAATATCAATAACTTTATCACTAATCATATCATTTTCAAGATATACTGAATATAATTTCTTACTAAGTTCAATTTGGTCATGGATCTCTTTAAGCATAAAATGATTATATCCATCTTTTTGAGCACTTTCCATATCAAAATCAGCAGTAAGTATTTCTTTATCAAGTATTACTCCATTGTAATAAATATTACATTCTTTATCTATTTCAACTATTTCTTTATCATCAAGAACAATATATTTATGAGTATATGGTAATATTGCTGATATATCACTTGATATAAAATATTCATTATCACCAATACCTGCGATTAACGGAGCATCTTTACGAACACCATATATTTTATTTTTGCCTTCGAACATTATCGCAAGAGCGTAACTACCGCTCATTTCTTCAATAGATTTTTCTATAGCTTCAAGTTCATTATCACCATTATAATGTGAATCAATTAAAGCAGCTATTCTTTCACTATCAGTATCACTTATGAATTTATATCCTTTAAGTTCACTTTCAAGCAATTTATAATTTTCAACTATACCATTATGAGCAACTATTACTCTACCTACTTTATGAGGATGGCAATTTGTTTCAGTTACTTTTCCATGAGTAGCCCATCTAGTATGTGCTATACCACATGTTGTATTATTGAATATATATTTCTTTAGTTTATTTCTTAGATTTTCTATTTTACCTATTGATTTAACAATTCTTACTTTATTATTATCAAGAACTGCTATACCAGCAGAATCATAACCCCTATATTCTAGTGTTGATAATCCTTCAACAAGAACATCTTTAACATTTCTTTTTCCCTTATAACCTACAATTCCACACATATAAATAATTCTCCTTATACTTAAATTATATAATAGAGATATATAAAAAGCCAATTTTAACGTGAAACTTTACATTAAAAGAGTAAAATACATATATAAATAAAAAAATTTGAATATACGTAAATTCAAATTTTATTACTCTGCCTTAAGACAGCTATTTCATAACCAATGCATTTGTTTTAGTTCTTACCCTCCTATCCATGCTTTCGCATGGAGTAGTCGCTTTTTAACATTCGTTATACCTTATTATTTTTTTATTCGGATTTGTTTTAGTTCCCTCTACTAATTTTGTTTTGCTCTAGTTTACATATTATCCCAATCGGAAAGCCGGAGAAACGCCGAAAGTATTAGAAGCATTGTGACTGATAAATTCACCGCTACCAAGGACATAATAAAAATATCCAGTAATACCAGAATGAGCGGAGCGCAACCACCACCACAATGCATTAGAGTTGTACATTTTTATAGCCTTAGAATAATTATATGTTGTTCTTACTCCTTCATTTTTATAATAATCTAATTGTCTTGTTAAATCTTTTGCTGTATCATATGATGCTTCACTACCTGTTTTCCAATCACTCCATACTTCTCCTGGTGCTAATAAATATAATTTATCTGTTGATGTGAAGTTTGCTGTATCGTCAGGACCAAATCCTGATACTACTGTTGTATCTATTATTACTTCCATGTCCTGATACTACTGTTGTATCTATTATTGCATTCTTTATTTCACTTGGTATTGCATTATATATATCATTATTTAAATAAGTTCTTAATTTACTTGCTGGCCATCCTCCAACATTTGTATCTGTATTATTCATTTTATGTTCTGTTATTATATCAGCAAACTCAAGTACAAATCCACATGCTGTTTGTGAAAAACCTGTTCTTGAACATTCACTTGGTGTTGATGTATTTGCAATACGTAATGTATGTGTTCCATATGTTCCCATATCTATGGTTTTCGTATCTCCTATTTTGTATTTACTTATATTATTATTTTTAACTGCTTTAATTATTGTTTTCCACGAATCAGTTGCAAACGAACTAGGTTCTGGAATATTTTTATCAGCAACATCAGTAAAGTATCCTGGACTACTTGTTCCACCATCTATTCTAGCATATGTTTTATCAACATGAGAGCTATTATATTTTGTTCCTGCTCCACCTACTAGATTAGTACTACCAGTAAACATATCAGTACTAGATGTTACATTATTAGTATTAAACTTATTACTTGCATATATTGTTTTAAGATTGGCTGCATAGCTAAACATATAACTCATATCCGTAACATTGCTTATATTAAAATTACTTACATCTAAGGTTGTGGCTTGACTATCAGAAAACATAGAACTCATATTTGTTACGTTTGACGTATTAAAGTTGCTTACATCTAGCGTTGGGGCTTGACTACCATAAAACATAAAACTCATATCTGTTACGTTTGACGTATTAAAGTTGCTTACATCTAGCGTTGGGGCTTGACTACCATAAAACATAAAACTCATATCTGTTACGTTTGACGTATTACCAGAAAACATATAACTCATATTTGTTACGTTTGATGTATCAAAACTGCTTAAATCTAAGGTTGTAGCTTCACTTTCATAAAACATAAATGACATTGAAACAATCGGCTTATTATTTATATAAGTACAAACTTCACTATTTACAGCATCAGTACTTGTTTTATCAGTTAGTTGTACTCCCCAACCATCAGAAGTTATATTTTGCCATGCTAGTCCTGAACTTGAAGCTTTTCCTTCCTGCATATATCTATAAGTATATTGTCCATTAACATACTCAGCGCCTTGTGTTAACTCAGTATTTGTTGTACAGAATATAGTATTTTTTGGTATAAATTCTCCATCTACATCTATATTTCCTACAAAGAATGTATTTTGAGCATCATTAGGAGTTGTCTCATCTAAATATAGCCATAAGAAATATGTAGCTGATTCCCCTGATTTAATAATGTCATAAGGATCAACATATTCTTCTAAATCTATTTTACCACTAAATGACTTATTTAAATTATCATTTTGAAGATATGGTCTATTCTTAAATGTTATAGTAACTGTATATTCATGAGTGATACCAATATCTATTTCATTATTTCTTTTTATATCTTTGTTTATGCTTGTTTCTGTATAAGGTACTGCCTTATAAAAAGAACTACATTCCCCACTCTCAACTTTTGAAGAAGTATTATAATCTTTATAACTCTTACATTTCATATCAAGTTGTAAATCATAATTATTAATTGTATTTATAAGATTATTCCATACAATATTGTAACTTACTTTTTTAGTACCTATATTTTCAACAGTAAAAGTTTTAGTTACAAAGTCTCCTGGAATTGCATTATCAAGAGAAAGTACTGTATTATCAGTATACTTAAGTTTTAAAGTCGCAGTATCTAATGTTACATATTTATCTTCTCCAGTTATTTCAGTACTAAAATATGCATAAGATAGTCCTATAACAGCTAGCGTAAATAAACTTATAATTGTTATTATACTTAATTTAGTTATATTGCTTTTCATATTGTCACCTACTATTGATATTTTAACATAATTAAGACAATTAAAAAAGTTATTTTTAATAACTTTTACTTATTTATATGTACATCCATTTGTGGAAATGGAATTTCAATTTTATTTTTATCAAGTGCTTTTTTAATATCTTCCATTAGATCAAAATATACATCCCAATAGTTTTCTGTTTTAGTCCATGCTTTAACTGCGAATACTAAAGCAGAGTCTGCATGTTTAGATAGTCTAACAAAATTATTTTCTTCTTGAAGTATTAATTCATTTTTAGATATAACTTCCATTATTATTTTTTTAACTTTATCAATATTTGAATCATATGATACTGATATAGCTATATCAATTCTTCTTTTTTTATTAGCAGTATAATTAGTTATATTTGAATTAGATAAATTACCATTAGGAAGCTGTATTACTTTATTATCAAATGTTGTTATTGTTGTATAAAACATTGTTATAGATTTAACTATTCCTTCTTTATCATTTACTTCTATATAATCTCCTACTTTAAATGGCTTAAATATAAGTATCATTAACCCACCAGCAATATTAGATAGTCCTCCTTGAAGTGCTAGACCTATTGCTACTGCACAAGAACCAAATACTGTTATTATTGATGCTGTTGGTACTCCTAAAATATGAAGTACTACTATAAATAATACTATTTTAGATGTTATTGATATGAAACTTATTAAGAAGCCTTTTACTGATGCATCTAAATGTTTTAATTTGTTTTCTTTTCTCAAATTACTTTCTATAGCTTTTATAATTTTCGAACCAATTGCTAATACTATTACAGCAATTATTAACTTTGCTGATATATCTATTGATCCTTCTACTAATTTATCTAAGAATTTTTCCATCTTCTAAGTGTCCTTTCTTTATAATATATTTTACCAGGATAATTGTGATTTTGATATTTACAGCAAATTACAGGTTCTACATTTTCGAATGTAACCATTACTACAACCTCGATCTCTTCTCCATCTCTTTTTGTATCTAATATATTCATTTCATACATTCTATACCCTTGTGGTACTTCTATCCTGTCTACAAAATTTTTAGTTTCAGTTTTTTGAATTTTTTCACATATGATTTTTCTGATTACATGTTCTTTTTTATCATATAAAATATTTTCATTTATTATTTTCATTAATATCCTCCTATTAAAATTATAACATAAAGTTTAAAAAAGAAGTAGAAAAATCTACTTCAAATAATCTTTTAAATATTTACCTGTCCATGATTCTTTAACTTTACATATTTCTTCAGGAGTACCTGTTGCTACTACTGTACCACCAAAGTCTCCACCTTCAGGACCTAAATCAATAATATAATCTGCTTGTTTTATAATATCTAAGTTATGTTCAATAACAATAACAGTATCACCATTATCAACTATTCTATTTAATATAACAAGTAATTTCTTTATGTCGTCTTGATGAAGTCCAGTAGATGGTTCATCTAATATAAACACACTTTTACCTGTAGGTTTCTTTTGAAGTTCTTTAGCAAGTTTAACTCTTGATGCTTCACCACCAGAAAGTGTTACAGCACTTTGGCCAAGTTCTACGTATCCTAACCCTACTTCTTCCATTATTTTTAATGTTTTATAAACTTTAGGTACATTTTCAAATATACTTAATGCTTCGTGAACTCTTGTATTTAATACTTCTGCAATATTTAATCCTTTAAATTTAATCTTCAATGTTTCTTTATTATATCTAGTAGCATTACATACATCACATGGAACGTACACATCAGGTAAGAAATGCATTTCTATCTTTTTAACGCCATCTCCACCACATGCTTCACATCTACCACCTTTTACATTAAAACTAAATCTGCTTTTATCATATCCTCTTATTTTAGCTTCTTTAGTACTCGCAAACACATCACGAATACTATCAAAAACACCAGTATAAGTAGCAGGATTACTTCTTGGAGTTCTACCTATTGGATCTTGTGTGATATTAACTATCTTATCTACATTTTCTATTCCCTTTACAGTTCTATATTTACCGGGTTTTTCTTTTGATTTATTTATTGTACTTGATAATATTTTACATAATATTTCATTTACAAGGGTACTCTTACCACTACCTGAAACACCTGTTACACATATAAATTTACCAAGCGGAAACTCTACTGAAATATTTTTTAAGTTATTTTCTTTACATCCAGTTAACTTAATTGATTTGCCATTTCCTTTTCTACGTTTCTTTGGTACTTCTATTTTCTCTTTGCCTGAAAGGTATCTTCCTGTTATACTTTTATCATTTTTCATAACTTCTTCAGGAGTACCACATGCTACTAAATAACCACCTTCAGTACCTGCTTTTGGACCAATATCAACTAAATAATCAGCTTGTAACATAGTATCAGTATCATGTTCTACTACTATTAAAGTATTACCTAAATCTCTCATTTCCTTAAGTGAATCTATAAGTCTTTGATTGTCTCTTTGATGAAGACCTATAGATGGCTCATCAAGAACATAAAGTATACCAGAAAGTCTACTTCCTATTTGAGTTGCAAGTCTTATTCTTTGTGCTTCACCACCACTTAAAGTAGAAGCTTCTCTATTAAGTGATAAATATTCAAGACCAACATTTTTTAAGAAATTTAATCTTTCTTTAATCTCTTTAATTATTAAGAATGATACTTCTGTCTGTTCATGATTTAACTTTAATTTATCAAAAAACTCTATTAAATCTCTTATACTTAAACATGTAACTTCATATATATTTTTATTATTTATTCTTACACTTAATGCTTCATCTTTAAGTCTTGTTTGCTTACATACAGGACAAGGAAGCTCTGTCATATATCTACTAATCCATTCTCTTATTTGAGGACTAGTTGTTTCCATATATCTTCTTTCTAAATTAGTTATAATTCCTTCAAAATAATCATAACTCTTAAGAGTACTTCCACTTCTAGTAGTAAGTGATAAATCTAATTTATCAGGACTTCTATATAATATTATATCTAACTCTTTACGTGTTAAATCTTTTACTGGCTTATATAAATCTATTCCATAATGGCGAGCCACAAGTCTTAATTTTTTATATGCTATATTTAATGTTTCACCACTTTGAAATGAAGCAATTGCTCCATCCATTATAGACAAATTTTTATCTGGAATAAGTATATCTTCATCAATATGAAGATTAACTCCAAGACCTTTACATACAGGACAAGCTCCATATGGACTATTAAATGAAAATAATCTAGGTTCAAGCTCAGACAAACTAAAATCACATAAAGGGCAAGCATAGTTTTCACTCATAACTATTTCTTTATCACCTAATATATTTATAACTACTTTACCATTAGCCATTTTAGTAGAAGTCTCTATACTTTCAAATATTCTACTTCTTGAGTCTTCCTTTATAATCACTCTGTCTATGATAACATCTATATTATGCTTAATATTTTTTTCTAAAATTATATCATCATTTAAATCTTTTGTTTCACCGTCTATTCTAGCTCTTACATACCCATCTTTTCTAAGATCAAGTAATAAATCTTTATGAGTACCTTTTTCACCATGTATAACAGGTGCCATAATTTCTATCTTAGTACCAATTGGATATTCTAAAACTTTATTAGTCATTTCTTCAATACTTTGCTCAGTAACTGGTATATTATGATGCGGACAATATGGAGTACCAACTCTAGCATATAAAAGTCTTAAATAATCATATATTTCAGTAATAGTACCAACTGTACTTCTTGGATTCTTATTAGTTGACTTTTGATCAATGCTTATACTAGGACTAAGTCCTTCAATAGAATCAACTTCAGGCTTACTCATATTTCCTAAAAACTGCCTTGCATAAGCACTTAAACTTTCAACATAACGCCTTTGTCCTTCTGCATATATAGTATCAAATGCTAAACTACTTTTACCACTACCTGAAACACCAGTCATAACTATAAGTTTATTCTTAGGTAATTCTATATTAATATTTTTTAAATTATTTTCTCTTGCGTTTTTAATTATTATTTTATCCATATATACCTCACTAAATATTTTTTCATAAAATAAAAATATTATACGTATCTAACTATATAATATTTATTATTTATTTGTCAATACTTTTTACAAATATTTGTTTGTATTATTTTGCTACACAATTAGTATTATAATCACAATCATCATGATTGCCATCTTTGTCAGCTACACATACTGGTTTATCATTTTTATCATATTCTATTAAACATGAATCTACATATTCTTTTAAATTATTCTTATTTATAAATAGTTTTACAAAGTAACTAGGTGATATTTTATTTCTTGTTTTAACACCTTCATAAGTAGCATTATAATAATTAGCATTTTCAAGTTCACTTACTTTTAAAAATACTTCTTTATTCTCATTAAATGAATTCATCCATGAATCATTTAAATCTAAATATACTTGTGCAGATCTTTGTACACTACTATATAATCTTTTTAAATCTTCTTCTTCAGTACCAGATGATGCACTTTCAAATATTATAGTTGATGAAACACTAGTAACAACAAGTATAACTATTACTACTAATAATTCCATTAATGTAAATCCATCTTTTTTCATTAAATCACCTATTCTATATATATTATACTATAATACGTATTTATTTTAAAGTGAATTTTTTAAATAATTATTATATCCATTTATAAATCCTATATCATATAATTTAGCCATTATTAAATAGTCATCTATTTCTATAAACTTCTTTATTTTAAACTTTTCTTTGTCTTCAAGTGCTTTTTGATATCCTTCTTCATAACCCATCTTATAACATCTAATATATCTATACATTTTTACCTCCTCTATTATATATATAAGAGAAAAGTTTCAAAAACACTTTAAAAGTGAAAGAATTTTACATTTTCTTTCACTTTATTTTTTACCATTTATTAATTTCTTTTACTTCTTCATATGTTTTAGGTTTTTGGAAGAATGGTACAAATTCTATATATCCTTGTCCTCCATAGTTATATTTATAAACTTTATATCCCACACCCTCACATGTTTCAATCGTACCATCTGTTACTTTTTCAGTAGTATTTTCTAAACAAAATGTAGGATTTTTCCCAGATAATGTACTTATAAAATCATAAATTAACATTCCAGCCCATCCAAGAACAACTATCCACATAAATATATTTATAATTATTTTAATTGGATGCTTTTTCTTTTTAGGTTTATTTTTAATAACTGGTTTAGATGTATTATTTGGAGTTACTACTTCGGGCTCTATTTTAGGTAATTCAGGTAATTCCACATTTTCTTGTGGTGTAGTAATTACATCTTCACTAATATTTTTTATTTCTTCATTAGTAAGTACACTTGCGTCAACATTAACTACATCAGTTTTAACTTCATTATTTTCTACGTTTGATACTTTTTCAGCTTTTACTTCATCATTAGTAACATTATTATTTTCATCCATAAGTTTTACCTACTTTCCATAAACAATTATACACAAAAATAGTCTCATTTACAAGACTATTGCAATTAAATTGTTACTTCCTTTATTAACCATTTTAGTTATTGTATTTGATAATTTAAATTTAGCTGAATCAGGTAATAATGATAATTTAGCTTGTATTCCTTCTTGAACTATTTCATTTAAACTTCTACCAAATATTTCACTTTCCCATATTTTTTCAGGATTTTCATTATCTTTCATAATATAATCTATTAATTCTTTACTTTGAAGTTCACTACCTATAATTGGTTCAAAACTACTTTCTACATCTACTTTTATCATATGTACACTTGATGCTTTAGCTTTAAGTTTTATACCAAATCTACCACCTTGTTTAATAATTTCAGGTTTATCAAGTTTCATATCACTTACTCTTGGAAGAACTATACCATATCCAGTTTGATATACTTGTTTTAAAGCTCCTTTTATACTTTCATATTCACTTCTTCCTTCACTTACATCTTGAAATACTTTTAATAATTCACCCTTACTATTAATACTAGAACCAACTACATCTTTTAATATATCATTAAATAAGTTTTCATCAGCTTCTAGTGTTATTGTTACTAAATCATTCTCTGTGTCAAGTGCTGAAACAAATGCTTTAGTGATTTCTTTTGTATCTTCTAAATTAATATTAATGTTTTCTACATCACGAAGTTTATCCACGTTAATTACTGATTCCTTCATTTTATTTATAAATTCTTGTTTTAATGGATGAGTATTTTTAAGTACTCCTACCCAATCTGGTATCTTAAATTCAATATGAGAAACAGGGAACTCATATAATGCTTCTTTAAGTACATTAGTTATATCATTTATATTCATATCTTCTACACTTATTGGTATTACTGGAACATTATGTTTTTGAGATAATGCATTTGCGAGTGTTTTTGTTTCAGGACTTCCTGGATGAGTACTATTCATTATAACTATGAAAGGTTTATTTATTCCTTTTAATTCTGTTATAACTTTATCTTCAGCATCAACATAATTACTTCTTGGTAGTCCTAATATTGAACCATCAGTTGATATTACTATACCTATAGTCGCATGATCTCTTATAACTTTTTCTGTACCGATTGAAGCAGCTTCGACAAATGGTATTTCATCAGGGAACCAAGGCGTCTTAACCATTCTAGGATTACCAAGTTCATCTTCATAGCCAACTGATTCAGGAGTAACATAACCTACACAATCAACTAGTTTAATATTAGTAGTTAATCCTTCGATATTAATAGTTGCTCCATTTGATGGAACAAACTTAGGTTCAACTGTCATAATAGTTTTGCCTTGAGCAGTCTGTGGTATTTCATCCATACATCTTTTCTTTTCAATATCATCATCCATATATGGAAGAATTAATGTTTCAATACATTTCTTTATAAATGTACTTTTACCAGTTCTAACCGCACCTACAATGCCTAAATAAATTTCTCCATTTGATTTTTTACCTAGGCTTTTGATAATTTCACTTTTATCCATATTTTACCCACTTTCTAATTTCTAATAAAATATATGAATACATTTATATAATATTACAATTTTTTATATTTACATTTTATTGTCATAGAAAACTAGTATTTTACACTTGATACATTTAACAAATTATAATTTACTCTCTAAAACAAAACAAAAAGAGATTTACATATCATATACATATAAATCTCTCATATTTACATTGTATCTATTTTGATACTAATTATTAAATATCAATTCTGGAAGAAGAGTTCCTACAAATAAAAGTATTACAAGTACTATCCAGTTAGTTAAAATATTCATTACTTTACTAAATGTATCATTGTTATATATCATCTTTCCATATACATCTTGTAAATCATATTCATTTAAAACTCCATTATCATCTTTAATATATACCTTATACTTATTTACTTTTTCTACTTTACCTAGTTTAACAGTATTAGTATATTTAAAAGCTATATAATCATTAACATCAACTGCTCTTGTCTTTTCTAATATAATTATATTATTTTTTTTAATATCAGGTTCATAAATATCAGAATCTACTTTTATATATGTATATCCCATAACAGTAGGAAACTCATCTTTGTATACCTTTCTTTTAGTATACATAGATACCATAACAGCTGTAAAAGTTATTAAATATATGATAATTATTATTCTTATTACATTTAATATATTTTTCATTTTAGATACATTCCACCTTCCATTTCAGGACTAATAGTTCTGCCAAATTTAAGATCTGGATTAGTCGCATAAAGTAAAAATTCTCCTTGTATTTTGGGATTTAAACTTATAAATTCATTATTAGCCATATGTTCATATTCTTTAAATGGATCAACACCTGATAAAGTATAAAATGATGTTTGTTTCTTTAAATCTTCTAATCTATCTAAATGATCAATCCAATAAGAATCAACTACATTTAACATATTCTTTCTTACTTTTTCATTATTGCCTACTAAAGAAATACTTGCTTTAATTTTAGAAAGAACTGAAGAATTAATAGATTCCCTCAAGCTTTCTTTACTAGTTGTATCAAGTTCTTTAGTATCAATTATTCCGTCTAAACTACTACTTATTTCATCAATTGAACAATTATTAATTAAATAATCAGTATATGAAGGAACTATTCTATCAAATAATGTCTTAACATCAGATGTATCAAGTATCATATTTCTTTGACTATACATTAGATCTTTTTGAGTAGTCATTACTTTACCATATTTTTCACTTGTAATTCTTACTTTTTCTTCAAATCCTTCTTGTGCTTTTTGACATCTATCTACTAGTTTAATTATGTTTTTATTAGTAATTTCTTTGTCTTTGTCTTTAACAAGTGAAGATGCTGCATTAAATAATTCAGTGCTTCCTCTTGTTTTAACTAAATCATCTTCAAGTGAACAATAATATTTTGTTTTACCAGGTTCACCTTGTCTACTAGCTCTACCACGAAGTTGATAATCAATTCTTTCATTATTATTTCTTGATGTACCAATTACATAAAGACCGCCTAATTCTTTAACGCCTTCGCCTAGTCTTATATTACTACCACGACCAGCCATATTAGTCGCAACGGTTACTTTACCTTTCATACCAGCATTTTCAATAATACCAGCCTCATTTTCATTGTTAACTGCATTTAATAACTGATGTCTTATTCCTGCTTCTTCAAGCATCTTACTTATAATAACACTCTCTTCTACACTAGTAGTACCAATTAGTACAGGTTGTAATGTTTCATTAGCCTTTAATACTTCTTCAACAATTGCTTTATATTTAGCATTCTTAGTAAGATAAACACTTTCCTTTAAATCTTTTCTTATATTTGGAAGTCTACTTGGTACTTCATATGTAGGTAGATTATATATTTCATTAAATTCTTCAATATTACTAGTACCTGTCATACCACTTATACCACTCTTATATCTTGACATAAAGTCTGGATACGTACACGTTGCAGTAGTAACAGTAGGACTTTGTATCGCAACATGGTAGCTTTTACCTTTAGCAAGTAATTCTTCTTTTGCTTCAAGTGCTTCATGTATACCATGGCCTTTTCTTCTACCAGGTGTAAGTCTACCTGTACTTTCATCAATTAAGACAATTTCTTTACGAGGCTTTTTGCCAGGTTTAACAGGTACATTACTAAGTACATAATGTTCCCCATTCTTATAGTAAAATTTAGCAAGTATACAATTTTCTACCGCAACAGTGAAATTCATAAGATATTCTTGTTCTTCTAAACTAAGTTTAGATACATCTTTATTACCATATATTTTTTTATATAGTTTTTCACTAAATATTACTTTTTGATCATCTTGATATAACAAGCAATCTTCTTTAAATCTTATTTCTTTATTCTTATCAAGTTCATCTTGTGCTTCTATTTTACATGTAAGAGTATCAGCAAGTAGCATTGCTTTTCTATACATTTCTCTATTAATTTCACTTCTTCTTTTAAATTCTTCTTCTCCAATATCACTTTTCTTTTGACCTGGATACCCTCCATTTATAATAAGAGGTACTGTCGCATCATCTAAAAGAATACTATCAACTTCATCTATAATTGCATAATTAAATGCTTTACCATAATTTTTATCATGTTTATTAGGTAAATTAAATACTCTATCTTCCTTTTTAGTAACTGTATTATCAAGTAAATAATCGAATGCTAAAGTTTTAGCAGTACCATAAACTATATCACTCTTATATATTTCACGTCTTTCATCACGAGTCATTTTATCATTACCATAAACTACTCCTGAAGTAAGTCCTAATAAATCATAAACAGGTTTTGTTTCTTCAAGATCTCTTCCAATAAGATAATCATTTGCTGTAATAACATGTACACCTTTTCCATCTAAGGCATTTAAATATGCTTCAATTATTTGAATGAATGTTTTACCTTCTCCAGTCTTAACTTCAGCAATTGCGCCCTCTCTCATCGCAAGAGCAGCTTCTAGTTGAACATCATAAAGGCTTACACCAATAGACCTTTCAGTTGCAAGATAACATAAGGCAACCGCATCTATTAATTTATCTTCAATACTACTCTTGCCACTTCTAATATCATTCATTAAACTAATGCTTCTTTTTTTAATTTCAGAAGATGTTATACTACTGCCTTTATAAGAATTAACTTTGGTCTTAACTTCTTTTACCATTTCTCTAATTCTTTTTTGATTGTTTCTAGTGTAACTACCAAATATATTGTCAGCAAAACTCATATTATCACCTATTTTCTATATAAATAATATCATTTTAAGTAATCTTTTTCAATAAAAATTGAGTTTTTAGAATATTTATCTTGATTAAAATTAAATTTTGATGTACAATATAGAGCCATAAACGCAGGGGGTTTGGTTGAAATAGAAATATTTCTTCCAG
>FR880100.1 GCA_000434555.1 Clostridium sp. CAG:524 | reverse complement strand
TTATGTTGTATAATTTAAGTAGGATAAGGAAGTGTGGTATGAAGCATAAAGGATTCACGTTAGTTGAGCTTTTAGCAGTAATAGCAATATTAGCATTACTTGTTATAATAGCATTACCAAACGTATTAAAAATGTTTAATCAAGCAAAGAAAGATACGTTTTTAACAGAATCAAAAAATATTTATAAAGAGATTTCTAAAAAATATATTAGTGAAACAATGAAAGGTAATAAGATAAATAATATTTCAAACACTAATAATAAGTTAGATTTAGAATCAAATAATCTAAAGTATAATGTTAAATTAAATAATGATGTAAGCATTAAGGAATTTGAAGTTAGTAATGGTACATATTGTTTAAGTGGCAAATTTAATAATTTAAGTGAACTTACAACTGATAAAATAACTGAAGGAAAATGTGAAGGAACATCTCCTAAGAATTTTTCTACAGACGACTGGAAGATAATTATAGATGCAATAAAAGAAGGAAATGATGGAGTATATAATGTAGGTGATACAAAAGAAATAGATTTAGGTAGTTATGGAAAACATACATTGCGTATAGCTAATAAATCTACACCAAGTGAATGTTCAAATACAAATTTTTCACAAAGTGCATGTGGATTTGTACTAGAGTTTGCTGATGTTATAACAATACATAAAATGAATGATACAGCTACAAATGTAGGAGGATGGCCAGCATCAAGTATGTATACACTTGTAAATAATGATATATATAATGCAATACCAAGTGAAATAAAGAATGCAATAATAGATACAACAGTTGTATCAGGACATGGAAAAAGTGACACAGAAAACTTCACATCAACAGATAAATTATACTTGTTAACTCTAAAAGAAATATATACAGATTGGGGGGCTATTAGTTATGATACAGCAAAAGATTTAACAAGAACATTAGATTATTACACAAATATTGGTGTAACAACAAGCAGTTATAGTGGAGCAATAAAGAAAAACGGAACTAGTCCTGCTAGGTGGTGGTTCCGTGCGGCCGGTTCTAGTGCTAACCGCAATTTCTGCGGTGTGTCTAGCAATGGTCGCTACAATACCGACTATGCTACTTATACATACGGTGTTTCGCCAGCTTTCCGATTGGGATAATGCGTAAAGCATATATAAACTTATGCAAAACGTAATTGGAAGAGAGAACAAAAACAAATCCGACTTAAAACAAAAAAGTATGAAAGATGTTATGAAGTGACTATTCCATGTGAAAATATTGATAGGCGATTATGAGAAAATATAAATAATAGGATAGTAACCTGTCTTTAGGCAGAAAATGAAAATTTTGAATTTATGTGGATTCAAAATTTTTTAATTGTTTAGATTGTGAAGAATATCAAAATAGAAATATTATGATTTAGTGTTTATTTATGGTAAAGTTTTTCTTGTAACATATAATTTAATATGATATAATACATTTGACAACGAAGAGTGGGCATAACAGTCCACTCTTTAATTACGAAAGGAGGCATTTGTGTGATAGATAAAATCAAAGATGCAATAACTGAACCACTAGAGAAAGAAAACATAAAATTGTTAGATGTTTATCTAGGGGAAGATGAAGGAGAAAAAACATTATTTGTAACTATAGATAGTGAATCTGGAGTAGATATGGATTTATGTGTTAAAGCAACACATATAGTTGACCCAATAATTGATTCATTAGATTTAGATTTAGAAGAATATGTTTTAGATGTAGGAAGCAAAGGAGTGAGTGAAGAAGATGAAGAAAACTAAAGTAGAAGATGAAAATGTTGCTAAGGCAAAAGAATTTAAAAAAGCATTAGACTATATCGTTAAAGAAAAAGGCATTGATGAAGATGTTGTTATAGAAGCAATGCAAACAGCACTTTCAACAGCATTTAAAAAGAATGAAAAAGCAGATTATACATCAAGAGTATTAATTGATAGAAACACAGGAGAAATAAAAGTATTTAAAGTTACAACAATAGTTGAAGATTATAAAGATGATGACGATGATATTGATCCTGAAACTGGAGAAGTTAAAGTAAAACATGATTATCTAAATGAAATGACAATAAGTGATGCTAAAGAAATAAATAGTGATTATCAAGTTGGAGATGAAATATTAGAAGAGGTTACTCCTAAAGATTTTGGTAGAGTTGCTATTTCAGTAGCAAAACAAGTTGTACTTCAAAAGATAAGAGAAGCAGAACGTGAAAAAATCATGAGTGAATTTGAAGATAAACAAGATGAACTTATGATAGGATTCCTTGCGATGGAAGATGCTAGAAATTACTATGTTGATTTAGGTAAAGCACGTGGAATACTTCCTAAAACTGAATTAATACCAGGTGAAAAATTAACCATGGGAGACTCTATTAAAGTATATATTACTAAGATAGAAACTACTACTAAAGGACCATTAATTTTAGTATCAAGAAAGAATTATGGATTTGTTAAAAGATTATTTGAACATGAAATACCTGAATTTAGTGATGGAACTCTTGAACTTAGGGGAGTTGCTCGTGAAGCAGGTGTTAGATCTAAAGTAGCAGTAGCATCAACTAATCCAAAAGTAGATCCAATTGGAAGTTGTATTGGTGAAAAAGGAAGAAGAATTGCTAATATAATTAATGAACTTGGAGGAGAAAAAGTAGATTTAATCGCATATAGCACTGACCCAGAAGAATTCATTGCTAATGCATTAAGTCCTGCTAAAAACTTAAATGTAAGTATAACTGATGAAAAGAAAAAAGAAGCATTAGTTATTGCTGATGATGAAAACTTAAGTTTAGCAATAGGTAAGAAAGGTATTAATATTAAACTTGCTAGTAAACTTACTAAATATACAATTAATATTAAAACACTTGCTGATATAAATAAACAAATTAACTCATAAGGAGAATAAAATGAAAGTAAGAAAAGTACCTATGAGAACATGTGTAGTGACACATGAAAAATTAGAAAAGAAAGAATTATTAAGAGTTGTTCGTGATAATGAAGGAAATGTATTTGTAGATGAAACTGGTAAAGCAAATGGTAGAGGTGCTTATATTAAAAAAGACAGAGAAACTATTGAAAAAGCACGTAAGTCTAAAATACTAGAACGTCATTTAGAAGTAACAATTAAAGATGAAATATATGATGAATTATTAACTAAAATATAAAATAGAAAAAGGAGGGATTTTATGAGTATAGAAGATTATGCTTTAGAATTAGGTGTAACATGTGAAGAAGTTATAGATTCACTAAAGAAGATGGGATATAACTACAAAAGCAAGAGTGATATATTAGATGATGAAGCAATAATTATGCTTGATAATGAATTATCAAAAGTAGAAGAAAATAATTTAACAGAGGAACTTGCTGATAAATTTGAACTAGAAGATAGAGCAGAAGAAGCAGCACTTGCATACAATATTGAATTAGATGAACAAGTTAAGGTAAAAGAAAAATTCAAGAAGAAAGATAATAAACAAAATCAAGAAGATTTATCACTTAAGAAAAAGAATATTTATAAAAACAAACAAAAACTTCAAAGTAATAAAGAAGAAGTAGAAAGTAATGTTGTTTTATATAAAGAAGGTATGAGTGTATCTGATCTTGCAAATGAACTTAAAGTTCCAGTTACAGATGTTGTTAAAAAATTAATTGGTATGGGACTTATGATTTCTTCAAATCAAGCAATTTCATTTGAAGATGCAGAAGTATTAGTTCTTGATTATAATAAAGAACTTGTTAAAGAAGAAACAACTGATATAACTAATTTTGAAGAATATGTAATTAAAGATAATGAAAGTGATTTAGTAGAAAGACCAGCAGTTGTAACAATTATGGGACATGTTGATCATGGAAAAACTACATTATTAGATTATATTCGTAATTCTCATGTTGCGGCTGGTGAAGCAGGTGGTATCACTCAAGCAATAGGTGCATATCAAGTAACTAAGAATGGTAAAAAGATTACATTTATTGATACACCAGGTCATGCAGCATTTACAGAAATGAGAGCAAGAGGTGCAGCTGTAACTGATATTGTTATTATTATAGTAGCAGCAGATGATGGAGTTATGCCTCAAACAAGAGAAGCAATAGATCATGCTAAAGCAGCAGGAGTACCTATTATTGTTGCTGTTAACAAGATTGATAAGCCAAATATTAATGTTGATAAAATAATGAGTGAATTAAGTGAAGTAGGTCTTACTCCAGAAGAATGGGGAGGAGACACTATATTCTGCCGTATAAGTGCTCAAACTGGAGAAGGTGTTGACTTACTGTTAGATAACATTAATGCATTAAGTGAAATGTTAGATTTAAAAGCAAATCCTAATAGATATGCTAGTGGTTCAGTAATAGAAGCAAGACTTGATAAGAATATAGGACCAGTTGTAACATTATTAATACAAAATGGTACATTAAGACTTGGAGACCCTATCGTAGTTGGAACAAACTATGGAAAAGTAAGAACGCTTAAAGATGATACAGGACGTGAAATAATATCAGCAGAACCATCTAAACCAGTAGAAGTAACTGGACTTGATGATGTACCTGTTGCAGGTGATAAATTCATGGCATTTGAAAGTGAAAAAGAAGCAAGAAGTGTAGCCATGAAGAGAAAAGAACATGAAAAAAGTAAGAAATTTGCTAAAAAAGCATTAAGTCTTGAAGAATTATTTGATTCTATTAAAGAAGGTAGAAAAGAAATAAATATTATATTAAAGACAGATGTTAAAGGTAGCGAAGAAGCAGTTAAAAATGCATTATTAAAAATTAATGTAGAAGGTGTTAAGATAAATGTTATTAGAAGTGGAGTTGGAACTATAACTGAAAGTGATGTAGTTTTAGCAAACGCATCTAATGCGATTATCATTGGATTTAATGTAAGTCCAAGTAAACAAACAAAAGAAACTGCTAAAAGTTATGGCATTGATATAAGACTTTATAATATTATTTATAAACTTGTAGAAGAAATAGAAAGTGCTATGAAAGGTATGCTTGATCCAGAATATGAAGAAGTAGTTATTGGTGAAGCAGAAGTAAGACAAATATTCCATTTTTCTAAAGTTGGTAATATCGCAGGATCTCATGTAACAAGTGGAATTGTTAAAGTTGGAACACCATGTAGAGTAATTAGAGATGGTATAGTAGTAACAACATCAAAAATTGCAACACTTCAAAGAGAGAAAGACCAAGCTAAAGAAGTTAAAGCTGGATATGATTGTGGTATGACTATTGAATCATTCCCAGACATTAAAGAAAGAGATATTATTGAAGCATATGAAGTAAGGGAAGTGAAAAGAGTATGAGTTTAAAAGGTGAAAGAGTAGCTTCTGACATGCAAAAAGAACTTGGAAATATATTACTTCTTGATGCTAAAGATGAAGACTTTAAACATGTAACAATAACTGCATGTGAAGTAACAAATGATTTAAGTTTTGCTAAAGTATACTTTACTACCACTGATGTTAGAGTAAAAGTAGAAAAAGATTTAAACAATGCAAGTGGATTCTTTAGAAGTTTGCTTGCTGAAAGATTACAAATAAGACATACACCTGAATTAAAATTTATATTTGATGAATCTATCGAATATGGACAAAAAATAGAAAAAATAATTGAAGAACTTCATAAAGAAGACTAATTTATAAAGACAGGGGGAAATAATAATGGACGAAATAAATTATCCAACAGCGTATGCTTTATATGAAATAAAAAAATATACAGGACATGATATGTGTGGACTACCTATAATTGATACAGATTGTTTTGTAGTAATGCCTTGTTATATAACAAAGCATACAGTTAAATATGATTATGATGGTAAAATACATGAAGAATATGATGTTATATTTATGAAAAAAGAACAAGATGATACTTTTGTAGATGTAGATAATGTCATATTTGAAGAGCCACAAGTAGTAAGTTTTATAAGTGCTGATTATGAAACTATGAAAAGTGAATGTCATAAAGAAAATGGCAAACTATTAATAAAAAGATATAATTTATCTACTCCAGTTGAAATAGCAAGAGTTAGAAATGAATTTTATCAAAGACAAGAAGAATTACAAGAAAAAGTAAATGGTAATAATAGTGTACTTAGATTATCAAATAAAGATTACAATGAATAATTTATAAATGTAATTGACAGTTTAAAGTTTAAGTTGTATAATCTAAATCATAAAAACAAAGACCAAGAGGAGTAATATATACTACTTATTAGAGATGAAAAGTTATTAGCTGAAAGCTTTTCTTAAGGAATATATATGAAGGTAGCTTGTGAGTTTAATTTCTGAGTTTAGTAAGAAATTACGTAATTATGCGTTAAAAATATAAGAAGTAAATAAGGTGGTACCACGATTTAATCGTCCTTTGGTATCATCTTTTCTTTTGGAGGAAAAGTTATGAAAAATGAAATGAATGATAATTTAGATGAATTTGATAAGTATGTTATGTCATTTGATTTAGAAGATAAAATGATAGAATATAAATATAAACATAGTTATCGAGTCATGCATGAATGTGATGAAATATCATATACATTAAATTTAGATGAAGATGATAACTATTTAGCATGTTTAATTGGACTATTACATGATTATGGTAGATTTGAACAATGGAAACAATATAAGACATTTAATGATAATGAATCTATTGATCATGCTGTTCTTGGATGTAAATTATTATTTGATGATGGAGATATAAAGAATTATAAATTAGGTACTGAGGACTATGATATTGTAAAGAAAGCAATACTTAATCATAATAAATATAGTATAGATAGTGACTTATCAGTAAAAGAAACATTACATTCTAAAATAATAAGAGATGCTGATAAATTAGATATATTATATGCATTCTCTAATCCTAGAATATTAGAATTAAATGAAGATGATAGTGAATTATCAAGTGAAGTAATAATAGAATTTAAGAAACATAAATTAGTCAAAAATGAATATGTTAAAACAGTTAATGATAAGATACTTGTCTTTTTAGCATTTGCATTTGATTTAAACTATGATTATAGTAAACAAACTATATTAGAAAAAGGTTACTATGATAAGATGTTTGAACATATTAAAAATAAAGATAAGTTTAAGCCTTATTTTGATGAGGTAAAGAAATATTTAAAAGGAGAATAGATTATGTTAGAAAAAAAATATAACCATAAAGAAGTAGAAAATGGTAAATATGATGCATGGATGAAGAGTCATTTATTTGAAGCAGGTGATAAAAGTAAGGAACCATTTACAATAGTTATACCACCACCTAATGTTACAGGTAATCTTCATTTAGGACATGCACTTAATACAAGTTTGCAAGATGCAATTATTAGATATAAAAAAATGAAAGGATTTGATACTTTGTGGCTTCCTGGTATGGATCATGCCGCTATTGCAACTGAAGCAAAAGTTGTTAATAGATTAAAAGAACAAGGTATCAATAAATATGAACTTGGAAGAGAAGGATTCTTAAAAGAATGTTGGAAATGGACTGATGAACATAGAGATAATATTCATAATCAATGGAAAACGATGGGACTATGTGTAGATTATACAAGAGAAAGATTCACATTAGATGAAGGACTTAATAATGCAGTAAATACAGTATTTATTAAATTATATAATGAAGGACTTATCTATAGAGGAGAAAAGATTATAAACTGGGATCCTGTTGCTAAAACAGCACTTTCTAATGAAGAAGTTATTTATGAAGAAGACGAAGGAGCATTCTATCATTTAAAATATTTTATTGAAGGAAGCGATAGATATTTAGATGTAGCAACAACTAGACCAGAAACATTATTTGGTGATACAGCTGTCGCAGTAAATCCAGAAGATGAAAGATATAATGATTTAATAGGTAAAAATGTTATACTTCCAATTGTTAATAAATTAATACCAATTATAGGAGATGAACATGCTGATC
>FR880099.1 GCA_000434555.1 Clostridium sp. CAG:524 | reverse complement strand
CTTTATATATGGCTTAGATATGTAGAAGATCCTACAATTAATTTAGCAAGTTTACTTGGTAAATCAGTAAACGCATATGTATCAGTAAATGGAACTGATACTAAAGAATCAACTAGTTGTACATTTGATAGTTCAAATAAAATAAGTTATGTTGTAACTTTTATGAATACTGATAATAAGACCGTTCTTGAAACAAGAAAGGTTAGTTCAGGTTCAGCATTAGGAAATTTACCAAGTACAAGACAATATTTTACTAAAACAGTATTAGGAAGTTTACCAAATACAAGACAATATTTCACTAAAACAGGTGGTAATGGAACAGAATATACAAGTACTTCAACTATAACTGATGATGTTATGTTATATAATTCAACATTTGAATATGATACATGGTCAGAAATAGTAGCAAATGTAAAAGTGAATAAAATTAGTCAATATAATGTTGGCGATACTAAATCGGTAAATCTAGGAACTTATGGAACACATACATTACGTATTGCAAACACATCAACACCAAGTGAATGTAAAACAGAAGGTTTCTCACAAAGTGCATGTGGGTTTGTACTTGAATTTGCAGATATAATAACAACACATAACATGAATCCATATGGAGAATATAAAGGAAAAAC
>FR880098.1:59424-99998 GCA_000434555.1 Clostridium sp. CAG:524 | reverse complement strand
GTGTCTACTTTTATCTTACAACTTCAATTAAATATTTCTTACTTTTTATAATATATCATTTGTCCTGCTAAAAGATATATTGTTCTATTTTGATCTACTATATCTTTTTCAGTTGTACCAAATATATTGCTTACTGTATATAAAGTATCTCCATCTTTTGTTATGTAATAACTTACATCTTTTTTAGGAATTAACAATATTTGACTTGGATAAATATAATCATCTATATTTAATCCATTTAGTTCTGCTAATAACTTTGTATTCACATTAAATTCTTTTGATATTTTATATAATGTGTCTCCTTTTTTTATTTCATATATTGTATAGAATGGGCTTTCTAAATTTTTTTTATTTGAATTTTCATACATATAAATCACCTAGTGTATTATATGTAACTTTTTATTTTTCGCTATTTAATATAGATAAAAATTGAATTATCGTTGTTATATGCTAGTTCATAATTATAAAATATCTTTTCACTGCCATATGATGGAGTATATTTGTAAAATTCATCATTTAATGTATAATATATTTCATTTTTATTTTCACCTATTATTTTTACTTCGTTATTAAGTATTTTTTGTTTAAGTTTATTTTCTTCTATTATCTTATATAATCCATTATCTATAGTGTAATTATATATAGATTCTTTTTTGTTATATTTAATTTTATTTATTTTATATTCTGTTTTACTACAGTTTATAAACTCACCATTTTCATACTTTTTAAATCCTATAGAATTATTTCCAACTACTTTTACTTTATTATTTTTAAGATTTATTTCATATAAAATGCTATGTTTATTATCGAATATATATAATTTTTTCTTTATATGACCTACAATGTATGAATCATAATCTATTGAGTTTTTTAGTTCTATTGTTTCTTGTTTATAAGTTTCAACATTAAATTTGATTAGTTTTGTGTATTCATGTTCTTCTTCATAATTAGCCATATATATTGTATTATCTATCATATAGGCTAATGTGTTATCATATTTATCTTTTTTAAATAGTTCTATGTATTTATATGTATTATTATGCATTACTATATATCCTTTATAATTCCATAATGCTACATATTCATTATTATTCAAGTTATCATAATAGATGAAGTCATTTTTAGGTTTTTCAACACTTATTTTATTTGTTTTATATTCATCCAATTCTTCAATATTAATTAGATTATAGTCTGTATATACTTCGTCTACATAGCATAATGGATAAGTTTTTATATCATTGCTTGTTGGTACTATACAAAATATATTATCTTTTTCTATTGTTTTTATATCGTTTATTTTATGTTTTTTTAATGTTCTTTTTTTATATATGTCAAAGTTATATGTTTTATCATTAGTTATTTCAAAATAATATCTTGAATCATTATATACCTCTTTTATTTTATAGTTATTTATACTGTATTCTATTTTATAATTTGATAAATAAAATTTTGATAATATTAAAATTATACTTATAAATATTATATACATTAATACTTTTTTCATTAAATCACCTATATAAATTATACTATAAGATAAAGAAAAAAACTAGTTTCCTAGTTTTCTAATACACCGCTATTTATTAAATAATTTCTTGTTGTTTCTTCATCTTTAAATCCTACTGTGTCGCTTACAAATTCTTTATCGTGTACTATAAATGTATATGGTACTGATCCTTTGTAATTAGTAAGTTCAAATGATGAAGTTAATATTTTATAATCACTATCGCTCAATTGGTCTCCTTCAAAGAAATACATTTTGAACTTTTCTTTTTCTGCTATTTCAGTAATTACTGGTTTATATGCTTTACAATGTGGGCAAGATGAACTTGCAAGTATTGTAACCACATAATCTCCACTTGATACATCATTGTACCAGTTTTGAATTTCTTCACTTGAATTTTTTACATTTTGTAACTGTAATGTGTTAGGTCCTTTTGCAACATTTTTACCATCAAGTAAGAATGACAATCCTACAAAAGCCCAAATTATTGCTGCTATTAATGCTCCTACTCCAGCACTTTTAGCTGATTGTTTTCTATCTTTTTTCCATATAAGGTATAATATTAATCCAACAGGTGGAAGAATTAATCCTAGTAACCACCAAGGATATTTAGCTAGTGTATCTTTTCCATTTCTTTTTGCTCTACAATTGTCGCATAGAGTTTGTGAATTTTCTATCTTTTTTCCACATTCACGACAACGTTTTTCCATATCATTCACCTCTATTAATAGTTTAATATAACACTCTTAAAATTACAAGAAAAAAGAGATATTTTCTCTAATTATTCACATATCTCTTTTCCATCTATTGTTCTAGTTTTTCCTGTTTTAGTCCATCCATCAACACTTTCACTCTTACTCCACATATATTTATATGAAGTTGAAGTTATCTTTTTAGTGTTAGCTTTTACTTTTGTTGTACTATATTTATTACACTTGTTTCCTTCTTGTTTATATCCTCTTGGACATCCTTCAGCAGTTATTGTTGATGTTACTCTCTTAGAACATGTTTTATTTGAATCATTGTATGTATAAGATTTATCTTTACATTCATATTTATATGTTGGATCAGTTACATAATAACATTTTAAATTTTTTCCTGAACCTTCACTATAATTTGCTTTACTTGGACAACTATAACTATATCCACCAGATACAGTTTCAGTATGCCAACATTTTAAGTTTTCTCCTGAACCACTTCTATTAGTTGAAATTGATGGACAAGTCCAATATCCAGAACTTGGATTTTCTACTTCTACATTTTTGCATACTTCTTCTTGAACTGTTTTATAACATGTATCTTTATAACTTACTGTTTCATTTCTATAACATGTGTCATTATAGCTTACTGTTTCATTTCTATAACATGTGTCTGTATATGGAACTTGTACATTATTACATTTTTCAGTTGTTACATTTTTATAACATGTTGCACATGTTGTATGAGAGATACCATTAGAATCTCTATATGTTGTACATGGAGCACAGCTATATGGTTGTTTTGTTGTAGTTGTTGTACATTTTCTTTCAGTTTTATACTTTGTACATGAGTAAGAAACTTTTTCTGTCTTTGTTTTTGTACAAGTATATGGAACCCTTTCAGTTTTTGTTTTAGTACATTCATATGGAACTGTTTTATCTACCATTTTACATTCTTTTCTTGTTGTAGTTCCACCACCAGTTGTTACATAAATTTTGTCATCATATACAATTTTAGTTGTATCATTATTTCTTGTTTTAATAGTTTCTAATTGTTCTTTTCTACCATTTACTAATACTTTTACTGCTGGTTCTGTTACTACTTTTGTATCAGTAGTTGTTGTTTTAGCAGGCTTACTATCTATTAATTTTGATTTATAACAGTATGCACCATTTCTCTTAGAACCTGGTAAGTTATCACAATTATAAACTGTCTTAGTTGTTTTTATTGTTTTCTTGAATTGATATTCAGTTATCTTTTCTATTCTACATGTTTTATTACATGAGTTATCTTTGCAATATGTATGACAACCTAAGATTTTAATAGTAAAGTTACTTTCGTTATTACATACTAGATTAGTTTTAAGTTCATAACCAATGTCTGTTTTAGTAACACTTACATATGAATCGTATTGATTACATGAATGTCCGTTTTCATCTACAAATGGTAATAATAGCCTTTTATCATACATTTCACCTAAACTAATTTTAGTTGACTCACCAATATTCTTAGGCATCTTATCATCTGTAAAATAACTTTCTCCGGCTTCTTGCATATATTTAATATTTTCTCTAAATACATTACTATAGAATGGAGTCATATTTGGAACTTTCTTCTCAAATAACCATATTAAGATAAATATAAATAATGCAGCAAATATAATTTTTACTAATAAGTCAGCGATACTAAATCCGCTTCTTCTTTCATTACTATACATAATTTTTTCCTCCCCTGATTAAACTTATTTATATTGTTGTGGTGTTAATGTCATTTGTTGATTTAATTTTTCACTATAATGATTTTTAGCATCTTTTAAGAATCTTTGGAACATTGTATCTTCAACAGCATTGTTTCCATAACTTGCTATTTCTTGTGAAGTCATTCCAGCTCTCTTAAGAACATATTCCCATTCTCCAATTGGTACAAAGTCTAGAGTTGCCATTAATTTTGATAATGGAATTTCTTCTACGTATCCATCGTTATCAAAGCAGAATGGAATACATACATCTATATTGTTAACAATTCCATATTCAAGTATGTTTGCTACGTATTGTGAATAAGATAATCCATATAAGTGCATTCTACTTGGATATGAAGCTATACTTCTTACATTATAATGAGTTGCTTGAGCATCTGGATAATAATATTGATCTCTCATTAATTCACCAAATTCAGTTGCATATTTTTTAAATGCTTCATCATCATGTTTATTTATTGCTTCAATTAATGGTTCCATAACTGCATCTACTTCAGCAGCACATTTTTGTTCATGTGAACCATCTTCATATAAATATTGTGATGGAATAAATCCAACATTGTTTGCTTCTGCTCTTTCTAATGTTGATAAATATGTTGAGAACATTTGAGTTAATTTATTATCATAGTTAACTAGTTCATTCATTTCAAATCCATCAATCAATTCACCATTAACTATTTTTACCATATCAGCTAAGTTTTCTTTATTGATTGAATCTTTTTCTACCTCAGTTAAGTTTGGATATTCTTTATTAAAGTAATTTTCGAAGTACCAGTCTACTCTTGCATTTACTTCATCCTCATTGCTTGCATCTTTAAATGTTCCTGGTTCACCTGGTTTTAATTCAGATTCTTTTATCACTTCTGTTTCAGCATCAACATCTAAATCTTCAACTTCTGTTTCAGCATTTAATACTTCAGCATTCTTATTTGAACAACTAGCAAGTCCATAACCAACTCCAACAGCTAATCCAGCAACGCCTATATAAGATAATGCTCTTAATGTTTTATTTGGCTTCTTAACTGCTACAACTTCTTCTTCCTCTTCATTATTTTTTGTATTTGGTGTTGGTAACTCTTCTGGTAATTCCTCTTCTTCGTTAATGCTTCCTAAGTTATATCTCTTATCGTATTTCTCTTCAATTTCTTTTTGAGTCTTACTATCAGCTACTTTATATTTTCTAGAGTCTTCTACTGCTTCATAATATTCAGCAGCATTTTGTTTAACAAGCATTACTATGTTGTTCTTTTCTTCAGCTGTTTTTCCTTCCTTATTGTATTCAGCTCTTAATTCGCTATCATGTTTCTTTAATAATTGTTTTATATTTTCAAGTCTTTTAACAAATTCCATATTCATAAAATTTACCCCCCTTTGTAAATATGCATGTATTATATCACATTTGTTACAAAATGTCAAATATTATCGAATTTTTCTATTTGAAATGTCTTTATAATAACATATAAGTACACGTTTATCAATCGTTTTTGCTAATCTTTTTTAATTTATATTGTGATTTTGACTCTAAAATTAGAAATCCTGATAATAATAAATATAAGATTGGTTTTAATATGTTTTTAAATATAAATATTGATTTGATGTAATCATTTGATCCATCAGTGTAATTCATACTTTTTAGTACTATAAGATTTAATATAAAAGAATTAAAAATTCCTATTATAATAATTAATATTATTTTACTTATTCTTGCAGTTGAATAATGTCTTTTATAATTGAAAGTTACTGGTAATAATAAAAATATAATAACAAGATTTATCAATAAGTATATGACTCCATATAGCGTATTATCTATTTTGAAATATTTTATCAATTCTATAAGTGAAAAAATTAAAAATAAAATATTAATAATATTTAGTAACAATTTTTTCTTTTTATACATTTAATCACTTCCTTTATTAGATTATAACATAATTTTTACTTGTAATATAAATTTTTGAGTGATATTATAAATTCTATGACGGAAAAAAATTTAATAAAAACTTTTGTGAATAAAGCTGATTTTACTAATCAAGGTATTGATGAATTTCTAAAGTCTATGAATCTTAATAAGAATAAATTAGTTTTAATAGTGTTTAATGAACTTAGTAATATGTCTGATAGATTATCTAAAAGTGATCTTAAATCTAATCTTTATTTTTATAAGTTAATAAAGTTAGTTACAATTCTTGTTAATGATTGTAATTTTAATCAAGAGGAAGCAGCAAAAATAAAACTTAAAATTAAAACTGTTAGAGAAAAACTTTTATCAGCATATGGAGACACATACATTAAAGCAGTAAATACTTTGGATGAACTGGTTGTTGACAAAAATGATGATATTGATTCTTTATTTATAATAATTAAAGAGTTAATTAATAGATGTGAAGATACAAATATTATTAAAAAGTTTGTCACTAGTAATAAAGAAGTTTTAAATAGAAATAATTGTGAACTTTTTGACATTGCTTTTAACAAAGCTTTAAAAGCTTTAAAAAAGGAAAATGAAGATATATATTATTACATTACTTTATTAAAAATATTCTATAGTTCTAGTATTGATAAGCAAAAATATTATAAATTATTAGATTCATACAAAGGAAAAAATAATTTATTTTTAAGACAAATGTATATGATAATTCAAGGCATTAAAAGAAGTTTAAGTTTAGAAGAAATAAATGATAAATATGGATTTGTAAATCCTACTCCTAAATATGAAAAAATGTATATACCTAAAAGAGAAATTATTGAAGGCCCTATAATTACAATCGATGGTAGTACTACGTCACTTCATGATGATGCTATATCTGTTCATAAAGATGGCAATAAATATATTGTTGATTTATTTATTGCAGATGGCGGTGGATCTATTATTCCAAATAGTGATGTTGATTTAGATGCTCTTAATAATTTTAAAGTTTCATATGGAACTACTGGAGTCAGGTTACTTCATCCTAAAATTGAAAAACAATTATCTTTAAAGAGTGGTCAACATAGAAATGTTATTAAACTTACTGTTGTACTTAATGATACTGGTGAAATATTAGATTATTATTTAAAAGAAAACGAAGTTATAATTAGTCGTAATTTTACCTTTGATGAGACTGATAAAATTTTAAGTGGTGTTATTACTGATGAGTTTAGTAATCAAGTATTTGAATTATTTATGCTATCAAAAGCATTAGAAAATAGAAATGAAAATAGAATTAGATATTGGAAATTAAAGAATAGCTCTTATGGTTCTAATAGTGTTCGTAAATATAGAACAGAAGCAATTGTTAATGAATTTGCTGTTTTATATAATTATTTAGTAGGTATCATTGCTAAAGAACTTAAATTTCCTTTTGTATACAAAATTCAAGATAATGAGTATATAAGTGAGTTTATTAGTAAAAAGGGTCTTAAAGTAAATGACATAACAAAAAAACTTATTGATGGAACTTATCTTGAAAGTAAATATTCTAGTATCCCATCTAGACACTCAGGCCTTGATAAAAAAGTATATACTGGGGTATGTAATCCTCTTCGCGACTATCCATCTCTTTATAATCAATATTTATTACATCAGTTCTTTTTTAAAGATATTTATATGAATTTTGATTATAGAACTTTTTTAGAACTAATTGAGTATTTTAATAAAAGAAAGGTTGAAATTGAACTTTACAAGGCAGAATATGATAGAGAGGCAAGAATTGCTTTAAGAAGAAAAAAATAATTATATTTTTCTTGGCATGCCTCTCTTTTTTAATATGATTTTTCTTATAAAATCAAATGGTATTATTGAAAATGCTAAAATGAGCATAATTTCAAATTCATAGATTGAAAGACCTGTTGTTCTAAAAAGAGTTCCTCCGAAATATATAAGAATAACTTGTACTATTGCTATAAAGAGTACTATTCCTATAAACACTTTATTTTTAAGAAGATTGGAAAACGTATTTATTCTATATGTTCTTGCATTAAAAGCATTAAATATCGTTATGAAGATGAATAGACCAAAGAAGGCTGTCATTATATATTTATTAGATATGTCTGTATGATATATTTTACCTATTAATTGAGATTTTAAGAACCACGTACATAACAAGGATGTATAAATTCCATTACATAATATTTGATTTATCATGTATTTATTTATTATTTTTTCATCACGTTTTTTAGGACTTTCCATCATATATTCAAGTAGTGCTGGTTCATATGAGAATGCTAGTCCTGCGAGTGTATCCATTACCATATTTATCCACAAGATTTGAATTATTGTTATTGGATTTAGTATACCTATAAAAGGGCCAATTATATTTAAAAATACTGCTGAAAAATTAACTGTCAGTTGAAATATTATGAACTTTCGTATACTTTTGAATATTGTTCTTCCATAAAGTATTGCTTTTGATATTGATAAAATATTGTTATCAAGTATTACTATATCACTTGTTTCTTTTGCCACTTCTGTTGCACTTCCAAGGGAAAATCCTACATCTGCTTTTTTAAGCGCAGGAGCGTCATTAACGCCGTCTCCTGTCATACCACATATTAAATTCATTTCTTGACTTAATCTTACAAGTTTATTTTTATCTTGAGGTAGACTTCTACTTAATACTTTTAATCTTGGAATTATTTTTTTAATTTCTTCATCATCCATCATATTTAATTCATCACTTGTAAGTGTTATATCGTTTTCACTTTCTATTATTTTTAAATCTTTCGCTATAGCATAAGCGGTCTCTTTTGAGTCCCCTGTTACCATACATACTTGTATTCCTGCATTTTTAATTAATTCTATTCCTTTAAATGCTTCTTTTCTAATGTTATCTTTTAAAAATATAAATCCTAATAGTGTTAAATTTTTAAATTCATCATCATTATTTATCGCAAGAGCGAGTACTCTTTCTCCTTGTAGTGTTTTTTCTCTAATATATTTATTTATCTTAGTTTTATCAATTATTACTCTTTTTGTACCATCACTTTTTAAGTACATAGAACATTTATTTAATATGATTTCATATGCTCCTTTTATAAATATAGTTTTATTATTATAGTTAGTTGTTATACTTGAATATTTCTTTTTACTGTCAAATTCTTCTTTATTTATTATTTTATATTTAGATTTGTCTTCTGTTTTACAAAAATTAAGTATAGCTCTATCTGTAGTATTACCTCCTTCTGGGATATTGTTGTTAAAAAAAGACTCGTTATTATAAATTAGTGATTGATAAAATAATTCATTTAGATTTTTATTTTTATTTATTTGATCTAATGTTTCATATTCATTTAGTTCTGCATCTATAACTCTTTGTACTTTTAATTTTCCTTCTGTTAATGTTCCTGTTTTATCTGTGAATAAAATGTTTAGGGAACCTGCTGTTTCTATACCTACTAGTTTTCTTACAAGTACATTATTTTTGAGTAGCCTTTTCATGTTAGATGATAAAACGAGCGTAATCATCATTGGTAGGCCTTCTGGTACTGCCATGACTATTACTGCTACACTTAATGTAAGTCCATATAAAAGATGTGGAAAGATATTTTTAAATGTTAATATCTTGTTAATATCAAAATTGTTTGCTACTACTACTGAATTAAATAAATACGAAATTAATATTAAAAAGGCACATATGTATCCAAGCCTACTTATTTGTTTAGCAAGTATTCTAAGTCTATATTTTAATGGACTTTCTATTGTACTTTCTTGTATATCTTGAGCAATTCTTCCATAAAATGTTTTATCGCCTACTAGTGTTACTTGTATTGTTCCTTTTTTACCACATACTACACTTCCCATATATACTTCATTATTATTTATATTTTTATGTTTTTCTTTTGTTTCACCTGTAAGAGAACTTTCATCTATATAAAGTTCTCCATCTATAACCATTCCATCTGCTGGTACTTTATCTCCACTTTCAAGATAAACTATATCGCCTACTACTACTTCATCCATATTAATTAATTCTTTTTTAGAGTTTCTTAACACTTTTACTTTGATTATTGAGTTTTCTTCACTTAATTTTTCAAATGCTTTTTCGCTACCATACTCGCTTAATGCTGAAATAGATGTAGCTAAAAACACTGAAACTGCTATACCTAATGTTTCAAATATATTAGAGTCTTGAAATAAAAAAAGTATTTTTATCGCAAGAGCAATTAATAAAATTTTAATTATTGGATCACTTAATGATTCAATTACTAATTTTAGAAAAGTATTTTTCTTTTTAGAAGTTAATTTATTACTTCCATATTTGCTTCTATTGTTTATTACTTCTTTATCTGTAAGACCTATTTTAATATTTGTTTTCATATGTTCCTCAATTAAGTTTATTAAAAGAACATATAAAAAATACCATTTGTTATAAAGTTACATACTATATCAATACCTGCATTCATTAAATTTAAGTATTCTCCTGGTGTAAATTTTGATAAACTAAATATTGAGTTATTATATGTGTATCCAATACCTATTATTGTTGATTCTTTATATAGTTTTCCATAAACTGAATAATATGTTCTTTGTCTAATGTATTCAAATAGTTATATATGTTCATTGATATTACATATAGTATTAATATATTTAATGCTTCTGAATATCTTGAATCTGATACGTAATTTATTGTTTCACCATACAAAATTGGATTTATTAAAAGAATTTTAGTTAATACTATACATACATGATTTCTTTTTTACTTTTTTTGATATACTCTTTCATGTAATTCTACATATTTTATATAAGCATATAATTTTATCTATGTTAAATAAACATTTTATGTATTAGATTTATTATATTTTATGATACAATATATTTGAGAGGTTTTAGTATGAAAAGAATTGATAAAAATAATTATTATTTAGATATAGCAGAGGCTACTTTAGAAAGGGCTACATGTTTAAGAAAAAAATGGGGAGCAGTTATTGTTAAGAATGATGAAATTATTTCAACTGGATACAATGGTGCACCTAGAGGGAGAAAGAATTGTGATGATCTTGGGTATTGCATTCGTGAACAACTAAATATTCCAAGAGGTGAAAGATATGAACTTTGTAGAAGCGTTCACGCAGAACAAAACGCTATTATTTCAGCAAGTAGAAGCGAAATGATTGGTGCTACTCTTTATATGGTTGGTAAAGATGCAAAAACTGGTGAATATGTAGAAAACTCTATGAGTTGTTCTATGTGCAAACGTGTTGTAATAAATAGTGGGATTGAAAAATTAATTATTAGAGATAGTAAAGATAAGTATAGAGAAATTCTTGTAAGTGAGCTTATTAAGAATGATGAAAGCTTAGAAGGAAAATTAGGTTATTAAAAGAGGTTAAGGAATGAAATTAGATTTGATAGTGCCCTCATTTAATGAGGAAGAAAATGTTATTAATTTTTATAATAAAGTAAATGAGGCTTTAGGTGATATAAAGCACTGTTTTATTTTTGTGGATGATGGAAGTAAAGATAAAACATTAAAAAAATTGAAAGAACTACATGAAAAAGATGATGAATGTGTAAAAATTGTTAGTTTTTCTAAAAATTTTGGAAAAGAAGCTGCTATATATGCAGGGCTTTTACATTCTAAAAGTGATTATGCATGTATAATTGACTGTGATTTACAACAAAATCCTAGTTATGTTGTTAAGATGTATAATTTTTTAAATGAAAATCCTGATTATGATTCAGTATGTATGTGTCAAAAACAGCATAAGAAAAGATTTTTGCAAAGATGTTTTTATAATATTATGGGAAAACTTTCTAATATGGATATCGTAGATGGTGCGAGTGATTTTAGAATGTTTAGAAAAAGTATGGTACGTTCTATAATTTCTCTTACTGAAAGAAATAGATTTTCTAAAGGTATATTTAGTTATGTTGGATTTAAAACTTATTATGATAAATATAAAGTTGAAGAAAGAAAAGGAGGCACTACTAAATGGAATAAGATTAAATTATTTAATTATGCTTTTGATGGTATAGTTGCATTTAGTACAAAGCCACTTAGGTTTGCTACTTATACAGGTATATTTACAAGTTTTGTAGCATTTATATACTTAATAGTTATTATAATAAAAGCTATCATTAAAGGTATAGATACTCCTGGATATTCTTCTCTTATGTGTGTTATGCTTTTTTTAGGTGGAATTCAACTTATATTTTTAGGTATTATTGGTGAATATCTTGGTAAAACTTATAATGAAACAAAGAGAAGACCTATATATATTGCTAAAGAAGAGATTGGATTTGATGAAGATTACTTATGAAAAAAATGTGGAATAAATGTTTAAAACTTTATAAGAAGTATGAAGAAATAATTAATTATTTAATTGTAGGGGGTCTTACTACTATTGTTAGTCTTGGAAGTTATTATTTATGCATTTATACATTTTTGGATCCTGATGTGTGGTATCAACTTCAAGCAGCTAATATTATTTCATGGATATGTGCCGTTACTTTTGCTTACTTCGCTAATAGAATATTTGTTTTCAAAAGTAAGAATCAAAAGAAATTTAAAGAAGCTGTTAGTTTTTATGGCTCAAGAGTTGCAACATTACTTATGGATATGGGAATAATGTTTGTATTTGTAACACTACTTCACCTTAATGATAAGATTATGAAATTAGTTGTTCAAGTTGTTGTTACTGCTGCTAATTATATATTAAGTAAATTATTTGTATTTAAGAAGAAATAAATATTGATGAAGAAATCTTATTTATTTCTTTTTTTTAATGTGATAAAATATATTTAATTAAGGAGGTGCAATATGTACGGTGGTTCATTTGGATATGATTCTTCACTTGGTAATAATTCTAGTCTTTTTAATTTAGAATCAGCTGGAATTTGGGTAATAATTTCTTTTGTTATTGCTCTAGTTGGTGGTATTTGTTTATATTTTACAGTATTCTCTGATAAGAATGAAAAATCATATACTGGTTTTATGGCTAAACTTTATGAATTTGTTAAGTTTAAAAAAATGTATATTACTACTATATTAAAGGTATCATATTTAATTTTAGCAATATTCATTACTTTATCTTCATTTAGTTTAATATCAACTAGTTTTGTTAGTTTCTTATTAACACTACTATTTGGTAATTTAATACTTAGAATAGTTTATGAATTCTCACTTGTATTACTTTCTATTCATGAAAATGTAAGTGAAATTAATAGAAAAATGAAAAAATAATCAATTAATGATTATTTTTTATTGTAAGTTTATATGACTTTGTGCGTTCGTACTTAATGGTGCGAACTTTTTATTTTTGTATAATACATAAGCAGCAGCACCTATCATCGCAGCATTGTCTGTACAATATTTTTTAGGTGGCATGTGCATTGTTACACCTATACTATCACACATTTCTTTTAAAGACTCTCTAATGTATGAATTACTTGCGACCCCTCCACTTATTAGTAGTGTATTTAAATTATATTTTAATAATGCTTTCTTTGTTTTATCAACTAAATGACTAGTTACACATGTTTGGAATGAGGAGGCTATGTCATATTCATTTACTTCATGACCTCTTTGTTTTTCATTGTGTACTAAATTATTTATATGGCTTTTAATTCCGCTGAAACTAAAGTTGAATGAATCATCATTTAATATATTAGGCATTTTGTATGTAGGTTTGCCTTCTAAAGCATACTTTTCTACATTAGGTCCTCCTGGATATGGTAAATTTAATATTCTTGCGACTTTATCATATGCTTCACCTATCGCGTCATCTAATGTTTGACCTAAGTATTCAAATGAATCCTCACTTTTCATTAGTATTAAATCAGTATGTCCACCTGATATTATTAATGATAATAATGGATATTCTAAGTGATTACCTATCATATTTGCATAGATATGTCCCATCATATGATTTACTGCGATAAATGGCTTTTTATAAATATATGATAATGCTTTAGTAGCTTCTACTCCTACAAGTAAACTTCCAAGTAGACCCGGGGCGTATGTACAAGCGAATGCATCTATATCTTCAAATTTCATGTTAGCTTTTTCCATACATTCGTTTATTACCATTGTAATATTTTCTAAGTGAAGACGGCTTGCTACTTCTGGAACAACTCCACCATATTTTGTATGTACGTCTATTTGTGTATTTATTATTGTTGCGATATCTTCATAACCATTTTTAATTATACTTACGCTAGTTTCATCGCAAGAAGATTCAACTGCTAAAATATAAACATCTTTCATTATTTCACCTTCTCCATAATGATTGCTGTATCTTCTCCATAGTATCTATCTCTTAAACTTATTTCTTTGAATCCTAATTTATTATATAGTCTTAATGCTTCTATATTGTTTTCATTTACTTCTAGCATTATTCTACTATAATTTTCTTTTTTGAACATTTCTTCCATTAATGATGTGGCTATTCCTTGTTTTCTATTTTCTTCATTTACAAATAAGTTCATTATATCGATAACTCCATCAACAAGTCTTATTTCTAAGTATCCTAGTACTTTATCACCATCTTTATAATTATAAACTGAATCTGTATTTGTTAATATTTCTTTTTCTATCATTTTTCTACCTCTATTTTTTTAATATAATTTGCTTTAATGAAATGCGGATTTTCACTTTCTTTATCTTTTAAATAATTAATTATTTTTTCAACATCTAGTTTGTGTTCTACTTCTTTATAATTATAGTTATTTTCTGTTACATATTGTTCTTCTAGTATTATATTGTTATCTTTATTCATTGCACTTATATAATAACCTTTATTATCTTCTATGACTGCCATTTTATTTTCTTTTATATCACTACTTATTAGATATGCTAGTAGACTTGATATTGTATTTATTTTTATATTTAATGCATATGCGATTGTTTTAGCAATGCTTAATCCTATTCTTATTCCTGTAAAACTTCCAGGTCCATTTACTACTATTATCTTATCTAAATCTTTTATATCTAGATTATTTTCATCAAATATTGACGCTATCATAGGCATTGTATATACTGAATGTGAATATTCACTTTCTTTTGTTTTTATGTATAAATTATCTTTTGTTTTTAATGCGATTGTTATTAATTCATCGTGTGTGTCTATAAATAATATCATATTATCCCTCTTTTCGGTCTTTCTTATACGCGTATATTATATCAAAAAAAGAAGAGTTTTTCTACTCTTCATCTTTATTAGTTTGCTTTTTTGTTTTCTTTGAAGTTTCTTTTTCAAATTTATTTTCTTTTTCTTCTTCTTTTATTTCATCTGAAAGTTTTTCTTCTCTTTTAATTTTTATATCACTATTAGCTTCAACTATATCTTCTATTTCTTCTTTTGTTAATGTTTCTTTTTCTGATAAAACTTTAGCTAAAACTTCAACTAGATTTTTGTGTTTTTTAAGAATTTCTTGTGCTTGTTTATAACATTCATCAATTATTTTTCTTACTTCTTTGTCTATTTCTAATGCAACTTGATCAGAGAAGTTTTTAGTTTGATTATAATCTCTACCAAGGAATACACTTTCACTTCTATGTTCTAATTGAACTGCTCCTAGTGAACTCATACCATATTCTGTAACCATACTTCTAGCAATCTTAGTAGCTCTCTTTAAGTCATCACTTGCTCCTGTTGATATTTCGCCAAGGAATGTTTCTTCACTAACACGACCTGAAAGTAATGTTATAATTTGTTCTTCTAATTCTTTCTTTGTATATACAAGCGTTCTTTCTTCTTTAGGAAGCATTTGTGTATATCCACCTGCCATACCTCTTGGAATAATTGTTATCTTATGAACTTCTTCACCATTTGGAAGAACTATTCCTGAAACTGCATGTCCTGCTTCATGGTATGAAACTATTTTCTTTTCATAGTCAGTTACTTTTCTACTTGTCTTTGCTGGTCCCATAAGAACTCTATCGCTAGCTTCATCTATTTCGTCCATTGTTATTTCATTCTTATCTCTTCTTACTGCTAGTAATGCTGCTTCATTTAGTAAGTTTTCAAGGTCTGCTCCTGAATATCCTGGTGTTCTTTCAGCAATTGCTTTTAATTTAACACTTGGTGCTAAGATTTTATTTTTAGCATGAACTTTTAATATTTCTTCTCTTTCTTTAACATCTGGTCTTCCAACTGTTACTTGTCTATCAAATCTACCTGGACGAAGTAATGCTGGATCTAATACATCTGGTCTATTTGTAGCAGCTATAATGATAATACCTTCATTTTCACTAAATCCATCCATTTCTGAAAGTAATTGATTTAGTGTTTGTTCTCTTTCATCGTGTCCACCACCAACGCCAGTTCCTCTTTCACGTCCAACTGCATCAATTTCATCTATAAATATTAAACATGGTGCTGTTTGTTTTGCTTGTTTGAACATGTCTCTTACACGAGAAGCTCCTACACCAACGAATAATTCTACAAAATCACTACCACTTATATAGAAGAATGGTACTTTTGCTTCTCCTGCTACTGCTTTAGCAAGTAATGTTTTACCTGTTCCTGGAGGACCTACTAATAAAACTCCTTTTGGAATTCTTGCTCCCATTTTAGTAAACTTTTTAGGGTTTTTTAAGAAATCTATTAATTCTTGTACTTCTTCTTTTTCTTCCTTAAGTCCTGCTACATCTTTAAATGTTTTAGTTCCACCGTCTTCAGATAATTTAGCTCTACTTTTACTGAAATCAAATGTACCTTTTCCATTATTACTTAGTTTAGCAATCATTACATATGCTAGTACTCCAAATATAATTATTGGTACAATATTTACAACAATTGTTAGCCATGTACTATTCTCTGGATTAGTATTTGTTTGAACTTTTAAATTATGACTTTCAGCAAGTTCATATACTGATGATACAACTGTATCTGTATATGGAATTGTTACTGTAAATGTTTCTCCTTTTCCATAATTATTTAGTTTACCTGATAAGATATATACTCCTGCTGCATTTTTTGGAGTTACTACTAATTCTTTTACATTGTTATTTTCTATTTCTTTTGTTAATTCATTGTAATCCATTTTGTTTATTTTTGTACTGAATGAATTTAAGAATATATATGATCCTATAACTACTATAGTTAATACTATATATGGCATTAAATTCATACTTTTTTTAGTCTTTTTTATATTCATTGCTTCTTTCCTTTCTTTTAATAATATCTTAGTATTATATCATACTCTTCAGTATTTTTCTTGTCAAGATTTGACTTTTTTAATCCTGGAAGCCATACTATTTCTTCTTTTGAATCTAATACTACTGGCCAAGAGTTTCTATCACTTGTTTTTATTTTTTCATTTATAAATATTTCACTTACTTTTTTATATGCATTAAGTCCTTTTAGTTTTATTTTATCTCCATCACGTCTATTTCTTACGTACAATGGAAGTGTTACTTCTTTACTATTTAATTTAATTGTGTAATTTGATGTATCATTTGTTTCATCTACTTTTTCTATTATTTTTCCATTTGGTAGATTAACTATTTCATCTATTTGTATTTCATATTGATCATTAACATCATCATCATAACTAAATGTTAATTCATTATATGATTTTACTACTATTACATTGTTTGGTAAATGAACTACACTATTTGATTTATTTGAACTTATTAAGCCAAATATTAAGTCTACATGAGCATTTCCTACTATCAATAGGTCATCTCCATATATCTTTTCTAATATATTATATATTATTTTTGTTTGAATTACTGGGTCTAATGATTTAAATTTATCAATATCTAGGTTACCATTTTGAAATACTTTATTAAATTCTTTACTAGCTACTGAGTCTATGTAGTTACTATTTTTAAGAAGTGTTTCACTAAATTTTAAGAACTTTTTATGTATATTTGGTTCCTCTTGTTTTAAGAATGGTAAGACTGTATGTCTATATCTATTTCTTGTATAGTGATCTTCATTATTTGATTCATCTATAGCATATTGTATTCCATTTTTTTCATCGAATTTTAGTATTTCATCTTTTGTTACTGTTATAAGTGGTCTTATTATCTTATAATCTCCTTTATCAACTATTCTACTAAATCCACTATATCCTTTTAATGTTGAACCTCTTACTATTCTCATAAGTATTGTTTCAATTAAGTCATCACCTTGATGAGCTGTCATTAAATATTTTGCTCCATAATTGTATACTAATTCTTCAAAGAAGTTATATCTTACACTTCTTGCTTCATTATGAAAATTATCATCTCCCCAATTAGTTACTTTTATGTATTCAAATGTTATATTATTTTTCTTACAATAATTTTCTAAGTCTATTTTTTCTTGTTCACTTTCTTTTCTTTTATTATGATTTACATGAGCACATATTATATTTAAATCCATTTTATTTTTAAATTCATTTAATATATATAATAGTGCCATTGAATCTGGTCCACCTGAAACACCTACTACTATTGTATCTCCTACTGAAAGACCTATTTCTTTTCTAATAAAATTATATACTTCTTCCATATCAAAGCCTTTCTAATCTTCTATTTTTATTACTATCTCATTTTTGCCAGAATATAAATGTTTCTCACGTATTCTTCTCGCAACATATTCTGGATCTTGCAACTTATTTATTTGATCTTTATACTCTTCTTCTAGTTCTAATTCTTCATTGTATTTTTTTTCCAAATCTGATATTTCTTTTTTATTATTATTTATTTGAGTATTATAAGAAAAAATTGTAGATGCAAAAATCACAATAGATATTATAAACCCTATTGTTAAAAAAGTCACTCTAAACTTTGTTTTTTGACTAACCTTTTTCATACTAACCCCATTTTCACTTATAATTATATCTTTATCAACTAATAATTACAATTGATAACACATTTTTTTACATATTTTTTGTAAATTTTTTATTTAAATATAGAAATGTTATTGTTGTAATTAATATAAAATATAATTTTATTATTCCTCCATTAATACAATAGAATATTTTAAAATATATAAGTGTTATATTTGTGAAAAATAGTAATGAATTTAGAAAATTATATATTTTCTTTACATTGTAGATGTATTTTTTGATGATTTTAAAGATAAAGAATGTTATTATTCCATATAAAAAAGAAAATAGGAATGATAGTATTTGTTCTGTTAGTGTCATTATTTAAATAACCTAGCCATTATGCTTTCTGCTTTTACTTTTTTATTATCATCTAAATACATTACCGAAAATATTTTTCCTTTTATTGATAAGTTTCCTTGAAATGTATCTAATTTTAGTAGTTCTAAATTTTCTCCTTTTATGATTATTGGTCCCATGATACTGTCTACGAAGAATTCTGTATCATCAAAACTATTTAATTTCTTTATTCCTGAAAGTATTATTGTTTTTCTCTCTGTAATTGTAATTATATGATTAAATGAATCTGTTATATCTTTTTTATCCATAGTTATTCCTCCATTTAATTATATGAAGTTCTTTTTAAACTATGAAAAAAGACTACTTAATGTAGCCTTATTATTTATTCTTCAACTTCCTCAGCGTCTTCTCCTTCTTCAAGAGCTTTTTCATATGCAGCAAAGATAGCATCTTCAAATTGTTTTCTTACTTCTTTATTAATTGGATGTGCTTGATCTACATACTTTCCTGTAGGTGTTTTACGACTTGGCATTGCTATAAACATTCCATTGTCACCTTCTAAAATTCTAATGTCACGAATTGCTACGGCATTATCAATAACAATGTTTGCTCTACCTTTCATTTTTCCATTATCTCTTTTTTCTAATTTTACTCTTACATCTGTAATTTCCATGACTTCCTCCTTAATAATTAGATAATATAATTATAATATAATTAAAGTGCTTTTTCAATTGATTTTGTCAAATTTTACTTAATATTACTGATTTTGTAGCAACATCAGCATATGTAAAAGATCTCAATCCTTTATTGGTATCAATTGTAAAAATATTTGAATGAAAATCTTTTATTGTACCTTCTAAATATTCATATTTATTTCTTCTCATTACTACTTTAATTTTTAATTTTTTATCTTTTAATTTGTACACTTCTTCTTTTATTTTATTTATGTTCATTTTATTCCTTTCTTGGATATACACTTATCATCATACCTTTTGATTTTATACCTCCAATTCCATCGCTTTTGTATTTTGTTTTTTTTATTATTTTTTCCATATCAACTTGCTCATTAATGTCTGTGAGTGCTATACCTGATGCAATAATTGCTGGGTCTAATGCATGAATATTTACATGTGCTGGACTGGAAGCATATGTTGAACCTGCTTTTATTAGTGATATAAAATCACTACCACATGCTCCTGCGACAATAGCGAGATCATTTTGATTTTTAACTTTTCTTACTTCTTTTACAGTTTCAACAAAATATTTACTATTCTTATAATTTTCATTATTTTTTCTTTTTGTGTAGTAAGCATCATGTCCTGTTATAACTAATACTTTAGGATTATGTTTTTTTATTAAACTAATTACTTTGTCTTTAAATTCACTTTCTTTATATCTATATGAAAATACTTTTATTTGTTGAGTTTTGTAATATTCATTACATTTATCTATGTATTCTTGATCTGCATCTAAATGCAATATTGTTCCTGGAATATAGAAAAAATCTTTAATATTTAGTTCTCTTATTTTGTCAAAATCGTCTTTTTTTTTAGAAAATGATGATAATATTAAATCTTCCTTTGAAGAATCAGCGTATAATCTAATGTCTACTCCTTTTAGATAAACTGTATTATTAACGATTTTATCTACTTTAAATAGAATATCATTTCCGTATTTTTTACGTGTCACATAATCTCCAACTTTTAACATAGTTCCCTCGCCTTGATTAAATATATTGTTTTGAAAATGATTTTATGCATAAAAAAAGAGATAACATTTATGCTATCTTCCATTGCGTTATCTTGTTATGTTATAAAACTCTACATTAAATTATCTAAGTCAAACTATTTTGATAATTTGTTTTCACTATAAATTATTTGATATTTCTATAAATTCTTCTATTGTTAATGATTCTGCTCTTGAAGTTAAGTCTTTATTATATTTTTTTAGTATTTCTTCTATTTTTGATAAATCATAGTTCATTAAGTTATTTCTTAAATTTTTTCTTTTATGTGTGAATGAATCTTTAATTATTTTATAAAATTTATCTTCATTTTTTACTTTTTCTTTATATTTTGATGTTGTTTTAAATTTTATGACAGTACTATCTACTTTAGGTATTGGTTCAAAACACTTCTTATTAACATCACAAACTTTTTCTATTTTAAAATTATATTGTAAGAATACTGATAATGAACCATATTCTCTTGAACCAGGTGTTGCATTAAATCTTTCAGCTACTTCTTTTTGCACCATTATTACTATTTCATATGGAGTTGATTCTTTTATTATTTTATTTATAATTGCTGTTGTTATATAATATGGAAGATTACCTACGAAGTATAGTTTATCGTATTTTTTTGTATCTATGTAAGTTTTAATGTTTACTTTCAAAAAGTCTTCAAATATTACTTTTAAATTATTATTATCACTTTCTAATTTATTTAAAATATTTTCTAATCTTTTATCTATTTCAAAGCAAATTACATCACATTCTTTTTTAACTAGTTCTTTTGTAAGTGCTCCTGCACCTGGCCCTATTTCTATTATTAAATCGTTTTTGGATGGGGTTAATGATGAAGCAATTTTATTAATTATATTTTGATCTTGTAGAAAGTTTTGTCCTAAAGATTTTTTATATTCAAAATTACTCATTTTTTCCATCCTTTTCTTAATACTTCAAATTCAAGGTTTCTAACTCTACCTATATTTTTTATTGCATTTTCTTCTGTTTCTGTAAGTAAATCTATTACATTTCCACTTACTCCTCTATCTAATACTATAGCAATTATAGGTTCTTGTGATAACTTGTTAACATTAAATTTTAATATAGTACCGCATGGATAATCCTTACTACTAGCTACTATTCTTACTGTTCCATATGTTTTATCTTTATAATATATTCCTTCTTTTAATACATTTGTTCTAGGTGGACATGCTAAATATCCAGAGCATAAAGGACAATCTCCAGCGTATCCAGTTAATTCACCAGTAAATGTATATAATGGATTATAAATTCCTTCTTTATATAATTCATTTTGTGAATCTTGTATAATTTGTTTATCTATTGATTTATTTAGATTAGTGTTCATTGAAACTGAAAGAGATTTATTTTCATAGTTCTCTTTTCCAATGAAAAAAATTATTATGATAGCTATACAAGCTTTTATTGTCATAAATATTCTACTTCTTATATATTTTTTCATAATACTTACTCCTAAATAAATTATATAATAAGTATTATTAAATGTCAAAAATTTGATTTGCTGTTGCAGTTGTTGTATTTATTACTTCTTCTAATGATATATTTTTTATTTCGGCTATTCTTTTTGCTACATAAAGAACATTACATGGTTTATTCTTTTTACCTCTAAATGGTTCTGGTGATAAGAATGGACTATCTGTTTCTAGTACTATATCTTTTAAATCTATTTTTTCTATCACTTCATAAAGTTTAGAATTTTTGAATGTTAAAACTCCTCCTATACCAAGTTTATATCCGAGTTTTATATATTCACGTGCCATTTCAACACTTCCACTAAAACAATGAATTATTCCTTTATTCTTTCTTGTTTTAAGTATATCAAAACATTCTTGCATTGCTTCTCTTATATGAATTATTACTGGTAAATCATATTTTAATGCAAGGTCTAATTGTTTAATAAAATATTCTTTTTGTTCATCTTTATTTTCATCGTTATAATGATAATCAAGACCTATTTCACCTATAGCAAACACTTTATGTTCTTTTATTATATTTTCTATAGTCTTAAGATTACTGTTATCAATATTTTCAGGGTGTATTCCTACTGCTGGCAATAAGTATCCCTCATATTTATTATATATATTTAATACTTCTTTTGATGTTTCTATTGAATCTGCACAATTTATTACTTTTATTATATTTTTACTTTTTAATTCCTCTATTAATTCATCTATATCATCATAAAACTCACTTAATATATGAGCATGTGTATCTATCATTAGTAATTTATTCCAAATAATTTAATATAAACTATCTTATTGATATAATAAGTAATAAAAGGTATTAATAAAATATAATAAATATTACTCACATTTAGTAATAAAAGTATCATTAATAATAAAGTTGTACATAAAAACAAAGTAAAAGACATCATAGGTTTATTTCTTATATTTCCTAATATTTTTTTCATAATAATCACAATTTAATAATACAAAAGTATTTATTTTTATTCAATCTATATTACATTTTTTGACATATTTTTACATATATTTTAATTTTATGATTCTTTCAATTATCTTTGATATGTCTATCATATTTTTAATACCATCTTTTCCCGTTATGATAATTGTACCTAGTAAATCGCTATCTAATATAATTGGATTTATTATGATTTTGTCTTTATTTGTGATTGTATTTGTAATATTTATTTTATTTGTTTCATCTATATATATTTTTCTTTCTTGAATAATATTTTGAACTTCTTTTGTAATTTCTTCATATTCACTATTTACTATTTTATTATTTATTACTAAGTAAATACTATAATTTGTTATACTTGAAAAACAGTTAATAAGATGTATTAACTCTAGTTCTTCATTTTGTAATCTTGAATATTTTTCTAATATTATTTTTTCATTTTCAATTGTTATTTGAAAGTCGTCTCCCGGATTTATATTTAGATACTTTCTTAATTCTTTTGGTAATACTATTCTACCAAGTTCATCTATTTTTCTTATTATACCAGTTGTTTGCATTAAATCACCTAGTAATATTTTGGTAATTTTTTTATTTATTATACTTAAATTTCATATTATATATTACTTCAAGTAAATCTTCTAAATAGTAGATATAGTTTTTCTCTAATGTTGCTTTTAGAAGTGTTATTAATATTGAGCCACCTTTATATTGAAAATTGAATTTTGTTGTTATTTTTGTTGATTCTACGAATAACTCTTCTATATTTATGTCTTCAAAAACTTCTTTCTTTAATTTTAATACTGATTTTAGATTATCATTTTCAAGTAGTTTTATGTTTGTAATCATTAATAATTTTTCAAGGTATTTTTCATGAGCATAGATTTCTAATTCTTTATTTGTCATGCCAAATCTATCTCTTATTTCTGATAATACTTCGTTTAATTCTTTTCTTGTTGTGATTCCATTTATCTTTTTATGAAGTTCTATAATTACATCGCTTTCATCTGTGTAACATTTATCAATATGAGTTTGTATGTCTATTGGTACTGGTTCTTTTTCTTCATTTTCATCTACTGTAATACCATTTATTTCTTCATTAACTAGTTCCATATACATACTTACTCCGACAGAATCAATGAAGCCAGCTTGCTCTTTACCAAGAATATCTCCTGCACCCCTGATAGCTAAATCTCTCATTGAAATTTTGTATCCACTTCCAAGTTCAGTAAATTCTTTTATAGCATCAAGTCTCTTTAACGCAGTTGTGTTTAATACTTTCTCTTTTTTATACATTAAGTATGCATAAGCAATCCTGTTACCACGGCCTACACGACCTCTTATTTGGTAAAGTTGACTTAATCCAAATCTATCACTATCAATAACAATTATTGTATTAGCATTAGGAATATCTATACCATTTTCTATAATTGTTGTGCTTATTAATACATCATATTTCTTATTTGTAAAGTCGTATATTATATCTTGCATTTCATTTTTAGACATTTTTCCATGAGCAAAACATATCCTTGCTTCTGGAATAAGTTTTTTATATTTTTCTGTTAATTGTTCCATATTTGTAATATTGTTATATAGAATATATGATTGTCCATTTCTACTCATTTCTTTTAGAATAGCTTCTCTTATTAACATTTCATTATATTCAATAACATATGTTTGAACTGGATATCTATTTCTAGGTGCACTTTCAATTAATGATAAATCTCTTATACCAACAAGTGACATTTGAAGTGATCTTGGGATAGGTGTTGCTGAAACTGATAAAACATGAACATTTGATTTTAATTTTTTTATTTTTTCTTTTTGTTCTACACCAAAACGATGTTCTTCATCTATAACAAGAAGTCCTAAATCTTTAAATTCAACATCATTACTTAAAAGTCTATGTGTTCCAAAAATTATATCAATTTTACCTTCTTTTAGTCTTTTTAGTTTTTCTTGAACTTGTTTATTAGTAAAATGTCTATTAATTAAATCTATGTTTACTCCATGATTTTGAAATCTTTTTAATGCTGAATCGTATTGTTGATGTGAAAGTAATGTTGTTGGACATAGATATGCTACTTGTTTACCATTCATAACTGTTTTAAATATTGCTCTAAAAACTACTTCTGTTTTACCATAACCAACATCTCCGCAAAGAAGTCTTTCCATAGGTCTTGGCTTTTCTAAATCTCTTTTTATTTCTTCACTTGCTTTTAATTGATCTACTGTTTCTTCATATCCAAATTCTGACTCAAATATTAATTGTTCTTCATCATCTTTTTTAAATGGTTCTATTGTTGCTTTATTTCTTTCTTGATATATTTTTAGTAATTCACCAGTTATATTTTTGATTCTTTCTTTTATTCTTAATTTTGTTTTAGTCCATTCTACACTATTTAACTTATTAATAGGTGGTTTTACTCCTTCTTTAGAAGAGTATTTATATAATTTTGTGATGTCTTCTACAGGCATATATAGTTTATCATTACCTTTATATTGTATAAGTAAGTAATCTCTTTTTAAGCCTTTTTTCTCTATAGTTGTAAGGCCCATATATATACCAATTCCTGATTTTCTATGTACTACATAGTCACCTGGTTTTATACTATCTATTGACATTATTTTACTGCCAAGTGATGTTCCTTTGATTAATTCTTTTTTATTTTGAGATTCAAATAAATCAAATTCTGAAAAATATGGCTTATTTTTATATATGAATCCATGATTTAATGTGTAATTCACTATTTTTATGTTTTTATCATATTTTTTGACTTCTTCTGTTAATAACTTGTTAGTTGTATATAGTGTTCCATTACTTAATTTTATATCTTTAAAGAATTTTTCTTTATTAGAATTATATTTTTCTATTGGTTCTGCTTCTATTTTGATATCTGCATTTCTATTGTTAATTGTATCTAAATATATATCTTCTTCTTTTACTAATTTAGAAACTTTAAATAATTCACTTTGTATATCCAAATATTTTATTTGAGGAGCTATCATTTTTTCTTGATTTAAGAGTTGATTATAATTGTGAAATAGAACTATTCCATCTTTATTATATTCTCTTATTGATGAATTATTGTTATCAAAGTCATCTTTAATTGGTGATATTGTTATTTCTTCTATTTCTTTTATTGATTTTTGAGTTACTGCATCAAAGTATTTAATCTTTTCAATAGTATCATCAAAGAGTTCTATTCTTATTGGATTTTCTTCATTAATTGGATAAATATCTATGATAAAGCCTCTAACTGCGAAGTCAGATGTTTCATATACCATGCTTTCTCTTTTATAGCCGATTTTTACTAATTTATTAATGAATTCTTCTCTATTGATTTCATTATTTATTTTTAAGTTAATTCTATTTTCTTTATAACTAGATGGAGCGGGTAATTTTTTTATAAAACTGTTTAAGTGAACTATAATTATCTTTTTAGTATCTTGCTCAAATTTATTTAGTATATTGGCTCTCATGTATAGTAGTTCTGGTGAACTAGCTATTGCTTTTTTAGTCATGAAGTCATCTTCTGGAAATAAATATACTTCATCTAAATAGTTTTTCATTTCATTATAGATTTCAGTTGCTTCATTAAGTGTTGGTACTACTAGAAGAATATTTTTTTTAGACGTAAAAAAGATATATAACAGTAATTGGTTATATATTTCATTTTTACTTACTGATATTTTCTTTATATTAGAAATATCAAAATCAAATAGTTCTTCATATAGCTTATTTTTCATATTAATTCCTATTATATTTTTCCATTAATTTGTCTATATCATACATAGTAAAATCTTCAATTATATTTGAAATTGTTGGTAGTATTTGATTAATTTTTTCATCTTCTTCTTGTGTAAATTTTTCAATGACATATTTATCTAGTGGTATATTATTCTTTGATATACCTATTCTTATTCTTTGTATATTTTCTGTTTTTAAGTGCTCAATTATATTTTTAATACCATTGTGTCCACCTGCGCTACCATTTCTTTTTATCTTGAATGTTCCTACTTCAAAATCAATGTCATCATATATAACTATTAAATCTTTTAAATCAATGTTATAGTATTTTACAAATTCAATTACTGATTCTCCTGATAAATTCATATATGTTTGTGGTTTTAATAGAATTAGTTTTTCATTGTTAACAAGTTGTTCACAATATAGTCCTTTGAATTTTGATTTAAATGTTAGATTATTCTTTTCAGCATAAAAATCTATGGCTCTAAAACCACAGTTGTGTCTTGTTTTTTCATATTTTTTATCAGGATTTCCAAGTCCTACGACTAACTTCATACTAATTCTCCTTAAATTCATTATATAGTTTGTTTTTACTAACATTATATTTATCAGCTATTTCTCTTATTGCATCTCTTTTAGAATAACCTTGTGTTAATAACTTGTCTATCTCTTCAGTATAGTTTACTTCTAGCGTTTCTTCCTTTTTGTTACCCTCTACTATTATAACCATTTCACCCTTTAATGTATCCGATATTTTTAAAATATTTTCAATATTATCTCGTATTACTTCTTCATGTATTTTTGATATTTCTCTTACTATTGCTATATTTCTATTACCAAATACATCTAATATTTGTGATAAAGTGTCTGTTATTCTATGTGGTGATTCGTAAAATATTATTGTTTGTTTTATATCTTTTAAATCTATTAGTTCTTTCTTTGCAAGTGATTGTTTACTATTTAAAAATCCATAAAATAAAAATCTTTCATTACTTAGTCCAGACATATTTATTGCTGGTAATAATGCATTAGGTCCCGGTAGAGCAATTACTGTAATATTTTGTTTTATTGATTCGTCAACAATTACATTTCCAGGATCGCTTATAAGAGGTGTTCCTCTATCTGTTACATATCCTATATTCTTACCCAATTTTAATATTTGAACTATTTTATCTTTGTGTTTCATTTCTGTATATTTATGGCATGATTCAACTTTTTTATTGATTTTTAAATATTTAAGTAAATTTAATGTTTCTCTTGTATCCTCTGCATAAACTATATCGACCATTTCTAATGTTTTAATTGCTCTTAAAGTAATATCATCTAAATTACCTATTGGTGTTGGTATTAAATATAGTTTTCCATATTCACTATTTTCATAACTTTTTTGTATCATTAATTTTCACTTCCAAACATTTTTAATACTTCTTCTGTATAGCTTCCATCATTATTATGCACAACTAACGGCGGTAATATTTTTAGACCTGGATTACCATTTTTTTTGCCATCAATTAATATTAGATTTGATTCAGTATTCTCTTTAGGATAAATAAATCTTATCCTTTTAGGTTCTATATTATTTTTTCTCATTAATTCTATTATTTCGATTAATCTTTCTGTACGATGTACTATTGATAATGAACCACCATTTTTTAACAATTTTTTTGATATTTTGATAATATCTTCAATATTTATTTCTATCTCATGTCTCGCTATTGATTTTATTATATTATCATTGATTAAACTTGTATCGCTGTATTTGAAATATGGTGGATTACATGTTATTAAATCAAATGTGTCTGTTTCGAACTTGTTTGTCATATTTTTTGCATTATCATTATATAAAGTTATTCTATTTTCTAAATTATTTATTTTTAATGTTTCTTTTGCTAAATCATATATTTCTTGTTGAAGTTCAACTGCATAGATATTTGCATTGGTTTTAGTACTTAAAATTAATGGTATTGGTAGGTTTCCACTACATAAATCTAAGATCATTTTTGTATTTGGATTTAATGTAACAAAATTAGGTAATAACACTGAATCCAAACTGAAATTGAAATAATTTTTATCTTGAATTATTTTTATATTTTTATAATTAACTAAATCATTAATTTTTCTTGTTGAATTTTCTTTCATTATTTAATGGTACCTTTACTTCAATTTTATTTCCTTTTTCTGTGAGTAATGTATATTTTCTATTTGGAATATCTACTGAAATTACTGTTCCTGCTTCATCTTCATATGTTTTTTTATCGCCCACTTCAGGTAATCCTTTTCTATATTCTGTGTATAAATCATCTTCATATTTAAGACAGCATAATAATCTTCCACATATTCCATTTATTTTACTTGGATTTAACGCTAAATTTTGATTTTTTACCTGTGCAATTCCAACTGAATCTAAATCATTTAGAAAACTTGAACAGCAAATTTTTCTTCCACATTGTCCAATTCCAGATATATTTTTTGCTTTGTCTCTTACTCCTACTTGTCTTAATTCAATTCTTGTTTTGTAAATTCCAGCTAGTGACTTAGCAAGTTCTCTAAAATCTATTCGATTATCAGATAAAAATTGAAATACTAATTGTTTTCTATCAAATGTAAAAAATGCATCTAAAAATTTCATATCTAGTTTTGTTTTTTCAGCAATTTCTTGTGCTTTAATTAAGGCTTTTTCTGCTTCTTCTACATTTTTTTGATTTTGAATTTCATCTTCTTCTGTAGCAATTTTATATACTAGTGCATGGTCTTTTCCATCATTTAGTTCTCCAAAAATTGCACCTATTTTACCAAACTGTAATCCTCTTTCAGTATTAACAATAACTTTATCATTTAATTTTATTTCCAAATCATTGTCAAAAAAAGTATATAATTTGCCTTTATCTTTGAATTCTACTCCAACAGCTTTCATTTATTATTTCCCCACATTTCTATAATAAATCTATCTATCATTAAGTTTTTATTTAAATAATTTGCTGATAAACTAATAAATTTATCAATAATAAGTATCTTCTTTGATAGAGTATTTATGTCGTTTTTCATATATATTATATCATTTTTTTCATCATTTTTTTCATTAACTATATCATATAATACTTTTTTATATCTATCTAGCATTGCATATAATATTTTTATAAATTTATCTCTATCACTAATTATGGTATAAATTTTATTATATTTAGCTATTGATTCAACACCATTTAATTCTAAATTTTCTATTATTTCATCGCATTCTATATTTGTATTTTCTTCTAGTGTTTCTTTTTCTTTATTAGCATTAACAAATATTTTTTGACATCTACTAACGATGGTTGGTTTAACTGCATCTATATTATTTGTTAGAAGTATTGCGTATATGCCAGGACTTGGTTCTTCTAATGTTTTTAGTATTGCATTATAAACTGTATCACTCATTTTTTCTGTGTCTTCTATAATATATACTTTTGTGTTGTTAAATTGTGATGTTGTAGATAAGTTTTTTAATAATTCTTTGATTTTGTCTTTACTCACGTACCCATCTTCAGTTTTTAGCAAATAAATATCAGGATTTTCTTCTAAAGTTATATTATTTTGAAAAAAGAAACTATTCAATGTTTCTTCTAATTCACTTTTAACATCATCAAAAACAACATTTCCTATTAGAAATGCTTGACTTATTTTATCTTCATTATATAATTTTTCGAAATACTGATATATCTTCTTCAATTAATGCTCCTTTTATATATTTTTTTACTGATAATATTTCAAATAGATTAATGCTATTATTCCTAAAAAATCAAATAAGCAAACTATAAATATTGAATAGTAATTTATTGGTACTGTTTTACCTGTTTTATAAATAAATACATTTATTGTATATAATATGCAAATGGAATAAACAAGTTTTTTGATAATATTAATAATCATCATAATTTTACTCTCCTAATAAACTTATGAATTAATTTTTTATGATATTACTTTTCTATCATCCCATGCTTTTGCAATCATAACTGGATCAAGGTACTCTATATCAGTGCCCATTGGAAGTCCATATGATAATCTTGATACTTTAACATTATATTTTTCTAATATTTTTTGGATATATTGTGATGTTATTTCACCTTCAATAGATGGATTCAATGCAATTATTATTTCTTTTGTATCTTCATTAATTCTGTTATTGATTAAATCTGGAATGTTTAAATCTTCTGGGTTTTTTCCATCAATTGGAGAAATTAATCCATTTAATACATGATAGTAACCTTTATATTTACCTGTTTTTTCAATAAAAAATACATTTTTTGAGTCCTCTACTACACAAATTGTACTTTTATCTCTACTATTATCCATACATACTTCGCATTTTGTTTCATCACTTAAACAGCCACATATTGCACAAGTCTTAATATTTTTTTTAAAATTTATTAGTGCTTTTGCTAGTGCTTCAACGTCATCGTCTTCTTTTTCATATAAAGCATAGACATATCTTTCAGCTGTTTTTTCACCTACTCCTGGTAATATAGTTAGATTTTCTACTAGATTTTGAAAACTTCTAGGTAGTGCCATTAGTTATAGAATGCCTCCCATACCATTTGTGTACTTACCTAACTTTTTATCTTTTTCAGTTTTGATTTGTTTTAATACGTCATTTACTCCCACTTGTATCATATCTTCTAACATTTCACTATCTTCTAATATTTGATTATTTTTTATTTTAATTAAATCTATTGTATTATTTCCTTTTCCTTCAATTAGAACGTAATCATTCTCATATTTGAATGTTGTACTTTCTATTTGTTTAGTTATTCTTTCTATATCTCCTTGTAATTTTCTGGCTTGTGCCATTAAACTTTGCATATTCATTTATATCATTCCTTTCATCTATTCTACTATTATACAATCTTTTCCAAATAATGTCTCTGCTGTATTTTCTATTTTTGTATTTTTATTATCTTTTGTTTCAATATGTGGCTCTTCTATATATTTATATATTTTACCTGAATCAATATTTTTTTTGTATTCTTTTAATATGTTTGAATACTCTTCATTATTTACAGCAACAACTGAGTATTTTTTTCCAAAAATTTTTCTCAATAAATCTTGTATTTCTTCAATTTTATTATCAAAAAGTACTATATCAAAATTATTCTTAAATGTGAAAAGTACATTAGTTTCTGTTACAATTTGTGGTGTTGCTTTAAGTAATAAATTCACTAGTGAATTGTACTCTTTTATTGATAAAAATTCTTTAAGTTTTTCATAGTTTTTTACAAAATTATTTTTCAATTCTTTGCTAGGACCACAAAAAACATTATTAATTTTTATACTTTTATTTTTTTCTTTTTCTTCATTTTGTTTTTCTTCGATAATTATGGGGATTTCATTATCTTTTGAATTATTTTTTGTTTCAATTTTATCAATATTTTTTTCTTCTTTTTTATTTTGCATTAAGCACATTTTTAGGAAAGATATTTCTGTAATTATTTTTTGATTGTTTGTTCTCTTTAATTCGTTTATTAGATTAAATAATTCATCAGACATTTTCTCACAGTATTCTAATTCTATATGAGAAAAATCTAGTAATTTTTTTTCATATTCTTTATCAAAATAATTATCAGTATTATTAAATATAATTATGTTACGAATTAGTAGTTGTAATCTCTCACAAATATTAATAAAATTTTTACCTTCTTCATAATATTCATTAATATTTTTAAGTGTTTCTTTTATATTTCCTGACACAATATTTTCAAGTAAAATTATAATATTTTTTTCGCTAATATCGCCTATTAAATTGTATACATCGTCTACAGTTACATTTTCTTTTTCTAGCGATATCACCTGATCTAGCATATTAATAGCATCTCTAAGACCACCATCACTTAATTTTGCAATTAATGATATTACTTCGCCATTTAAGCTTTTTTTCTCTTGCTCTAAAATATACTTTAATCTATCTTCGATTTGTTTATTAGTAATTTTCTTAAAATCAAACTTTTGGCATCTAGATATAACGGTCGCTGGAATTTTATTAAATTCTGTTGTAGCTAATATAAAAATTACATGTTTAGGAGGTTCTTCTAATGTTTTTAGTAAAGCGTTAAATGCACTTGTTGATAACATGTGAACTTCATCTATGATGTATACTTTATATTTTAAATGTACTGGCATTAGTTTAACATTGTTTCTTATTTCTCTTATCTCATCAACACCGTTGTTACTTGCTGCATCTATTTCTATAATATCAATTTCTTCATCTATATTTTGTAAACAATTTTCACAATTATTGCATAGATCACCATCAGTAGTATTTAGACAGTTAACAGCTTTAGAAAATATTTTTGCTATACTTGTTTTTCCTGTTCCTCTAGGGCCACTGAATATATATGCATGACTAATTTTATTATTTAATATGCTGTTTTTTAGAATTTTTACAACAACTTCTTGTCCTACGACATCACTAAATGTCTTTGGTCTATATTTACGATACAATGATATGTATTCCATAATGCCCTCCTTAATAATTATATCAAATTTCTTTTTATTATACTACCTTTTATTTTTAAAGAATCCTTTTAATTCTTCTTGAAAGTATTCATTTTTTTCACTATTTATTTTTGTAATTTTAACATTGTTATTTATTTCTTTTTCATTATCTAAAATATAATATACTTCTTTAATTCTTGCTTCATTAATTACATCCAGACACATTTTGCATGGATATAATGTTACATATAATCTGCATTCATTTAAATTCCATGTTTTTAATTTCTTCGCTGCTTTTCTTATTGCAATTATTTCAGCATGTGCTGTTGGATCATGCTTTGTTATTTTATTGTTATATGCTTTTGATATAATTTTATCATCTTTTGTAATTATGCATGAAACTGGTACTTCATTATGCTTTATTGCTTTTTTATTTAAAATTGTTAATAATTTTTCTCTCCTTGATATATTCATAGCAAACACCTTTTCGTATTTTATTATAAATAAAATGTGCACACGAAGTTAATCACTTAAGGCTGCTATCTTCCGATTCTGACCTGGTTCGCTAAACTTCGTTGCACGAATATATGTTAACATATATTATATGATTTTACAATATTTTTTATAAAGAAATTTTAATGTTCCACGTGGAACATTGTTTACAACTTTTTTCTAAAAATATTTTTTAAACAATTGTAATCTTTTGTTTATAATTGTTTAATTTATTTTTTTAGTTTAATGCTTATTGAAAATAAATTTTTGTTTTATATTAAATGTTGATATTTTTATAATTATATTTTTTATCTTATGTTCCACGTGAAACATTATTTGTATTTATATAAATTGTTAGCTATGGTAATTCTTGTTTAATTAATTTTAGATAGTATTAATTTATTATCTATAGTTTATAATTCAATGTTCCACGTGGAACATTGTTGATAAGTTTATTTTTTTATTTAATTGAATTAATATTTGTGGCCTATTATATACATGATAATGTTATTATCTTATATATATAGTCGTTGCCTAAATATGGTTATAACATAAAATTAATTATTTTTAAAATAGATAGTGTTTTCGATGCAACGTTCCACGTGGAACATATCGATGTGTACAAATAAATAATTAATTTTTATGTTTGATGAATTGGTAATATTAAATATAATTTTTTGGATTAATAATTATTAAGATGTTTATTAATATTCAAATATATTTTTCAATATTCAAAAAATTTTATTTCAATGTTCCACGTGGAACATTGTTAATAGTTTTTATATTGCATGTTAATTATTTTTATAAATATAATGTTTTTTATTTGTTTTATTCTATCTATTAATATAAAAAGATATTTAATTTATTTTATATTATTATTTTAAAACAATGTTCCACGTGGAACATTGTTTATAACTCATTTGTTTATCTTGAATCTTTATGTTTTATAAGAATTAAAGATAATTTGTATTGATTATGATTTTATTTTCTAAATTTCTTTTTATTTTTTTATTATTTATTTATAAAATTAATTTGCTTTGTATTAATTGTTTATAATTTTTAATTATATTTATTCTTATGTTTCACGTGGAACATTGTTAATAACTTTTGGTTTTTATTTCTTTTTACTTTTTTTATTTCCCGGGAAATAATTTTTGCATAAAAAAGATGTTTCACGTGGAACATCTTTTTACTTTATTCTTCTGTTGAATTTTCTTCTTCAATTTCTTCTTTATCTAGTATTGATATAGAAGCTACTTTATTATTTTCTTTTAGATTGATTAACCTTACTCCTTTTGTTACTCTACCCATTTGTGATATTGCATCTACTGACATTCTAATAATTATTCCATTTTCAGTTATTATCATTAAATCTTTTTCATTATCTGTTGATTTGAATCCAACTATTCTTCCATTTTTTTCTGTTATATTTAATGTTTTAACTCCTTTACTTCCTCTTTTAGTTTCTCTATATTCATCCATTGTTGTTTTTTTACCATAACCATTTTCAGTTACGACTAATAGCATTTTTCCTGGCTCTGATACTTCAGTACCAACACATATATCATCTTTTAAATTAATTCCTCTAACTCCGGATGCTGTTCTTCCCATTATTCTAATTTCTTCTTCATCGAATCTAGCCATTCTTCCATTGGATGAACATATGAATATTTGATCTTGTCCTGTTGTTTTTCTTACTGATATTAATTCATCGTTGTCTTTTAGAGTTATAGCTATTTTTCCACTTTGTCTAATATTATCAAATTCACTAATTAAAGTTCTTTTTACTAAGCCATTTTTTGTACTGAAAAGCAAACATTTGTACGTTTCTTTTTCATTTATTGTTATCATTGTATTGATTTTTTCATCTTTTTCTAATGATAATAGATTTACTATTGGTAATCCTTTAGCTGTTCTTGAAAATTCTGGTATTTTGTAACCTTTTAATCTATATACTTTTCCTTTATTTGTAAAGAATAGTATGTAATCGTGTGTATTTAATGAAATTAATTGTTCTACGAAGTCTTCTTCAGTTGTTGTCATTCCTTTTATTCCAACTCCGCCACGATTTTGAACTTTATATGTATCTTTTGGTATTCTCTTGATGTAATTTTTATTTGTTAATGTTATTATTATATCTTCTTGAGGTATTAATGATTCATCTTCAATGTACTCTATTGCTGTATTATCTATCTTTGTTCTTCTCTCATCACCATATTTTTCTTTAATCTCAAGCATTTCATTCTTAATTATTTCTAATACTTTTTGTTCACTAGCTAAAATTGACTTATATTCTTCAATTAATTTTAATATATTAGCTAATTCTTCTTCTATTTTTTCTCTTTCTAATCCTGTTAATCTTCTTAATTTTAATTCAAGTATTGCATCTGCTTGTATTTCACTGAATCTATATTTTTCAATTAATCTTTGTTTAGCAAGTACATCACTTTCGCTTTCTTTGATTATTTTAATAATATCGTCAATGTGATCCAATGCTATTTTATAACCTTCTAAAATATGTGCTCTTGCTTCTGCTTTTGCTAAATCAAATTTAGTTCTTCTAATAATTATTTCCCTTTGATAATCAATATATTTAGAAATGATATCAACAATTCCTAATGTTCTTGGTTGACCTTGATCTAGCATTAAGAATATAATTCCAAATGTTGATTGTAGTTGTGTATGTTTATATAAGTTATTTAATACTACATTTGCATTTGCTTCTTTTTTTAGTGTAATAACGATTTTTACACCATTTTCAATGTTTGTTTCTTCGTGATAATCGGCGATACCATCCAAAATTTTATCTCTAACTAACTCCGCAATTCTATTTTTTAATTCTAATGTATTTACTCCGTATGGAATTTCAGTAATAACTATTCTATGTTTATTATTTGTTTCTTCTATTTCAGCCTTACATCTTATAGTTATTGTTCCTCTACCTGTTTCATAGGCTTTTTTAATACCACTACTTCCTAGAATTATTGCACCTGTTGGAAAATCAGGACCTTTTATGTATTGCATCATTTCATCGACTGTTATTTGTGGATTATCTATATATGCAATACAACCATCTATTACTTCACCTAAATTGTGTGGAGGAATATTTGTTGCCATACCTACTGCAATTCCCATTGTTCCATTTACTAATATATTTGGAAATCTACTTGGAATTACTACTGGTTCTTTTTCAGTTTCATCAAAGTTTGGTATAAAATCTACTGTATCTTTGTTTATATCCCTTAATAGCTCTAAACTTACTTTTGCAAGTCTTGCTTCTGTATAACGCATTGCGGCTGCTCCATCGCCATCCATGTTACCGAAGTTTCCATGTCCATCAACAAGCATATATCTATAACTGAAATCTTGTGCCATTCTTACCATAGCTTCGTAAATAGATGAGTCACCATGTGGGTGATATTTTCCCATTACATCTCCGACAATTCTTGCACATTTTCTGTGTTGTTTATCTGGAGTATAACCTGATTCATACATTGAATATAAGATTCTTCTGTGAACTGGTTTAAGTCCATCTCTTAAATCTGGTATAGCTCTTGCAACTATAACGCTCATAGAGTAATCTAAAAATGAATCTTTTACTTCTTTTACTATATTATTTTGTACTATTCTATCCATTTCATCCTCCTACTATATATCTAAATTTTCTACATCTAGTGCATTTTCTTCTATGAATTTTCTTCTTGGTTCTACTTCTTCACCCATTAATGTAGTAAATATTTCATCTGCTGCCATTATATCATCAACTGTTATTTGTCTTAAAATTCTAAATTCTTTTGACATTGTTGTATCTCTTAATTCATCAGCATCCATTTCACCAAGACCCTTCATACGAGTTATTGTGTATTTTGCATTGGCTGGTAATGTTTTAACATATTCATCTTTTTCATCATCTGATAAAACATATTTTATATTTTTTCCATATACTATCTTATATAATGGTGGATTTGCTGCATAAACATGTCCATGTTCTACAACTGGTTTAAAGAATCTATAGAATAAAGTTAATAATAGAATTCTAATATGAGAACCATCTACATCGGCATCGGTCATTATTATTATTTTATGGTATCTTAATTTTGATAAATCAAATTCTTCACCTATTCCTGTACCAAATGCAGTAACTATTGTTCTAATTTCTTCATTACTTAATGCTCTATCAAGTCTTGCTTTTTCAACATTTAATATTTTTCCTCTTAAAGGTAAGATTGCTTGTGTCATATAATCTCTACCTTTTTTAGCAGAACCACCGGCTGAATCTCCCTCGACTAAGAATATTTCAGATTCGCTTGGATCTTTGCTTTTACAATCAGTTAATTTACCATAGAAATTAGTAATTTCTAGGTCACCTTTTCTTCTAGTTAATTCTCTTGCTTTTTTAGCAGCTACTCTTGCTCTTGATGCAAGCATTACTTTATCTATTATTGCTCTTGCTTGGTCTGGATTTTCTAATAAGAACTTTTCAAGACCTGCTCCAAATATATTACTTGCTATTTTTCTTACTTCAACATTTCCTAACTTTGTTTTTGTTTGTCCTTCAAATTGAGGGTTTGGATGTTTACAAGATATAACAAGTGTAATTCCTTCTTTAACATCATCTTGTGTTAATGAATCATCTTTTTCTTTTAAAATTCCGTTTGCTCTAGCATAATTATTGATTACTCTTGATAATGCAAGTCTAACACCATCTTCATGTGTTCCACCTTCTACAGTGTGAATATTGTTTGTAAATGAATAAATATTACTTGAATATCCATCATTATATTGCATTGCTACTTCAATACTTATATTATCTTCTTCACCTTCAACATGTACTATGTCGTTATGAATTGGTTTTTTATTTGTATTTAATAATTCAACGTATTCTCTAAGACCACCATTATAAAGAAATTCATCTTTAGCACCTGTTCTTAAATCACTTAATATTATCCTTAATCCTTTATTTAAGAATGCAAGTTCTCTAGATCTACTTTTTAATGTTTCATAATTAAATTCTGTTGTTTCTTCAAATATCTGGGGGTCTGGTTTAAATGTAACTGTTGTTCCTGTTCTATTTGGGTCACAATCACCAATTATTTCTAATGGTTTTACAGGATGTCCGCCTTTTTCAAATCTTTGGTGATATATCTTTCCATCTCTATATACTTTAACTTCTAACCATTCTGAAAGTGCATTAACTACTGATGCTCCAACTCCGTGTAATCCTCCAGATACTTTGTATCCGCCACCTCCAAATTTTCCACCTGCATGTAATACTGTGAATATTGTTTCTACTGTTGATACTCCTGTTTTTGGATGAACACCTGTTGGCATTCCACGACCATCATCTCTTACACTTACACTGTTGTCTTCATGAACAATTATTTCTATATCGTCGCAGAAGCCTGCTAAAGCTTCATCAACTGAGTTATCAACGATTTCCCATACTAAATGGTGAAGTCCTCTTTCACCTGTTGTTCCAATGTACATACCAGGTCTTTTTCTAACTGCTTCTAAGCCTTCTAAGACTTGAATTTCATTAACTCCATACTCTTCTTTCATTTAATTCTCCTTCTCATCTAAATTATATATTTTTGCTTTTTCAACTATCCTCTTATTAATGTTCTTTAAGTCTGTAGTTGTTATAAATATTTGTATACTTTTATCTAATGATTTAAATATATTATTTCTATTTTTTTCATCAAGTTCACTAAATAAATCGTCTAGCAATAAAATTGGTTTAATATCGTAGTTTTCTATAAATATCTTTACTTCCGCTAATTTCATGGCTAAAACTATTAACTTTTGTATTCCTTGTGAACTATAATCTTTAGAATTATTACCATTTTGATAAAAAGTAAAATCATCTCGGTGTATACCATAGTTTGTCATGCCTAAATTTATTTCTTTATTTCTATTTTTTCTTAAAATATTTATTAATTTTTCTTTATCATTTACTGAATAATCTGATTCATATTTGATTTCAATTAATTGTTTATTAATATAATTTTTAAATATATCATTGATGCTACTGTTGATAAGGTTTATATAATTATTTCGATATTCATATATTTTCATACCATTTTCAACTATTTTTTCATCTAATACATCTAAATATCTACTATCTAAATTGCTATTTAACATCATTTTCTTTAAATAATCATTCTTATTTTTGATAAGATTTGTGTAATTATTTAAGTAATGCATGTATTCTTTATGTAATTGTGATAATTGAATATTCAAATAGTTTCTTCTTGTGTTTGGTGATGATTTAATTAATTTTAATTCATCTGGTGAAAGCATTATTATTCTGTATTGTGAGATAAAATTGCTTAATTTTCTTTGTGGTTGTGAATTAATCTTTGTCTTTTTACCAAACTTATCTAAAAATATTTCAAGATTTTTTTTAGGTCCGTAATCAAAATAATAGACTTTTATTCTAAAAAAGTCCTTTCCTTCTTTTATTATTGACAATTCATTATTTGTTTTAAAAGATTTTGCTAAACTTCCTAAATAAATGGATTCTATAATACTTGTTTTACCAATTCCATTTTTACCAATAATGATGTTTAAATTTGAAAAATTATCGAAGGTCTTTTTAGTATAATTTCTAAAATTCATAAGCTCAATTTTTGTAATATTCATGTTTAAACTTCATTTAACCCCCCTTTTTTGATTTTTCATGTATTATAG
>FR880098.1:41563-59366 GCA_000434555.1 Clostridium sp. CAG:524 | reverse complement strand
GGCAATATAATTATAACATAATTGAGTACATAAAAAAAGATAATTTTAAATTATATTATCTTTTTTTAGTATTCTTTGATCTAGTAAAAATTTTAATCTGCTAGCTCTTAAAATTTGATTTGTGAGTGAACCATATGATATGTCTAATTCTATTAAATCGCCATTCTTAAATACTATTGCTGTTCTTTTTGGGTCAAGTTTATAGTACTTATCAATTTTTTCTAAATTAATCCATACACATTTTTCATTTTCTGCTGATGTAGTTGGGAAAAAGATTATTTTTCTACTTTCTTCTACTACTATTGGTGACTTATGTGTTATGCCAAGAAGTTTCTTAGTTCCCTCTTTTCTTCCTTCATATGAACTTCCAAAGTATTCACAACTATATTCAAGTATATTTAATGGTGGGTTATTAACAATATATTCTGCTTCTGTTTCAATAACTCTTGATGTTTCACTATCGATAGGTGCTATAACTTGAGTATCATATGTAATTTCATAATTCATTATATTTTCCCCCTTTCTTTTTAATGGCTCCTATCATAGCACAAACTATTTGTCGAATTTTGTCGAAATATGTCGAATTTTGTAAAAAATTTAATTTTTTGTATTAAAAAAAACGAATTTCTTCGTTTTTAGTATGTTTTCATTGGTAAAATTAATTCAATTAATTCTTCATTTCCTATTTCTTTTAGTATTATTGGATTAATTTCTCCATTTAATAGTATATATATTTCTTCTTGTGTAAATACTTTTAATGCTTCCATCATGTATTTAACACTGAAGGATATTTTTATATCATTTTCTGTTTCATTTGTAATATTTATTTTATCTTTACCTTTTCCTTCTGTGCTAGCAGCTCTTATTATTAAGTCATTTCCATTTACTTCCATATCTACAATGTTTTTATCTTTTGATTGTGTTAATGATGATGCTGTATCAAGTAAACTGTATAAATCTTTTAAATTAGCTTTTAATTTATATTTAAATTCTTTAGGAATTGAATTATCTGTATTTGGATAAGTTCCATTTAATAATGATGTTTGGAATATTATATTATCAAATTTAAATAAAGCTTTGTTTGGAAATACGTGTATTTCTAATTCAGATTCACTGCCTATTGTTTTAACAAGTTCATTAATGTTTCTTGCTGGAATAACCATATTAATATTTTCACTATATATGTCATTTAATTTTATTGTTTCTTTTGATAATCTATATGAATCTGTTGCGACGCATTCAAATATATCACCTATTAACTTTATATTAACACCAGTAAGTAATGGTCTACTTTCTTGAAGTGAACATGCAAATGATGTTTTGTTAACTATTTCCTTAAATTTTTGACTATCTAGTTTGATAGGATTTTTAACTTCTTCTAATTTTATATTAGGGAAATCTTCTTGATTGAAACATGGGAAGTCATATATTCCACCGCTTTCTGTCTTAAATGATACTTCGTTGTTTTCAAAGTTCTCAACTAGTATGTTAGTATTTTGTAATTTACTTATAGTATTTAGTAATGTTTTACCATATATAATTGTACATCCTATTTCATCTATACTTTTTATTTCTTTTTTATCAATAAATGTTTGTATTGTTATATCATTATCTGTTGCTGTTAAATAAAGTCCATCTTTAGTAAGTTCAAATTTAATACCATTTAGTACAGGAATTATATTTCTTGTAGATAGTGCTTTACTTACACAATTTAATCCTTCCATTAAAATATTTTTTTCTATTAACATTTTCATAATTTTTCTTTCCTCCTTATTATTTTATATATATATTATTATTATAGAGTGTTAATATTGTTGATAACTCATTTATAGTTCGATAAAACCTACATTTTTATGTAAACTTATCGTTGTTAATATGTTGATAACTTGTTAAGTTATTCACATATCTTCTCCTTTAATGTTTTTATTTCTTCTTGAAGTTTAACATTTGTCTTAAGTTCATTTGATATTTTTTCATGTGAATATATAACTGTTGAATGATCTCTACCTCCAAATTCTAGTCCTATTCTTTGCAGACTTTCATCAGTCATTATTCTACTTAAATACATTGCGATTGCTCTTGCATCTGTAACATTTTTTTTCTTCATTTTTCCTTTTAACATCGATGATTCAAGGCCAAAGTATTTAGCAACTATATCAATTATTTTACTTACTGAATTAGTTCTATATACTGTTTTTGATACAAATTCTTGTAGTGCTTCTTTTGCTATATCTAATGTTACTTCTGGTATGTTAAATGTCGCTTTATAAGCTACTATTCTTGTAATTGAACCTTCTAAATCTCTAATACTGCTTCCACAATTACTTGCGATATATTCTACTACTTCATCTTTAATGTCTAAATCAAAGTTATATACCATGATTTTATTTTTAATGATGTTCTTTTTAAGGTCAATATCAGGTGGATTTATTGATTCAGTAAGACCCCATCTAAACCTTGTTTTAAGCCTTTCTTCTAATAATTTATAGTCATTAATAGAAGTATCTGATGCAATTATAATTTGTTTTTCATGTTCATATAAGCTATTGAATGTGTTAGTAAATTCCATTTGTGATTTGACTTTATTATCTAAAAATTGAATATCATCTATCATTAATACATCTATATTACGATATTTTTCTCTAAATGCTTCTAGGTATGAAATATTATTATCATATTTATTTTTAGTATTTATAATTGCTCTATAATCATTTGTGAATTGTTCTGCTGTTATATAAAGCACTCTTTTGTCTGAATGTGTAACAATATAATTACCTATTGCATGCATAAGATGTGTTTTTCCAAGTCCACTTTTAGCATATATAAAATATGGATTATATAGTTTACCTGGATTTTGTGCGACTGCAAGAGCTGTTCCATATGCAAGCTTGTTTGAATCTCCTACTATAAATGTATCAAATGTATGTCTTGGGTTAAAGTTACTTGAATATGTATAGTTTTTTAAATCATTAAAGTCATCTTCAATGTTTTCTTCAATTATAACTGGCTTTTTCTCTTTTTTAGTGAATTTTTCAATATCTTTTTGAAAGACATATTCAATTGTACATGTGTCATTAGTTATATCATTTAATGTGTCTTCTATAAGTGTGTTATAGTTTTTAGTTATATTTTGAAGCAATAATTCATTATTTGGAACAATAATAATTATCTTACTATCATCATATGAATGTATCTTTAAGTCTTTAAAGATATAGTTATATGACATGAGTGATACTTTTGATTTGATTTTAGATAAAAAATCTGTCCATATATCTTCAACATTCATATGCATTTCTCCTTTCTTTTTGTCTTTCTAACTAAAATTATAAATCAACTTTTTTTAATGTCAAAACAAAAAAATTTATTAACACTTATATTAACAACTTATTCACAATTTGTAAACAATTTTTTATCGATAATTACTATGAAAGAATGAGTTATCCACAATATCAACAATTTTAATATATTATGTAAACTTTAATTGTGGATAACTTGTTGATAAGTTGACATAAAATGTTAATACAATGTTGATAAGTTGACATAAAAAATGAAAAAATTAAGTTAACATAATAAATAATTTATGATAAAATGATTTTGGAGATAAGATAAATATGGATAGAATGCAAATAGAAAATTATTTTAAAAATATATATACAATTTATGAACAAAAAAGTTTTCAAGAATTTGTTGAAAATTGTTTGAGTTATAATGTACGAATTGGAGATTATAATAAAAATATAATTCAAATTTCTAAAAAAATATTTGAACAAATATTATCAATATTACCTGAAAGTAAGTCAAAATTTTCATATAAAGAATTTAAATTTTCTTATAAAATAAACTTAGAATATAATTTAAGGAATAATCCAACACCAGAAGTAATAATTGATGTACCTGTTTTTGAAAATAATTATGAAAAAATTACAATAAAATTGTTAAACTTTTTTATAGAAAATAAAATTAATTCTAAGATTAAATTGATGAAAGTAGTTAAAAATCCTTTATTACAAATAAGAGTAGATGATGTTGATGATGCTAAAAGAATTATAAAATTTTTCAAAGAGGATGAAGAAATAGAGAATGAAGTTAAGTCTAGGGTTATACCAATATTACCTCAAGTAAATTTACTTGGTATTTCAGCTGAATATAGGCCTTATAATTTCAAGAATTTTTATTTCATATATTTATATGAATATTATAGTAAGTTTGATAAGCAAAAATTTGAAATAGAAAACTTTTCAATATTGAATGATTATTTAGAATATATATTAAATAGATATAAAACAGAAAAAAAATTAAATAAGAAGAGAATGCTATTAATAATATATAAATCATTAGATACAATTGTTAATAATAAAGATGTACTTGAAATGTTTAACTATAATTCACTTTTAGATATAGGAAGTATTAACGTCAATGAATTTGATTTAAAATTAGATAATGATAAGATGATTTATTTTGAAAATAAAGATGATAAGAGAATTATTTCTTTTGGTAGTGAAGACTATCTAAATGCTGTATATTCAAAATTTTATGAAAATGTTATTAAAAATGAAGAAAATAATACATTTTATAGTTATTTTTATAGTATATATAGTAAAATTTTAAGTGAAAATTACAAGAATATTGATAAATATTTGGACTTTACTTCAGTTAATAATGATCATATATATCAATTAATGATGCTTATATCAAGTGCTTTCTTTGCTTATAAAAAGATGAATTTTAGTTTAGAAGATGTTAACAATATATTAAAAATAGTTATTAAAAAGAAATATAATGTTGAATTAGTTGCTAAAAATACAGAAGATTTTAATAAGAAAAAAGAGTTTGTTTTTCCATTAAGTGTTGAATATGGAAATAAGGTTGTTGATACATTTGATCATAAAAAAACTACAATGAAAGAATATATTAAACAAAATAATGTACTTGATTCAATATCTTTATCATCAATAGTATATATGAAAGATGGTAGAATTCTTAAAGGTGAAGACTTTTTAAAAGAACTATATAAATATATATATAAATATGAAAATTTTCTTTCACTTAGAAATGATTTAATAAATTTAATAGAATACAAATGATTGACTTTTCATTATCAATAGTTTATAATCTATTAAGCAAAGAAGGAATGGAGGATTAAAATATGAAAAGAACGTTTCAACCTAATAATAGAAAGAAAAGTAAAACTTCTGGATTTTTAGCTAGAAGAGGAACAACTGTATTAAAAGCTAGAAGAGCAAAAGGAAGAAAAGAATTAGCAAAATAACAAAATTACTTTTAAATAAGTAATTTTTTTATTATAATATTTTTGAAGGAGTATTATGAATAAGAAGTTTATAGTAAGAAAAAATGAAGAAATACAAGAAATAATAAAGAAAAATAAGAAAATAATTAATAAGTATTTTATTATATATTTTATTGAAAACTATTTAAATTATAATAGATATTGTATAAGTGTTGGGAAAAAAATAGGTAAAGCACATACAAGAAATTTATATAAAAGAAGAGTTAAAGATATACTTATGAAAAATAATATCAATTCTTCTTGTGATTATGTTATAATATTAAGGACTGCTATAATAGATGCAGAGTATGATAAAATAAATAGTGAACTTATTAAAGTTTTGAAGGGAGAAAAATAATGAAGAAAAAAATAGCAATTGTGTTATTACTATTATTAACTTTATGTGGATGTACTAAAAGATTTACTATAGAAGGAACTGATGGTGATAAAAAAACTACTAAATCATATGTATCAAATATAATATGTAAGCCCGAAGAGGATGATAATGTAAAAATATATGTTGAAAATAAGGATAAATTAGTAAGTGATTATGATAAATTACCTGCTTGTAAAGATTTAAAGATTACATCTGGTGGTTATGAAGGACTTTGGACATCATTTTTTGTAAAGCCACTTGCATGGATAATTGTTAAGCTTGGATTACTTGTTAAGAATTACGGTCTTTCTATTATGATTATTGGTATTGTTGTAAGAGCACTTATGATGCCCCTAACTAAAAAATCTAATAATATGAATAATTCAATGCAAAAGGCTCAAAAAGAATTAAATGCACTAGAAAAGAAATATGCAGGAAAAGAAGCAGATAAAGATGCAACGATGGCTAAAAGTCAAGAAATGTTAATGATTTATAAAAAGTATGGTATTAATCCTATGTCTAGTTGTTTATTTGCATTTATTCAATTACCTATATTCTTTGCACTTCTTGAAGCAATTTATAGGGTTCCAGTATTCTTCGAGAAGAAATTCTTAGTATATAATTTAGGAACTACACCAGCAGAAGGATTACTTGCTCATAATTATTGGTATATAATATTAATCGTACTAATTATTGGTACTACATATTTATCATTTAAAAATATGAATACTACTACAACTGATGAAATGCAAGCAAAACAAATGAAAATGATGAGTACATTTATGGTTGTATTTATTTCAATAATATCATTTAGTTTACCAACATCAATTGCGCTTTACTGGATAGTATCAAATGCATTTACAATCGTACAAAATTTAATATTAAAGAGAGGTAAATAAATATGGAAAAATATAAGTTTCAAGCTAAAAGTGAAGAAGGGTTATTAGAAAAAGCATTAAAAGAATTAAATGTTAAAGAAGAAGATGTAATAACTAAGACATATGAAGAAAAAGGTGGATTATTTAGTGGTAAAAAATATACATTAGAAGTTGTTAAGTTCAGTGATATTGCTGAAGTTGGAAAAGATGTATTAAAAGAATTATTATCATCACTTGATATAAATGCTAATATTGAAACAATGATAAGAGATGGTAAAATTAAATATCAATTACACTCTAAAAATAATTCATTATTAATAGGTAAAAATGGTCATATATTAGAATCTATTCAAACATATGTAAGGCAAGCAATTTTTACTGCAGTTGATATATATGTTAACGTATCTGTTGATGTTGAAGGTTATAAAGAAAAACAAAATTATTTCTTAGAAAAAAAAGTTAAAAACATTGCTAAAGATGTATTAAAAACAAAAGTTGATGTTAAACTTGATCCTATGAATTCTTATGAAAGAAAAATAGTTCATGAAGCACTTCAAAACTTTAAGAATATTACTACTGAAAGTGAAGGAGTGGATCCTAATAGATGTGTAGTAATTAAATATTGTGAAACTGAAGAGTAGAAATACTCTTTTTTTCATGGACTTATCAAGATGTTTGTGTTATAATCTAGCATGAAGAAAAAGGAGATATTATGGAAGATACAATTGCTGCAGTTGCAACTACAGTTGGAGAAAGTTCTATTAATGTTATTAGAATTAGTGGAAAGGATTCAATAAATGTTGCAAATAAAATTTTTTCAAAGGATATAAGTAAGGCATTAAGTCATACAGTGCATTATGGTTTTATTATGGAAAATGATGAGAAAGTAGATGAAGTGTTGCTATCAATATTTAAATCTCCTAAAACATTCACTACAGAAGATATAGTTGAAATAAGTGTTCATGGTGGAAGCACTTCAGTTAATAAAGTCATGGAATTAGTATTATCAAATGGGGCAAGACTTGCAGAACCAGGTGAATTTCTAAAAAGAGCATTCTTAAATGGAAGAATTGATTTAACACAGGCTGAAGCAGTAGGTGACTTAATAAGTTCTCAAACTGAAAGTTCAAGAAAGATGGCACTTAAAGGTGTAGATAAAACTATTTATAGAATGGTAAATAAATTAAAAGAAAAAGTACTTGCTTTAATTGCTAATATTGAAGTTAATATAGATTATCCTGAATATGAAGATGCAGTCATTGTGACTAATGATTTAATAATTAAAACAATAAATGAAGTAAAAGATGAAATAAATAGATTACTTAAAAATAGTAAAAAAGGTTTATTAATTAAAAACGGTCTTAAAATTGTAATAGTTGGTAAGCCAAATGTAGGTAAAAGTAGTATTTTAAATGCTTTACTTGATGAAAATAAAGCAATAGTTACTGATATTAAAGGTACAACAAGAGATATTGTTACAGGGGAACTTGTTATTGATGGAGTTAAAATTGATATACTTGATACTGCTGGTATAAGAGAAACAAAAGATATTGTTGAATCTATTGGTGTTAAGAGAAGTGTTGATGCGATAGATGAAGCTGACCTTGTATTATTTGTTGTTGATAGTGTTGATGGATTTACTCATGAAGATAAGGAAGTATTAGATAAAATAAAAGATAAGGAAGTACTTGTTGTATATAATAAAAATGACAAAGTTAAAGATTATAAAAATGATAAATTAAGTGATTATGAAAGTATAAATATATCAACATTTGATAGTGATATGATTACTAAACTTAAAGATAAAATCGCAGAGATGTTTGATTTAGAAAGTATTGCTGAATCTAATTATATGTATATTTCTAACGCTAGACAGATAGCTCTTTTGAATAATTGTATTAGTATAATTGATGACATAGAAAGTTCAGTAAAAAGTGGTGAGCTTGTTGATATGGTAGAAATAGATGTTAAGAAACTATGGGAAACACTTAGTGAAATTACTGGTGAGGTAAGTAGTGATGATTTATTAGATGAAATTTTTAGTAAATTTTGTCTTGGAAAGTAGATGATATAAATGGAATATGATGTAATTGTTGTTGGAGGGGGACATGCCGGATGTGAAGCAAGTTTAGCATGTGCTCGTATGGGAGAAAAGACACTTCTTGTTACAATAAATTTTAATAACATAGCGGATATGCCTTGTAATCCATCAATAGGTGGTAGTGCTAAAGGTATAGTTGTAAGAGAAATAGATGCTCTTGGTGGTGAAATGGGCTATTGTGCTGATAAAACACATCTTCAAATAAAGATGTTAAATGTCAAAAAAGGTCCAGGTGTTAGATCTCTTAGATGTCAAGGATGTAAGGTTAATTATCCTAAAGAAATGTTAAAGACATTAAAAAAAACTGAAAATTTAGAATTAAAAGAAGCTATCGTGAAGGAATTGCTTGTTCGTGATAATAAAGTATATGGAATACTTACTGAAGATGGTGAAGAAATTCATAGTAAAGCTGTTATACTTACTACTGGAACATATTTAAATTCTGATATAATGTGTGGTCATGAAAAACATAAAGGAGGTCCACATGGTGAAAAGAATTCTATGTATTTAAGTGATTCACTTGCTAAAAATGGTATTAAACTTATTAGACTTAAGACTGGTACTCCACCTAGAATATTAAAAAGTAGTATTAATTTTGATGAGGTTCAAATTGAAGAAGGAGATAAAACACCACTTACATTTAGTAATTTCTATAAAGCAAGTTATGATGTTAATAATCAAAAACCATGTTATTTAACTTATACTAATAAAGAAACTCATAAAATTATAATGGATAATTTAGATAAATGTGCCTTATATAGTGGAATGATAAAAGGAATTGGTCCTAGATATTGTCCATCTATTGAAGACAAAGTTGTTAAATTTCACGATAAAGATAGACATCAAATATTTTTAGAGCCAGAACGTAGTGATGATATTGAATATTATGTTGGTGGATTTTCTACTACTATGCCTCATGAAATACAAGAAAAACTACTTAAGACTATGGATGGTCTTCATGATGTTGTTATAACTAAATATGGTTATGCCATAGAATATGATGCGATAGATCCATTACAATTAAAGCTAACACTTGAAAATAAGGTATTAGAAAATTTATATACTGCTGGACAAATAAATGGAACAAGTGGTTATGAAGAGGCTGCTGCTCAAGGATTAATGGCTGGTATAAATGCATCATTAAAAATTCAAGGACGTGAACCATTTATATTAAAAAGAAATGAAGCATACATTGGTGTCTTAATAGATGATTTAATCAACAAAGGAATAACTGAACCATATAGATTACTTACATCTCGTGCTGAATTTAGATTATTATTAAGACATGATAATTCAATGATAAGATTAACTCCATATGGAAGAATGATTGGACTTATCAATGATGAAAAATATGCCATATATGAAGAAACTATAAAAGAAATGAAAGAATTAGAAACGTATTTAGAAGAAACATATTTGACTCCAAAGAGTGAAGTAAATGAGTTTTTAAGTTCATTAAATTCATCTAATATTTATGGAAGAATTTCTTTGAAAGATTTAGTTAAAAGACCAGAGATATCAATATTTGACTTATTAAAATATATGAATAAAGAATGTGATGAAAATGTTGCTTTAATGGTTGAAACTGAAATCAAATATAAGGGTTACATTGATAAAACTAAGAGTGAAGTAAGTAAGATGTTAAAACTTGAAGATAAACAAATACCAAGTGATATTGACTATAATAAAGTACCTAACATTGCGACTGAAGCACGTCAGAAATTTGATAAAGTAAGACCATTAACAATAGGTCAAGCATCAAGGATAAGTGGTGTTAATCCATCTGATATAACAATGTTACTAGTATATTTAAAAAAGGAATATAACAATGACTAAAGAAGAATTTATAAAATATTGTAGTGAAATTAATATCAAAATCACTGATAGACTATATGATAAACTTTATAAGTACTATGAATTATTAAATGAATATAACAAAAAATTTAACATGACGACTATTACTTCTTATGAAGATGTGTTTTTATTACATTTTTATGATTCATTATGTATTAATAAGACAGGTTATTTAAATGATAAAGATAGTATTAAATTATTAGATTTTGGTACAGGAGCAGGTTTTCCTGGTATGGTTATTGCGATAATATATAGTAATATTAATGTAACTTTAATAGAGAGTAATGCTAAAAAATGTTTATTTTTGAATTTAATTAAACAAGAACTTAAACTTGATAATATTAATATTGTTAATGGTAGGGTAGAAGAATATTCAGTTAAAAATAGAGAAGTGTTCGATATAGTTACGTGTAGAGCAGTAACATCATTACCAATGATTATAGAAATGTGTACTTCATCTATAAAAGTGGGTGGACTTCTTATTCCTTTAAAATCAAATATTGATGAAGAAATAAAGATTGCTAATCAAATAATTACTAAGTTCAATTTAGAACTTGTAAATAAAATAGAATATAATTTACCTATAACAAATGCATATAGATGCATACCAATATATTGTAAAAATAAAATAACTGATAAAAAATATCCTAGAAGTTATAGTTCAATACTTAAAACATATAAAACTAATAAAAAGGATTGAAAAAAATGATAAAATACATTAAAATTAATTTATAATAGGAAAAAAGGATAATATTATGGAAGAAAACAAAGAAAAAGAAAAAATTTATTATATACCTATTGAGGATATTATTCCTAATAGATTTCAGCCAAGACTTGCTTTTGATGAAAAAGAGTTAAATGAACTTGCTAATTCTATTATTAAATATGGTGTTATTCAACCTATTGTACTTAGAAATATAGGAGATAAATATGAGATAATTGCTGGTGAAAGAAGATATAAAGCTTCATGTTTAGCAGGGTTAAAAAAGGTACCTGCAATTATAAATAACACTGATGATAATACAAGTGCTGAAATAGCTTTACTTGAGAATTTGCAGAGAAAGAATTTATCTGTTATAGAGGAAGCACAGTCATATAAAAAGCTTATGGATAGAGGATTTACTCAAGAAGAAATAGCTTCTAAACTTGGAGTAAGTCAATCTTCTATTGCAAATAAAATGAGACTTTTGAATTTACCAAAAGATGTTCAAAATGCACTTTTATATAACAAAATATCAGAAAGGCATGCTAGGAGTTTGCTATCTTTACCTGATGCTGATATGCAAAGAAACTTACTTAATAAAATTATTTCTGAAAAACTAACTGTTAAACAAACAGAAGAAGAAATTAGTGCAATATTAAATAGAAATAAAGAGCAAGAACCTTTACCTGAAGATATTCAAAGATTCTTAAAAATAGAACCTAAAACTGAATCAAAAGAAGCTTTACTTGGTGACAAACAGGTTGAAGAATATTTAGATATAAAAGTGCCTGAGGTAGTTACAATTGAACCTGAAGCAAAGGCTACTATGACAGAATATACAGATAATACTGAAATTATAAATCCATTTCAACAAACAAATGGTAGTAATGTTAATGTGATGCCTACATCATTTGATAAGGAAGCATATAGTTATGCGATAGATAATTCTAAAGATTTATCTCCTGTAGTAGAAGAATCAAGTGTGCCAAATACAAGTACAAGTGTAGTAAATCCTACAAATAATATACAAAATAATTCAGTAAATAATGTAAGTGTTAATACACCAAATACTATTCAATATGAAGAAGAACCAGAAGAAGTTGAAAAAATTGATAAAGACTCATTACTTGAAGAAGATGGTAGTGTTAATTTACCTAACGTAATAAATAAAGTACGTGACTTTATAAATAGTCTTGATGAAGTAAGTGATCTTATAACTACAAGTGAACTTGATTTAACTGATACATATCAAATTATTATTGAAATTGATAAGAACTCTCATTAGTGAGTTCTTTTACTTTACATTAAAAATAAAAAATAATTCATTAATTTAAATAAAAATGCTATAATTGAATTAGATTAAAAGAAAAGAGGTAATAATATGGGACTTATTAAAGCTTTATCTGAAGCAACTAGTAGTGCTTTAGGTGATCAATTTAAGGAATTTGTGAGTTGTCCTACTATATCTAAAAATGTTTTAATACAAAGAGGACTTGTAAATCACGGAAAAGGAAATAAAAATCCTTCAGAAGGAGTTATTTCTAATGGTAGTACAATTGTTGTTCCACAAGGAATGGCAATGATGATTATTGAAAATGGAGAAATAAAAGAGTTTACTGCTGAGCCTGGTACTTTCTATTTTGATACAGGTAGTGAACCTAGTATATTTACTGGTGGACTTGGAAAAGGCATCATTGATACATTTAAAACAATAGGTAAACGTTTTACTTATGGTGGTCAAACTGCTAAAGATCAAAGAGTTTACTATGTAAATCTATTAACAATAACTGGTAATAAATTTGGTTCTCCACAACCTAAGAAGATTACTGATGAAAAATATGGTATGTTAGAAGTAACATTCTTTGGTGAATATGCATTTAAAGTAGTTGATCCAATTCTTTTAGTAAATAGTGTTATTGGAGCTAATGCAGAAGATACTGTTACTTATGAAGAAGTAGTTGGTAGTCAATTACAAAGCAAATTTGTCGAAAAATTAACTCAAGCAATATCTGTTGTTATGAGAAAAAATAAAGTTTCTTTTGGAGATATGGGACTATATAATAGTGATATTTCTGATGAAATGAATGTATGTTTAGATGAATCTTGGAGAAAAAATTATGGATTAGAAGTTACTGATGTAGCTTTAAGTGATATTAATTTAACTGATGAATCTATGGTTAAAGTTAACAAGATAGATGAAGCAACTATATTCTCAAATAAGAATTTACAATCAGGATTAATGGCTTCTGCTTCTGCTGATGCTCTTCGTGGTGCTGCTACTAATTCGAATGGTTCTATGATGGGATTCATGGGAATGAATATGGCAAGTGGTGCTGCTGGTTCTATGATGAATGCTGCTAATCAAGGTAGTGATGTTGAAGGGTATAAACCTGAAACTAATCAACCAGAAATAGGAACAATATTTGCTAAAAAGGAAGAAAAAGTTGAGGAAAATAAAAAAGAAAAACTTTGTCCTAAATGTAAGACTCCAGTAACTGGAAAATTCTGTAGTAATTGTGGAACAAAAATTGAAGAATAGTTTCTTAAAATAATTTAAAAGTAAAATAGTAGAGTAATATTAATATTATTCTACTATTTTTATATGTTTTAATTTGAATATTTATCTATATAATTTGGTTCAGTACCTTTTTCATAGAAACAAACTATTCCATTTTCTTTATATTCTCCAGTTAAAGGATTTATTGAACTAGCTGTTATACCTTTTGGTATTTCATACCATTCTTTTTTATTTGTTTTAATTTTTGTTATTGTTTTTGACCATATTTTTTTAGTTATCTTTGAATCTCTTGCTTTGACTTTATCATTATCATCATTACCTGCCCATACCATCATTAGATAGTTTTTATTGTAACCAATAGTCCAATAATCAGTTTCAGTACTACCACTTTTAACTGCATATTTACTATCTAAATCGTTAGAAATACTCATAAGAGTAGGAGAAGTGTATCCAATCATTTTATAATCGTATGTTTCTGTTAATAAATTATTTAATATATAAACATATTTTTTATTTAAAACTTTTTCATTTTGATATTTAAATTCATATAGTATTCTATCATTATTATCAGTTATTTTTTCAATTATATGAGGTGTTACATGTTCTCCTTCATTAGCAAGTGTGATAAAAGCGTTTGAATAGTCTATCATGTTTATTTCAGTTGTTCCTAAAGCGGAAGATGCATTTTCTTTGATGGGTGTATTTATTTTTAATCTTTTTCCCATTTTAGATAAGTTATCCATACCTAAGAATAAATGTGTTTTCATTGCATAAATATTATCTGAGTAAGATAATGCAGTTAACATTGAAATATTTTTGTTGGCGTAAATATTACTTGCATTCTTAGGTGAATAAGTTGTGTTTCCTATATTAAATGTTGTTCTTTCACTTAAAAATGTACTTGAAGGTGTAAATCCATTTTCAAGGGCAGAATAATAAAGAAGTGGTTTTATTGTTGAACCCACTTGTCTTTTAGATGAAGTAACTCTATTAAATTGTGATTTTGAATAGTCTTTTCCACCTATAAGAGCTACTATTTTACCTGTTGTGGGTTCTATTACTATTGAAGCAATTTGAAGTGTTGTATCTTTCATTTCATTATCTATATTGTGTTCTAATTCTTTTTGAATATCTACATCTAAATTAGTATATATTTTAAGACCATCCATATCAAGTAATGAACTAGGAAGTCCTTTTATATTTTTTAGTTCACTCATAATTGCATCTTTATAATAATAAATACTTGATAATTCAATTTTATCGTTTTTTCCATAGAAATTTAATTCTTTTTGATATGCTTCTTCCATTTCTTTTTTAGTTATATATTTATTTTTGACCATACTTTCAAGTACTTCTTTTTGTCTTTTTTTAGCAGCATCATAATTGTTAATTGGATTATAATAACTAGGATTTCTAGGTATACCAACTAATATTGCTGATTCAGCAAGAGTTAAATCTTTAGGTTCTTTATTAAAATAGTATTTACTTGCATCTTTAATACCATAATTTCCAGCACTAAAATCAATTGTGTTAAGATAACCTTCTAATATTTCATCTTTACTATAATGTGTCTCTAATTCAAGTGTTAAAAGAGCTTCTTCTATCTTTCTATTCCATGTTTTATCAAATGTTAGATAAAGATTCTTAACATATTGTTGTGATATAGTTGAAGCACCTTGTTTTATCTTTCCACTCTTGATATTAACAAGCATTGCCTTTAAAATTCTTAAATAGTCAAATCCCTTGTGAGTATAAAAATTCTTATCTTCAATAGATACTATAGCATTCTTTATATTATCATTTATATTATTTAGTTCTACATAATCATTTTCAATATTATCTTTTAGAATATCATTGTTATCTTTATCATAAAATGTTATGTTTTTACTTGTATTAATTTGAAATTTTGGTGTGATAAAAGCATAAGCATAAAAACTTATATTTACTATAATACAAGTGAAGAATAAGAATATAAATATTTTAATAATTAATGTTATTTTTTTCATATATATTTCCTTAATATTTAGTATGTAGTAAAATCAGTAAAAAAATACTTGATTTATTATAAAAAATAAGTATAATTTTAATGGAAAGAAAGAAAGGCTTAAAGGAGGCTTATTAAATGAAATTAAAATCAATAGATAAAGATACATTAGAAACAATGCAATTAGATGATATTGCTTATATAATATTAAAAGAGAAAGGTAAGAAGATGAAAATCACTGATATTTTCAAAATTATTTGTGATGCTTTAGGTATGACTGATAAAGAATATGAAAATCAAATTGGTGACTTTTTTACTTTACTTGCGACTGAAAAAAGATTTATTCAATTAGAAAAAGGGTATTGGGATTTAAGAGAAAATCATACATCTGAAATAAATATTCAAGATTTAGAAGATGATATAGATGATGATATTGAATTAGAGAGTCCTGATGATGATAATATAAATGAAGAAGATGAAGGAGATTATTATGACACTATAGATGATATGGATGATGATGATAGTGATGATGATCTAAAAGATTTAGTTATTGTTGATGAAGGATATGATGATGATTCTGACTTGTAGCTGGTTTTCTTAAATATTAATATTTGAAAGGATGAAAATATGAAAGAAAGATTAGAAATTATACAAGAAAGATATGATTATTTAAATAATGAATTATTAAAGCCAGAAGTATATGAAGATTATAAGAAGATGCAAGTGGTTTCAAAAGAGAAAAATTCAATTGAACCAATAGTTAATGCTTATAAGAAATATAATACTATATTAGATGATATAGAAGCTGCTAAAGAGATGGCACATGATCCTGAAATGAAGGATTTTGCTAATGAAGAATTAGAAAACTTACATAAAGAAAAAGAAGAATATGAAAAGAAATTAAAAGTATTACTTCTACCTAAAGATCCTAATGATGAAAAGAATGTTGTTATGGAAATTAGGGGTGCAGCAGGTGGAGATGAAGCTAATATATTTGCTGGTGACTTATTTAGAATGTACTCTAAATATGCTGAAAAGCAAGGCTGGAAACTTGAAGTAACACATGAAGTACCTGGTGAAAGTGGAGGATACTCTCAAATAGAATTTATGTTAAGTGGAGAAAGTGTTTATTCAAAACTTAAGTATGAAAGTGGTGCTCATAGAGTACAGAGAGTTCCTGAAACAGAAAGTGCTGGTAGAGTTCATACTTCAACTGCAACTGTACTTGTTATGCCAGAAGCAGAAGAAATAGATGTTGAAATAAAAGATAGTGATATAAGAGTAGATATTACAAGAAGTAGTGGTGCTGGAGGACAATGTGTTAATACAACAGATTCAGCAGTTAGAATTACTCATATACCTACTAATATAGTTGTTTATTGCCAAGTAGAAAGAAGTCAAATAAAAAATAAAGAAAAGGCACTTCAAATACTTAAGACAAGACTTTATGATTTAAAACAAAGAGAACAAGATGAAAAACTTGGTAATGAAAGAAGAAGTAAGATAGGTACTGGAGATAGAGCTGAAAAGATAAGAACATATAATTATCCACAAAATAGACTTACTGATCATAGAATTAACTATACAGTTATGCATTTAGATAAGATTATGGAAGGTGATCTTGAAGATTTAATTGAAGCATTAATTGCTGAAGATGAAAGAATGAGAATGGAAGAAAGTAATGATAAATAAGATTATCTCACTTGGTATATCTAAAAGAGAAGCAGAAGAATTAATTAGTGTTAGTAAAGATATAGAACATGATTATAAACTCTTGAAGGATGGATATCCTATTCAATATTTAATTGGATATGTAGACTTTTATGGTTATAAAATTAATGTTAATGAGGACGTACTAATACCTAGATATGAAACTGAATATTTACTTGAGAAAGTAATTAATATCAGTAAGAAGATATTTAGTAATAAAATTAATATACTTGATATAGGTACTGGTAGTGGAGCAATTTCAATTGTTTTAAAGAATGAACTTAATTCTAATGTAACTGCATGTGATATATCTGAAAAAGCGTTAAATACAGCTATAAATAATGCTAAAATTAATAATTCAAATATAAATTTTATTAAAAGTGATATTTTTA
>FR880098.1:33387-41487 GCA_000434555.1 Clostridium sp. CAG:524 | reverse complement strand
GATATTATTATAAGTAATCCACCTTATATAAGCAGTGATGAAGTAATAATGGATTCAGTTAAAAAATATGAACCTAATTTTGCATTGTATGCGCCTAATGATGGACTCTATTTCTATGAAGAAATAATAAAAGATGCTAGAAAGTATTTAAATGATAAATTTATTATTGCTTTTGAGATAGGATGGTGGCAAGGTAATCTTATATGTGATATTGCTAAAAGATATTTTAATGATTCTATTATAAGAATAGAAAAAGATTTAACTGACAGAGATAGATATTTATTTATAATTCATGAATAAAAAATATAAAAATCAACCAATATGTATTTGAAAGGTTGGTTTTTTAATGAAAAAGATTTTAATTATATTGTTATTGGTTATTGGAATATTACTTTTTAGTAAGAAAGATTATTATGGAGATGATGCGATTAGATTTAGAGTTATTTCTAATAGTAATTCAAGTAGAGATATTTTTATGAAAGAAATGGTTGTTAATAAAATATCAGGATATGTATTTAATGATTATGAAGATAAAGAAGTTACTAGGAAAAATATTATTAGTAATATAAGTAACATTGAAGAAGAAATAGATAGATTATTTGAAAATAATAATTATGATATGGATTATAAAGTTAATTATGGTATGAATTATTTTCCAGTTAAGAAGTATGATGGTATTACTTATAAAGAAGGCAATTATGAGTCTTTAGTTGTGTCTATTGGTGAAGCAAAAGGTAATAATTATTGGTGTATTTTATATCCACCTTTGTGTATGATAGATGATAATAAAAGTGAAGAAGTAAAATATGATTTTAAGATATTAGAACTCTTTAAAAAGATATTTTAATGTAAAATTTTTTTAGAAAATGTACATTTTATTGATTAAAACTCTCATTAATAGTATATTATTAAGTAGAAAGGTTATTGATATTATGACAAGAATTACTATTGATGGCAATAAAATGCTTACTGGCGAAGTTAAAATTAGTGGTGCTAAAAATAGTGCTGTAGCGCTTGTTCCAATGGCAATATTATCTAAAAGTAAAACAGTTATTTATAATGTTCCTGAAATTAGTGATATTGAATATTTAATAAAAATAATGGAATTATTAAATTGTACTATTGAACATAAAAATGATGCATTATACATTGATTCATCTAATGTTGTAAATAAGCCAATACCAGAAGAATTAAGTGTACAAATGAGAGCTTCATATTATTTTATGGGTATTTTACTTGCTAGATTTGGTCGTGTTGAAATATCTTTTCCTGGGGGCTGTAATATTGGTGCTAGACCTATAGATATTCATATTAAAGGTTTTGAAGAATTAGGTGCTCATGTTGAAATTATTAAAAATAGATATATAATAACTGCTGAAAAGTTAGTCGGTAAAAAAATTTATTTTGATTTTCCAAGTGTTGGAGCAACTATTAATGTTATGTTCGCAGCTATTGGCGCTGAAGGCACTACTGTAATAGAGAATGCAGCTATGGAACCTGAAATAGTAAACGTAGCATCTTTTCTTATAAATATGGGTGCTAAAATAAGGGGTGCTGGTACTAAAAGAATAGAAATAGAAGGAAAATGTCCACTTGATGAAGGAGTTATCGAAGTATTTCCTGATAGAATAGAAAGTGGTACTTATATAATAATCGGTGCTCTTTTAGGAAATAATTTAAAGATTAAAGGTATCATTCGTGAACATATTGAATCTTTACTTATAAAGTTAAAAGAAATTGGTGTTCATTATGAAATAGATGGTGATACTCTTACAATATCAAAATGTGAACATATAAAGCCAACTTATATAAAAACACTTGCTTTTCCTGGATTTCCAACTGATTTACAACAGCCTATAACAACATTGTTAACACAAGCAAATGGTAGATCAATAATTGAAGAAACAATATATGAAAATAGATTTAAAAATACAGTAGAACTTAATAAAATGGGTGCTGATACTAAAGTGTTATCAATTCATAAATTAGAAGTAAATGGTCCAACTAAATTAAATGGTATGGATGTTACTGCAACCGATTTAAGAGGTGGAGCTTCGCTTTTAATCGCAGCTCTAATCGCAGAAGGTAAAACTAATATATATAATAGCGAATATATCTTAAGGGGATATGGAGATGTTATCAATAAACTTAAAAATGTTGGTGCTAAAATAGAAATAACTGAGTAATATTTAATAGGTGAATCTTATGAAAATAAAAATACTAGTTATTTTTTTCTTGGCATTAATTCTGTCATTTATAATCTATAATGTAACACTTAATAATAGAAAATCAATATTGATACTTGGGGATAACCATTTACTTGATTCAAATTATAAAACATATGATAAATACTTATATGATGACTTTAAAGATGATGTAGTTTTTTTTAATGAATTATTTACTGAAGAAGATAAAACATATAAAGATATCATAAACGATATTAAAAATAATAAATATGTTATTTCTAAGAATAAAAATATATATTTGAATCAATTGATATCTAAAGCTAATATTATAATTTTGAATGCTAATAATAGTGAATATTTTAAAAAATGTAATAAATCTAAAAGTATAATTAAAGAATATAATAAAAAAGTATCTAATGATATAGATTCTCTTATAAGAATTATTAACAAAATATCAACATCTAAAATAATAGTGATAGGTAATTATTGTTTAAATGATGAAGATTATAGTAGTTATTATATTAAATATAATTATATTAATATGAATAAGTTAGTGTCAAATAATGAAAATATTTCTAGTTTTAGAACGTTTAAATTATCAAATGAAGGTAATTTTACATTATATAAGTATGTAAAATCTATTAAAAATCATGAATAATGCTTGATTTTAGTACTAAACTTATGTATAATACAACATGAAGTTATTTCTATAACTGTTTATTAGTTATGGCGAGGAGGATAGATATGAAAAAGGGAATACATCCAGTACAAAAGGTATGTAAAGTTAAATGTGCATGTGGAAACGAATTTGAAGTTAAATCAACTAAAGATGAAATTCAATTAGAATCATGTAATAAATGCCATTCATTCTATACAGGAAAATTTAAAACTGTTAAGACTGGAAATGTACAAAAATTCAAAGATAAATATGGAATCACTGATTAATAGTGATTTTTTTCTAGGTGAAAAATATGAATATAAATGGAAAAGATATAAATATAGATGACTTATTTGATCAAAAATACATGCATAAAGAAATTAAAAAAGGTATATTCTTATCACAATATCAATGTGAAGTATTACAAAGATATAATATTAATCCATATGAATGTTCTTCTATAAATGAATTAATATTTATGATAGATGAAGTACTTGAAGATGAAAGTGATGCTGATGATTTAGACGGTATATCAAGAGAAATAAGTGAATTTAATTATTATGCGAATACTAACAAGTGATTGAAAAATTGCTTGTTTTTTGATATTATTATTATATGAAAAATAATAAGATAATAATATACGTGGGACTAATTATTGTATTAATATCAATATCATTATTATATATTTTTAATGATAGGTCTTTAAATGACAATATTTTTAATAAGAATTGGTATAAATATAATTATAAGACAGGTTATTACGATGTTATTAATATAAATAAAGATACATTTTCATATGTGATACCAACTAATACTAATGAAAGTAATCCATATGATAAATGTTCAAGATATAATTATGATTCTAAAAATAAAGAATTAAAGTTAAATTGTAATAAAAAGTTAATTATTAAAGAAATAAAAGATGATTATATAGTTTTTAACGTTGATAAACAAGATAATTATTTTTATTCATCAACATTAGATAGCTTAAATCATGAATTTTATAATATATTTAATATGAGTGTTAGTGAATATAAGAAATCTAAGGAAAGTGTTCTTGATTTAATAAAGGTTAAAAGTAATAAAATAAATGAAATATATAATAGTGATGAATATTCTAAAGTTATATTTATTGGTGATTTATGTACTAGTATAGAGTGTACTTTAGGACTTGATGTAATTGAAAAATGGATTAATTTTGATAGTAATGTTTATTATATAGATTCTTCATCTTTAAATAAAAATGATTATAAGAACTTAAAAGTGCTTGGTAAAGAATTTAATGATGTATATCCATCTGTTTATGTTATTAAGAATAAAAAGATTGTTGATAAGTATAAAATTAAATGTAATGGATTTGATTGTAGTATGTATTATTAATTTTTATATATAATACATATTTTTTTCACTATTATTTCACAATGTGATATTATATTCTTATATGAGGTGGTATATGTGAAAGTATTAATAGTTGATGATGAAAAATTAATAAGAGATGTTATTAAAGAATATTGTTTTGAAAATAAATATGATGTAATGGAAGCTGAAAATGGAGTGGAAGCTTTAGAGAAAGCAGGAGATGCTGACTTTATAATTATGGATATAATGATGCCAAAGATGGATGGATTCACAGCATATAAAGAAATCAAAAAGAGATATAATACTCCAACTATAATGTTATCAGCAAGAAGCGAAGAATATGACATACTTGCTGGATTTGATCTTGGAATAGATGATTATATGACTAAACCTTTTAGTCCTAAAGAACTTATGGCGAGAATAAATGCTATATTAAAAAGATATAAAGGTGAAGAAAATACATTTGTTTATAAAGATTTAAAAGTCGATTATTTAGGACATGCAGTATATATTAAAGATAAAGAACTTATGCTTACGCCTAAAGAATATGACTTACTTGTATATTTTATAAATAATAAAGGTATTGCATTATCAAGAGAACAACTTTTGAATAATGTATGGAATTATGATTATTTAGGTAATGATAGAACAATAGATACACATATTAAAATGTTAAGAAATAATTTAAAAGAATATAGAGATTTAATAACTACTGTTAGAGGAATGGGGTATAAATTTGAAATTAAAGAATAGTAAAATTAGGCATATTGTATGGGCATTTCTTATGGGATTCTCATGCTTTATTTTGCTGTTCCTTTTTTTTATGCAGATACTTCTTTTAAATTATTTTTATGAAATATATAAAACTAATCAATTAAGTAATGTGATTAATAATTTGAAAACTACTAAAGATTTAGATATTTATAAGCTTGAAGATATTGCTTATGAATATGGAATATGTATTTCAGTTTATAATGATGGTAAAATTGATATAGTTTCTAACATGTATAATCAAGGTTGCTTAATTGGTGACTCAAAAACTGGTACTGATTATGTTAAATCTTTTGTAGAAAGTGGTAAAACTGAATCTACTGCTATATTTAATAATAAGAGATTTAATAATAAAACGCTTGTTAAAGCACTTAAATATAATGATAAAGTATATATATTTTTAAATTCATCTATTCAACCACTTGATGCTTCAATAAGACTATTGAAAAGTCAATTTTTATACATATCTTTAATAATATTATCAGTATCATTAATAATAGGTTATTTTATATCAAGATTAATTTCAAAGCCTATTGTTGATATAAGTAAAGAAGCACGTAAACTTGCTGATGGAAACTTTAATGTGAAATTCTCAACTGATAGTAAAATAGATGAAATAGCAGAACTTGCTTCAACACTAGATCTTGCTAAAAATGAATTATCTAAAACAGATGAATTAAGAAGAGATTTACTTGCAAATGTAGGACATGATTTAAAAACACCTCTTACTATGATAAAAGCATATGCTGAAATGATTAAAGATTTTGAAAATATGTCAGTTCAAAAGAGAAATGAAAACTTAAATATAATTATAGAAGAAACTGATAGATTAAATGTACTTGTTAGTGATATATTAGATTTATCTAAATTACAAGCTAATACTTATGAACTTAAAATAGAAGAATTTGATTTAGATAAACTTATTAGAGATGTAATAAAGAGATATTATATACTTATTGATTCTGAGGGATATGAATTTATATATGAAAACGAAGAATCAATAATGGTAATGGGAGATAAAAAGAGAATTGAACAGGTTGTATACAATCTAATTAATAATGCGATAAATTATACTGGTGATGATAAAAAAATTTATATTGAACTTGTTAATAATAAAAAGAAAGTTACTGTTAAAATAAGAGATACTGGAAAAGGAATAAAAAAAGAAGATATTAAATATATATGGAATAAGTACTATCATAATGAAAAGAAACATAAAAGAAATGCATATGGAACTGGTCTTGGTCTTTCTATAGTAAAAACTATACTTGATAGTCATAATTATAAATATGGTGTTGATAGTAAGATTAATAAAGGTACTACTTTTTACTTTGAAATTAATAAAACAAATAAATCTAAAAGTGTGTTATAATTAATTTATTAAAAAGGAGGCTATATGGGAAAATATATATGTAAATTATGTGGATATCTAGTAGATGTTGAAAGTATATCTAACGATTATGTTTGCCCTATGTGTGGTGCCAGGGAGTTTGAAGAAAGAGATGAAACAGTAAGTTCTAATGCGCTTGATGCGATTATTGATTCAGTTGTCAGTGAGGCATTAGAAGTTAAAAGAGATAAAATTATTAATGATAAAGAAGAAGATAAAAGAGTTAGAATTAGTCCTAATAATTATGCAATAGGCAGAATACCTGAAAAATGTATCAATTGTGGACAATGTAAGAAAACATGTGAAAATATAGTTAATATAAGATATGATTTAAATGTATGTAAAGAACCTATTTGTATAGGATGTGGTCAATGTATATTGAATTGTCCTACTGGAGCAATGATTCCAAAGTATTCATTTAGAGATGTTAAAGATATAATTAATTCTAACGAAAAGATAGTTGTTGGAATAGTGGCTCCTGCAGTAAGAGTTTCTATTGGTGAGTGCTTTAATATGGAAGCTGGAGTTAATACTGAAGGAAAACTTGTAACTGCACTTAAGAAAAGTGGATTTGATTATGTATTTGATACAGCTTTTGGAGCTGATTTAACAATATTAGAAGAGGTTGCTGAATTTGCAGCTAGACTTACTAATAAAGGACCACTTCCTCAATTTACTAGTTGCTGTCCTGCTTGGGTAAAGTATGCTGAAATATACCATCCAGAACTTCTAAACAACTTATCAACATGTAAAAGTCCAATAGGTATGCAATGTGCTATCATAAAGACATATTTTTGTGAACAAAGAGGAATAGATCCATCAAAGATAGTTACTGTTGCGATAACACCTTGTACTTCTAAAAAGATGGAGGCTCGTGAGTATACTCCAAATATTGATTATGTTATTACAGCAAGTGAATTTGGAATTATGTTAAAAGAAGAAGATATAAATTTTGCTAGTCTTGGCGATACACCATATGATAGAATGCTTGGAGAAGGTAGTGGAAGCGGTGTTCTTTTTGGAAATTCTGGTGGAGTATGTGAATCAGCAATTAGAACATTATATAGAATAATGACTAAACATAATATGAAAAAAGATGAACTTGTTTTTGATGAACTTCGTGGATTTGAAGGCATAAAAGAAGCAACTGTTATGATTGATAAATATAAACTAAGAGTTGCAGTTGTACAACAAATGGAAAATTTAGAAAAATTACTTGAAAATGATTATTATAAAAAATTTCATTTTATTGAAGTTATGAATTGTAAAGGTGGATGCATAGGTGGAGGAGGACAACCATTATGTGCAATACCTAAGCTAGATAAAATAAGAGAAGAAAGAACTAAAGGAATTCAATCAATTGATGGAAATAGAGCAGTAAGATTTGCTCATGATAACAAAGAATTAAAAGAATTATATAAAGAATTCTTAAAGAAACCATTAAGTGAAAAAAGCTTTAAATTGCTTCATACTTCATATAGTGATAAAAGTAATTTATTACATGATAAATAGAAAATTGCATTTTTTGCAATTTTTTTAAAAAAATCTATTGACATTTTAGATAAACTCTCATATAATAATATTGTCCAATAGATAATTGGTTATATAAATTATTAGTAATGTTTAAATTTAATTATTTATATATTATATAATAAAATATAATCTAAATTATTTTAGTGAAAAAATTCTATATTTATTTCATTATTTATATTTGGTACATTATATTTATATTTCTA
>FR880098.1:21117-33328 GCA_000434555.1 Clostridium sp. CAG:524 | reverse complement strand
AATATTAACTTATTATATATTTATGTATCTATCTTATTTATAAATTAATTTACTTATATATATAGATAATAAATAATCTTATTAATTTAAGAAATAGAATACTTATCTACTAAGGACAAATGGTATATCGTTGAGAAAGATAAACTCAAAATGATAAGTAATTATGCTAAATACTGATAATATTTAGAAGTATTTAATTTATAATTATTATTATAAATTAAATGATTCATAATTAGTTTTTTCGAAACTCGAAGCAATCATGTTTTATCAGGACTGATTGCTTTTTGTATATAAGGAGTGTTAAGTGAGATATATATTAATTTTAATTTTCACTGTTGTGGGACTTGTTGGTATTATGTTTTATGAACCTAAAGTTGATGAAAAATTATTAAGTGTATTTGATAATAAAGTAACAATAGACTATAATGATTTAGATACTAATGATGAATGGACTTATGAAATTAATAATAATAATTTAAAAGAAGTAAGCTGCGATAATTCAAAGTTTGTATTTGAGAGTAATAATGATGGAAAATCTGAATTAGTGTTTTATTATCAAAAAAGTGATAGTGATTATAAATATAAAGTTATTTATACATTCGAAGTAAAGGATGATAAGATCTATTGGAGAGAAGGTAAAACTGAAGGATTAATGTCTTTTCCTAAAGTATATTAAAATGTACATATTTTTAAAATAATATGTATATTTTTATTTATATTTGTGATAAAATTTTAATGGGAGGATATACTTATGGAACCTTATAAAGCAAAAAAATTACCATTTGAATTTGAAATTACAAATGAAATATTGAATTTATTATGTGAAGCTAAAGAAGCATATGGAGAATATAAGGGATATTTAAAGAATATGTCTTATGATTACAAATGCTTTTTAGAAAATGCATTTATTAATGATATATTTTATTCGTTTAAAATTGATAATGCTAAAATAGAGAAAGATAATATGTTTTATATGTCTTATATGAATAAGAGTAATACTTCTATTTTATATAATAATATTAAGAAAAGCTTGTTAATTGGACTTACTTCTAGTAATAAAATTGGTTTTTCATTAGAAACATTTAATAAAATCAATAAAACATTATTAAATGGTCTTAAGAAAGATAATTCTACTAAAAGAAGCGGACATTTAAGAAAGACTCAAACATATTTACTAAAGCCAGGTATTGCTGGTTCTAGTGTTTCTTTTGTACCACCTGTTCATACTGAACTTAATTCACTTATGAAAAATTTATGTGAATATATTAATTCAAAAGTAGATGAATCATTCATAAGTACTGCAATAACACATTATCAATTTGAAAAAATACATCCTTATGTATCTAATAATGGAAAGATGGGGCGTGTTTTAATACCAATACAATATTCATATTATAAGAATGAACCTCCAATATTATTTATAAGTGAAAGTATAGATAATTTAAGAAATACATATTTTACAATGTTAAGTAATGAAGAAGATGATATATTACATTTTGTTAAATTTATTCTTCAATGTATTATTGAACAATGTACACTTAATATAAAGAAAATTAAAAAATTGAATAAACTATATAAACATGATTTAGAAGAATTCAAGACTGAAATAGGTGGTTCAACTATATATAAAGTTTATCCTGAAATACTTAGAAGAATAGTATTTACTACTGCTGATATGGTTAATGACTGTAACTTACACATTAATTCTGTTAATAAAGTACTTAATAAACTTGTAGAAAAAGGTTACTTAATTAAAGAAAAAAAGAAAGGTACTAATAGAGTAACTTTCTGTTATAAAGCGGCTAATGATATATTCACTAAATAGAATCATTATATTCATAAATATTTAAATAATATAGAGCATTATTTTGATTTATATCTTCAAAATAAATGTATGCTCTATTTTTATTTTGATTTATTTTGTTAATAAGTTGTTCATAAGTATAAATATTAATATTTTTATACTTAGATAAATATTTTACATTCTTTATATATTTATTCATTATAATATCTTTGTAAATATTATTAAAATATTCTATATTATCATAATAATATTTATCACTAAATAAATAATTATCATTAAAGATAGTAAGCATAGCTATATATCTTATTTCTAATTGGTTAACATTTAATATATTTTTTAAAAATGATAAATAATTATCTATGCCAAATAATATAGTTTCTAATAAAGAAATATTGTTTTTATGAATGAGTTTACTTTTAACTATTATTTCTTTATTAATATCAACATCTTTAATCATATTTAGAAATTCACTACTATTAGTTATTTCTAATAAATCTGAGCTATTTATAATATACTCATTTAATAATATTTTATTTACTTTCTCTTTCATTATCTTCCTCAAAAAATTTATCAATTGGTACATTTAATACTAATGATATTTTATATAAATTGTTAATACTTATTCCTTTTTTAGTTTTATTACTTTCTAAACTACTTATTAATGATACTGATACATTAATTAATTCAGCTAGTTTTTCTTGAGTGATTTTTTCATCCTTGTATTCAAGTCTATATTTTTTGATGTTTTTACCAATTATATCATTTAATTTATCTTGATTCATTTTTTCACCTAATATTATTATAGAATAATAAATATTTTTTGTATAGTGTAACATTACATTATTTATTTTGTAAATAATATAAAATGTATTTAGGTGATTTTAATGACTAAATTTAAAAGAAATTTTGATTTTGATGATAATATTATTGAAACAATTGCTTATAATGTAATTAAATATAGAAAGATTAATGGAATAACTCAGGAACAATTAGCTGTTGATATTGGAGTGTCTCCTGAATTTATAAGAAAGTTTGAAAGTACTCGTGGTAGTGAAGGATTATCATTATTATCACTTTATAAAATATCTATTGTACTTAATACTTCTATAGATAAATTCTTTGAAAAGATTACCTGTCAATAAAGAAATTTTCAATTGGTACATTTAATATTCTACTAATTTTATATAAATTATATATACTTAATCCTTGAATAGTCTTTTTACTTTCTAAATTACCTATTAGAGATGTGGATACATTAGCATATTCTGCGAGTGTTTCTTGAGTCATCTCTTTTTTAGTTAAACTGTATAATTTTCTATAATATCTGACATTTTTACCTATTATTGAATATATTTCTTTTTCGTCTTTAAATATATGTGAATTTTCCATATTATCTCCTAGTAATATTTTGCCATTAATTGATTTTTTTAACCATTTACTTTGAATGATAAATTATTATTGTCAGTGATAATTGAAAAAAATTCAAAAATTCCTTGAAAATATTGTAAAAATAGTGTATTATTTATAGGTGCCAAAAGGGGATGTTATTATGGATAAAATTATTAATTTTGCTGTTGTTGCTCATGTTGATGCAGGAAAGAGTACTTTAGTAGATGCATTACTTAAGCAAAATGGTGTATTTAGAGACAATGAACAAGTTGTTGATTGTGTAATGGATAGTGGGGATTTAGAACGTGAAAGAGGTATTACTATAACTGCTAAAAATTGTTCTATAAGATATAAAGGTTATAAAATGAATATAGTAGATACTCCAGGCCATGCTGATTTTTCTAGTGAAATAGAAAGAATTATTAAAACAGTAGATACAGTAGTATTACTTGTTGATTCAGCTGAAGGACCAATGCCTCAAACAAGATTTGTATTGAAAGAAGCATTACAAAATGGGCTTAGACCAATATTATTTATCAATAAAATAGATAAGAAAGATGCTAGAGCTGAAGAAGTTGTTAATATGACATTTGATTTATTCTGTGAACTTGGTGCGACTAATGAACAATTAGATTTTAAGATTATATATGGTATTGCTAAAGATGGTATTGCTAAGTATGAAGAAAATGATGATAATAAAGATATTACACCACTTTTAGATACTATTATAGAAACAACTAAACCATTTGAAGGAAATGCTGATGATCCACTTCAATTTCAAATTTCATCACTTGATTATGATGATTATATTGGAAGACTTGGAATTGGTAGAATTAATAAAGGTAAAATTAAAGTTGGTGAAACGATTGCTATATCTAAAAATGATGGTACATTAACAAAAGAAAAAATTAGTAAGATGTTTGTTAATGAAGGAATTAAGAGAAAAGAAGTAAATGAAGCATATTATGGAGATATAGTTACAGTAGCTGGATGTCCTGAAATATCAATTGGAGATACAATATGTGATGTTAATCATATTGAACCATTACCTAAAATTGAAATAGAAAAACCAACACTATCAATGAATTTCTTAGTTAATAGTAGTCCATTTGCTGGAAAAGTTGGTAAATTTGTAACATCAAGACATTTAAGAGATAGATTAAATGCTGAACTTGAACGTAATGTTGGACTTGAGGTTGAAGAATTACCTTCTAATGATGGATTTAAAGTATCCGGTCGTGGAGAACTTCATTTATCAATATTAATTGAAAATATGAGAAGAGAAGGATATGAACTTAGTGTATCTAAACCAGAAGTTATATTCCATGAAATAGATGGTGTTAAGTGTGAACCTTATGAAAGAGTTGTTATAAATGTACCTAATGATTACTCTGGAACTATAATAAGTGATTTAAGTGAAAGAAAAGGTAGCATGGAAATAATGGAACCTGCTGAAGATAATTATGTCAGACTTGAATTTTTAGTTCCAACGAGAGGATTAATTGGTTATAGAAGTAATTTCATAACTAATACTAAAGGTGAAGGAATCATGGTAAGAAGCTTTGATTCATATAAACCTTATGCTGGTGAAATCGCAAAAAGAAAAAACGGTGTTCTTGTATCTATGGAAAGTGGTAAAGCATTTGGATATGCTCTTTATAACTTACTTGATAGAGGTACTATGTTAATAGAACCAGCGACTGATGTATATGCTGGTATGATAATTGGTATCCATAATAGAGAAAATGATTTAAATGTTAATCCATGTAAGAATAAAGAATTTTCAAATACAAGATCATCTGGTAGTGACGAAGCAATAACATTGCCAAGAGCTAAAACTTATACTTTAGAAGAAGCACTTGAATTTATAGAAAGTGATGAACTTGTAGAAGTAACTCCTGATGCGATTAGACTTCGTAAGAAAATACTTGATGAAAAAGAAAGATATAGAAGTAATAGATAAGTAAGCAAAAATGCTTACTTTTTATTTTTGAAAAAATTGATTATTAGCCTTAAATATGTTATTATTCCTATAGAATAGGAGTAATAGATATGGGATATAGTATTAAATTAAATGATGTTTTTGAATTATCTGGGAATGATTATATAACTATCGATAAAACTGAATATAATGGTATTACTTACTTTTTTACTAATAAATTAAATGGTGAAGAGCCTACTGATAAGTTTGTTGTTTTTAAGGATGTTGGTACTGGCCTTATAGAAGAAAAGAAGAAAGAAGTGCTTGACACAGTTTTAAAAACATTTAGTAATAATATGAATAGTAAATTAAGAACTATTAATACTTCTAAAGAATGAGGTAGATTATGGATACAGTGTTAGATAGATTAGAAAGAAGTATAGAAGATAATATTGAACTTGAAAATGACTTAGGAATAGATGTTGAATCATATGGTATACAAGAACTTCAAAATAGATATGAACTTTTTGATAATATTAAAAATGAAGCATTTCGATTAGATAATGAACATGAACTTACGGAAGAACAAAAAGAAAGAATTGATAAGATAACTGATACAGCTTATGATAAGGCTAATCAATTTAATCTTATTGCTGAAAGAAAACGTCAAGAATATTTTGAACTTGGTAAAAGAAGAATAGAAATTAATAGGCAAATTAAAAGATTAGAAAGTGCGATAGAAAAAGATAGTAACATAGTAAATGTTCAAGTTGCAGAGGGTTATGAAAAACCAGAATCACTTGCTAAATTACAAGAGGAAGCAAGAAATAGGATGGAAGAAAACGAAATGTCTCTTAATGATTTAAAGGCTGAAAAAACAAATATTATACAAAAAATGAGAGATCTTCAATTTGGAGAAAGACCTAAAGTAAAAGACATTGATAAAATAGAAGAATTAAATCCTGAAGAAGAAAAGTCAATAGAAAATGATAATGATTTAGATAATGAAATAATTCCTGAAGCAGAAGAACAAGCTATAGAAGAAACTTTAGATGGACAAGATAGTAATAGTGATAATAGTGGAGAATCGTCTTCAGAGGAGCCTGATGAAATTGAAGAACCTATTGAGCCATTACAACCTGTTAATGAAGAAGTAGAAGAGCAAGAAGAAGATAAGGAAAAAGATAAGGAAGAAGATAAATCTAAAGAAGAACCTGAAGAGGAAGAAAACATAGAATTAGATGATGAACCAGTAATACCAAATGTAAAATCAAATAAGCCCAAAATAACATGGAAGACCATTTTACATGTTGCGGCTGGAATTGGTATTGGTGCTGCTGTATTCTTTACTGCTGGACCACTTGGTGTAGGTGTTATGTCTCTTGCTGGTGGACTTGCTAATAAATTTTTAAAACAAAGAAGAAATGAAATTGCTAGATTAAATAGTCTTGGAATAAGTACTAAAATAAATACTGTTGTAGAGCCAAGGCCAGGAATAAAGGGACTAGTTGATAGAGTTAAAAATAAATTTAGAACTTAAGAGGGACTTCGTGATATGTCATGGATGATTAATTCTGCAATTATTACAGGTACATCACTTACAGTAGCAAGTACTATTAATAATTTAATTCAAGCAAGAAATGCTGCAGTGCCTTCAGTAGAATCAACACCTCAAACTAATACACCATCTGTAGAACCAAAAGTTACTCCGGAACCAACTCCACTTAAAGCAACCCCAAAACCTGTAGTAGAACAATCAATATCACAATATGATGGAATTAGAATAGGAGAAGGTGTTGGAGATTATAATGTAAGTGTAGGACATATAAGTTCAGATAGAGCTGTGATGGGTCTTGATACTAAACCATTATTATCACAATATGTTAACAAAGATTCAATATTTGGTAGATTTGCTTCAGTTAATCCAGATGGTTCAATTGGACAAGTTATAAACACAAACGGATTATCAATAGAAAAATTTTGTGCGACTAATGGAATAGATCCAAGTAGAGTTGCTGTATCAGTAATGGATAAAGCAGGAACAGATCAAGCTTGGATTTCAGCAAGTGAATTAGTTAGTGGTATGGGAGGACCAACATTATGATAGATAAAGTAATAAAATTAGATAATAATCTTGAATATTATGTATTAGATGAAATGACATATGAAGAAAAAAACTATCTCATGGGACTTCAAGTCGATAATGAAAAGGAAGGTATAACAAATAATTATATTATTGTAGAAAGTCGTAAAGATTTAAATGGAAATGTAACACTAGTTGATATAGATAATCCTGAATTACTTGAAAAAGTAGGAAATTTATTTATAGAAAGATTAAATAAGCAATAATAAAAACACAATATATTAATATATTGTGTTCTAATGAATAGAGAATTTATTTTTCTCTATTTTTTTGAATTTATTTAATATTTTAGCGACTATAAATATTATTGAATCGCTATTTTTAATAGCATATTTTTTACCTATAGCTTTTCCGCCTACTGTTAATGATGATATTATTGAACTTGTAAATAGCGTTATTAATATTGTCGAAATGTTAAACTTGATTGATATGTTTATTGCAAGCATTGCTCCAACTGAACCACTTACTATTCCACAAATATCTCCAATTACATCATTACATATACTTGCAATTGTACTTGAATTTTTTATAAGTTTTACTGCTTCTTTAGAACCTTTGATCTTTTTAGAACTTTTTGCATGGAATGATGCTTCGTTTGCGGTTAATACAGCTGTACCAATTATATCAAATATAATACCAATTCCTATAAATATAATACATAATATTATTAAAAGTATTGTATTATTATATTTTGATATTAAAAAGTTTGATGTACTACTAAAAATTAAAGCTATAAAAAAAGTCATTAAAAATGCCTTAATTATCCAACTATCTTTTTTCATTTAACTCCCTTTATGTATTGTATGGAATATTATAAATTAATTTTACGGCTTTGGTCGAGTTGAATTTCTCTAATTCTTACCTTTAGTTACCTTTGGGCGATTTCTCTTTAAAAGAATTAATCATTTGTCACCAATATGATCACTCGATCACCACTTAGTCCGCACTTCAATCCTTATAATATATTCACGCTAGAGGTTTTCCCAGACAAACATGTGTCACTTTTATTCGCTTTTGCAATTTACTTTTCAATATAATCCCAATAAATCACTCACGACATGTGCTTTCATATTTCTCGAATTGATATGAGGATTTGGATATATGCCATTATATCTTTTCCTTATATCTAAAATTATATATTCACCCCAATCTGGGCGAAAGAAGCAAAATATATAAAGTATCATTTTACACAATTAATGGATTTTTAGCCCCATCTTCTAGTGATATGTTTGACTAGCATAATGCTCCATACATCTAAATTATAACATATTTTAAACATTTTGTAAATGAACAGCTATTATTCAATATATAATAACTCTTACTTTTTGTTCTTATTTTTAGTTTCTCTAACTAATGCAATTATTGTTGAAGTGATTTCCATAATGTTACCTATAACACAAACATATGCTTTAAATTTTAAATTATAGAATAACCATGCTATAGCACAAAATCCAAATACATATTTATATACTCTTGGATTTTTAAATGTAGCTCCTATAGTATAAAGTATTGCAACTATAACAGGTAATAGTGATAAAGGATTTGTATAATTTAAGTATCCAATTATTCCTGTTACTATAATTATTATTCCTGATAAAACAATTGGAACTTGTTTTCTATTTTTATCATATTTATAAAAAAGTATGTTTCTTACTACTGCCATTATATCCATATATGCAGCTGAAATAGCACCAAGTAAAGCATATTGAAAAGCATATAACATGTGAGCGAAAGATTGAACCATCATCATATGTTTCTTTTTTCTACATTGAACTGAAAAAGATATAGTGAGCATTGCGGCTACACCAATAAGTTGTGCATATAATACATTTTTCATATTTTCTCCTATTATAATTATAATATTTTTTGATATAAAAGTATATAATACTTTAAAAAAATTATTTATAATGATATAATCTATTCAAGAAGGAGAGGATTATATGAGTTTTATTAAAGAAACAGAAAAGTATATCTACGATGTAATTACAAAATGTGGATATGAAATTGATAATGTTAGTTTGGAGTCCTCTTCAAGACGCGACCTTGGTGAATTTCAAATTAATGTATGTATGGCTCTTGCTAAAAAGTATGGAAAAAATCCAAGAGAACTTGCAAATGAAATAGTTGCTAATTTCGATGAAAGATTTACAAATGTCAATATAGCTGGGCCTGGTTTTATTAATGTAACTATTAATGAAGAATATTTGATTGATAAGATAAATGATTCAATCAATAATGTTGATAGTTTAATTGATAAGATGGAAGAAAAAACTATTATTGTTGATTATGGTGGTGCTAATGCTGCTAAAGCACTTCATGTTGGTCATATGAGACCAGCTAATATTGGTGAATCACTTAAGAGACTTGCTAAAACATTAGGAATGAATACAATTGGAGATGTTCATTTAGGTGATATAGGTAGACAATCTGGAATGATAATTAGTGAGATTAAGAAGAGAAAGCCTGATTTATGCTATTTTGATCCTGAATATAAAGGAGAGTATCCTAAACTTGAAATAACAGAAGACGAACTTGCTATATATTATCCAGCTGCTAGTAATGATGCTAAAGAAAATCCAGAAAGAATGGAAGAAGTAAGAAAGATTACTGCTCTTGTTGATAGTGGGGTTGAACCATATTTTGGAATGTGGAAAGATATTGTAGAAGTATCTAGTAAAATTATAAAAAGAACATATGATTATTTAAATTGTAATTTTGAATTATGGGAGGGAGAGTTATCATCTTTAAAATATGTTCCCAAAACACTTAAAGTGTTAGAACCATATATGTATGAAAGTGATGGCGCTAAAGTAATTGATGTTAAAAAAGATGATGATAAACTCGAAGTACCACCATTAATAGTTATTAAAAATGATGGGGCTACTATATATGCAACTCGTGATTTAGCAACAATATATTCAAGAGTTAAATTATATAATCCAGATGAAATATGGTATATTGTTGATGCAAGACAATCATTATATTTTGAACAAGTATTTAGAGCATCATATAAATCTAAATTAGTACGTGATGATGTGAAACTTGCTCATTATTGGTTTGGAACTATGAATGGTAGTGATGGAAAACCATTTAAAACAAGAGATGGTGGAGTAGCATCATTAGATGGACTTATAAGTGATGTTAAAAATAAACTTCTTACTAAGTTAGATAAATATAATGAAGAAGAGAAAAATAATATTGCTGATATTCTTACAGTAGCAACTATTAAATATGCAGATCTTTTACCATATAGAACTACTGATTATATATTTGATATTGATAAAATAACTTCATTTGAAGGTAAAACTGGTCCTTATGTTCTATATACTATGGTTAGAATTAAATCTATACTCAATAAAATTGAAAATAAAGATAATATTATTCATGGAATATATAGCGATAGTGAAAGAAATATATATATTAAATTACTTGAATTATCAAGAGTATTAAATAAAGCATATAATGAAAAGACACTAAGTTATGTATGTGAATATTTATTTGATTTATGTAGTTTATTTAATAAGTTCTATGGTGAAACATCTATTCTTAATGAAAGTGATAATGAAAAGAAAGAAAGTTATATAACACTTCTTAATCTTATGTATAACGTTGGTAGTAAGTTACTTAATATATTAGCAATTGATATACCAGATAAAATGTAAAAGTATACAAAAGTGTACTTTTTTCTTTGTGTTTTTTTAAAAATCATATTGTATCTTTAATTATTGTATGCTATAATACACTCGAACAAAAAAGTTCCTTGCTTCATTTTAAGTGAAGCCGTGAGACCAAAAGGAGGTGTAGTAATGAATAAATATGAAATAATGTTTATCGTTAAGACTGATATTGATGAAAAAACTCAAAAAGAAGTTGTTAAAACTTTTGAAAAAGTATTAACTGATATGAAGGCTAAAGTAGTTAATTCTAAAGATATGGGTCAAAGAAAATTAGCTTATCCTATTAAGAAACAATTAAGAGGAAACTATTATGTATTTAACGTAGAAGCTAGTCCTGCTGCTGTTAAAGAATTCGATAGAAAAGCTAAAATTGATGAAAACATCTTAAGACATATTGTCATAAGGGAAGAGGAGTAGTTAATGAATAAAATTGTTTTAGTTGGAAGATTAACAAAGGATCCTGAACTTAGAAGTACAACTGCTGGATTTTCTACTGCTAGTTTTACAGTAGCAGTAAATCGTAATTTTAAAAATAAAGACGGTAATTATGATGCTGATTTCTTACCTTGCGTAGCATTTAGAAATACAGCAACATTTGTATCAAGATATTTTAAGAAAGGTAATTTAATTTGTGTTGAAGGTAGGGTACAAACTAGAAGTTATGATGCTCAAGATGGCAGTAAAAGATATGTTACTGAAATCGTTGTAGAAAATGCTGAGTTTGTTGGTGGAAAAAATGAAGGTTCTGCTCCTAGCGCTAATACAGATACTACATATATGGATGCTCCAAGTGAAGCACCTGTTGATGTAATGCCAGAGTATGATATTTCAAAGTCAGATCCATATGAAAATTATGATAAGGATGTATCATTAAGTGATGATGATTTACCATTTCTATAATGGTTAACTTATTAAATTAAGGAGGATATAATGGCAGAATTTTATAGAAGAAAGAAAATATGTCAAATGTGTGCTGGAAAATCAGTTGATTATAAAGATGTAATGATTGTTTCTAAATATATTAATGAAAAAGGAAAAATCTTACCTAGAAGAATGACTGGTGCTTGTGCTAAACATCAAAGACATATTGCTAATCAAATTAAGATTGCAAGATATATGGCTTTATTACCATATACAAAGTAGTTTCATATTGAGACTACTTTTTTAAATGTATAATTTATTGTGATAACTTGTTTAATAATTCATGCTGTGATATAAGATAAATATGTAGGTATGTGATGGAAAATCTTTTAAATAAAAAGTTATTATTTTTATAT
>FR880098.1:0-21011 GCA_000434555.1 Clostridium sp. CAG:524 | reverse complement strand
TTATTCATTTAGATAATGAAACGTACGTTGCTAAAAAATACATTTTATCAATAATAGTTAAATAAATATAGTCATATTAAACGAAGATAATTATTTATTGTTTTCGTTTTTAAATGCAATAAAAAAGAGATTTTATTAATCTCTATTTCTACTTATTAGAAGTAATCTTGCTATTTGAAGAGCTGATGCAAGGAATCCAGCTACATATGTAAATGCTGCTGCTTTTAATACTTTAGTTGCACCTTTTGTATCTTGCTTTTCAATAAGACCACATTTTTGTAATTCTTCTTTAGCTCTTTTTGATGCATCAAATTCAACTGGAAGTGTTATTAATTGAAAGAATAATCCTACTGTTAAAAGTATTGCTCCAATTGTTATAAAATTAAATAAATCAAATATAAATCCTGAAAATACAAGTATTGAAGATAATCTTGATGTGAAATTAACAACTGGTACTAATTTACTTCTAAATACTAACATACTATAACGTTCTTTATCTTGTATTGCATGTCCTACTTCATGAGCAGCAACAGCACAAGCAGATATGGAATTACTATTGTAAATACCATCTGATAAACTTATTGTTTTATTTCTAGGATCATAATGATCAGTAAGACTTCCATTAATTCTTCCAACTTTTACATTATTAAGCCCATTCATTTCAAGAATTTTTTCAGCAACTTCTTTACCAGTAAGTCTTCCACTATTTTGTTTCTTTGAATATTTACTATATGTTGAATTTATTTTTATATTAGCATACAATGGTAAAACTATAATAATTAACATAAGAATTACATCTAAACTATAATAATCCATTTTTCATCACCAATATGATTATATCATATAATTGTGAATTATTTATGAAGAAAATCCAAATGATACCTTTTTATCGATATTAAATGATTCATATATAGTATTATTATCAATTTTTAATTTGTTTGTTTTATAGTTATTTATTTTATTTGATATTTGTTTGGCTTTACTAAATTCTTTATTTTTGATGTAATTTATTTTTTGCTCTTTTAATTCATTTAAATTATTTATTGTATCTGTTTCTATATGCTGTAATTTTATTTTTGAACATATCTTATCTAACATATCGAGACTTTTATCTGGATTATATCTATCTTTAATATATTTATTTGATAAGTCTATTATAGTTTCTAATTGTTTATTTGTGATATGGACGTTATGAAATTTTTCATAATACTTTTTAGAATTTATTAATATATTTAATGTTTCTTTTGTAGTTGGTTCTTTAATTAATATTGTTTGGAATCTTCTATTTAGTGCTCCATCATTATATATAGATTTATAATATTCTTTTGTGGTAGTAGCACCTATTATTTTTAATTTATTTCTTGCGATGTAAGGCTTTAATATATTTGAAGCGTCTATTGCTCCCTCTGCTCCTCCAGCACCAACTATAGTGTGTATTTCATCAAAAAATATAATTAAATTATTATTTTGTTCAAAGTATTCAATCATTTTATGAAATTTTTCTTCAAATTCTCCTCTATATCTTGTTCCACTTACTATTTTTGATATATTTATTGATATTATAGTTTTATATAATAATTCTTTAGGAACTTCTTTTTTAACTATTTTATAAGCAAGCGCTTCTACTAATGCTGTTTTTCCTATACCAGGTTCACCAATTAATAAAGGATTATTTTTATTTTTACGAAGCAATACTTCTATTAATTCATTTAATTCTTTATGTCTTCCAGTAATAGGCTCATAGTTTTTCTTCTTAACTTGTTCATTTAGATTGATACCATATTCATTATCGCTTTTATTGTGTAATAAATCATTATAAAGTTTGTTTAAATTAATATTTAGATTACTAAGTAATGAAATACCAATACCTTCTCCATATTCAAGTATTTCTATTAATATATCTTTTTCTGTTATATCTTTTTTATTTAGATTCATTAATATCTTTTTGAATAATGGTGTATATGATATTAGTTTTACTTTGTTAGTATTTACTATTGTTTTATTTACTTCTGTTAAATAGTCTTTGTAGGTAATATTTAGATTGTTTAAAATATTTTTACATGGATTATCTAGTTTTAGTATTGCGAGTATAAAGTGTTCTGTACCTATATATTGATGGTTTAAATTTAATGCTTCTAGTTCACTACATTTTAAAATTTTGATTAGTGTTTCATTATATTTATTCATATTAATATTATGTTTTTTAAATTGGAATTAATGCATAAAAAAAGAATGAAAATTCATTCTTTAATTATATTACCATGGCAAGTATTATTGCTACCATTACTATTGCTAGTAAGGCTACTAATAATTTCCAAGTTCTCTTTAGCCATTCTTTATAAGGAATTCCTAGATAACTAAGTCCTAAAACTAATGCAACACTTGTAGGTGCAGCAAACATTGTAACTCCATAAATGCCTTGAGCAAGTAATGCCATTACAGTTGTTGAAACATTTTGACCTGCAATTTGTGGTATTACATAGTTTACTACATATAACATATCTACATGTAGAACTGAACCAAGTATCATTGTTATTGTACTAAAGAATATATTAAATTTGCTTGTTGCTTTTAGTATAAAGTCTGCTATAGTAGGATATGTCATTGTATTACATGCAAAGTATACTACTGTATAAGATAATACTACAAGTACAGCTGAGTTTAATATTTTTTTAGTACCATCAATCATGTTATCTATTGTTTCTTTATGACTCATTCTATAGAATCTACCAAGTAATAATGCAGATAATGTACACATTACAGCCATTTCAGCATAATGCCATGAACCAAATGCACTAACATTACCAAGTAATTTACCAAATATAGTAAATTTATCTTTACCAATTGCGAAGCTAGTAATTTTATTATTTAATGTTGTGAATATCTTAACATTGAATGTTGCTTCCCATGCTGTACAACCTAATACTAATAATACAAATAAGATTGCAAATATTACTATTATAGGTACAACTGAGTATTTGTTAGCTTTGCTTTCGCCTGCGAATAAGTCTTCTGTTTCTATTGCTTTTTCTTCATCTTTTTTAATATTAGTCCTTTTAGCTTTATAAAGATAAAATACTAATGCTCCTAAAGAGAATACTAATATTCCAAGTCTATAATAGATACCATTTGATAGTTTAGATATTTTTAAACTTTCTTGAATAGCACCTACCATGTTGTAGCCAATTGTACTACCAATGTTACCAATTAACATAGCACCAAATGTAGCAACACACGCAGTTACTTTATCATAACCAAGTAATAAGATAATACTTATTAATGCTGGTATAAAGATAAATAACCAAAGTTCATAACTAAATACAGAAGTTAATACTGCGATTAATACTGCTACAATAACTATGAAATGTAGTTCATTGCCTTTAAACTTGTTTGCTATTTTTTCGATTGCTGCTCTATATTTTCCCGTTTTACCAAGAACGCCATAAAGAGCTCCAACTGATAATAAGAACATTAATATTTGAACAAAATATCCAAAATCAGATGCTCCAAAAGAAGCGAATAGTAATTGCCAGAAATCAAAGAATCCTAATTGATTCATTCCTAGATCTACTAGTTCACCTGAATTGTAATATCCAGCTGGGATTAACCAAGTTAAAATAACAATAGCAAATAGAATAAACATGATTATTTTAAATAATCCACTCTTCTTCATATAATCCTCCTTGTTTTAATTATATAACAAAAAATACTGACTTTACAAGGAATTGTCAGTATTTTTATCATTTTCACAATTTATACATTTTATATGATTATAAAGTTCATTAATACAATTATTAAATTCTTCTTCTGTTTTTGATGAAGCAATCTTTTGTTTTAATTCTTTTGTATTTGGAATGTATTTTAAATATGCAAGTGCGTGTGTTTTAATATCAAGAAGTGCTTTTCTAGGATTTGTATCTTGTTTTAGTATTTCATAATGATGAACTAACATATCTATTCTTTCTTTATAAGTTGGTTTATCTATTATTTTACCATTTTCAACATATTCCGCACATTCTTTTATGAACCATGGATTACCTATTGTTGCTCTACCTATCATTATTGCATCACAACCTGTTTCGTCTATCATTCTTTTAGCATCTTCTATTGTTCTAATATCACCATTGCCTATAACAGGAATATTTACTGCATTTTTAACTTCTTTTATTAAATTCCAATCCGCATTTCCTGTATAGCCTTGTTCTCTTGTTCTTGGATGTATAGCTATAGCACTGGCACCTGCTTTTTCAATTATTTTAGCTACTTCTACACAATTAATAGAGTTCTTATCCCATCCGGCTCTTATTTTAACTGTTACAGGAACACTTACTGTATTTACTACAGCATTTACAATTTTATAAATTTTATCAGGGTTTTTAAGTAGACTTGAACCTGCTTGTGATTTAAGAGCGACTTTTGGTACAGGGCATCCCATATTAATATCTATGATATCTGGATGAATATTTTCTTCAATGTATTTAGCAGCTCTAATAAAACTATCTTCGTCACTACCAAATATTTGTATACTAATAGGTCTTTCTTCATCATTTATTTTTAACATATCTATAGTGTTTTTACTATTATATATAATTCCCATGTTACTTATCATTTCACTATAAATAAGTCCTGGATTCATTGATTTAATTATCTTTCTAAATGATTCATTTGATATACCAGCCATTGGTGCAAATACAATTCTATTATTAATTTTAACATTTCCTATTTTCCACATAATTTTTTCTCCAGTGATAATTTAACATTTTATAAACATTTTTGCAAGAAAAAAGTAGCTTATTCAGCTACTGCTGTTACCTCACATGTTATATCTTTAGTAACATTCAAGAATGTGTATTTATAACCTTCCGTTGTGTCTTCTGCTTTTGAAGGCTCTACTGAACATTTAATACTTGGTTTAATATTATCTGAAGTTCCTTTTAACATGAATTCACCTGTTTTACCTTCTTCAATAGTGTTTTCTTTGCTTCCTTTAATAATTGATATTGTATCTGGTAATGTGGTTATTTTAATACTATATTTTTTAACTGGTTTTTCTATAAATGTTAGTGTACATTTTGTATTATCAGTTAATTTTGAAATTGTAATTTTATTATCTTTAAAATCAGCGACTTGATCGTTAGTACAACTTAATTCTCCTTTTTGGAAACCTTCATTTGGTTCAACTATTGCTGAAACGCTTTCTCCATATTTAGCTGTTTCTGTTGTGTTTCCTTTACCATTAACTACTGTTACATCCATTTTTAGTTCTTTAACAGTAAAAACTACTTTACACGCTACATTTTTCATTATAGCATTAATCGTTAATGTATTATTTTGTTCATTCCATGTGGCACTCTTTTCATCAGAACATTGTACTTCGCTAAATTTATATCCTTCTGATGGGATTATTTTAAATTCTCCATCTTTTTCTCTTTCTATATATTTAGGATTATTGTCATCAGCTTTACCGTTTGTAACTGTTAGTGTTACTTCATAAGTACTATTTACAAAAAATAGATTGCATGTTGTATCTTTTTCAACATTTGGTACAAATTTCCATTCTTCTTCATTAAATTGACCGCTTACTGTTGCATCAACACATCTTACTAATGAGAATTTATATTTATATTTATCAGTTTCATTACCAAGTTCATCTAATATTTTTTCAGCACCTGGCATTTCTTGTACTTCTTCATCTTCTAAATAATATTTATATGTTATTTTAGCTTCTGTTGTGTTTCCTGTATTTGGTTTTTCTGGCTTTGACTTTGTATGTTCATAATATCCAATTCCTGCGCTTGCAGATGATAATAAAAATAATATTATAAATATGATTAATAACCCTTTATTCTTCATTTTAATTTCTCCTTAATTATACATATTTATTTTATAATAATATCTATATTGTTGTCAAGGCAAAAAAATGTTGACAAATCGTATATTTTTAGTATATAATAGGTCCGGTACATTTGAAGAGGGTGCAGTTTTCGTGGGAAGAAAATGTCATAGTTGCAAATATGATAGCACTTAATTTAAAGAAGGGAAAATTTAAAATATGAAAACATTTATGTTAAGAAAAGAAGATGTTGAACATAAGTGGTATGTAATTGATGCTGAAGGTCAAGTATTAGGTAAAGTTGCTGCTTTAGCTGCTTCAGTATTAAGAGGTAAAAATAAGCCTACATTTACTCCTTATGTTGCTTGTGGTGATAATGTTATTATTATCAACGCAGAAAAAGTTGTTTTAACTGGTAATAAGTTAGACAAAAAAATGTACTACAATCATAGTGGATATCCAGGTGGTTTAAGAGAAAGAACTGCTAGAACTATGAAAGAAAAATATCCAGTAGAAATGGTAGAGAGAGCTATTAAGAATATGCTTCCTAAGAATAGACTTGGAAGAGATATGTATAGACAATTATTTGTTTATGCAGGTAATGAACATAAACATGAAGCTCAAAAGCCAGAAAGATTAGAGGTAAAGTAATATGGCAGAAAAAACTAAATTCACTGCATTAGGCAGAAGAAAAAGAAGTGTTGCTAAAGTAACATTAGTTCCAGGAAAAGGTGTAATTACTGTTAATGGTAAAGATGTTAAAGATTATATGCCTTATGAAACTTTAGTTATGGATTTAATCCAACCATTACAACTTGCTGATGCTACTGAAAAGTATGACATTAATATAGTTGTTAAGGGTGGAGGTTTCTCTGGTCAAACTGGAGCAATTAGATTAGGTATCGCAAGAGCATTAATGCTTGCTAACGCTGAAACAAGACCAACATTAAAATCTAATGGAATGATTACTAGAGATGCTAGAATCAAAGAAAGAAAGAAATATGGTCTTAAGAAAGCTCGTAGAGCACCACAATTCTCTAAGAGATAGTAAAATCTATGATAAAATACCCTGTAAATCTCGTATTTATGGGGTTTTTATTTTGATAAAATATATGTTTGAAAATATGATATAATCTTTCTATAAGGAGATATGTATGGCGATAATAAAGTGTATTAAGTGTGGTGAAGAATTTAATGATAAAGATAATGTTTGTCCTAATTGTGCTTGCTTAATAAAATGTTCACTAAAAAAAGATAATAATAAAATAAATGATGAGGAATCTCAAGATAAAAAATATGATGTAACAATAAATATTGTGCATAGTATTAGAACAAATATGCTTTTAAAAATGTTTATTAAAAGAAATAAATTTAAAGAAAATGTATCTTTATTTGGTAAAGATGAGAGTGGTTTTAATAGATATTATAGTAAAGGAAAATATTTTAATTATAAAATTGAAAATAATAAACTAATTATAAATGCTTATGAAACATTTAATTATTGTATGCCAATTGAAAATGGACGTGCTTATTATTCTAAAACGATTCTACCAAATAAAGATTATAAGGATGACATAGAAAAACTTGTGAAAAAGCTTCGTAATTTAAATTAATATTGATAAAATTGAAAAAAATATTTAATAATATTCAGTAAATTTTTATACTAAATTTCTATTTTTAATGTAATGTTTATTGTATAGTACTTATTTATTTAATTGAAATAACATATATTAGTGATATAATATAATTATTATAGGAGAGTGTTATATGGCTGCTAAAGTGTTTAAAACTATAGATGAACAATTAGAAATATTAAGAGGTAAAGGACTTGTTATAAATGATTATGATAAATCTAGTGAAATACTTCTAAGAGAAAATTATTTCTTTTTAAATGGATATCGTTCACCATTTTTGATAAATGGTACTAAAAGATTTATTGATGGTACTACTTTTGAAGAATTATATGCATTATTTACATTTGATAGATATTTTAGAAATATAATATTTAAAAATATATTAATTGTAGAAAATAACTATAAATCTATATATAGTTATGTTTTAAGTAGAAAATATGGTTATAAAGAAAAAGACTATTTAAATGCTAATAACTTTAATAGAAGTAAAGATAAGATAAGACAAATAAATGATTTAATAAGAAAATTAAAAAGACAAATAAGAATTAATGGTTATCAACATCAAGCAACTAGTCACTATATAAATAATTATGGTTATATACCTATGTGGGTAGGAGTAAAAGTAATTAGTTTTGGACTTATGAGTGAATTATTTACCATACTTAAAAATGAAGATAGAGATGAAATAGCATCATATTATAATGTAGATGCTGATAGTTTTGAGAGTTATTTATCAATCCTTTCTAATTATAGAAATCTATGTGCTCATGAAGATATTTTATATAATCATGAAACTCAAAAAGAGATTAATGATACAAGATATCATAGTATGCTTGATATACCTAAAGTAGAAGATGAGTATATATATGGTAAACATGATATATTTGCATTGATTATAATATTAAAAGAGATGCTTACTAAAACTGATTTTAAAATGATGATGAATGAGATAGAATATGAAATAGATTGGTTATCTTCTAAACTTAAATCTATTGATATAAGTAAGGTGCTATATAGAATGGGATTTCCTGATAATTATAGGCAAATATCTTATTTAGAATAGGTGAGATATGAAGAAAACAATAATTGCGTCTATTACTACATTTTTTATAGGGTGTGCGTCTATGTATATGATTATAAGAACATATCCTTTAAATATGAGTAATATTAATAATAATACAAATGTTGTTGATAGAAAGTTTACTGTAAGTGAAATAGGACTTTCTACTGGAATTAATAATGTGTATGATTCAGTAGTAGTTGTTCAGAACTATAAAAATGATAAGTCTAATGGAATAGGGTCTGGATTTATATATAATAATGATGGTTATATAATGACTAATTCTCATGTTATTGAAGGAGCAAGTAACATTAAAGTTATGCTTATGAGTGGGGATGCTGTTGATGCGACTATCATTGGTGATGATGAGTATGCTGATATAGCTGTTATTAAAATTGATAAAAAATATGTTACTAAAGTTGCTACTTTAGGTAGTTCTGAATCTATAAATGTAGGGGATACTGTATTTACTATAGGTTCACCAATAAGTAGTGAATATTACGGAACTGTAACAAGAGGAATACTTAGTGGTAAAAATAGACTAGTTAATGTTACAGTTGAATCTAGTAATGATTGGATTATGAATGTTATGCAAACTGATGCAGCTATTAATCCTGGTAATAGTGGGGGACCTTTATGTAATGCTAATGGTGATGTAATAGGAATTAATTCAATGAAACTTGTTCAATCACAGGTAGAGGGAATGGGCTTTGCCATACCAATTGAAGATGCTATTAGTTATGCTAATATGATAGTAAATGGTGAAAAAATAAAAAGATCTTATCTTGGACTTAGGATGGTTAATGTGTCTTCAACATATAATTTTGCTAACGAAGACATAAAAATTGATTCAAAAGTTATAAGTGGTGTAGCTATTATAGAAATATTAAAAGATGGTCCTTGTAATAATACTGGCCTTAAAAAGGGAGATGTTATTACTAAAATAGGTGATTATAAAATTAAAACAGTTGCTGAACTTAGATATCATTTATACAAATATAAGCCTAATGACAAAATTAATATTGTAGTAAATAGAAATGGTAAAGTAATGTCTTATAAAGTTACTTTAGGAACTAGTAATTAACTAGTTCCTTTTTATTGAAAAAAAAATATTATTCTTTTATAATATAATATATAAAGTAGGTGTGAAAAGTATGAAAAGGGATTATGAATATATAGATATAAAGAAGGTTTTAAAGAAGTTAAATACGTCTTTAAATGGTTTAACTAGTAAGGAAGCAAATAGAAGGCTTAAAGAATATGGTTATAATGAGCTTCCTCGTGAAAAAAGAAAGAGTGTATTTAAGGTATTTATTGAATCATTTATGGATCCAATTATATATGTTATGATTGTTGCTGCGATATTATCTTTTGTGGCAAATGAACCACTTGATGCACTTGCAATTATATTTATAATTCTTGTTGATGCAGTAATGTCTACAATTCAAGAATATAAGGCTACTAAAAATGCTGAAGCTCTTAAAGAATTAATAAAAGTTAAAGCTAAAGTAATAAGAGATAATGAATATATTGAAATAGATTCTTCATTATTGGTTCCTGGAGATATAATTGTTCTTGAATCTGGTACTAAAATATCAGCTGATGCTAGAATAATTAATTCTAATAATTTAACAATCGATGAATCTATTCTTACAGGAGAAAGTATAGGCGTTTTAAAGGAAGAAGGAGAAGCTATACTTAGTGATGTTTCTAAAAAGAATATGTTATATGCTGGTACTTCTGTTTTAACAGGTAGGGCTCTTGCTGTTGTATGTGGTACTGGTCTTGATACTGAAGTAGGTAAGATTGCTGAAAAAGTTACTACTACAGAAGAAAGTAAATCACCTCTTACCATTAGAACGGAAAAATTTTCTAAGCAAATTACTATGTTAATAGTTATTATATCAATTATTATTGCTATAGTTCTTATATATAAAAAATATGAACCTATTGAAATATTTTTATCAGTAGTAGCATTAGGTGTTTCTGCTATGCCTGAGGGGTTACCTTTGTCATTAACACTTGCACTTACTATTGCTTCAAATAAGATGGGTAAAAGAAACGTTATTGTTAAAAAATTAAATTCAGTTGAAAGTTTAGGAAGTTGTACAGTAATAGCTAGTGATAAAACTGGAACACTTACTGTAAATGAACAAACTGCTAAAAAAGTTGTGTTACCTAATGGAGAAAAATTTGATATTGAAGGAAATGGTTATAATGACGTTGGAAAAATCATTTTTGATGCTGGTAGCGAACTTAAAAATGCAAAATATTTATCAATATTAGGTCTTGTAAACAACGAAGCAATGCTTGAAAAGAATAAAGGTAAATGGGATAAATTTGGAGATTCAATAGATATAGCATTTTTAGCATTATCAAGAAAGCTTAAGACTAATGATACAGAGTTTAAAAAAGTTGATGTAATACCATATGAATCGCTTAAGAAATATAGTGCTGTATTCTTTAAAATGGATGATAAGATGTATTGTACTGCTAAAGGATCTGTTGAAGTAATACTAGATTTTTGTTCTTATAGTATGGTAGATGGTGTTAAAAAGAAGATAGATAAAGAAAAAATTCTTAAACAAAATGATGAACTAGCATCTTCTGGATATAGAGTAATAGCATTATGTTCTAAAGAAATAAAAGAAAAAGAAAAATATGATGAAAGAGACTTAGATAAATTAAATTTTATTGGTTTAGTTGGATTTATTGATCCTGTTAGAAAAGAAGCAACTGCTTCAGTAAAAGAATGTCATAATGCTGGAATTAAAGTACTTATGATAACTGGTGATCATGCACTTACTGCTTATGCAATTGCGAGTGAACTTAATATAGCTACAAATAGAAGTGAGGTATGTACTGGTAGTGATTTAGATTTCTATATTGATGATAATGAAAAATTTGATAATTTTGTTAAAGATAAAACTGTATTTGCTAGAGTAACTCCTATACAAAAATTAAAAATTGTTGAATCTTTACAAAGACAAGGTGAATTTGTTGCGGTAACTGGAGATGGTGTTAATGATGCTCCTGCTATAAAAGTAGCAAACATTGGTGTTGCGATGGGAAGTGGTACTGATGTTGCTAAAGAAACAGCTAAAATGATAATTATTGATGATAATTTCTCATCTATAGTAGCGGGTATAGAAGAAGGTAGAAATGCTTATTCTAATATAAGAAAGGTATGTATTATGCTTCTATCATGTGGATTTGCTGAAGTACTATTCTTTGTTTTATCAATTATATTTAATTTACCAATTCCACTTGTTGCGATACAACTTTTATGGTTAAATTTAGTTACAGATGGACTTCAAGATATGGCTTTATCTTTTGAAAAAGAAACTGATACTATAATGAAAGAAAAGCCAAGAAAAACAACTGAAAGTTTATTTGAACGTGAAATGATAATTCAAATATTATTATCTGGATTATTTATTGGTGTAATAGTATTTGCTGTATGGTGGTTCTTAGTGGACGCTTTAAACTTTGAGGTAGCCCATGCTCGTGGATATGTTCTTGCTTTAATGGTATTCATGCAAAATGTTCATGTACTTAATTGTAGAAGTGAAAGTAAAAGTGTATTTCATAACAGTTTTAAAACTAACCCATTCATATTAATCGTTATAGTTGGAACAATATTACTTCAAATGTTAGTCATGGAAGTTCCAGTGCTATCTAGTTTCTTACAAACATATGATGTTCCACCTATGCATTTATTATTACTATTTACAATGTCATTACCTGTATTATTTGTAATGGAAGTGTATAAATATATAAAAAGAAATAAGAAATAAAGTATATAGTGATATAATATCTATATAAGTAAGGAGGAATATGAAAAAAAATATATTACTACTAATAAATGGATTTGGTATTGAACAAGCTGATTCAGTTAATGTTTATGATGAAAAACTAATGCCAAATATGGATAGACTTACAAAAGAAAAATTATTTGCTTCTCTTGCTAGTAAAGATTTAGATTATAAAGATGGTTATAGAAAATTTAGTATAGGAATAAATGAATCATTAACATATAGCATTGTTGAAAATAGTTTATCTAATGATAGTTATAAAAATAATCAATTACTTAAATATATTGAGAGTAAAACTAATATGGGTGAAAATAGATTACATATATTTTGTTATTGGGAAAATGATAGAACTATATCACAATTAGCTACATTTTTAAAAGAGATTGTTCTTTATACTAATCATATGATATATGTTCATTTAATATTATGTCAGTTATCACTTACAGTATATAAGAGCGTTGAAAGAAGTCTTACATTACTTAATTATGAACTTGGTAATACCGTTAAAATAGGTATAGTTACTGGTGAAAGTAATTTAGATAACATATTGATATTTAGAGATGTGATTAAAACATTTGTAACTGAAGCTGGTGAAAAATGGAAAGATTTAACTAAGAAAGTTGATGTATTAAAACAAACTAAAACTATACCTAATCGTACTAGAACTTTTGCAGTTAATACTGGATTTGCGATTAATCCTGGTGATCAAGTATTTTTCTTTAATTATTCAAATGTAGATGTTAATAAATTTATGACTGAACTTGAAAATCAAAAATATAGACAACTAGATACAACTAGAATAGATTATTATTCATTATTTCCAGTTAAATCTAATAAGAAGATACCATTTATGTATAATTATGCTGTATCTTCTACATATACAGCAAGTGCTCTTAAAACAATTGGCGCTAAATGTTTATTAATTGATTTAAAGGAAAAGTGTCCATACATAAATTATTATTTAACAGGACTTCGTAATAATATAGATGAAAATATAAAATATATGGCTTCGGATAGTGGATTTATATATGAACCTAATCAGTTGTTACAAATAATTAATACTTCTAATTGCGAACTAATTATTGTTAATTATGAAATTGATACATGTAAGCTTGTTGATGATATAGCAAATAGACTTTCTAAAATAGATGTTGTTATAGGCGAACTTGATAAACTTGTTCAAGAAAATAAAATAACATTATTTATATCATCACTATATGGTATTGAAAAAGAAATGTATAATTCTAAACATGAAGTAGGTAAAGTTAACTTTTCAGTAAGAGTACCACTTGTTGTTGATGATTATTATTTTAATAAAACATCTTATACATTAAATGAAGGAACTGTTTATGATCTTGCAAATACTATTTACAAAAATATTAATTCTAAATATAATATAGATGGGTTAATTAAAAAGAAGAGTAATTTATTATCATTCTTCTATAAGAAACCAAAGAAAGTAAAGGAGGAGAAAAATGGATAGACCAGTATTTAAAAGAATATGTGCTTATATTATTGATATAGCAATAGTATCATTTATCTTATTCTTATTTTCTAAAATTGAAATATTGAATCCTAATGTTGATAAAATAAATAGTATTCAAAATGAATATGAAAAATATATTGAAACTGTTGCTAAAAATGATGCTGATGTTACTAAGTTACTTAAAGATGATAAAGTTCAAAATTATATATATGAACTTGCTAAATTACAAGTACCAACTTCAATATTAAATGTAGTTATTACTTTTGGGTATTTTGTTGTATTTCAATTCTTTAATAAAGGACAAACTATTGGTAAGAAATTTATGAAGATTAGGGTTAAGTCGACTAAAGGTGATAAATTATCATTTATGCAAGTATTTGGAAGAAGTTTACTAATCAATGAAATTCTTGTTTCTATACTTATAATAATATTTGTTAGTTGTTTAAGTCAAAGTGTATATTTTAATGCTCGCAGAATACTTGAACTTATTGATATGGTAATAGTTTATGGTTCTCTTGGATTTATGATGTTTAGAAGTGATGGTTGTGGTATACATGATTTATTAGTTCATACATGCGTTGTTAATGAAGATGAAGTAGTAAATGGAGAAGTAGAAGAAGTAAAAGAAGAAATTAAAACTACTAAAGTAAGAGAAGCTAAAGTAACAAATAAGAGTACTAAAAAGAATGTAAAAAAAGATGTAAAGAAGGATGAATAGTTTATGAAAATAGGCATTGCTAATGATCATAGAGGCGTAAATCTAAAGAAAAAAATAATGAATTATCTACATGAAAAAGACATTTTATGTGTAGATTATGGAACTAATAGTGAGGAAAGTTGTGATTATGTTGATTATGCATTAAAACTTGGTAATGCGATTAACAATAAGGAAGTAGATCTTGGAATTCTTATTTGTGGTACTGGTATTGGTATGAGTATTGCAGCTAATAAAATAAATGGTATAAGATGTGCTAGAGTTGTTAATAGTGATGAAGCAAAATTATCTCGTGAACATAATATGGCTAATATAATGGCTATTGGTGAAAATATAGAAAATGTGTTTAGTGTTGTTGATACTTTTATTAATACAAAAGAATCAAAAGAAGAAAGACACATTAGACGTGTTAATAAAATTATGGATATAGAGAGGATGTAATATGGATAAAAGTTTATTAAAAATATCAGGTATTATTGCTATTGTATTTGGAATACTTGCATGTTTAACACTTGTTGGAGCAATAGTTGGAGTTCCACTAATAATTGGTGGAGCTAAAATGAAAGAATATGCAGATTATACTGATGAACAAATAATAGCTAATAAAGATAAAATACTTATCTGGACAATTGTATTTTTATTCTTTTGTCAAATAAGTGGTATTTTACTTTTAATATTTTATATTGATAGTATTGGTAAATATGAAAAAGGAATTACTGGTGATAATATGAATTATCAAAGTAATATGAACACTAATAACAATGCTAAATATGAAGAATTAGAAAAAGTAAAAAAACTATATGATGAAAAGATTCTTACTAAAGAAGAATATGAAAAAGAAAAAGAAAGAATATTAAATCAATTATAATCATATAATATACTATGAAAAAGAAATTCATAGTATTTTTTATCATGTTTGTTATTTTGATATATAGTTATAAAGATAAAGTTATAGTTGGTGATAATGCATTTGAAAATGATATTGTTGATAAAGATAATGTTAATGATAGTAAAAACTCTAAAGATAATACTATTTATGTTAGTGCTTTAGTTAATAATAAGAAGACAGATTTGTCACTTGAAGATTATATTGTAGGTGTTGTATCTTGTGAAATGCCTGCTTCTTTTGATATTGAAGCTTTAAAAGCAATGTCTGTTGCAGCTAGAACATATGCATTATATAAGAGTGAGAGGAATAAAACACTTAAAACTACTACTGATGATCAGTGTTATATAGATGAAAGTGCAATGAAAGAAAAATGGAAAAATAATTTTGATAAATATTATAATAAGATTAATAATGCAGTTAATGATACTAAAGGTGAATATATGACTTATAATGATAAAACTATAATTGCTTTTTATTTTTCAATATCAAATGGTAAAACAGAGAATGTAGAAAATGTATTTAGTCAAAAATTAGATTATCTTGTGAGTGTAGATTCTTCTTGGGATAAAAGAAATAATAGCAATGAAAAGAATATTAAAATGAAGGTATCCGATTTTTTGAAGAAATTAAATATTAATGATAATAAGATAAATAATATTAAAATTGATAGAAGTAATACTAATAGAATAAATAATATTAAAATAAATAATAAAAATTATAAAGGTACTAAGTTTAGAAGTCTACTTAATTTAAAATCAACTGATATTGAAATTAAATATGATAATGATTATGTATATATACATACAGTTGGTTATGGTCATGGTGTTGGTATGAGTCAATACGGAGCTAATTATATGGCACAAGATGGTTATAAGTATGATGACATATTAAAACATTATTATAAAGGCGTTAAAATTGTGAATAAAATATAGAAATATGTTCACTCTATTATTAGGAGAGTGAAATATGAAAAAATATTCTAAAATAATTATTCCATCTATATATGTAGGTGTAATTGGTGTAATGGTTGTAAGCTGTTTACTTGTAGTATCGGGAGTTAAAAATTTCTTAAATGAACGTAAAAATTATGATTATACGTTAGATAAAGTGTTTATTAAAGATACAATACCTGTTTCTAAAAATGAAAATAATATGATAATTAAACCATATACTAATGATAAAGTAAAAGTACATTCCTATTTTTATGATTTTGAAGGAGATACAAAAAAACAACTTGATTCATTAATATATTATGAAAATACTTATATGCAAAATAATGGAGTAGATTATAGTAATGATGAAGAATTTGATGTAGTATCAATATTAGATGGAGAAGTAATTAGTATTGAAGATAATGCTATATATGGTAAAGTAGTAACAATTAAGCATAATGATAATTTAAAATCAATTTATTCAAATGTGAAAAATGTTCTTGTTAATGTTGGATATAAAATAAGTCAGGGTGAAATATTTGCTTCTAGTGATACTTATAAAGTTGATACTAAAGTAAAATCATTATTACACTTTGAAGTGTATTATAAAGATAATGCAATTGATCCTGAAAACTTATATACAATGTCTGTTAGTGATTTGAAATAATATATTTTAAAAGTGGTTGCATTTCAAAAATATATATGTTACTATTTATTAGAGGTTAAGAATATGGGAGAATTGAAGTTAAGAAAATTAGTTATTTTTAAGAAGAAATGTACTAATATTATTGATTTTAATTCTTTTTTAAATTCTCATTGATTTATTCAATGAGATTTTTTTTGACCTAAATTATTGTTTTAGAAGGAGGAATATATGAAAAACAGTAAAATGTTACTTGATGTTAATGACAAACCACCATTATTAAAATGGTTATTATTATCGTTACAACATGTATTTGCGATGTTTGGGGCAACAATATTAGTTCCAATACTTGTGAATAAGGCAGTTGGAAGTGAAGTTTTATCTATACCAGTTGCTTTAATTAGTTCAGGAATAGGTACATTAATTTATATTGTATGTACTAAAGGTAAATCACCAGTTTATTTAGGAAGTTCATTTGCATTTATTACACCAATGATTGTAGCTTTTGTTAAAAGTGGAAAAGAAAGTGTTTTTACAGGAATAATGGCAGTAGGGCTCGTATATGTTTTAGTAGCATTAATAATTAAAGCAATAGGTAAAAAATGGATTAATAAATTACTTCCACCAATTGTAGTAGGACCTATGATTATGATAATAGGACTTTCACTCGCACCAACTGCTATAGAAGAAATAGGTCTTAACCTAGAAAAAATTTCATGGAAAAATATAGTTGTTGCACTTATATCATTTTTAACAACAGGAATACTTGCAGTTAGAGGAAAAGGATTTTTAAAAGTAATACCATTTTTACTTGGTATGGTCGCAGGATATATTTCATCTATAATACTTGGAATGGTAAATCTAAAAGAAGTTTTTGAAACAAGTTTTATAGCGGTACCTAATTTTTATATACCATTTGTTCATTATAAATTAAATTTTTCAGCATTGCTTACAATAGCACCTATAGCATTAGTTACAATATCAGAGCATATAGGGGATCATAAAGTACTAAGTGAAATAATAGGGAAAGATTTAATAATAAATCCTGGTCTTGATAATACATTACTTGGAGATGGAATAGCAACATTTACAGCTGGATTAATTGGAGGACCAGCAAATACTACTTATGGAGAAAATACATCTGTTGTAGGTATGACTAAAACAGCGTCTGTGTGGGTAATAGGGCTTGCAGCAATCATTGCGATTATATTTGGATTTCTAGGACAATTGACAGCTATTATATCATCAATACCTAGTCCAGTTTTAGGTGGAGTATCAATATTACTTTATGGATTTATATCAGTAAATGGACTTAAAATATTAATTCAAAACAAAGTAGATTTTGAGAATACAAAGAATGTAATAGTCGCATCATCAATGTTAGTTTTAGGACTTGGAGGGGCAGCAATATCAATAATAACTAAAAATATATCAGTATCAATATCAGGAATGAGTCTTGCTGCGCTTGTTGGAATATTATTAAATCTATTTATAAAGGAGAGAAAATAAATGAAAGAAATTATATTAAATCATCCACTTGTAACACATAAATTATCAATTTTAAGAAATAAAAATACAGGAACAAAAGAATTTAGAGAAATAATAAGTGAAATATCTACATTATTATGTTATGAAGCAACTAAAGATGCAGTTTTAGAAAAAACAATAATTGAAACACCACTTGAAAAATATGAAACAGAAAGTTTAAATGAAGATAAATATGCGTTTGTACCTATATTAAGAGCTGGCATGAGTATGGTGGATGGAATAATAAAAGTAATACCTAATGCTAAAATAGGACATATTGGATTATATAGAAATGAAGAAACATTAGAACCAGTAGAATATTACTATAAAATGCCAGATAAAATAGAAAATAGAGAAGTATTTGTTCTAGATCCAATGCTAGCAACAGGGGGAAGTGCGATTGCGACAATAAATAGATTAAAGAAAGATGGAGTTAAAAAAATAAAATTCTTATGTATTATAGCTTCTCCTGAAGGAATAGAAAATCTAAAACAAGCACACACGGATGTACAAATCTATTGTGCATGTAAAGATAGACGCTTAAATAATAAAGGATATATCTTACCTGGACTTGGAGATGCTGGTGATAGAGTTTACGGTACAAAGTAAATAATACAAAAACATATTTAAAAAAATAAATAAAATGATATAATTAAGTTATGATAAAGAAAATATTAAAAGAAAATTATATATACATAATAATTATAATACTTCTTATTATAACTTTTTTGATTGTTAAAAATACTAGTTTATATAATAAGGTTGTTAATTTTGATTATAGTGTTATAGAGTTTATGGGTAATCATGTTGACAAAAGATTAACAGAAGTTTTTAGCTTTTTAACAAATTTTGGTGATTGGTACATACCATCTCTAATAATCGTGTGTATTTTAATATTTATAAAAAATAAATGGTACTTTGGATTACTTGCTGGAAGTTATAGTGTGTCAGGATTAATAGTTTTAGTTTCAAAACTTATAGTAAGAAGACCAAGACCTTTGAATGCATTAATCGAAATACCTAAAAGTTATAGTTTTCCAAGTGGCCATACTTTAACTTCTATAGTGTTTTATATGATATTATGGCATTTAGTTACTAAGAATACTAATACATTTAATAGAATTATATTTTTTATGTCATTTACAATATTAGCTGTATTAATAGGTTTTTCTAGAGTATATTTAGGTGTGCATTTCTTTTCAGATGTCATGGGTGGACTTATATTAGCGATACCTTGTACATTAATGTGTATAAATATTATTGATAAAAATTTTGAGGATAAATTAAAATGAGAGGATTAGTTTTAGAGGGTGGTGGAGCTAAAGGCGCTTATGAAGCTGGCGCAATAAAAGCTCTTCAAAAAAAGAAAATATATTTTGATGGAGTAAGCGGAACATCAATAGGTGCTATAAATGCTGCATTTTATGCTGAAAGAAATTTAACAGGTCTATATAAATTATGGGAAAGTACTGATAGTAGTGAACTATTTGGTATTGATGGAAAATTTCTAAATAATATTTCTCATTTAAAATTTAAGAAGTCAGAAATACAAAAGAATAAAGAAAGTATAAAGTCAGTAATTAAAAATTTTGGAATAGATACTAAGAATATAAGAATGCTATTAAATAAATATATTAAAGAAGATAGGATTAGAAAATCTAAAATAGATTTTGTAATAGTAACATTTAGTATTAATGATTTAAAGCCGGTAGTGGTACATAAGGATGATATACCAAAAGGAAAAGTACAAGAATATATTATGGCAAGTGCTTATTTACCTGGATTTAAATTTGAAAAAATAATAGATAATAAATACTATATAGATGGTGGAGTATATGATAGATGTCCGGTTAATGAATTAATTGATTCAGGATATGATGAAATATATGTAATAAAAGCATGGCAAAACAAGTTAAAATATAAGAAAAAATCTAATGTTAAAATACATGAAATAAAACCTAGAGAGAATTTAGGATCAGTTTTAGTATTTACTAAAGAAGTATCAACATATAGAATGAATCTAGGATATTTTGATACATTAAAATATCTTGATAATTTAGATGGCAAAAAATACTATTTTAAACATTACAGTGATAAATATTATGATAATCTATTTGATAAAATATGGTATAAAAGAATAATTAAGAAATATAATAACAATATAGTACCTAGATCAAATAAAGATTTTATTATTAAAATAATAGAGAAAGTATGTATAGAACTTAATATAGAAAGATTTAAAATATATAATACCCCATATCTTCTTACTAAACTTAAATATAAAATGATAGAAAAAAGGGATAATTATTATTATGATTTTATAAAGAATATAAAAGTTGATTTTGAATAAGATAGAAATTATTCAAAAACTATTGCAAAAGTATAAAAAAATTGTTAAAATACTTTATGCAATGCAGGTATAGTTCAACGGTTAGAATGTGGCCTTGCCAAGGCTAAGATGTCGGTTCGATTCCGAT
>FR880097.1 GCA_000434555.1 Clostridium sp. CAG:524 | reverse complement strand
GTTACAGTACCATTAGTAGCTAAGTTCTTAAAGTATGTTGCACTTGTTGTACCGTTTATAGTAGTATTAACATTTGTACTACTACTACCTGATTTAGCATAAGTTGAGTTATAACCACTTATTGTCCATCCTCTAAATGAATAACAAGATCTTGTTGGATTAGAAATATTAATTACTTCTCCGTATTTAGCACTTGATGGGTGATAATTTCCAGCACTTCCACCACCATAACTATAAGTAATGTTATAAGTATTAATCTTCCAATGAGCATATAATGTATATGTTCCATTAGCTGTTGCTGTTAGGTTCTTAACAATTGCTTTATTTTTGTATTGAACAGCAGTGTTACTTGTAACAGCCCATCCATCAAATGTAGCTCCTACTCTTGTGAAGTTATTTGCTGGTAATGTACAAGCTTTATCATAAGTACATACTACACTTCCAACATTTCCAGTTGCTTCACTACTATTCTTATCAAATTTTACAGTATATGTATTTGCTTCCCATACTGCATATAATGTGACAGTAGCATCTTTAACAGGTGTTAAATTTCTTACGTATCCATTATTTTCATATTTAACGCTTCCACCTTTAGTAGTTGACCATCCTTTGAAAGTATAACCAGTTCTACTAAATCCATTACTTGGTAATGTACAATCTTCATTGTATGTACAAGTAACAGCAGCAGTAGCACCTGATGAATGATTATTTCCATCAAATACAACATTATAGTTATTAGCTTTCCATTTAGCATATAATACAACTACGTTATCA
>FR880096.1 GCA_000434555.1 Clostridium sp. CAG:524 | reverse complement strand
GAAATATTTCTTTTGTAGCTAATTATTCTATCTTTATTAATGATGAGGAAATTAAAGATGCTGTTATTAAACAATCACCTATATTTATAAATAAGGGTGATACATATAAAATAATTATTAAATCAAATTTGTCAAAAACAGAACTCAATTCATTAAAGTGGTATCAAATAGATTATGATAAATATATTGAAACAATTAATGAACTTAAGAAGAATGAATTTAATATAACTAAATATAATAAAGATAATCATATAGAAGGAAATATAGATGTTAATAATGATAAAAATGTATTATTATTAACTATTCCATATGATAAAGGATGGAATATCTACGTTGATGATAATAAAGTAAATTATGATATATGTTTTGATTCATTTATATGTTTAGATTTAGATAAAGGTAAACATAATATAAAAATGAACTATGTTCCAAGTGGATTTATTGTTGGACTTATTATTTCTAGTTTAGCGTTTATAGTAACAATTATTTACATAAGAAAAAAATAATAGTTTTGATTAACTATTATTTTTGTTTGACTATTATTTTGATTTTAGCATCAAATAATTTGCCCATATCAACATCTTGATTTTTACCTGTATCTTTAAATTTAAAATTAAAGGTCCATTCATATGTTGTCTTAGCTGGAATAACTATATTAGTCATAATATCTGTTTCTTTATATGGAGTTCTTGCATTCTTAATTACATTTGTTTTACCTCTATTAACGCTGTAATATAAGTTATTTGTAGTAGTAAATGTATTTTGAACATTAATCCATTTCATGCTTATTGTTTGTGCTGTATTAGTTGTATTTGATAGTTTAAATTTCTTAGTTCCTGTCCATCCTGGAACTATTTTTGATACATCATAATCACTTCCAGTAAGAGTTAAAACGTATTCATTTCCTTCATTAATGTCTACATTATCTTCTTTATTATCACAGTTTGTATCACACTTGCCATCTCCATTTGTATCGCAATTTTTATCACAAACTCCATCTCCATCAGTATCACAGTTTAAATCACATTTACCGTCTTTATTAGTATCACAATTTAAATCGCATTTACCATCTTTGTTAGTATCACAATTAAGTTCACATTTTCCATCGTTATTAAAAACGTATTCATTTCCTTCATTAATGTCTACATTATCTTCTTTATTATCACAGTTTGTATCACACTTGCCATCTCCATTTGTATCGCAATTTTTATCACAAACTCCATCTCCATCAGTATCACAGTTTAAATCACATTTTCCATCTTTATTAGTATCACAATTTAAATCACATTTTCCATCTTTGTTAGTATCACAATTAAGTTCACACTTTCCATCATTATTAGTATCACAATTTAAATCACATTTTCCATCTTTATCAGTATCACAATTTAAATCGCACTTACCATCATTATTAGTATCGCAGTTTAAATCACACTTTCCATCTCCATTTGTATCACAATCTAAATCGCATTTGCCATCGCCATCTTTATCACAATTCTTATCGCATTTGCCATCTTTATTAGTATCACAATTTAGATCGCATTTACCATCTTTATTTGTATCACAATTTAGATCGCATTTACCATCTTTATTAGTATCACAATTTAAATCACACTTTCCATCTTTATTAGTATCACAATTTAAATCACACTTGCCATCTCCATCAAAATCAATATTTGTGTTAGGCCATCCATCATTATCAGTGTCGCAGTTTATATCACATTTGCCATCTCCATCTGTGTCTCTATTAGTTGGATTTTCATCAGGCTTTCCATCTCCATCTTTATCTCTATTGAAGTGTGCTTTTTCATCGCCATTATAGTCAATATTAGTATCAGGCTTTCCATCTCCATTTGTGTCACAGTTTATATCGCATTTGCCATCTCTATCTTTATCGATATTTATATTTGGTTTTCCATCATTATCTGTATCACAGTTAATGTCGCATTTACCATCTTTATCTAAATCACAGTTTAAATCACATTTACCATCACCGTCAAAATCTATGTTAGTTTCTGGCCATCCATCCTTATCTGTATCACAGTTTAAGTCACATTTACCATCACTATCTTTATCTTGATTCATTGGATTTTTATCAGGTTTTCCGTCTTTGTTAGTATCTTCATTAAAATGTGGTTTCCTGTCATCATTATAATCAATATTTATATCCGGTCTACCATCTCCATCAGTATCACAGTTTATATCACATTTGCCATCGCCATCAGTATCAATATTAGTTTCTGCTTTTCCATCTTTATCTATATCACAATTTAAATCGCATTTGCCATCGCCATCAAGATCTATATTTATATCAGGTTCGCCATCGCCATCTAAATCAAGGTTCGTATCTGGCCAGCCATCGTCATTAATATCACAGTTTAAATCGCATTTGCCATCTCCATCTCTATCTTGATTTATCAAATTAGTATCAGGCTTTCCGTCTCCAGTAGTATCTACATTGAATGTAGGTTTTTTACTTCCACCATAATCAATATTAGTGCTAGGCTTTTTATTATCCTTACTACAGTTAACTTTACATTCTTTAGTGTCAAAGTCTAAGTTTAAATCAGGAATACCATCACCATCAATATCAATATTAAATGACATGCCACCACTGTTTCTCTTAATTATAAATCCTACACTAAATACAATAATAATTATAAATAATAATAATAGCAAAAGTAATAGAAGTCTTTTCTTATGACTTTTATTTTCTTCTTCATTATTTATATTATTAGAATTCATATTACTATCTATATTAATAATTTCACTTTTATTCTCTTCCATAATAACGTCTCCTATTATCAATATTATTTTAACATATTAAATACCATTATTCAATCGTATTTTAACATTAATCATATTAAACAATAATTTAACCTTTATTTAAACAATCCCAAATGTTATAATTAAAACATAAATATAAGATAATTATAGGTGAGTAAAAATGGAAACAAGTAAAAATACAAAGCAAAATAATGACAATGTCGAAATAAGTATGTAAACTAAAAGATTGAAATATTTAAAATCAATCTTTTTTAATAGACTATTTCTTTATTGTAATAATTGGCCTAATATCTAATTTATTATTATAGTCTTCATAAATATATACATCAGTATTTGAAACTGAATAACCTTTATTATTACTAATATCACTCATCCAATAACTACCCTTAAATAATGACATATCACTATATTTATTCGCAAAAACACTAAATTCATAATAATTTATAATTCTTATTTTACTCTTAGTATATATACTACAACTCCATTTATTACTTTCTATTTCTTCACGAGTGTATCCCCCACAATATTCACCATCACAACTCTTATTATCAATATCATCACATATATCATAGCTAACTAAATCATAGTCTTTAAATGAATTAATATAGTCATTATTAAGATAATAGTTTATATAAGAATTACTCCATTTATACTTATTACTTTCACTACAAAAAGTACTGTCATTACTACTACAATGAGATAATTTTTCACTTAAAGGTAAATATTTCATCAATGTAATTTCTTTTTCATTATTTGATAATACTATCCATTCACTAGAATTAATATATACAGTTGAACCATTACAATAAAATATATCTTTATCATAATTACTTTTACTTGTGTTTAAACATTCTATATCAAAACTAATAACATTACTAATATTACCTTCATTATCGCGAAACCATATGTATTTTTTACCATTATTATAATATTTAAGTATTAGATTGTTATTTGATATATCATTCCATTTACCATTAAAGTCATCATTATTTGAAATCATATATGAACTAACTTTATTATTAAAATCAAATGATATTATTGTATTATTTTTACTAAGTCTTACTTCTAAATCTTTAAAGTCATTACATTTATCTTTAATGACATTTATTTTTCCTAAATATGTTTTGTATATACAATATTCTTTACTTTCAATATATAATCTTACATTACCATATTTATCTTTTTCTATTTCACCAGTACCATCTATAAAATAATTAGTTTCAATGATATTACCATTATTATCAAGAACACCATATTTATATTTATATAATCCATTATCAAGATTATATACATAGTTAAGTAAACCCTTACCTTTATTTAATAAGTGAATTCTATCGTATCTAAATATAAAGAATATAAGTATTCCTACCATAACAATAACAAATAAACAAATTATAATAATATATTTTTTAAACTTCTTCATACAAAATATTATAGCATATTAAAAGGAATAATTTAACTTATCCCTCAATATTCAAAAATATTGTTCTATTTTTCATATATTTTATTCTTATTTTAATTATTACTTTAAATTTTTCTTATAGAGTCATACACAATTGCTATTTTTTT
>FR880095.1 GCA_000434555.1 Clostridium sp. CAG:524 | reverse complement strand
GTGTCTACTTTTATCTTACAACTTCATTCTAATGTGAGTTACTTCTTTTTACTATTGTATCTACTTACAAATTCTTCTCTAAATTCTAATAAGTCATCTTTTTCTATATGTTCTCTTATTTCTTCCATTAAATGAGTTAAGAATCTTATATTATGAATAGAAATTAATCTTTGACCAAATGATTCATCAGCAACAAGTAAATGTCTTATGTATGATTTAGTGAAGTTTTTACATGTATAACAATCGCAATCTTTTTCTATTGGATCTAAATCTTTAATGAATCTTGCATTACGAAGATTAGTTCTTCCATCATGTGTTAGAGCATTACCATGCCTAGCAAGTCTAGTTGGAAGCACACAATCAAATATATCTATACCACGAATAACACCATCAATTAGATCAATTGGTTCTCCTACTCCCATCAAGTATCTTATTTTATCTTTAGGTAAGTAAGGTGTAGTATATTCTATCATTTTAAGTTTGGTTACTGGGTCTTCTCCAACAGATACTCCACCTACACTATATCCATCAAATCCTATTTTAGCAGTTTCAATCGCAGAAAACTTTCTTAAGTCTTCAAATTCTCCACCTTGAATAATACCAAATAATGCTTGATTTTCAGGATCTTTATGCGCAGCTTTACTTCTTTTCATCCATCTAAGCGTTCTTTCAATACTATTTTTCATATATTCATGAGTAACTGGATAAGGAGGACATTCATCAAAACTCATCATTATATCAGAGTGTAATTTATTTTGAATTTCAATACTTTTTTCAGGTGTCAAAAATAAGTTTCTTCCATCAATATGACTTTTAAATTTAACTCCTTCTTCACTTATATCTTTAGGTTTTGCTAAACTAAATACTTGAAAGCCACCACAATCAGTAAGAATAGGACCTGTTTTATAATTCATAAAATTATGAAGACCACCAGCATTATCAACTACATCTTCACCAGGTCTTAACCATAAATGATATGTATTTGATAAAATAATGTCAGCCCCTGCGTCTTTTAATTCTTCAGGACTAAGTGTTTTAACTGTAGCTTGTGTTCCAACTGGCATAAACATTGGTGTTTTATGATGACCCCACTTTGTTTTAAATTCACCAAGTCTTGCTCCATAAGATGTTTCTTTTATTAATTTAAAATGTAAATCCATTATTTTACCTCCTCATTTGTTAAAAACATAGCATCTCCAAAACTAAAGAATTTATATTTTTCTTCCATTGCATGTCTATATGCATTCATTATAATATCAACACTACTAAAAGCAGATACAAGCATAACAAGTGTACTTTTAGGTAAATGAAAATTAGTAATTAAAGCATCACATGACTTAAATTGATATGGAGGATATATAAATATACTTGTAGCTTCTTTAGTCTCTTTAAAGCATCCATATTTACTTATATTAGCCTCTAATGTTCTCATAGATGTAGTACCAACACATATAATTCTTCTTCCCTCTTTTTTTGCAAGATTTAGTCTTTTACATACATCTTCACTTATTTCATATGTTTCACTATGCATATCATGATGAGTAATATCATTTTCACTAACAGGTCTAAAAGTACCTAATCCTACATTAAGAGTTACATATAATACTTCAATACCTTTTTCTTTTATTTTATCAAGTAATTCATTTGTAAAATGAAGTCCAGCAGTAGGGGCAGCAGCACTACCTTCTCTTTTAGCATACACAGTATTATAACGACTATTATCTTTAAGTTTCTCGTGTATATAAGGAGGAAGTGGCATCGCACCAACTTTATCTAAATGTTCAACTAAAATACCACTAAACATTAATTTAACATGAGTAATACCATTATCCTTAACTTCAACAACCTCACAAGTAAAATCATCATCAAATTTAATAACAGTACCAATATGTACTCTTTTTTGTGGTCTAACAAGACATTCCCATACATTATTATCTAAATCAGTAAGTAATAGTACTTCTATTTTAGCATTAGTATCAGTCTTATATCCAATAATTCTACTTGGTAATACTTTAGTATTATTTAAAACTAACACATCTCCTTTATGAAGATAATTTATAATATTATAAAATACTTCATCTTTATAATTTCCATCTTTTCTATTTACGATTAATAATTTAGAGTGATCTCTTTCTTTAATAGGAGTTTGAGCTATTAAAGATTCATCTAAATCATAATCATAAGTTTCTATATTCTTATAATCCATAATCTACCTAGGAAAACAGCCTAGTGATTCACCTCAACTTTCTACAAGATTATACCATACAAAAAGAGTTTTTTAAACTCTAAAACTCTATTTTTTTCTTAATTTAAGAACTGGTTCATCATAAGTATTTTTTTTATCTTCTCTATTAGTCATACTATTATATAGATATAATAGTGCTTTTATTTCATTAGTTAATTCTTCTATTCTATCTTCACTTTCATTATTTTTAGTTTTATAACTTTTAAATAGAAATAGATAGTTTAATATATTTAAAAAGACGATTAATATCGTCTTCTTACATTTCATTTATAATTTCTAGTAATTCTTCTTCTGTTTGAAATCCAACTACTTCTTTTACTTTTTTTCCATCTTTAAAAAATATTAAAGTTGGAACAGACATAATTCTATAGTTTTCAGTTAACTTTGGTAATTTATCAATATCAACTTTTACTACATTGATTTTATCACTTATGCTTTCAAGAACAGGAGCAAGCATTTTACATGGTCCACACCATTCTGCATAGAAATCTACTAAATAATTACCACTACTTATAACACTATTTAAATCATCATTTTCTAGATGTATCATTTTAATTTTCCTTTCTCTTTTAATAATTTAACATTTTCAGGAGTTATTATATCATATTTGATAAATAAGTCTATTGCTTCATTATTAAATTTATCTCCTTTTGATTTAGCCATTAGATCTACAAGTTCTTCTGTAGCATTTTTTATATTACTTACAGCTGGTGTCATAATTGGTGTATTATTTAATATGAATTTACCTATTTTTGAATCATCCATGCCTGTTATTTTTAAAAATGGTTGGCTAAATATAAATAATATAATAAATATAATTACATAACTTTCTATAAATCCAACTATTGCTCCACCTATTTTAGAGAATATTCCAAGTATTATTGTTGCTTTTAGTATCTTTTCAATAATACCAGTTACTTTTAATAATATTCTTAGTATTAAATATAGTATTGAAAATATTATTAAGAATGCTATTAGTTCATAAAGTAATATATTTAATATTGCTACTCCTTGAAATTTACCACTAAATTCAAAGAATGGTAGTGTCTTATACATAAATGTTGCGATTGGTGTTCGAAGATAGAAAGAAACTACTATTATGAAGATTAATCCAACAAGTAAAACTGTTTCTTTTATGAGCCCTCTTCTCATACCACCCATGATACCAAGTATTAATAATATAATTATTAAAGCATCTAATATATTCATTTTTTCACCTACTTTGTTATTATATATGGAGTACTTTCACTTCCATTACCACCTAATAATTTTACACTATTTTTGATTGTAATTACAGGTCTTACACCAGCACTAGTACTAGTAGATAATGTTTTAAGATTATTACCTTTTATTACATAATTATATGCATTAGTACCATTAAAATATGCTGGAGTCATTGTCCAATAAGCATTATTATTATCTAAATATGTTGTAGTACTTGTTGTTTCTTTATTTCCAATAAACATTGCTTCATCTGCTGTAATTAATCCAATTGGATAAGTATTTAATTTCTTTGATACAGTAAATCTATCATTTACATTAGTGCAATCTAAGCTTGGCTTTTCTTTTATACCATCATTATATTTTGATAAATAACCAGTATTTAAATTACCATATCCTAATGTTGAATATTTAACATTATTTATAGTAAATTCATATGTTTTTCTATTGTTACAATATATTGCATCTTCAATATAATCACTATATTTTAATAAATTAGTTGCATACCATTCTTCAAGTATAGTTTTTATTTTACTACTATTAGTATTCTTATGTTCATCTTCATATGTTGTACTATTTGGACTACCATACATATATCCAACATAAGCATTATAATTTGAACTATCATTAAAAACACTACTATTAATAAAAACAGTAGTATCATTTAAGGTACTACAATTTCCATCAGTAGGTGTTCCATTATATATCATTCTTATATTACCTAGTGTATTTGCTCTAATTATTTTCCAACAAAATCCACCAAATAATGCATTATTATTATTGCTACTACCTGTATATAAATAATTTTTTTCACCATCAATACTATTATTAGTAAATACATATCCATTAGTATTATTGCTATAAGTACTTACGCTTCTATTTTCAAAATCATTAATAATAGCATATCCAATAGTATCTCTATCCGCTTTCATAAGTGATCCAGAATTATTACTTGGAACAATATTTATATTAGAAGAGAAGGTTTTATTCATATTGTATGATTGATCATATTCTTTTTGTAAGAATGTGATTTGCATTACATAATAATGAGTTGCTCCTTTATCAATTTTTATATCAGAAAGTATTGTACTATCAGTGCTTGGAACTACTGTTTCGGTTTTATTTGCGGCACCTCCAGTTTCAGTTATTGTATAAACTAACTCTTCGGGTTTTGCAAAATTATTAACTACACTTTCAAGTGTTATATTGTAATATACAGCTACATCACCAGTATTTTTTACAGTAAATGTTTTACTTACAGTTTCTCCAGTATAAGCATTAACTAAAGTTACATTGCTTGTATCAGTATAAGTTATCTGCATATTTTTATTAAAAGTATTAATAATCATATTACTTCCTTTACCTTCAATTTCTAAAGTAAAATATGCATAAGTAGCAGTTGCCATTAAAGCAAGAATAATAGCAATTCCTATACTTGATAGCATTATTTTTAAACTTGTTTTATTCATAATAAATATTACCTACTTTCCTAATCTATAATAATTATATAATTAATAATTAAAATTTTCAATAAAAATTGATATTATTAATCATTTTTGATAAAATATGTACGGAGGAACGATACTATGTTCAAACAAAGTGATATATTAGATGAAAAAAAATCTAAATTATTAAGAGAAAAAAGTAAAAAAATAACTTTTCCATTATCAGAAGATGATAAATTATTAATAAATGATATGATTATGTATTTAAGACTTAGCCAAGATGAAGAATATGCTAGTAAAAATGATATAAGAGCTGGTATGGGACTTGCAGCAGTACAGCTTGGAGTTCTTAAAAGATTCTTTGTTATATCTTATAAAAAAGATGATGGTACATTTGAAGAATATAGAGTCATTAATCCTGAAATTATATCTAACTCAGAAGAACTTATTTATGTTGAAGAGGGAGAAGGATGTTTAAGTGTAAATAGATATGTTGAAGGTATAGTACCTAGATATGCTAGAATAACAGTTAAATATTACGATGAGGAAGGTAGAGAGTGTGTTAAAAGAGTTCGTGAAGAGATAGCAGTAGCATTTCAACATGAAATAGATCATTTAAATGGTATAATGTTTATTGATAAAATAGACCCTAAAGATCCATTTAAGAATCAGGATAATATGAGAGCGATATAACGCTCTTTTAATTTTATGTTTACTTTTATCGTTTTATATTTTATAATTATTATAGGTGAAAATAGATATGAAAAAAGAAAATAAAATAAGGTTGATATTTTGGGGAGTTATATGGATTATAACACTTATATTGTCAATATCAGGGGTTATCTTATATATGAATGGCGTTGGTTCTCGTGGAAAAATAAGAAAAGAATTAAAGCCGGTAAATGATTCATTTAATAATTTAAGTTCAATTATTAGATATAGAGAAGCTGGTATTGATATAAGTTCTAAATTAAAAGATGATAGAATTATTGTTAGATATAAAACTGATACAATAGATGCTTCATATGACTTTGTTTATGATGAGTCGCTTGGAACTGGAATATTAGTTATGCAATATGGAAATGCTAGTGCTGATAAAGATATAAGTATAAGCGTTGCTAGATTTATGATTGATGCAGTAGCTGTTAAAAATAATCATCCTGAAGGAGAAATATTTAAGAATTATCAATTCGATTACTTCTATAATACAAATGTTATACAAGGACTTGGAATAAGTGATGAAGGAACAACTACTACAGTAAAAATTAATTTAAATACAGTAGTTACAGATAATATAACAAATGATAATAATATACCTGATTTAAATAATACGTCAGATACAATTAAGAATTGGTATACAACACTTAGTAATGCTGATAAAATGATAACAATAATAGCTAAAAAAGATAATGAAAACTATGCTAAATATAAAACAGATGTATCAAGTGTAGCTGAAAATAATAAAATAGATTTAACTTGGATAGATTATGAAACATTAACTGAAACAGATTTAAAATATTTAAGTAATAGTTATGGAATAAGTAATATAAATGATTTTTATGGTATGGCTACTCTAAAAGGAAATAAAGCTACTGATATAGTTGGTGTACAAAGTATAAATGAACTTAAAAAGATATTAAAAGAAAGTAATGTTATTAATTAGCATTACTTTTTATATGCACTTAAAAAGAGGATTTAATCCTCTAATTTAACACTTACTATTTTACTTACTCCACTCTCTTGCATAGTTATACCATATAATTTATCTAAGAATTCCATTGTTTTCTTTTTATGTGTTATAACAAGCAATTGAGTTTTATTTTTATAATTATCTAAATATTCACCAAATATAGTTGCATTATTTTCATCAAGTGCACTTTCAACTTCATCAAGTATTACAAATGGTACTTTTTCAAGATTCATTATTGAGAATAATAAACTTATTGCTGTCATAGTTCTTTCTCCTCCAGAAAGTAAACTAAGTGGTTTTTTATTCTTTCCAGGAGGTACTGCTATAATATCAATACCAGTTTCTAAGATATTATCTGGGTCAGTAAGTTCAAGATGTGCATTTCCTCCTTTAAATAATGTCTTAAATACTTTACCAAATTCTATATTTATATTATTAAATGATGTAACAAACTTATCTTTCATTACATTATCCATATCATCAATAATATTAAGTAAATCACTTTGGCTCTTTTCAAGATCTTCTTTTTGTTTAGTTAAAAATGTAACTCTTTTATATATTCTATCATATTCATCAATACTGCCTAAGTTAACATCTCCAAGTGATTTAATCTTTCTTCTTAAAGTGCTTACTTTTTCACGAGCAACACTTTCTTCTATTTCAAGAGTATACTCACTTCTAGCTCTTTCATATCCTAAATTATAGTCTTCACTTAAACGATTTAATAAGTTATCTAAATTCATATTAAGTTTAGTAATATCTATTTCTAAACTACTTATATCATTTTTTAAAGATATATATTCTTGATTAGATTTTCTAATAGATGATTCTAAATCATTAAGAGTAATGTTAAGTTCATTCTTTTCATTATTATATTTATCAAGTAATTTCTCTTGTTCACTCTTAACTTTTTCATTTTCATAATATTCACTTATTATATTATTAAGTTCATTATCAAGTGAATCATCAGTAAGATTCTTTATTTCATTATTAATGCTTTCTAGTTCACTAATCTTTTCATGTAATAAACTTGTTTTATTATTAATTTCTTCATTAACCTTAATTATTTCAATATTGATACTATAATTCTTATTCTTAATTATATCAAGTTCTCTATCTTTATTATCAAGTTTAACATCTAAGTCTTTAATATTGTTATTTATATTATCTAGTGATAATTTTAATCTTTCAAGTTCATATTTATCAGATATATATGAATTATTGCTTTTAATACTACCACCTGTCATAATACCACCAACATGTATTATTTCTCCATCAAGTGATATTACTCTATATCTATGATTAATCTTTTTAGATATTGCTATAGCAGTAGATATATCACGAGTCACTATAATATTACCAAGTTGATTCATTACAATGTTATAATATTTAGTATCATATGTAACTAAGTCACTTGCGATACCTATAAATCCAATAATATTAGATATACTTTTAAGTGTTTCTGGATCTACACTCTTAGGTTTTATAACATTTAATGGGAAGAAAGTTGCTCTTCCTTTATTATGACTTTTTAAGTATTCAATTGCTTCTTTAGCACATGCTTCATCATTAGTAACAATATTGTTAGAACTAGCTCCTAAAGCTACATCAAGCATAGTAGAATATTCTTTATCAGTATCGATTAGGTTTGCTATAATGTCATGTATTCCTCTTAAGGTAGGATTACCAACTATTGCTTTAACCGCATAAGGTATCTTACTCATATTAGATATATTACTTTCAAGAATATCAATTTTATTCTTAGTTTCAATTAATCTCTTACGTTCATTATTAAGCTCAAAATTAACCTTTTCACGTTCACTTAACACTTCTTTATATACATTATTATTATCAAGAACTTTATTATCTAAATCATTCTTATTATTTTTAAGACTCCCTAGATCGAACTTTAATGACGATATTAAATTATTAAGAGAGCCTTCTTTATCTTTAAGTAATATTAAGTTATTTTGTACTTCATTACTTTCTTTATCATATTTAATTCTCTCCATAAGCAATGTTTTTTTGTTACTTAATTCAATTAAATTCTCATTGATTTTAAATATATTAGTACTTGTTTCTTTAATTTTATTGTCTAAATCAAGAATACTAACTTTAATCTTTTCTACTTCAGTATTGTCTTTAGTATTATCTATATCTATTAGTGATAATTCTTCTTCTTTCTTAAGTTTTTTATCTTTCTTTATGTCTATTTCTTCACTATAAGTATTTATATCTTTAGCAATTAATGCTATTTCAACACTTTCTAGTTCATTTAATGCTTCTTTATATTCACGTGCTTTTTTAGCTGACACACTAAGTGGTTCTAAGTTTTCACTATTTTCACGTATTATTAAGTTTATTCTTTCAATGTTATCGTGTGTCTTAGATAATTTTGATAAACTTTCTTCTTTACGTCTCTTATATTTAAGTACACCAGCTGCATCTTCAAATATTACTCTTCTCTCTTCAGGCTTTTCACTTAATATTTGATCTATTTTATTTTGAGGAACTATATTAAATGATTCTTTACTACTTCTACTATCCATAAATAAGTCAGTTATATCTTTAAGTCTACATCTTTCTTGATTAAGATAGTATTCATTTTCTCCTGTTTTATATACTATTCTTTTAACAGCAACTTCATTAAAATCAATATTTAGTGTTCTATCACTATTATCAAATACAAGTGTTACTGATGCATAATTAGATGCAGGTCTTGAAGATGATCCACTGAATATTACATCAGTCATGTTATTGCTTCCCCTTAGTGTTTTAACACTTTGTTCTCCAAGAACCCATTTAATCGCATCAACTATATTACTTTTACCTGAACCATTAGGCCCAACTATACCAGTAAAGAATTGATCTAATTCTATATCAATTTTATCAGCAAAACTCTTAAATCCATGTAATTTTATATTCTTAATATACATATTTATTCACCACTTCTATTTTGATTACCATTTAATTATAACATAAACAAAGTCTAAAAAAAAGAAATTGTTTACACAATTCCTGTAAAATAGATATCTATATTTTTAAAATATATCAACATAATCCAAACCATTTAGTTTTCTTTTAAATCTTGAAACTGACATCTCTATTTCTCCTCATTATTAATCTTGTATTAAATAAATTTTACTTTTCAATATCCTTTCTTAAGATTTACTATATATCTATTTTGACATTTATATTTCCACACATCAACAAAAAAATTTGAATTTGCGTAAATTCAAATTTTATTACTCTGCCTTAAGGCAGACATCCCATAACCAATGCATTTGTTTTAGTTCT
>FR880094.1 GCA_000434555.1 Clostridium sp. CAG:524 | reverse complement strand
TAGGTTAGTTGGATTAAACATATAATATATACTAGTCGCATAAAAATTATATCCAAGTAATCCTTTAAATGAATAGAATAGACTTTCATTACCAAGAAGAACATTTTTATAGTAACTAGTAAATCCAGCATATTGATAATACCCATCATATTTAGGAAGTATTTCTTTTCCAAAAGGGTAAGTCTTATTTACTATACAACTTATTAACATTATCAATATTGGTACTATAAAAGTCAAAATTTCAGGTAAATACTTTTTTAAATTCTTTTTCATATCACATCACATAAAATATTTTATCATAAAATTTTAAAAAATAATTGAAATATAAAAAAAATAATGTTATGATTATAACATAAGGTAAAGGAGGATAAGAAAATGGACAATAATAAGGGTCAAACAATATTCTTATCAGTTATTGGTATTGCTACTCTATTAGTTGCTATTGTTGGAGCTACATTCGCATGGTTTAGTATTTCTGTAAGTGGTAACGCTAATGCTTCTAGTATTATAGTTACAACTGCTAAGTTAGGTAGTGTAGAATTTACTGATGGTAATTTGATCGAAATGTCAAATATCAGACCAGAAACTTCTCCACAAGATGTAAAAACTTTCACTGTTGCTAATACTGATGCTGCTGCTACTGAGAGTATTGAGTACAAGATCGGACTTGTTATCGATGTTAACACATTAACAGATGTAGCTGATGGTGCATTTGTTCATAGTTTATCAGGAACTAGTGATAAAACTAGTAATGTTGGTACATTAGCTACTGCTATTACTGAACAACCTGTTCCAACAACTAGTCAAATTATCGGTAACGGAACTTTAAATGGATATGAAAAACATACTTATACGTATACTATTCAATTTAAAGAAACAAGTAAAGATCAAAACGCTGCTCAAGGTGCTAAATTTGGAGCAAAAATTCAAGTTGCTTTAAAAGATGGAAAAATCAATGGAATTGATTAATGAGAGCTTAATATAAAGGTAGTTGTAATAACTACTTTTTATTATGCATAAATTACATTTAGTTTACTAATATTAATAAATTACAATATAAAAATTATTGTATATTTTATTTTTTTTTGTTATTATATATATAGAGTATGGAGGCTGTAAAATGGAAAAGAAATATGCTTCAAAATGTAATACAATAGTGTATTTATTAGTTTTGATTGTAATGTTTGCTATGCTTATAGGTACTTCATATGCATATTATGTTAAAAAAATAAAGAATGGTGATGAAACAAGAGTTGTCATTAAAACAGCAAATATGCTTATGAGATATAAAGAATCCAGTGAAATAAATGTAGCAGATGTAGAACCAGGATTTGAAAAGTCAATGGATTTTTCAATTGAAAACTATAGTACTGATACAGTTGGCAAATATAAAATAAAATTAGAAGTAATTAGTCCACTTATAGATACTACTGATGAAAATTTTGTTTATGAATTATCAGGCACATCTAATAAAAATAGTTCTAATAATACACTAGTTAAATTAAATGAAACACCAGTTCCAGTTACTACAACTACAATAGGTACGGGAATTATAACAACAGAAACAGTTCATGACTATAAATTAACCATTAGATTAAAGGAAAATGGAGAAGATCAAAATCATTTATCTGGAAAAACATTTATAGCTAAAATAGTTGTTGAAAAGGACTATGAGTAGGTGAAATAGAATGGAAGAAGATAAGAATATTAAACTTAAAAGACGACTACACATGATATCTAACATATTCAGTTACACCATAATAGCAATATTAATGATTATAGGCTCATTTTTGGTATTTTATGTTATAGATGGAAAGATATGTAAAAGTAAAGGAAAAAATCCATTATTTGGACTATATACAATAATAAGTCCAAGTATGACAGGAACAATTAACGTATATGATGTTGCGTTTGTTAAAAGAGTTAATACAAATGATTTAAAAAAAGGAGACATTATAACTTTTTATTCTGAAAATACATTCTTTGGTGGAACTCCAATAACACATAGAATCATTAATGTTACAGAAAGTTCTGAAACAGGTAGATTATTTACAGTAAAGGGAGATGCTAATCCTAAAGAAGATGATGAAAAAGTTAAAGCAAGCAATGTAGTTGGAAAAGTATATTTTAAAATACCACAGCTTGGCAGAATACAATTTTTCTTAGCATCTAAGAGTGGATGGATGGTAGCAATATTAATACCAGCTTTAGCTATTATATCTTATGATTTATATAAATTATTTAGATTAGTATTACTTAAAAGTAAAATATTAAGTTTAGAAAATCAACATGGAAACATTTAAAAAGCTTTTTGAAATTTATTCAAAAAACTTTTTATTTTGCATTATTCTTTCATTATTAGGATTTATTTTTAATGCTTTGTTAATATGTTTTAACCCTTCTTTTTTATTACCAACATAGTAGTAGCAAATGCTTAATATATCATCAAGAGTTTCATCTTTAGTAAATATTTCATTTATATATGTAATATTATTATTTTTAATTTTTAGTACTTTTTTACCATATTTAATAGCTTCATGGTATTGTTTTAAATTATAGTATAACATTATAAGTTCTATATATGCTTCTTTTAAATATGGAGCTTCAAGTATAGCTTTTTTATACCACATTATAGCTTCATTATATCTTTTAAGTGCTATATAACTTCTTGCGATAAATCTCATTGAAGCAGCTCTTTCATCTTTCCAAGTTGATGTTTTAAGATTTAGATGTTTAATTAATGTATCTATACATTTATTCCATTTGTGATAGTACATATATTCTCTACCTAAATAGTGTAAGTTTCTATCATCATTAGGATCTTCCTTTACAGATAATTCTAATAATTTTAGATATGAACTTCTTGATTTAGTTTGATCAGGATAGTGATTGATAATTATCTTATCAGTTTGTATTATATTCTCAAAAGATATTGGTTTTAGTACTTCATGTACTGGATGAGTCCATATATATTTATTATATGCATGTATTTTATCAGCATAGAAACTTATTAATGGTTTATTATTTTTATCTAATTTCCAATTATATAAATATTTTATTCTTGTTATATTCTTATTCCATATTTTTAATAATTCATCTTTCCATCCAGGTAACATTACCTCATCTAAGTCTAAACATATACATATATCAGTATCTTTAGGTATAATTTTTAACGATTCGTTTCTTGCTATATCAAATCTCCATGGATTAATTATTTTCTTTTTTACTTTAATTCCTAGTTCTTTAAATTTTTTAACTGAGTTATCATTTGAACCTGTATCTAACACACATATATAGTCAGCTTCTTTTATACTGTTATACCATTTTTCAATAAACTTTTCTTCATTTTTACATATGGCATATACACAAACTTTATAGTTATTCATTATGCTGCT
>FR880093.1:19053-45656 GCA_000434555.1 Clostridium sp. CAG:524 | reverse complement strand
ATAAGTAACACCTATAAATACTATAACAAGTAGTGATACTGATACTAATAATGTAATAACTTCTTTTTTAATTAATTTGTCTATATACATGATTACACCTCTATTATCTATATAAATGATAACATATTGAAAAGAATTTTACAATAAAAGAAAAAAGGCTTTTAGCCTTTACATGAATAGTTTCATTGTTCTAATCATTTGAGCAGTATAACCTACTTCGTTATCATACCAAGCAACTACTTTTAATAATTGTTTTCCATCTTCTTCTACTATGTTAGTAAGAAGTCCATCTACTGTAGCACCTACTTCTTCACCAATAATGTCTGAACTTACTATTGGGTCTTCTGTATATTTAAGTACTTTACTTTGATTAGATTTAAACATATTATTAACATCTTCTACTGTAGTATTTTTTTCTAGTTCTAGTGTTACATCTATAACACTTCCATCTCCAACTGGAACTCTAAATGCTATACCATCTAGTTTGCCATTTAAATGTGGAATAACTTTACCTATTTGTGATGCTGCTCCTGTACTTGTTGGAATAATATTTAATGATGCGGCTCTACCACGTCTTGCTTTTATACCTTTTTTGTGTGGTATATCAAGTGTTTCTTGATCGTTTGTCATAGCATGAACAGTTGTCATAAATCCTTTTTTAATACCAAATTTATCGTCTATTAATTTAAGTACTGGTGCTAAACAATTAGTTGTACAACTTGCTGCACTTATAACTTTATCGCTTAAACTTAATATATCATCATTAACACCATATACTATAGTTTTAACTTCATCTTTAGCAGGAGCGCTTATAATAACATGTTTTGCTCCAGCATCTAAGTGTGCCTGACATTTTTCAGCAGAAGTAAATACTCCTGTACATTCAAGAACTACATCAACATTAAGTTTTCTCCATGGTAATTTAGATGGATCACTTTCTGCATATACTTTAATTCTTCTTCCTTTTACGAATAATTCATCTTCATCAAAACTTATTTTACTTTTATTAGTTCTATGAACTGAATCATATTTATAAAGATATGAAAGTTGTACTGGGTCAGTTAAATCATTTATTGCGACAACCTCTATATCTTTATCATTTTCAAGTAGCCTTAAAGCAGTTCTTCCTATTCTTCCAAATCCATTTATTGCTATTCTTAACATAATTTATTCATCTCCCTTTTATTCAAAATAACTATCTCCAATAAATTCTCTTAGTACACTTGTATATGGTACGTACTCACTAGGTATTGCTAAAAATCCATCTAAGAATTTAAGTATTCTTATTGCTTCTTCATAACAATCATTATTTTTATCTACTGAATATAATAATGGTTCAGCATATGTTCTTAATACTCCTATTTCATATGATAATGAAGTATTTATAACCATATCTGCTTCTCTTTGATATGGATAAACATATTCTTCTTCGCTACTTCTCATACCTTTCCAAGTTCCTAATGTATCAGTAGCACTATATCCTCTATGTTTATAATCTCTTACCATACGTCTTAATAATCTTAAGTCTGTTGTTGATATATGATTATGTCTATCTAATCCTACTGGTGTAAATGGACTAATGTATACTTTTAATTTATTCTTTTTATCTATACTTGAACTCAATCTTTCATTTATCGCATGTAGTCCTTCTACTATAAGTATTTGATTTTCTTTTAGTGATATAGGTTTACCTTTATATTCTTTCTCACCTGTAATAAAATTATACGTTGGTTTAATTATTTCATCTCCATTAAGTAAACTTTTTATATGTGAATTAAATAATTTTATATCAAGTGCTTCAACTATTTCATATTCATAACTTCCATCTGGTTTTCTTGGTGTATCTTTTCTATCTACAAAATAATCATCTGTTGAAATAACTAATGTATCATATCCTTTAGCATTTAAATAAAGTGCTAGTTTTTTAGAAGTTGTTGTTTTACCAGATGATGATGGACCACTTATATATATTGCTTTTATATTTTTATCTTTTGATACTTTTTCTGCTACTTCTCTTATATTTTCATCATATAAAATTTCGTTCTTTTGTATATAATCACTTATATTACCATCACATACTATTTTATTTATATCTCCTGCATAGTGAACTCCTAAAGTAGATAGTTTCTTTTCATATTTCTTAAATGCTTCTAATACTTTAGGTGTTGGATTAAATTTAGGAACTACATTATCTATTGGATAACTTATTGCTACTCCACATGGTGAAACATAAGTTAAATCAAATCTTTTTAATATTTTAGTTGAAGCAGGCATTATATAATAGAAATAATTATACATATCTCCTAGTTCACACATAGTAACTGAATCTTTAGTCATATAAGTATAGTTAAGTACTTTTTCATTTTCTTCTACACTTTTAGAATATTCTATTGCATCATTTCTATCTACACTTATATTTCTAAATGGTATATCTCTTTTTATTATTTCTTTCATTTTTTTCTTTATTTGTGCTACTACTGAATGATCAACTTGGCTTTTCATTTTTATTTCTGTGTAAAGTGATTTATCAAGTGAATGCTTTATATATACAGATGCTCTATCTTCATATAATTCTTTCACTGCTAAAAGATATACATAAGTAAGACCTTTCATGTATATTTTTCTTCCTATTCTACTAGCAATAGTTATATAGTTTACATATGAATCAGTTGTAAGTTCTGTTTCACTACTTACTATTTTACCATTTATACGAAGTGCGATAACTTGGTCATTATTAAGCATTTCTATTACTTTTCCTACTGTTGTACCGATTTTTACGTTTATAATATTGCTATCTTCAAATATAAGTTTTATTTCTTTTTCCACACTATCAACCTCTATCATATAAATATAATAGCAAATTTTTTTAATTTTGTGAATAAATATGGCATTACTTTACTAAAATATTACTAGGAGGATGCATGAAAATACCATTCATAGTAGATGTTGATAGTAAGAAAGAGACAGTATATGATATATATTCTAAATTGTTAAAGGAAAGAATTATATTTATTGAAGGAGAAATAAATGATGAAAAGGCTAATCTAGTTGTAAGTGAACTTTTATATTTAGATTCTATTAGTAATGATGATATAAATATATATATTAATTCTCCTGGTGGTAGTATTACTGCTGGTATGGCTATATATGATACGATGAATTATATTAAAAGTGATTGTGTTACGATTGGTATAGGACTTTGTGCTTCTATGGCTGCTTTTCTTTTATCTAGTGGTACTAGAGGCAAAAGATGTTCTTTAAATAATACTGAAATTATGATTCATGAACCACTTGGTGGTGTTAATGGTCAGGCTACTGAAATTAAAATTGTTGCTGAAAGGATATTAAAGATTAAGAAGAAGTTAAATGTTATATTATCTCGTAATACAAAAAAATCTCTTTCTAAAATAGAAAAAGATGTTGAAAGAGATTATTATATGGATAGTGATGAAGCACTTAAATATGGAATTATTGATAAGATTATTTAAGTGTTTTTATTTTACCATTTCTTTTATTTTTCTAAATCTATGATTTATACCACTTTTTGTAATTGGTCTTTCTGTTTCCGTACTTATTATTTCTGCTAGTTCTGCCATTGAACTTTCTGGATATTTTTCTTTATAGATACAAATGTCTTTTATACCTTGTTCTAAAAGGTCGAAATCTCTTGTTTCTCGTAATTTACGAATAAGTTCTAATTGTTCACTACTTGCTTGTATCATTTTATCTACATTAGCTTGTTCACAATTATTAAGTCTATTTGTCATATTTTTATGATCTCTATATATTCTTATGTCTTCATAATAGAATAATGAAGTTCTTGCATTTAATAATTTTATAAAGTCACTTATTTTTTCACTTTCTTTTATATATACCATATAGTTTTTATCTCTTTTGATAACTTTACTATTGAAGTAGAATTCATTTAAAAGATTATTAACATAGTTAGCAGTATCTTCATTTGATATAACAAATTCAAGATGATATCTACTTGTCTTAGGATCATTTATACTTCCACATATCATGAAGACTCCCCTTAAGTATGCTTGTTTATCATGTTCTTCATCTACTAGGTAATTATCAGGTACATATATTCTTTCATTATTTTTTTGAATGCATAAATCGCTTAAAATTAAATCTATTTTATCGTGAACACTTAATAAAACAAGTTTATTACCACGTAAGCTATTGTAACCTGTATCCATATCTATTTCTACATGATATATTTCTTTTATAAGTAAATATATACGTCTTGCAACACTTATGTTTTCTGTATATATTTCAAATTTATCTTCATATATTTTAACGCCAATGTTAAGTATTGCAGAAAGTTCTGCCATTTTTTCACTTTCACCATATTCTATACTTGATATTTCATTTTTTATATTGCTAGTAAATGACATGTTTCTTCACCAATATAATAATAACATAAAAAGAAAAAGAATTCAAAATGTATGAATTCTCTTAATAATATCTAGTTTTGAATTTTTTTCCTTTTTTAGGAAAATTTACAAAGTTTCTTGGATTGTTTCTACTGTTACTGCTAGGAGATGCAACACTTACTCCAAAGTGAAGATGTGGTCCGGTTGAACAAGCATCATAACTTTCTCCTCCTCCACTTAAAGCAATTACTGTATTAGTGTCTACTTTATCTCCTACGCTTACTTTAAATTTTGATAAATGGTAGTAATATGTTTGAACTGTTCCTACACCTTTTAAATTATGTCTAATATAAAGTTCATTACCACCACAACTTGATCTAACTATCTTTTTAACAACAATGCCTGGTGCTGATGCATAAACTTTAGTACCAGTTGATACACCAATATCTATACCATTATGAAGTCTCCATACATGCTTAGTCGGATGATAACGAAGGCCCCATTCACTATTAATCCATCCACTGTTTACTGGTCTTGTTAACTTGTTGGCAAATGCTACTCCAAGACATTCATTAATACTAGTTGTTTCTTTACATTTATTTTCTTTAAATATTTTTTCATAATATTGTACTTCTTTTTTACTAGCTGCATATTCTGCTTCAGCATCTGTTTCATCTTCAATTAAGTCATCAAGCGTTAAATTTGAAGTTTTCAATTTTTCTTCAAGTGTTTTAATTGTTTGTTCGCCTTTTTCAATATCTTTTTGAAGTTGAACTTGTAATGCTTTATTTTCTTCTATTTTCTTATACATATCATCTATAAGTTCATCATTATATTTAGTAAGTTGTTCTACAACAGCACCTCTATATATAAAATCAGTAAAATTTTTTGCTTGAAAAACATATTCAAGATAAACATTTTCTCCTTTAGATACTTGTAAGAATGAAAGTAAATTATCTATTTCTTTTTGTTTATTGATTATTTCTTCATCAAGGTCTGCGATTTTATCATAAGCGTCTTCTATTGCTTTATTATTATCTTCGATATCTTTATTTATCTTATCTATATCACCCTCCATATTTTTGATTTCATTTTTTGTTTGATTTTTGCGGGCGGCTGCTTGTTGTCTTTTTTTATCAAGTTTAGCCATACTGTTTTTTAAATCTTTTAGTGATGAATTTTGATTAACTGCATAAATACTATCAACTTTAATAAATATAAATATTGAAATAGAAATGATTAATATAACTTTAAATATCCTCTTCATCATATTTTCAAATATTTCCTTACTGCTTTAAAGCTACCAAATGCTCCAACTACTACACCTACTGCTACTAAAATTAACATTAAAGTATATATGATTGTGCTTGGTTTTACTAATTTAATTATCGCTGTAAATAGTTGTCCACCTAATCTTTTATATAAATAACTATATCCATAACAACATATTAGTACTGGTATAATTGATCCCATAAATCCTAAAATGATTCCTTCAAAGAAGAATGGTTGGCGTATAAATATATTGCTTGCTCCTACAAGTCTTCTTATTTCTATTTCTCTTCTTCTTGATTGAATTGTAATTTTGATAGTGTTTGATATTAAGAATGCTGTAACTATTATAAGGGCTATTACAACTACATATGTAACATTTTTAACTACATCAAATATTTTAACTAGTTCTTCAACGCTACCTTCGCCATATTTAACTATATCAACTTTGTCAATTTTTTTAATTTCATTTACTGTCTCAGTTATATCAGCAAGGTCATCTACTTTAACTAAGTATGTATCTTGAAGTGGGTTTGTTTCTTCTGTATATTGTGCCATTATACTGTTGAATATTTCTGATTCTTTTTGCATGTCATTTTTAACTGATTCTTTTGAATTAAATGTAACACCATCTTCTTTTACATTTGGTAATGATTTAAGTCTTACACCTATTGATTCTATTTCTGTTTCTGTAACTCCTCTTTCTAAGAATACAACTATTGTCATGTCTTTTTCTATTTCAGTTGTGAAGTTGTTTACATTGCAAGATAAAAGAATGCTAAATCCTACTAATATAAGTGTTATTGTTATACATGATATGCTTGCTAATGATAAAGAGAAATTACGAAAAACACCTTTAAATGATTCTTTTATATTATTTTCTAAAATTCTAAATGCCTTCACTCTTATATCTTCCTTTCATAGTATCTTTTGCTACTAAGCCTTTTTCTATAACGATAACTCTTTTTTTCATTTTGTTGACTATTTCTTTGTCATGAGTTGCCATTATTATAGTGGTTCCAAGGTCTTTATTGATATTATCTATTACGTTCATTATTTCCATTGATGTTTCTGGATCAAGGTTACCAGTTGGCTCATCACATATAAGAACTTTTGGATCGTTTACGATGGCTCTTGCGATTGATACTCTTTGTTGTTCTCCTCCAGAAAGCTCATCAGGATAACTTCTAAGTTTATCTTTAAGACCAACTTGTTCGATTGCTTTTAATGTTCTTTTCCTAATATCGCTTTCTGGAAGTCCATATACTTCAAGAGCGAATGCTACATTTTCATATACTGTTAGTTTTGGTAATAATTTGTAGTCTTGAAAAACTATTCCAAGTTTACGTCTTAATTTGTATACTTTACCATTTCTAAGTTTAGAAACATTTACTCCTCCTACATATACTTCACCACGAGATGGCTTTTCTTGTCTATATAAAAGTTTTATGAGTGTACTTTTTCCACTACCTGATGCACCTATTATGAATACAAATTCTCCTTTTGATATTTCAAGATTAACATCGCATAAAGCAGTAACACCGTTGGGATATCTTTTATATATATTTTTTAGTTCTATTAACTGCATATATCCTCCTTTGATATAATTTATTTAACTATATATTATAATTATTATCTATTTAATTGTCAAAAGACAATTTTTTCCTTTTAGTTCCGCCAAGTACTTCGTAGCAATCACTTACTACTATGAAAGCATCACTATCTATTTCATGTATTGCATTTTTAAGAAGTGTATATTTTTCGGTTGGAACAACACACATAAGCATTTTTCTTCTTTTGTGACTATATGCTCCTTTTGTATCAAATTCTGTAACACCACTTTCTATTATTTTTAATATGAAATCTTTTACTTCGTCTTCTTTAGTTGTATGGATAAAGAATGTTTTAGAATCACTTATTCCTATCAACATTTTATCAACAATGCTAGTAGATATTACCATAATGATTAGAGAATACATAAGTGCAGTGTATCCAAAAACCGCTCCACCACATAAAATTATTATTATTGATATGTATCTTAATATTTTACCAAGTGGTAATGATATATATTTTTGAAGTATTCGAGCAAGTATACTTGTTCCGCCTGTATTGAATCCTGATTTGTAAACAAGGCTTTCTCCAAAACCACTCGCAACACCATAACCTAGTACATAAAGTAATATATTATCAAATTTAAAATTGATTAGTTCTGGTATATCAGTTGTTACATATAGAAATACTGTGAATACAGTAGCACCAACTATACTCATAAGGGACTCTTTAAATCCAAGAGTAAATAAACTTATTATTATGAATAGTAAATTGCCAAGTAGTATCACTAAGTTAACATTTATATTTGAAAAGAAGTGATTAAGTATTATACCTATTCCTCCGAGTCCTCCTGATACAAAATTATTGGGTACACAAAATAAATTAAATGATAAAGCAGATGTTAATGTTCCAACAACGAATAGAATTGCTCCCTTTAAACTTTGTTTTTTAATAACCCTATTTTTAATTTCACCGCTATTTATTCTTTTAAACCATTTCATATTCTAGTACTCCAGTGTAATTATATCAAATTTTCAAATGTTTTTCTACGTGTTTAATTTTGTTTGTTTTTTACTTTACATATATTGAGATTTTATTTTGTTGAATTTTTATGTTGAAAGCTTATTTGTTCTTGACTTGTTGATGTAATGCTAAATATCATATTTTTACAAAATCACTCACAAAGGTTAATAATTTGTGTATAAATTTGTTAATTTTTTGGATGATATATTTTTTAAATTAAAAACATCTACTTTCGTAAATGTTATATTTTTAAATATGATTCTAAAAATTCTTTTATATCTCCATCAAGTACTTTATCAACATTTGATGTTTCATATCCACTTCGTGTGTCTTTTACAAGTGTATATGGGCACATTACGTAACTACGAATTGCGCTTCCAAAGTTAACATCCATTACATCTCCTTTAAGACTTTTTATTTTATCATTAAACTCTTTTTGATTTAAAAGGAATAATTTATTTTTTAACATGTTCATTGCAATTTCTTTATTACGAAGTTGACTTCTTTCTATTTGACTTGATACTACTATTCCTGTTGGTATATGTGTTATTCTAACAGCAGAATCTGTTGTATTTACGCCTTGTCCTCCACATCCACTTGAACGATATACATCTATTCTTAAATCGCTTTCTTTTATTTCAACATCCATATTTTTATTTATTTCTGGTGTGACAAGTACAGATGCGAATGATGTGTGACGTCGACTATTACTATCAAAAGGACTAATTCTAACTAAACGATGAACTCCTGTTTCACCCTTTAAGTATCCAAAAGCATAGAATCCTTTAACAAGCAAAGTACATCCTTTTATACCAACTTCTTCACCATCTTGTTTACTTATTATTTCGTATTTATAATCATTTTTATCAAAATATCTTGTATACATTCTAAGTATCATATTAGCCCAGTCATTACTTTCAGTCCCGCCTGCGCCACTATGTATTTCTACGTAAGCATTACTACTATCAAATTCACCACTTAAAAGAGCGAATAATTTGAGTTTTGATAAGGATTCATTTATACTTTCCATCTCTGTTTCGATAAGTTCTGCATCTTCTTCATTGATACCTGTATTTACTATATCATTAACGTCATTGATAGATTCATTAACAGTGTCATATTTTTTACATATATCACGAAGTCCTTTAAGTTCACTTAAAACATTCTTAGCATTTTCCATATCATTCCAGAATGATGAATCATTAGAGATACCTTCTAGTTCGCTGATTTTGTTTTTCTTATTATCAATATCTAATTTATTTTTAATATCATTAATAAGGCTTTTATATTCTTCTAATTTTTTTAATATTTCTTTCTGTTCCATGAGAAAATTTTAACATAAAAATACATTAATAACAATGTTGTCTCTTAATAATTATAATTTTAATGTATATTCTTCTTCTATTTCACGAGTAATGAAATCAATGTCTCTATCTTCATATTCACGTCTTTTAAAGTCAACTATTGCATTCATACATTCAGTATCAAAGTGTACATATGCTTGCAAATTCTTAAGAACTTCTTTATCATACTTGCCGGCATTATAAATGTTTAATAATAATCCATCTGGAACGTGATAGTTAAGACATTCTCCATCTAATCTTCTAACTGTGTAAACATCAAATTTTTCATCATAACGATATGCATATTGTATAATCATATAACCACCCTCTGATGATATTTTATCATTTAAAAAATACTATTGCTAGTATTTTTGTGTTAATAACTTGTTAATTAATGTTCCAAACGTAGGCTTTTTCTTTTTCTGTATTGAAGTTGTATAGTTCTATTATATATTTTCCATAGTTAAACTTGTAGATGCTTTCCTTTTTAATGTATTTTATGTTTGTGTAGCCTAGACATTTAAGGTTACTTTCTGTAATAAATTCTCTTTTATAATTGGTAAAGAGGATATTTGAGTCAAATGCTATATATTCTGGCTTTTGTTTATTTAAATTCGCTATGTAATTTTGACTTGAAAATGTGAAAAAATTATAGTATGCGTAGTATCCATTTTTATAAAGAATACTTCCATCTGCTGAATACCCTTTACCTTTATTTGTACTTACAGTTTTTTGCTTTTTTATGGTATTTTCTTGAATTCCAAATTTATTTGATAAATCTTTATATGTTGAATTTATTAAATTAAATATATCCTTGTTTAAAGCGAATAACTCGTTGTAGGTTGCTTTTAAGGTCATGTTGCTTTTTACATTTTTATTGAAGTCGTAATTATTATAATTATATTGCCATCCAGTAAAGCAGTAACCTTCTTTTTTGGGATTGTTTGGTTTAGCAACTGTACCATTCTCAAGTACTATTTGGTCATCTATTTTATTTCCACCATCTGTGTCAAATTTAACAGTGTATTTTTTTGCTTCATTTTTTATCCACACTGCTTTTAATAATACATCTTTTTCATATGGATATTCAGTATAATTGAAGACATTATTTTCTTCATCTATCCAATGGCTAAATGTATAGCCTTCTTTGATTGGCGTTGGAAGTGAAATTTTTTCTTGATAATAAGCCATTATAACTGAGTAATCAACTCCTGGCTCACTTACAAAATTAATGTTATAGTATTTTAATGGTTCATATTTTGCTGTTAATGTTAGGTCTTTGGAAATGACAAGCTCGTTGTTGTAGTTATTGCCATCTTCATCGATGAATCCAATAAAATTATAACCTTCTTTTGAATAAGTTGGTAGTTTTATAATTTCATCCTTTTTACCATTAATAGTTTGTTCTTCATTATCATTAATTATTGTAATTATAAAAGATTGCTCTTCTTCATTATTATTTCTTATATTATTCTTAATTAAAATAGCTGTTAATAGTGTAACAATACTAAAGAATACAATTCCAGATACTATAAATACTACTTTTTTATTATCCATCTTATCACTCTCTATTGTATATTTTAACACAATATTTATATAATTGATAGCCAATAAAAGTACCAAATGTGTTTAAGATTATATCATCAATATCAGTCCATCTTGGTAAAAATAATTGAGATAGTTCTATAAATAATGATAAAGAAAGGCCAAGTAATACAACGTGTTTTCCTTTTATTTCATATAATGATGGTAATAGAAATCCATATGGAATAAATAGTACTATATTGCCTAGCAAACTTATGATAAAGTAAGTGTAATTCCCATATTTAATGTGACTTATATAACTATCATAAAATATTTTGAACGGAATAAAATTATTGTTATGAATTCCTTTTTTGATATGAACTCCATTGTCCAAATAAAATTCACAGATGATTGTTTGAGATAATAGCATTATAATTGTAGATGCAAATATTATCAATAATAGTTCCCTTTTGATATTTATTTTTTTATTTCTAAGATAAAGCAACCTTATAATGAGATATATTGGCAATATGTATAATTCATAATGTAAAATACTTTTTATAAAATTTAATATCATAATAACACCATAAATATTATAATATATGATATACTATTTGTGGAAGTGATTTATATGAAAATATCTACTAGAGGAAGATATGCTTTAAGAATAATGACTGATTTAGCAATGAATAATGATGATAGTTTTATTTCTTTGAAAGAAATATCAAGTAGACAACAAATAAGTATGAAATATTTAGAACAAATTATATCTTTATTAAATAAAGCTGGTTATTTAGATTCTTTGCGTGGTATTAATGGTGGATATAAATTAAATAGAAAGCCAAGTGAATATAGAATTGGAGATATTTTAAGAATTGCTGAAGGGGATTTGACTCCTGTTTTTTGTGTACATGATGATTGTGAAAGAAAAAATGAATGTAAGACTTATAATTTTTGGAAAGGTCTTGATGAAGTTATAACAAATTATGTTGATAGTAAAACATTGGAAGATTTATTAAAATGATCTTCTTTTTTTACAAAAAAAACTAAACAACTTTTAAAAATTATCTAGTCTTTTAATTGATTTTTATTTATATACATATTAATATTTTTTATAGAACCACCTAATAAAATTGTTAATAATTATAACATACTGTATCAATAGGAATCATTTATTGTATTTGTAGAAGCCTTCTCCACTAGCGATTCCAAGTTTTCCTTTTTCAATATATTCTTTTAATAGTGCTTCCATTTTTTTGAAATTGTATGGTGCTAAAAAAGATGGTATTTTTACATACATAAGTACTATTTCGTGTGCAGTATTAAGCCCTACTGTGTCAAGTATTTGAAAAGGTCCCTTTGGTGCTCCTGTTCCAAGTGTCCATGCCTTATCTATAGATTCAATATCTGAAATACCATTTACTAATAAATCTAAACCTGAAAATAGAAATGGTATTAACATAGAATTTAAAAGGTATCCAGATTTTTCTTTAACTATTGGAAGTGCTACCATATTTATTTCTTTAGCAAATTTTATTACTTCGTTAAAATATTTATCTTCTGTTTTATCATGTTTCATAACTTCTGCTGTATTATTTTTCCATATAGAATTAGCAAAATGAAGTGCTAAAAACATTTCAGGTCTACCTGTGTATTTTGCTAGTTTGCTTGGAAGCATAGTTGATGAATTGGTAACAACAATTGTTTTCTTTGGAAGTAAATATGACATTTTTAAGTATAAATCTTTTTTTATGTTAAAATCTTCCGTCATTGCTTCAATAACTAAATCTGCATTTTTAATGGACATTCCTAGATCTATTTCAAATTTAATATTTTTATATGCTTCATCTACACGTTTGATGCATTCTTTATAATTAAAATTATCATAATTTGAAATTCCATTACACCAATTATTAAACATTTTTCCTTCATTAGTATTCATTAAATTAATATTTTCAGTATATTTTTTCTTCAATTCTAGTAGTTTTGCTTTGGTTCTGTTAACACTTTCATGACTTCTTAACCATACTGTTACATTAAATCCACAATATGCTGTTTGAAATGCTATTTGTGATCCTAAAACTCCTCCACCTATTATTGTAATATTTTTCATATTTTCCTCCTAGTGACTAAATGCTTCATTATCAAAAAAATCTTCTATGTCGCCATTTATTTTTTTGTAAGATAAATTATTTACTTTTATTTGTTCATTATTAACAAGTTCTAAAATATAATCTTTATTAGTTTCTTCAGTATCTTCCATTTCATCATGTATAGCTGGATAGTAAACATTTAAATAATATTTTTTATCATCAATTTTAATACTTCTAGTAATATTTCCTGTATTTACGAAGTCAGTAGCATATATACCACTCGTGAATACATATGTATTGTTTTCTTTAAATATATTAAGTATATAGCAGCTATCATTTTCACACGTGCCATACATTCCACTTAGGACATCTATATATGTATAATCATTTTCTAAAATATCTTTTTTGTATTTTTGGCCATAATTAAATGATACATATCCTACAACTATTATACCAATTATCAATATTAAAATTTTCAAATGTTTATTCAATCTTATCTCCCATTGATAATTATATCATAATAAAAAGTAATAAATTCTAACATCTATTACTTTTTTGTATAGTTAACGTAAATTATTTATAAAGCGTCTAACATATTCATCATCTTGTTCTGTTTTTTGTTGTTGTTCTTTTTTTCTTCCAATTCTTCTATAAGTCATGTTAGCACTTTCTATTCTTACATCTTCCATCATTTGTCTATATCTTGCTATATTTTCTTGTTTGTATGGTCCATCAAAATATTTTTTTATTATTTCAGCAACTTTTGATATACTTAATTCATTTAAGCGATTATAAGTTAAAAACATTTGATATAAACATCTTTCTTCATCTTCATATTCACCTAATGATGTTATTATTTCTCCTGTTATAATGTCTTTTAAACTTCCATCTTCTAAGCGTTCACAAATTATTGGCACGTCAGTTAGACCCTTTACTTCTTGATCATAATCATATGACCAAAATAATACCTTATCTGTCCTTTTCTCTGATTTTTTAACATAAACGCAATCTTGAAATACACTACTGTCATATATACCTGATGACTTATGAATATTATTTGATAAGTAAACATTTACATATTTTTCCATAATATCCTCCATTTCAAGATATATTATATATTTTTAAATACTAATGTCAAGAAAATTATTTTGTCATTACATTGTAAATTATTTGTTATCTTTATTCATAAATATTATTCCTATTATCATTAGTATGAATATAAAAGTTGTCATGATTATTTCAAAAATAGATAACAATGATACTAAACTAACATTTGAATTTTTTAGTTAATTTTTGAGATTTATTACTGCTCTTTGAGGATAATTTATGAATTAAATATAGTCCTATTCCTGCACCTAGATACATTAGAAATAATATTTTGTTACAACTTTCAAATCTAACATATTTCTTTTCAATTATTACGTTGAACGCATAAAGACAAGCACTTAAAAATGCTAAAATCATACCAATATTTTTCTTGTTTTTTATTTTCATATGCTATCTTATGATTATACCATCTAAATTACATATGTATGCTTTTGGAAGTAACTTTTTTATTTCTTTTAAAATTTCTATATCTTTTTCATATTTTCTTCCAACTAATATACCTTCTATAAAATTAGATGGTATTCCAAAGAGTATTGCACTTTCACGATCAGTAAATAAGTCATCCTTACGTTTTCTGTCTTTGATAAAAGTTTCATAATAGATTGGATTCACAAAATCTTTTACATCTATATCACTTATATTATTTGATAAGATATCTCCTTTTAATAGTTCATGAATATAATCATTTTCTCCATTAAAAATTATTCCAATTTGTACTCTATCTTGAACTAAACTGGGCATAAATCTTGCTTCTTTTGTTTGTTCTATATTCCATTTATGACAATCTATTTTTGTAATTTCATTTATAATGTTATTCATATTACTATAAGGAATAATAGCTGTTTTATTACATCCTGTGTCAATATTATTTTCAAATATTCCACTATAAAGAATTGTTCCACCAGAATAAAAGTCAATATAGTCTTTTAATAAATAATCTTGTTTTAAATTCCATACCCCAACTGAGCTTGGATATTTAGAAGTTCTTGCATTTATGAACCAACTTGATATTAGTCCATTTTTTATTATCTCTCTTAGACCTTCTATATTTTTATATGTTCCATGAAGTAATGTACCTTTTTTTAATAATACTTTTTCTCCTATCTTGTTGTCTTTTTTTATTATATAATTTTTTGAATTATAATATCTGTCAATTTGGTTTAACATTATTTGTTTTGAATTTCCTGTTAATTTTTCATTTACAATTTTAATATAATCTTCCTTATTCATATTAGTCTCCAATATGATTATAACATGATTAGTAGTGTATATAAAGAAATATAATATAAAATGATAAGAAATTAATTCTTACCATTCTTGTTTAGTTCTAGTTTTGCGCTTTTAGAATCTTCATAATTTACTTTTTTACGTGATTCTTCAAGTATTGTTATAATGTTAATTTCTTTGCACTCTACACTATTTTTTAACAATGCGATTATCGTTTCTTTTAATTCGTCACTAATTTCAGGAATAATGCCAGTTTCATAAAAATCTTGAATTACTTTATTAGCAAGTTCTACTTTGCTTGCTTCATGCGATTTTGTTTCTGGTAGTTCTTTAGTTTCAAATTTCTTTAATTCTCTTCTAATAAATAATTCATTATTATCTAAATTATTCTTTATACCTTGCGATTTATCATTAACTTGTCTAATCTCTTTAACTCTTTTTTTATATTCAATTGAATTTTCTTTTGATGATTTATATGATTTTATGACATATATCATATAAATTGGTGTTGTAAATAATCCAATTGTTGGTGCGACTGAAATCAATGTTAAACTGGCTAACATTATTATTGCCATTTTTATCATTCTTTTGATATCTTTTGTTGCACTTGATTTTGTTGATTTTTCTAATTCGCGGATGTTGTCATCTAATAATTTGTTTAAACAACCTTTTAATGCTTCATTTTCTTTTAATAATTCTTCTAAGTATGATTTTGAAAATTCTTTTATATCTGTTATATCCATATAGATTTTAGTTGCTGAAGATGATATATCTCTTGCTTTTTCAATATTTGTTTTGTTAATTGTTTGGTTTTCCATTTTTAACCTTATTTCCTTCTTTAATGAATAATTCTAATACTGTACTTTTATCAACTTCAAAACTAACTTTTTCGCGTGCTTCTTCAAGTAACTTTTCTATATCATTTTCGTCACTGTCCAAATCATTTTTTAAAATTGATATTATTGTTTGTTTTATATTTTTATCAAATTCAGGTAATACCCCTGTTTCAAAATATTCTTGTATGATATTGTTTGCTAATTCTATTTTGCTTACCTTTGCAGGCTCTTGTTTTCTTTGCTCTGTTTCTTTATCATTTAATGTATTTAACTTTCTTGTTATTAACATATTATTATTTGCAATATTGTTATTTATTGGATTTATTTCTGATACTAATTGTTGGGTTTCTTTTATTTTATTTTTAGATTCTTCTAATAATTCGTTTCTTTTCTTTGCTGTTATGCAAATAATTCCTGCATATGCCATACATGCTATTAAACCAATATATCCGTTTATTATTCCTATTAACAATGAAGTTATTCCTAAAGCATTAATAAAAATTCTATATTTTCTTATCTTTTCTCTATTTTTTGTTAAAGTTTTTTCCATATCCATTTCTATAAGCATTAATCCATTAGCAAGTTCATAACTTAATTTTTCATTTTTATTAAGTAATTCTATTAAAAAACTTTTAGAAAATTCTTTATCACTGGTGGCGTCATCATATATTTTAGATACTTCAGTTTTTACTATTTTAAATGATTTTCTACCTTTTTCTACATAATTATTTTCTTCATTATTAATTTTTTTCATTTTTATTTCCTTTCGCAAATTGCTTTATATTATATCAATTTTTACTGATAAAATCAATTAAAACTTCAAATTAAAAAACAAGCCTTGTAAACTTGTTTTATCCATGTCTTCCACTTCCGCCACCATGGCCACCTCCTGATGAACCACTATGTGATGAGAAACTTCCTCCGCCACTACTAGATGATGACTCTACTCTAGTATAATGTGTCGTATGTGAAGAAATTAAGTTTTTATTTCGTTTTGTATATTTTATACTATTGTTATTTAGATATTCTCCTGCCATAGTTTCTTTTTTAACCATTTTATTCTTTTTAACCATTATTAATAGAACTATTATTGTTACTATTGTTGCTACTATAAATGTTGTTAGTAATGGTAACTTATATCCTTTTTTAATGTAACCCATATCATCTATATAGTAATCTTTTAATTCTTTTGGAATTCCTTTATTATAATATGTGTTAAATTCATCTATGAATTTTGTGAATCCATCAATATAGTTTTTTGATTTTAAATCTTCATATATATCATCAAGAACATAATCACACCTATTTTGTGGATAGTATAGTTGTGCTTGACCAAATGTATATACATTAAAATAAGGGTTTTCCTCGTATGTATTTCTAAATAAAATTACTCCACTATAATTTTTGAAATTTATTCCAAAATCATTATAATCATAGAAATCAGAAGCATAAGTATCATTGGTATTATCATTTGTATATGGAACACTATCTGTTAAAATTACCATATCCATTTGTGTTTTGTTAATATAATCATCAATTAAACTCTTTAATTCATTTTTTTCTTCTTCATTAAGTACATTTGAAAAATCATATATTTTTTCACTTGAATCTACATATTTTGTACTTTTAACATTGTTGATATTGCTTTCTGTAATTTTCCATTTTTTATTAACACCATAATTGTTTGATTCAGTTCTTTCTTTTAGATTTACTTCTGCTTTTAAACTTAGTGGTAAAATTAATAATAAAGATAAAATTATTATTCTTATTATTCTTTTCATTTATGACCTCCTATGTAAAAAAGATAACTTATTAGTAATACTAATGCAAATGTAATTACAAATGTTAGAATTCCATATTTAAGTGCTTTCTTTTTATCTACTGGTATGTTACCTACGAATTCTCCAGTTTGACCATTCATCGCGAATGTATAAAATTTATCTTTATATTTTACATTTATCATCCATACAGGTAGTAGTGCATATTTTGTTAATAATTTTTCTGCTTTTAATGTGTCGTTTATTATTGATTTTATACCCATGCCCATATCTCTTTTCATTTCATCTCTTGTTGAATTTAGGCTTCTGAGTGTCGCATCATTAAAGCTTTTTTCTTCTTCTACGTCATACTTTTCTGCTAAAAAGCCAGATAGATATGCATGATTATATTCTTCTAAGTCTTCATAATTAAATGGTTCAATTGTATTCATTATATCATCATCGAATCTTGTGGAACCATCTACAGGAATTTTATTAAATTCCATTTCACCTTCTCTTTCAAGTCTATATGTATCAGTTTTTGTATATACTGTATTTCCAACTGTCCAGCTTGTACTTGTCGTGCTTGTAGCATCTAATTCACCGCTTATTTTTACGTCAAATAGCCAAAATGGAATATATACTCCTCTTATTTTTTCTATGTTTTTTTCATCATTAAAGAAATCTGGCATGAGTGGTCTTCCTTTATTAAGACTTTTAAATGATTCAATTGCTTTTTCTTTTTCATTTTTAAATGGAATTATTAAATCAGGAGCAAATTTTCCTGATAGTTTTTCTTTTAATATTGCAGTATTTCCACAATAAATACAGAATGTTGCTGTTGTTTGTTCATCTGCGATTATTTTTGCTCCGCAATCCTTACAATTATATTCAACATAAGTTGTATTGTCTTTTTCTTTTTTTATTGTATCTTTTGATTTATTTTTAGTTGTATCTTTTACATCGATTTTTTCTTCTTTTTTATTATTTTTTTCACTACTTGCATTATTATATTTTTTCATTTCTTCAAGTGTAAATTCGCTTTTACAATAATCGCATTTCCATTTTTTTAAATTTGGTTTATATAAAATTGGTGCGCCACAAGCAGGACATTTATTATCTAATGCTCTATTTGCCATATTATCACCTACTTAAATTATATCATTTATTTTTTAATTTATTTAAAGAAGTGTACCAATTGTACACTTAAACTTCAACACTGTCAGCATATTTTAACATTGTAGGTGTTAGTTTCTCTTTATTTTTTGATTCACAAAAATATGTTACTAACCAAAATCCTGTTTTTCCTTTGTAAATTGCTGTTATGTAGTAGAATTCTTTTCCACTTGATGTTGCTGAATAGTCAAAGTATAAATATTTTCCATTGTTTCCTTTTTTCATTTCATAAGTTTCATTATTAGATTCTTCCACTGCCTTAAAATAATCTTCTAAACTAGAATTTTCTGTTAGTCCTGTGTCGCTTAATCCTTCAAAGTCATCCAGTGTAGCAGTAACTCCAACATTTGGTGATTCGTAGTAGTATGTAGAGCTTAAATTATCCTTTTTATAAAAATTATCTGTTAATGTGATTTTGAAATTATCTTCTTTGAATTCTTCTTCTACTGATAAATCACATGCAGTTGTGAATATTAATAGTGAAAAGATTGCTAATATTTTAATAATTTTTTTCATTACTGTTTCCTCCTAGTAAAATTATATCATTTATTGCTTGTGTTTTCACTTTATTTTCACTTATTTTTTTAAAAGTGTACAATGTTTTTTATTATTATTTTTGTGTGTGACAGATTTCGTCATTAATTTAATTATTTGTATTGTATAATTAAATGGAAAAGATTTGATATGACAAAAAATGTTAATAATATAATTTGTATTTTGTTGTTGTTAATAACTTGTGGACTTGTGTATTTTACAATGACTAAGGTTAGTAGCAGCAACGAAAGTGGAGGGATGCCTAATAGTAATATGAATGAAAAAGGTAATAATATGAGTGAGCCTCCAAGTAAACCTGATAATGAAAGTGATGGTAATATGAGTGAACCTCCAAGTATGCCAAATGGTGAAAATAAAGATATGAGTATGCCTAACAATACGAGTAAAAGTGTTGATACTAAATATTATATTGCTTTTGGTATTGAAGGACTTGTTATTGGATTTATCGTTATATTATTAATTATAACTAAATTTAATAGTATTTCTTTTAGTGAAATATTTACTTCTAGTGATAAGACTATTATATTCATATTATCAACAATTATTTTAACTGCTCTATTTACTTTTGGATTTATATTTATAACTAATAAATGCTTTTTAAATAGTAATACTAATGGTGGATTTAATAATAATGGGAATAATAATGTTAGCTACAGTGGTGTTAAAGAAATAACTAGTGAAGAAGATATTTCTAATGGTGAATATAGTTCAAGTAATGCTGATGAAAATGCTATTTTGATAAGTGGTGGAAAATCTACTATCAGTGATGTAAGTATTAATAAAACTGGAGACTCAAGTGAAGGAGACAATACTAGTTTTTATGGTATTAATTCTAGTATAGTTGCTAAGAATGGAGCGAATGCAACAATTAAAAATGCCATTATTAATACTGATGCTAATGGTGCTAATGGAGTATTTAGCTATGGTGGAAATGCTACAACAAACAATAGTAATAGTGATAATACTATCATAAATATAAATGATTCTAAAATTACAACTAATAAAGATAATTCAGGTGGTATTATGACTACTGGTGGAGGAATAATGAATGCTACTAATTTGGAAATAACAACAAATGGTACTTCAAGTGCTGCTATTAGAAGTGATAGAGGTGGTGGAACAGTAAACGTTGACTCTGGAACTTATACTACTAATGGAAAAGGTTCTCCTAGTATTTATTCTACTGCTGATATTATTGTTATGAATGCAAAACTTATTTCTAATGCATCAGAAGGAATTGTTATTGAAGGAAAGAATAGTGTCTCTATTGATAATGTAGAGCTTACAGATAACAATACTACATTAAATGGTCAATCTACTACATATAAAAATATATTTTTATATCAATCAATGAGTGGAGATGCTGCTGTTGGTAATGCAAGTTTTACTGCTAGTAATAGTATGATAACTACTAACAAAGGTGACACATTATATATAACTAATACTACTGCTACTATAAATCTTACAAATAATAAAATAATTAATAATGATAAAAGTGGTAATTTTTTAAGAATACAAAAAGATTCCTGGGGAAATAGTGATTCTAATGGAGGAAATGTTACTCTTAATTTAAATAATCAGGAAGCTATTGGTAACATTGTTGTTGATTCTATCTCTACTCTAACTTTATCACTTAAAAATGGTTCCTATATAGAAGGTTCTGTTAATAGTGATAATACAGCTAAAAATATTGTACTTAATATTGATAAAGATTCTAAAATTAAACTTACCGGTGATATGTATGTAAGTGAACTTAATAACGATGATGTGACTAATAGTAATATTGATTTAAATGGATACAAATTATATGTAAATAATGTAGAAATAAAGTAGAAGGTGTACTACTTTATTTTTTATATGATAAAATGTAATAGAGGTGAGATATGACATTAGTAATTATGGCTGCAGGTATGGGAAGCAGATATGGAGGGCTTAAACAAATTGAAAGTGTCGGTCCAAATGATGAATTTATTATTGATTATTCTATTTATGATGCGATCAAAGCTGGATTTACAAAAGTTGTTTTTATCATTAAAGAAGAAAATTATGAGATATTTAGAAGTACAATTGGTAAGCGAATCGAAAATTATATTAAAGTAGAATATGTTTTTCAAAATAATGATAATCTACCAGTTAGTATTCCTAAAGATAGAACTAAGCCACTAGGTACTGCTCATGCTGTTCTTTGCTGTAAAAATGTGATTAATGAAAATTTCGCTATTATTAATGCTGATGATTTTTATGGCAGAGATGCATATTTTAAAATAAGCAATTTCATAAAAAATAATAAAATAGATAATGAGTTTGCTGTTATTGGTTATAATATTCTTGAAACAATTACTGATAATGGTTCTGTTAAAAGAGGTATATGTAATATTAAAAATAATTATTTAGTAAGTCTAGATGAAAGTATCATTAGTAGGGATGGTGATAAGTTGTTTGCTAAAACTCTTTTAGGAAATAATGAAATACATGTAGATAAAAATACTATTATTTCTATGAATATGTTTGGTTTCACTCCTAAAATATTTGATTTACTTGAAGATGGTTTTAATGATTTTTTAAATAACGTAGATGCTACTAATGAATATCTAGTACCTATTGAAATAAATAAGTACATAAAAAAGAAACTTATTAATGTTAGTGTTATCAATACAACTTCTATATGGTATGGAATTACTTATAAAGATGATTTAAATTTAATTAGAGGTGAAATAAATAGACTTATTAATGATGGTGTTTATCCTAAAAACTTATGGAAATAAAATATAAATTTAAGCAATTAAAAAGATCTATAATTTAATTTTATAGGTCTTTTAATATGTATTTTTTATAAATGTTACTAAATCTTTTGCAGAATTTTCATTTATATATTTTTCTTGATTACTAATTATTTCTTCTTGTTTATCTTTATTATTTAATAAATATTTACAATTACTTATTATTTCTTCTTTGTTATTACATATCATATTCATATTTCTTTTATTAAAGAATTTTGTATTATATGTTTCTATTCCTGGTATTGGAAATATATGTAATAATGGTTTTCTCATACTAGCTACTTCAGTTGATGATAATCCTCCTGGTTTTGATAATACAATATCACTTGAATATAATAAATCATTTATATTGTTTGCGAATCCTAAAACTATTAAGTTATTATTTTTTATATCATTAAGTCTTTTATATAATTCTTTGTTAGTACCACATATTACTATGATTTTAGTGTTCTTTTCTGTTAATAATTCGTGAATAACTGTATCTATACTTCCAAATCCCATACTTCCAAGCATAATAAGAATAACATTTTCATTGTTAATATTTAACTCTTTTCTTATGTCTTTAGCAGTTTTTATGAATCTTGTTGATACAGGAATTCCAGTTGTTAATAACTTGTCAGTAGATATTTTCTTTTTATTAAATCTTTCTACTAATTCACTGTTTGTGATAAAGTAATCTGGCTTTGCTTCTTCCATAAATGGACATGGTTCATAGTCTGTTGCTACAAAAAGAAAATGAATATTTTCATAATCTTTATCTTTATTTATTGCTGTTAATGCAAGTGCTGGGAATAAATGTGTTGCGATAACTAAATCAATATTATTGTTTTTTATATAATTATATAGTTTCTTTTTATGTAATTTATTTATTAGATATACTGGACTTTTTATTCCTGTTTTACTATATAATTCTCCCATCTTATAGATGTTCTTAAATATTTTTCCTTCATTACCTAGTGATTTTAAATATATCTTTTCTGATAAATCTTTTGCTTTTTCATTTACTATGTCATAAAAATCTTTAAATTCACATTCTATGTTATTTTCTTTTAATTCTTCCTCAATATATCTAGCACAAGAATTATGTCCTCCTCCTGTACTACATGATAGTAATAATATTTTCATTTTCCTCCTATTTAATTAATTCTGTTACTGTACCTGTTCCTATGTCTCTACCATTTTCTCTAATACTAAATGTTGTATTTTTTTCCATTGCAACTGTTGTATCTAATTCAATTGTTACATCTTTTGTTTCTCCTGGATTAATCATATCACTATCATTATCTAATATAATACTTCCTGTATATGATTCTATTTTGAATACAATTAATGAATTATAGTTATTATATATAGGTGTATCATTACCACCTTCTTTTAATGTATTTATATGTACTTTTGCTTTAAATTTATTAGTAGCTTCTATAGTGCTAGGACTTGCTATAGTTTGACCTCTTGATACTTGGCTTTTATTAACATCTTTTATATGTATGCTGATATAATCATCTTTAGTGGCTGAATCCACTTCTTTTTTCAATATATATATTTTATCTACTACTGCTGTTATCACTTTATTGTCGCCAAGAATTTCTATTTTATCTCCTTTATGTATAGTTCCTTGGCTAATCTTTCCATCAATAGTTATTCCATCTGATACAGTAAATATATCTTCAATTACCATTCTAAACGAACTGGTATCTTCTATTTTTGTAGTTGTTGTTTCTGTCTTTTTAGTTGTTGATGTAGTCGTTGACGTTGATGTAGTTTTGTTATTATTTTGTTTATGCATATTCTTTGATATTAAAAGCATAGTACCTATACCAACTATAATTATAACAATTACTGCTATTCCTATTATTTTTGATTTCTTTTCATCTTCCATATCTATTCACCTAAGAATAGTATAACACAAAAGAGTAACTTTATAGATGTGTTACTCTTTTATTTACGTTAATTATTAGGTATTTTAATTTACATTTTCAGTTCTTTTATTGTCTTCTTGCTTTAATAATTTCATGCTTTGACTTTTTGATTTCTTCTCTTGCTCTTTAAGAATTTCAATAAATCTTTCATTTGCGATTGATGATAATAGTGTTTTTAAACTTTCTGTTGGTAAAGTGTTTAAAAAATCAATTATATCTTCTCTACTCATGCCATCTATACATTTTTGTTTCCATTCAGTATAGTATTTTTTATATTCTGTTTCATACCACATTGTTGTCGCTAATTGTTCTCTATAATTAATAATTATGAATTTTAAGTATTCTCTCATTTGATGGGCTAAATTTGTGTCAAATGTTTCAATATTCAAAACTATACGATTTATACTTAAATCTTCTTCACTAAATAAATTCTCGTCTAGTGAAAAAGCAAATCCTAATCTTATTGAATTAGTACTATTACTAAAGCTGTCTATATATGGATAATGTTTTAGAATATAGTTTATTAAATTTGATAAATCTGTTTCACTTATAAATCCATCTATAATTTGTTTACTTTCTGGTATTCCTTTTTTATAAACTCCATTTCCATCTAAAATTGTAACTGCTGTTAGCTTATTTCCTTCAGTAAATATTCTCAGTATAATTTCCATTTCTAGTAATTTTGAAGGTTCCTCATCTACATCAATTCTTGGCTTTTTCATTGGATGTGTTTTTTCAATTGTATTAATTATATTATTTACTGCTTTGTTTCCTACTATAGTTTCCATTTTTAACCACCCTGTTTTCTTTTAATAATTTTATATTTTATTATACTATCACAACCAAATATCACCTTTCAATGGTTTAAATCTATATTTTTGACTTGGTCTAAATCCATTTTTAGATTCATTTGGTTTTTCTATCTTTTCACAATATTTAATTATTCTTTTTTTAAAATTAAATTTATCTACTTTGCAATTTTTTATTAATTCATAAACAATTCTATTGTCTTGTATTTATATTCATTGTTATCAAACATTATTACATCATCATTTTCAATACTAAAGTCTAATAATTTATAATTACTTTTTAATTTTATATTTTCTATATATATTCAATTTCTTCTTCACGTTCAATTTTTTTCTTATTATTTTTGCTGTATTTGTAATATATTTGTATTATTATATTGTATGGTTTAAATGTTATTATCACTCTTCTTTATCTTTGGAAAACAAATTAATTATTTTCCTTCTTAAATGCTTTGATTTATCTTTATCATTATTTCCATAAAACTCAAAAACATAATTCCAGTATTTGTTAACGCAGAATTCTCTTAAATTATCTTGTAATATTATATCTCCATAATAGCCAATGGTTTCAATGGATGCATGATTAACTATTTCTCTACATGATTCATCATCTAAATTAATAATACTGCCTGATAAAGCCATATAAATTATGATTAAATCTGCCATGATTTCTTTTTTGAATCCAGTTGAATCTAAAAATGAATTATATATTTTAATAAATGATGATAAAAATCTTTCATCTTCAATATATTGTTTTATTATAACAGTTCTAATACGTTCTTTTTCTTGATTGTTAATAGCTTTGTTACCAAAATGGTATAATAAGTTTTCATTAATCTTTTTTGACATATTTTTTCCCCTGTGTAATGAATTATATTTAATTTATATTATATTAAAATTCTAATTAATTGTCTATTATTTTATGCATTATTAAATAAAAAGTACATACTTTAACTATATACATACCTTTTATCAATTGTTAAGAGTTTTATTTATCTATACTTACAGCAAATTTAATTGCTAGTAACCCTATCATTTCTTTATCACTCAATTTTTCATTATTACTTAATGATCTTTGATCCCATTTAGCAGAATCTAAATTGTCTGCTGCATAAAAGAATTGAAAAACTTCTTTATTTCTAAATTGTGATAATGCTGATATTGCTGAACATTCCATATCAACACATATACAACCTTCATTTTTTCTATCCAATACTTTCTTTCTTGTTTCACGATATGGTGCATCAGTAGT
>FR880093.1:0-18993 GCA_000434555.1 Clostridium sp. CAG:524 | reverse complement strand
ATATGAATAATTATGTTCTTTTAAAAGATTAATAAATTCTTCTTGATATTTTGGATTAACAGTTATTTCTCTTGATGATTTTGCATAATGATAGCTTGTTCCTTCATCTCTAATAGCAGAGTTTGGAATTATAATGGCTAGGTCATCTATTGATTTATCAAGTACACCACATGTTCCAAATACAACGATTCTTTCTAAGCCCATCGCAAATAATTCTTCGTACTCTACTATACATGCAGGAGAACCAACTATAGACATAAATAATGCCAAGTCTTTTCCTTCATAATTAATTTTATATATTGGAAATTTACCATTACCATTTGATGATTGTGCTATTTCTATACCATTAAATTTGTTAACTAATTGATCAAATAATTTCTTTGAAAAGCAAGTTACACCTGTCTTTGGAAATCCTTCAATAACATTTTCAACTTCATATGGATCAAATGTTGAATTTATTGTTTCATCATATTCTTCTAAAATCATTTTTATCACTTCCTTTATTAAATTATAGCATACTACTATATGTTAATAGCAGCTTTTAATTTTTTATATTAATCATTTATTTCTTTTTGAACTTGTCAAAAATTTTGACATATTGAATTTAAATCTAATTCTTCTTCATATATATTATTAAGATAATTAAATATAAAAGATGTTAACATAGTATTTTCTGTTAACATCTTTATTTCACTTTCCACAACAGTTTTTATATTTTTTACCACTTCCACATGGTAAAAAATTAAAACAACCAAGGAAATTTTTACTTAAAAATTGGGCTTTCTTACTCATAAATTTTAATAATTTACTCGCAAATTGTAAAAAAGTGATGTCTAATTTTCTGACAATGCAGTTTAAACTTATCTAATAACTTATCTAAAAAATTGATTTAATACTACATAGTTCTAGGTTTATTTTCAGTATACATTTGATCCATATATTGCTTATTGGCTTCTTCTAATGTTTCTCTTGAATAGTAATCTCTTCCATCTTTTCCAATATATGCCAAATTCTTTTCATCAGCCATTTGTTGATATAATCTTCTTATTTCAGGTTGTAAAGTTCTCTTTTGAACTATATGTATGGCCTCTTCAACAGCAGCACTTATTAAATCTATTTTTTCTGAAATTAAATCTGTTGTTTCACCTTCTTCACGAGATAACTCCCCCACTTTTTTTAAATATTCAATTATTTGCCCTTTTGTATAGCCCTGACTTACTAATTCAAAAATTCTTTTTGCCATAGCATCTATCATACTTGTAACTAATATTTCATAATCTTTTTGATTCATTTTCTCACATCCAACTATATTATATCATAATCAGCCGATTTATAGTTAAAATCGTTTAAAAAACTTATTTAAAATTTATCTAAACGCTTTTTGATGTAAAATCGCCTGAAAATTCCAATTGTACAACCCTTATAAAATAAACTATTTACCTCAACAGTTTTTGTACTTCTTACCACTTCCAGATGGTTCTGTTCCTAATGAGTGATTACGAATTGCCCGTAAACATGTTCTCCCAACATCAAATGTATCATTATTTGCGGTATACTTTGCTTCATTTATCCATTCTTCCCATTTGTGCATTATATCATAGTAATTGAACTCTTTATTTTGAATAAATGAATCTATCGTTGCTATCTCCATTGATGTATTGTCGCTCCAAGATTCAGCAGATTGTCCTGTTTTATCAGATCCAATCATTTCTTTTACTGGATTCTTAAGTAAATATTCTCTAATGCAAAACTCTGTAGGAACTCCCATAGCATCACCAACAGCATGTCCTATTATACTATCTATAAACTTTGACTTATGAACCTCCTAATTAAAATATTTTTTTAATTCTATCTTATTAGATATTTTTTTCCAGACTCTAACATTTTCTTTTAATGTTTTGTCCTTATCTAACGAATATACGCCAATAAATTTTTTTGATTCATTTCCTATTTCATCTTTATATTGAGCAAAAACATATCTTTTAATATTATCGTCTAATACTTTTTTTACCTCAGTATCATTATCTTTTTTAAAATATTCAAACACGTAATTTCCATCTGGTGATATTGTATTTATAGCATTATTTATTATTACATCAGCATCACTTAATTTTAAATGTGGACACCAAAAATATTCTGAATCATTAACTATTGGTACATAACCATGAATCTTATATCCCATAGATACTTTTTCAATGTTAAACAATTTTCCTATTTCATCAATTGTTTTAAATTTAGCATTATCATTTTTTTCTATAAAACCTTTTTTAATATAATAGGAAGCTGGTTCATATACATTCTTCCATGGGACAAATTTGTCTCCCATAGCAGATATTTTTAATTCAATTTTGTTGATAACTATATCTATTTCATTATTTATTTCTTCTATAGATGATTCTTCTCTTATCTCGATTCTAGATTCTTCTATTGGCTCTAAGATAATATCTTCAATTCCAGTATATTTTTTCCTTATCTCTTGATCGGCTTTTATTATATCCAAAGTTCTTTGTTTATCTGCTTCCTTTTGCGTTAAATGATGAGGTTCATCTATCTCAACAGAAATATTCAATTGTGGAAAATATAAATCTGCAAGTGCAAACTTTCCATCTGGTCTTTTGAATAATTGTTGAGTTATGAATTGTATGTATTCATTATCTAGCTTATGAATAATTCTTGTAATACAATAATTCTCATATTTTTTATGAAAAGTTCTTTTTAATTGATTAACTATATATTCTTTCTTATCCATTTGTATCACCTTATAACCATTATACCATAGATTTTTATAATCTTTTTGTTCGTAATATTTTTTATTTTGTGATCTTAAATAATTATATGGCCATATATTCAAATCAAAATGGCTCCAGAATGGCTCTAGCCCTTATTTTGGACTATTTTCGGCAAAAAGAAAAACTCGCGTTTTCCCTTTATTTATGGGGCTTTACGAGTTATTTACCACAACAGTTTTTGTACTTCTTACCACTTCCACATGGACATGGATCATTTCTACCTATTTTTTCTTTTGCTTTTTTAGGTGTATTTTTAACTCCTTCTTTTCCATCATTAGTCTTTATATTTTTAACTTCTTCTCTTTCAATATTTTGTCTAACTTCAGCATTTAATAAGTAATTTGATATTTCAGCATTGATACTGGCCATCATATTATCAAATAATTGGAATCCTTCTAAAGCATAAACTTGAAGTGGATTACTTTGAGCATAACCACGAAGTCCTACTCCTTCTTTTAGATTTTCCATTGCATCTAATTGATCCATCCAATACTTATCAATAATTCTTAAAGAAATAGTTTTTTCAAAATCATTTTGTATTTCTTCTGGAATATCTTCAAGTTTTTTATTGTAATCTTCTACTACTATTTTATAGATAAAATCAATTACTTCATCAGGTTTTTTACCTTCAAAATCTTCTTTCTTTAATTTAGTTCTCTTAAGTAAATGAGCATTAAATTGTTCCATGATATTGTCTATATCATTATCACTTAGTGTATTATTTTCATTTAAGTGTGAATTGATTTGTCCTGTTACAAATTCTTTAAATGTATCAAGAACTCTATCTCTTATACTATCTTTATCTAATATTTCATTACGTCTTTCATATATTATTTCTCTTTGTTTAGAGATTACGTTATCAAAATCTAGTAATCCTTTACGTCTATCAAAGTTGAAGCCTTCTACTTTCTTTTGAGCTGATTCTATATTTTTAGATATCATTTTATTTGAAATAGCTTGGTCTCCACTAATTCCTAAACTTTCCATAATAGTTTTCATCTTTTCTGAGCCAAATTTAACCATTAAATCATCTTCCATAGAAACGAAGAATCTAGTTGTACCTGGATCACCTTGACGTCCACTACGACCACGAAGTTGGTTATCAATACGTCTTGAATCGTGTCTTTCAGTACCTATTACATAAAGTCCTCCTAGTTCACGAACACCTTCACCTAATTTAATATCAGTACCACGTCCAGCCATGTTAGTTGCGATAGTTACAGCACCTTTCTTACCAGCATTTTCTATAATATGTGCTTCTCTTTCATGATTTTTAGCATTTAATAATTCATGTTTGATTCCTGCTTTATCTAATAGTTGGCTTATAACCTCACTTGTTTCTACTGATGCTACACCTACTAAAACAGGTCTACCTGTTTTATGTATTTCTTTAACTGTTTTAACAATTGCACTATATTTACCTTTTAGTGATGAATAAATTAAATCAACTTGATCATCACGAATAACTGGCTTATTAGTTGGAATACATACAACATATGTATTATATATATTTTGAAATTCTTCTTCTTCTGTTTTAGCAGTACCTGTCATACCAGCAAGTTTATTATACATTCTAAATAAGTTTTGAAATGTAATTGTTGCTAGTGTTTTAGTTTCTTCATTTATAGTTACATTTTCTTTTGCTTCTATTGCTTGATGTAGTCCTTCACTAAATTGACGACCATGCATAAGTCTTCCAGTAAATGTATCAACAATTAATACTTGATCATTTTCAACAACATAGTCAACATCTCTTTTGAATGCATAATTAGCAGTCAATGCTTTATCAAGATTGTGTACCATTACGCTATTTTTTATGTCATATAAATTATCTAAATGAAGTAAGTTTTCAGCGTGTTTAACACCTTCTTCTGTTAATGTAACTTTTTTAGTTTTTTCATCAACAACGTAATCATCAAGGGTTAAATTTTTAGCAACTCTATCTGCTTCTTTATAAACATTAGCACTTTTAGCAACACCGCCACTTATAATTAACGGAGTTCTTGCTTCATCTATAAGAATACTATCTACTTCATCTATAATAGCAAAGTTAAGTCCTCTTTGAGTTCTATTTTCTTTATGAACAACCATATTATCTCTTAGATAATCAAATCCAAGTTCATTATTTGTTGTATATGTAATGTCAGCATTGTATGCTTCTCTTTTTTCTTTAGGGCTCTTTTCTCTTAAATTTATACCTACACTTACACCAAGTAGTGTGTAAATTGGTTCCATCCACTCTGCATTACGTGTTGACAAGTATTCGTTTGTTGTAATAACATGAACACCTTTTCCTTCTAATGCATTTAGATAAGCTGGAAGTACTGTTGTTAAAGTTTTACCTTCACCGGTTTTCATTTCAGCAATGTTCCCTCTGTGAATTGCAACGCCACCTATTAATTGTACTCTAAATGGTTTTTCACCTATTGCTCTAAAACATGCTTCTCTTGCAAGTGCAAAAGCTGGGACTAATATATCATCAAGAGTTTCTCCTTCAGTAAGTCTTTTCTTGAATTCTTCAGTTTTCGCCTTAAATTCTACTTCAGTTATCTTTTGCATTTCTTCGTCTAATGCTTCTATTTCATCAACAATTTTATTTATCTTTTTAAGTTCTTTTGTTTCATAATCAAATAAATTTTTAAGTAATCCCATAATATCATCTCCATAGCAAATATTATAAACTAATATAATATTAAAGTCAAAAAAATAGCACACTCTCTTATAAGAAATGTGCTATAAATAACTATATTAATTTGCTTCTATAATTCCATAATCCCCATCATTTCTTTTATACACAACATTAATCTTTTCTGTATCAACATTTTTGAATACAAAGAATGTATGTCCTAATAATTCCATTTGTGTTATTGCTTCTTCTTCATCAATTGGTTTTAGAAATACTTCTTTTCTTCTAACAATTGTTTCGTTAGGTTCTGGTACTTCAAAGTATGCATCAATAGTTGCATCCATATTCACTTTATTTTTCTTACTTGAAAGTTTACCTCTATATTTCTTAAATTGTCTTTCTAATTTATCTATTACTAAATCTATAGCGGCATATAAATCTTCGCTTGTTTCTTCAGCTCTTATGTTATATTTACCACTCCATATAGTAACTTCAACTTTTTGGTCTTTACCACGAGCTGAAATTATAGCTTTAGCCTCCACTTCATCATTATCATCTAAATACTTATCTAATCTAGATAATTTACTTTTAATGTAATTATCAATAGCTTCTGTAACATCTATTTTGTTACCACGAATATTATATCTCATTTACATCATCCTCCTAATTAAAGGATAACATATATTAAATAAATATTCTACAAAAGTGTCAAATTATCACAAATATTTTACAAAATAAAAATACACAAACTTCGTGTATTTATACAGTTGTTAAACTTACTTCTCTTACATTGATTGCTTGATTACCTTTAGCCGTTTCAATTAATGTAAATTCAACTATTTGGCCTTCACTAAGTGTTTTGTATCCTTCTTTTTCAATAGCTGAATAATGAACAAATATGTCTTCGTTTACAAGTCCTTCATATTCAATAAATCCGTAACCTTTTTCATTGTTGAACCACTTAACACGACCTCTGCTCATAACACACCACCTTTCCTAATTTTAATTCATGTATTTCTTCGTTGTCTTGCAATGTAAATCTTACTACAAATTAAAATTATTTTTTATTTATATCATAAAAGTATATTATGCATGCATAATCATAAAAAAAATATCAAATTTCGACATTACTCGACATATTATTCGACATTAAGTTCTTTTAAAAACATATTTGATTTTTTATATGAAATTTATATTATGATGTATATGTAAGGAGAAATATGAAGGAAGTAGTAATTAAAAATATAATGTTAAGTATTAGAAATAATACAGATTATACTGAACAAAAATTAAATGAAATTAAGTATGGTCTTGAATCACTATATTTAACCCTTACAAAAATCGGAGTAATTTATGTAATATCAATAATACTTAGAACTTATAAAGAGTTATCTCTTATATTCTTGTTTTACGGAATACTAAGACTTACTGGATTTGGTATACATGCAAAAAGTACTAAAGAATGTTGGATAGCTTCACTTCTAGTATTTGTGCCATTTCCATATTTATTGAAATTAATAGTTATTCCAAAATATATAAATATTATTCTTTCTCTTATAGGAACTATATTATTGTTAATATATAGTCCCGCCGATACTGTTAAAAGACCATTAATTCATAAGAAAAAAAGAATAATGTACAAAGTAATTACAACTTTACTTGCTAGTATTTATACAGTAATAGTAATATTTACTAAGAATAATATTTTATCAAACACATTAACATTCTCAATAATATTAGAAATGACTATGGTTTTACCAATTAGTTATAAACTATTTGGATTAACATATAATAATTATTTAAATTATAAGGAAAGGAGGATTAATTAATGAAATTATTTGCTACAATAGCTGCTGCAATTGGTAGTCTAATTGCTGCTACTGCTACTACTGGATGCATTGTTGCTGTATTTGATGAACCAGAAATGCCTGAATCAATGCTATAATTCAAAATAAAAAACTATTCATTATAAAATGAGTAGCTTTTTTATTGAAAATTTTTAGGTTTAATATTATTTATTTAGGTAATATTTATTATTTTATAGTAAGTTTAGTTATAAATAATTCTTCTGCATGTTGAGTCATTTCTATATGTTTACTTTTCTTAAGAAGCATGTTAGCTATATAAAGTCCAAGTCCTCTACTTTTGCCTTTAGTGCTAAAATTCTTTTTCTTCAAATCATTAATATCTACCTTATTGTTATAACTATTTTCTATAATTATTATAACATTGTCATTTTGTTCAAATACTTCAATCATAACAAATTTTTCTTTACTTTTTATTGATGCTTCTAAAGCATTATCCATGACAATACCAATAATTCTAGATAATATGACATATTCATCTAGTGGCAACTTTTCAAGTGGTGATGATACTCTTTTAGATATATTAACATTTAAATTAATATTCTTATTTCTCATATCATTTATTTTATAATATAAAATACCTTTAAGTCCTGTTGGCAATTTTGATATATTTTTAATACAAGCATCACTATTATTATCATAAGTTACAATTAGATCATCAAGAACTTTATTATATTCTTCTGTATTTTTATCTTCAAAACTTCTTAATATTATTAGATTATTTAACATTTCATGCTTATTTATTCTATTTTCGTCTATAATCTTTTCATATTTAGATATAAATTCTAATAAAGTTTCTTTTTCTTGTTTTTCTTTTTGAGCCAAATGATTTTTAACAAAAGCAAAAACTATAAAAAATAGAAATACAGATAGTAATAATAAATTAAAAAGAAATTTTTCATAACCATATTCAAGAGATAGTTTTGTAGATAATATTACTATAAATAATATAATTAATGATATTACAAGAACATTAACATAATTGTTTTTAGATAAATTAATTATTAAATCGCTGAACTTTCTCACAAATTTAAGCTTACAAAATAAGGATGTTAAAAAGGTTATTAATAAGGTAAATCCACCCATAATTAAATAGTTTCGTGATAAATCTGGAGCTATTATAGCATTTAACCAATGAAATATAAATGAAAACATAAAATCAAAGAAGACTAATGCTAAATAAAATGTAAATGTATATATAACTATATTTCTAAGTCTACCATTAAAAACAATTTTAAAAAATATTAACAAAATCAATATTATAATTGGTACTTTTATAATAGTAGAATTATGACTATTGTTTATCAAAAATAATGTTGAAGTTATAATAACACAAACTATATTCTTAAAATTATATTTAAATTTTTCTTTTGAAATAAAAGAATATCCTAGGAACATAAAATATGTGGATACTAAATTAAATAAATATAATACTACCGTCGAACTAATTTCTTTCATAATTGTCTATATCCTTTTTATGACTTTTTGATACTACAAATGCTTCTAGTCCATCTTTGAAATAAACTTTACAATTAATCCAATCTATTTTTAATACATTATTCATATTTAATAATGTTCCTTTACAAGATATTATGAAATATGATGGAAAATTGTCTTTAATAGAATTAATTGTATCAATTGTATAATATTCTTCATTCTTACAAACAATTTTGATTCTTCTGTCATCTTTTTGAATATAGTCTATTTTATTTATAGGTATTGTATAGTCAGTGTGTCTATAGGTAAATTTATATATTCTATCCATATTCAGCATTCTTAAACATATTGCTATATTTTCATTGATATTCTTTTCTATATTATCTGATTTACCAATAAAATCTAATATTTGCAGTCTTTGCTTATAGACTTGAAAATACAGTGATGTATGAGCAGTTAAAATTATAATAGGACTAGTCCAATCATTATATTCATCTCTGATCTTTCTAGCAATATCAATACCATCACCACTTGGAAGTTCTAAATCTAATATATAAATGGAATTGGGCTTTGGATTCTTAAAATAATTCAACAATGTAGAATTGAAATCACCAAATTCTTGAATTTCAAAACTAACCTTATTATTCATCATAATTGTCATAATAATACTACTTACTTTTTTCCTGTGCATATTATTGTCATCCACAATTACAAAATTTATCATTTAAGAGACATCTCCCCACGTCTTTAATATTACCACAATAAATAATATAATTCAAGGTTGATTGGCTTTTAATTTTTTACATATAAAAAGCATTATGACTTATAATCATTATGCCTTGTTATCTTTTAATATAAACTGGAGTTCCAATTTCTAACATACTATAAAGTTTAGCAGCTGCATCCGTTGGTACATTAACGCAACCATGACTTCCATTTGTTTTATAAATTTTTCCGCCAAATTTATTTCTCCAAGAAGCATCATGTATTCCATAATTATTTCCTGAATATGCCATCCAATATTTAACAAATGATTTATAGTCTTTACCTGTTAAATATGTATTTCTTACTTTATTTCTTATTTTGAATTTACCTGTTTTAGTCGCATTATTTTTTCCAGTTGTTACATCAGTTGTTAATACTGCTTTATCCTTAACATAATAAGTTAATTTTTGTTTTGATATTGAAATGTTTACGTAAGTGTGTTCAAACTTATCTTTAACAATTACTTTTACTGCATCTTTTGCTTCATTTCCACTACTATCTTTTACTTTATATATTACTTCATATGTTCCTTTTTTATCATTGTTAATACCATTTTCTATTGTAACATTTTTTGTGATATTTCCATCGTAATTGTCAGTTGCTTCATATTTTGGAAGTACGCAATCATTTAATTTAACAGTACATGTTACCTCTTTGTTACCTGTTATCTTTATTTCAGGTTTAGTATTGTCTACTACTTTTACTTTTCTTGTTAAAGTTTTATTTAGTCTTTTTATTGTTAAATAATAATTTACTTCATATTCTCCTAATTTAGTTTCATCAACATTATTTTCAACTATTACTTTGCTATGATAGTCTGTATCATTAACTATTGCAACATAACCAAGTTCATCATATTTATTTCCATATTCAATAGTAACTTCATTTTCACCAAGCAAATAAAATCCTTCATTTAAAGATTTTTTATCTAGCTTATATATGAATGCGGCAAATAGTAGTGCTATTACTGCAATCAATAGTACAAATATAATTGTTATTCCTACTTTATTCTTCATGATAAAATCATATCACATTTTATATAAATATTAAATATATTTTATTGATTAATTTATATTTCTTTTGCTATGAAATAAATATTGTATTGCAAGTCCTGAATATTCTTTATATGTTTGTTCTGCAAATTTCTCTATTGTTTTTTGATCATTTTTTATGTTATATAAATCTGATATACTCTTTTTTACCCATGTATCTATTGGAAATGTGTCTAATCTTTTATATCCAAATAACAATATACATGATGATACTTTTAAGCCTATTCCTTTTACTTTCATAAGTTCATTTAATGCTTCTTTAGTATTAAGCTTGTTTATATCTTTTAATGTTTCATATTTATCTAAGAAGTCTCTTATATATTCTGCTCTAAATCCTACTTTAAAGTTTCTTAATTCTTCTACACTTATATTTTTAAGTGATTTATATGTTGGAAATAAATGATATTCTTTATTATTAAATATTACTTTTTCACCATACTTTTCACTTATATCATTTATAGATTTACTTATTCTTTTAACATTATTATTTTGGCTTATTATATAACTTATGCACATCTCAAATGGATCTTGATTTAATATTTTATAACCTTTACATTTAGGAATTATATTTATCATTTCTTTATCATTGTTAATAAGTTGTTGATTAATAATAATGTAGTCTCTATTTAAGTCAAAATATTCTTTTATTATGTTTTCTAAGTTATTTTCTTTTGATGATGTTACTATAAGTTCATCATTATTTTGTTTTATATTGATAACCCTATCTTTTAAAATATTTGTAAAACTACCATCTTGTTCTTCTATAAATCTAAAACAAGCACCACTTGTAATAACGCTTTTTAAATTGAAATTTTTTACTTTTATTCTCATTATTCTATACCTATTTTCTTGTAATAATTGTTGTCTATTATTAACGAAGACATACCATATCTTTGATTTACTATCATATTTATTCTATCAATATAGTCTTCTTCTATTTCTTCATTAGTTGTACTTGTAAATTCTTTTGTTACACTGTTATATTTTCCTTTGTCTGTTATCCAACTTCTATCTGATAAAATTACTATGTGTTCATTGTTACTAAATATATCACGACCCATGAGTAATCTTGAATCAAATGTAAGTCCATATAAATTATATATTGTTGGTAATATATCTAAACTACTTATGACTTTATCAACAACTGTTTTTTCTATATTTGGATTGTACATAATAAGTGTTGTATGGAATTTTTCAAATTTATCGTTTCTATCTATTGTACTTATTTCATTCATTTGTTTAGTTGTAAGTCCATATGGATAGTGATCTGGTGCAATAACAATTAACGTATCATTTAATTTACCTTTTTCTTCTAGTACTTGTAATAGCTTTTCTATACTTTTATCTAGTTCTATTTGCGTTGCTAAATATGCTTTGATTGCTGTACTATATTTTAAATTTTTGACTTTATTTTTATTTCTATAAGCCATATTATTACCACTAAAATTATAATTTAAGTGACCACTTACAGTCATATAATATGTCATGAATTTATCTTTATCAATATAGTAACTTGTAGTGGCATCTATCATTTCTTTATCACTATTTGGCCAATGCTTACAATTCATTTTCTTTTCAAGACCATTACCACATCCATAATATTTAAGTCCTATATTCTTATGTGATTTTTGTCTATCATAGTAATTATAATTATGATTATGAAATCCATATGATACGTATCCTTCTTTATTAAACATGTTTCCTATTCCATAAGGCATACTTATTTTGCTTGTTTGTTTAAAACTCCACACTCCTTCTTTAGGTATCAAACTATTTAAGTTCATGTATTCCCCATCAGAAGTAGATACTGGATATAATGGTTGATAATAATTTTTGAATATAAAACTATTATTAGCTATCTTATATAATGTTGGTGTTAATTTTTCATCTATAGCTATTGTATCGAATGCTTCTACTGTTATAAATATAAGATTTTTATCTTTAAACATTCCTGTATATTCATTCTTATTAGACGGAGCTGTATTTTTAAAATATACATGCATACTCTTTATTTTATCATCTGTTTCATCATTTATAAGTTTATCAAAATCAATATCAGTCGTATTATATTCTATTTTTGCTTCAGGTACTTTTTCTTCTTCATTATTTACATTTATTTGTTCACTATATATTTCTTCATTAAATCCAAAGATATATCTTTCAATGTCAATCATTTCCATAGTAAATAACCCTGTCTTATCTATTGTAAGCATAGGTGCATGTGTCTTAAAGATTAATCTTTTTAATGAATAAAATCCTTCATTATTCTTATTTATGACTAATACTATTCCTAAAAATGATAAAATAAATATTAATAAATAACTTATTAAAAATTTAAGATTATTCTTTTTGAAATCAAATAATTTGTTTTTAAATATTAAAAATAGTATATAAGGTATTAATATTATAGCAAATATATACCATATTCTTGCGATAACACTTGCTATCATTACATAAAACTGCATTACTTGACCTGTGCCTGTTGTTAATGATAAAAATGAAAACATTGAATTATAAAAGTGGTAATATACTATTTGTGCTAAAGTTATAAGTACAATTAGAAATGAAAAAACTATTGTTAATATCTTGTTAACTTTTTCATTGAATATAGATGTTATTATTGTGAATATTATTATCCATGGAATACTAAAAAGTACTACTGAAAATGTATTTGTTGTTAAAAGGTCTTTCATTATAAAAAATTTATATATTATTTCTAAATATATTATAAGGAATGACCACCATAGTATTATTTTGAATTTGCTTTTCATAAACCCTCTATTTTTTTGATTTTTTTATTATTGTAAGACATATTATAGCTAATACTAAAAGTATCATTACTATAAATAGTATTGCTAGTTCTGCTTGAAAATTAGTTTCTAATAATAATGCATTTTTAATTAGTTCTTTCATAATTTCACCAATTTAATTATACTACAAGTTAATGTCATTATTCAATATTTCGTCTTTATTTATATTTATAAAAATGGTACAATGTATTTATAATAAAGGAGCAAGTTATGAAAGATAAGTATGATGTTATAGTTATTGGTGCTGGTAATGGTGGTCTTATGGCTGCATTAAATATTGCTAGTAAAGGTAAGAGTGTTTTAGTTCTTGAAAGTAATTATATTTCTGGTGGACTTGCTACTAGTTTTGTAAAAGGTAGATTTGAATTTGAAAATACACTTAGATGTATTAATTCTCTTGGAAGTGAAACTAATAAAGGTAGACTTAGAAAGTTATTTGATGAATTTAATTTGAATGATGATATTGAATGGATTAAACTACCAAATGCTTATAAAATTATTAAAACTGATAATCCTAGAGAAGAATATGATGTAGTATTTGGCGCTGATGAATTTATTAAGAAAATGCAAGAATATGAACCAGAATCTAAAGATAAATTAAGTGAGTTTTTTGAACTTGCTAAAGAAGTTCATGATGGATTTTTATATACAATAAGTACTCCTAATATTGATTATGATTATATTAAAAGTAAATTTCCTAATTATATGAATACTGCTTCTTATACTGTTGATGAAGTATTTAAAAAATTAAAATTGCCTAAAAAGATAGAAGATATTATCAAGTCTTACTGGATATATTTTGGCGTATCTACTCTTAATATGAATTTTGCTCATTATATATATTTATTTTATGAATTTATTACAAACGAGGGGTATATTCCTAAAAATAGAAGCATGGAAATATCACTTGCGATAGAAAAGAAAATAAGAGATTATGGTGGAAAAGTATGGTTCAATGATAAAGTATGTAAGATTTTAGTTGAAAATAACAATGTTACTGGAGTTGTTACTGAAAGTGGTAAAACTTATTACACTAATCATATTATTTGTAATACATCACTTTTAAATATTTATGAAGATTTAATTGATAAAGATAAACTTGATAAAAAAGTATTAAAACTTCTCAATAGTAGAAGACTTGGTGCTAAAGCATTAACTATTTATTTAGGACTTAATAAAAGTCCTGAAGACTTAGGTATAACTAATTATACTTATATAATTTATAATTCACTTGATAGTAATACTGAAATAGAAAAAATGAAATCCATTGATTCAAATACAATTATCGTAACATGTTTAAATAAAGCAAATGAAGAGGCTTCTATAAAAGGTACAACTATTTTAAACATAACAGCATTTTATTATGCTGATTGTTTTAAAGATATATTTAATGAAGAAAATTATTATAAAGTTAAAGAAAATATTGCTAATAAATTAATTGAAAGATTTGAATTCGTAAATGGCATTAATATTAAAGATTTTATAGAAGAGATTGAAATTTCTACTCCATGTACTTATTCTTTATATGATAATTCTTATGATGGGTGTGTTTATGGATGGTCTTTAATTAATTCTGATTCTGTTCTTTCTAGAATTACTAATAAGGATGAAGATGTAATTGTTAATGGACTTAGATTGTGTGGAGCTTATTCTTACTATGGACATGGTTATGATAATACTTATATTAATGGTTACGAAGTTAGTAAGAAAACATTAAGTGATATTGATAAAGGAGATGTTAATAATGAAGGAAATTAAGATTTCATCATTTCCTCCAGGAAAAGATATTAAAAGATTTAAGAATTTAAAAGAAGAAAGAAGTAAAATAATAAATAAAACAGACCCTGATAAGATACCTGAGAGTTTTAAGATAAAAGAGTTGGGTGAAAAACTTCATCCAGGTACTCAAAAGTTAATAATTAAAAATATTGTTGAAATGAATAATGATATTAAAATATTTTATTTTGCTAATGCATGTGGGGAAAAACTTGCTACGTTCAGGCCTGGTCAATATATTACATTATTGTTTGAAATTGATGGTAATAGTGTTTCAAGAACTTATTCTCTTTCAAGCAGTCCTAAAGAAGCACTTGATAATGTTTATAGAATTAGTGTTAAGAGATTAAATGGCGGTCTTGTTTCAAATTATATGCTTGATAATTTAAATATTAATGATACAGTTACGTCTCTTGCTCCTTCTGGAGATTTTTATCCTTCTACTATTAGAGATATGAAAAGTATCGTAGGTATTACTCATGATGAATTTATTTCTCCTTTTGTTTCTATGGCAAAGGCTATAAGTGAAGGATATTTAAATAAAGATATAACCATATTTTATTTATCTCATGATAATGAATTTATATATAAGTATGAACTTCAAGAATTATCTAAAAATAATACTAGTATTAAAGTAATTTTTATAAATTCTAATGATAATGAAATAAATAATATTACTGCTAGTTTAATAAAAAGCGAAGTAACTTCTAAATTTACTGCATTTTGCTTTGGCAATTATGAATTTTATGATTATATAAATACTGAATTATCAGTTTTAGAACTTGGTCTTAAAGACTTAAGGTTTGAAAGTTATCCAATATATCAAAAGTGTATTAATGATTCAGTCGCACCTGCAGATGTCGTTGAAATACAAGAAGAGTTACCTAAAAAAAGAGGGAGAAAGAAAAAAGAAAAAGATGAAGAAGAAGCTCAGGGTGATGTACAGGAAGCGCCTAAAGTAGAAGAAAAAACCGAAATTCCTCTTCCTAAAGTTTACAATATTAAAGTTTTTTCAAAAGATGATGAATACAATATAATTTGTGCTCAAAATGAAACTATTTTATCTGCTCTTGAAAATAACAATATCAAGGCTAAAAGTAGATGTAAAAGTGGAGTGTGTGGTTATTGTAGAACTCTTCTATTATGGGGAACAGTAAGTATTGAAGATGGGCATGATCATAGAAGACAAGCTGATATTAAATTTAATTATATTCATCCTTGTTGTACTTATCCTACCAGTGATATAACAATCAAAATAGACATCTAAATGATGCCTATTTTTTATTAAAAAAAATTGTTGATATATTATCTTTATCTGGATAGTCTATACTATATATTATTTCATTAAATAAATCTCTATCAAATTCTATCTCCTTTTTATAGATATTTCCCTTATCAATTATATAATAGAATGTTTTATTATCTTTAACACATCCGCTACTCCCTATTCCATAAAAATATTTATTATTGTATTTATCTATTCTTCCTTGATGAAAGTGTCCATAAAAGCAATAATCATAGTCTATACTATCGAATACTTTTTTATATTCATTTGTTTTAAAAATACTTATATGTTTAAATGGATAAATGGAATCTTCCATAAAGAAATGAATAAATAAATATTTTTTATTGTTAATAACAAGTGAATAACTTAATGGCTGTTTTTCTATGAATTCTAACTGTTCATCATCTAGTTTTGTTAAGACCCATAGATTATGTTCTATTTCAATCTCAGTCATATCTTCATCATAGTATTTTCTATTTAATAAATATAATTCATGATTGCCATTTATAAATATTACATTTTCTTTTATTAATCTATCAATGCATTCATTTGGGCAAGGACCAAGTGATACTGAATCGCCTAAAAATATTATTTTATCAATATTCTCATTTTTTATATCATTTAATATTGCATCTAACGCTTGATAATTTCCATGTATGTCTGAAAAAACTGCTACTTTCATTTGTTACCTCCTGAATTATTATATCATTTATACTTCTATTTTTTAAATAAATTTAAAAACAAAAAAACACTAACTCTCGTTAGTATTATTTTTTTATTTGGAGGAGCCAGTCGGATTTGAACCGACGATGGAGGTGTTGCAGACCTGTGCCTTACCACTTGGCTATGGCTCCATGTGCATATAATTATAGCAAATTATATGCATTATTTCAAGACAATTGTGTATTTAATTCCTCTAATTGTTATAATTAGTTCAATTTTTTCTGCTATTTCTATTTCCTTTGGTACTTCTAAATAAGTATATGTGTCTTTTTGATATTTAGTATTAATAATTTCAGGTACAGTCGTTTTAATAATTCCATTTGCCTTATATCTTATTTTTCCATAATATTTTATTATATCTCTTGGATAATTTAAATATTTACTAAAAGATATACTATTATCTATATAAGCAGTTGTCTTTAATTTTAGTACTGTTACACTGCCTTTTCCTGTACTTTCAGGTCTTACTATATATGTTCCTTCATAGCATGTAGTTTCATCACTACAATATTTGTAATTTTCTTTGAATGTTGATGATATAGAATTTTCACCTAGTATTAGGCTACTCTTCCCAAGTACAGTATTATTAAAATCTAACTCAGCTGGTAAACTATAAGTACCTGTGTCATTTTTACTATTTAAGTCGTATGGTTTAATTATAATTTCTTTATAAGGAGATGCTATATTTCCTATAACTAAACTATCATAATTTTTAATTTTTAAAATGTATTCTTTTCTAACATCATCTTTGTCTATTTCATATACAATAACAACATCTTTTGTTTCTCCAGCTGGTACGTCCATTGGAGCAAATACTTCTCCTATATCTAAAAATTCATTTTTATAACTAAATTTTGGTATTAACATTTCACCATTAACAACCAATCTAAATGTTTCTCTTGTAAGTTTATATGTATTTGCTGATTTGTTATCTATTTTTGTTCTTATAAGTACGTAATATTTATCTTTTTGAATTTTATTTCCGCTTATATCGCTATCTGTTATATATGCTTCTTGTGCTGTATACCAAAGTGTACTTGCTAATATTTCTTGATTTTCTCTATATCTTTCCTGATAAACTCTCATATTCAAAAATATTACAAGTGTAGTTATAAGTACTACTACCGATGTACAAACTGTAACAACAAATTTATGTTCAAGAATATAATACTTTGCAAGTCTTAATGCTTTTCTAAAGAATCTTGCTATTTTATAGTTGTTTTTACCAAGTGTTAATTCTACTTCTTCATAATCACTCGTATCTATTTGTAGTTCTTCTAAATCTTTTTTAAAATCAAATTGTTTTAAATTAAATCCACACGCTCTACCAAGGTGTATAAATGTCATTATTACTTGTGGTATTAATACTATTAATGAAATATCTCTTATAGTTCTTACTTGTTCTATATTTAATGAATTTATTTGTATATTTGATAGTGTGTTGTATATGAATATAAAATATATGAATAATAATATGTAATAAAGACATGTAAATATGTATAATTTTCTTTCTTTATTTTTAAGAGACATTATATAATATATTAATAATGAAACTAGAATTGCCAGTATGTCTACTATAAACATATAGTAATTAACATATTTGACTGCTAAATCAGCTGCATATGTATATACAAATTTAGTAGCGTACATATTAAAGAAGGTATATATGTCTAATGATTTTATTCCAAGATAAACAAGCATGACAAAAAGTAAGGCATGTATTATCCTAAAATTTTTAATCAAAAAAGCATATGGCTTCTTTACGATCAACTTTACCAACTCCTATTATATTTAAATTATATCACGAGTTATTTAAAATGTGAATTATATAACGCATAATTATATGTAAAAAGAAAAGAAATACA
>FR880092.1 GCA_000434555.1 Clostridium sp. CAG:524 | reverse complement strand
TGACCTAGAGGATGGAGTAATATTCAAAGATGATATTATTAAATCAAATGAAAATGCAATATATTTCTTATGGCTATATTTAGATAACACAACACCTAATGATGCTCAAAAAACATATTTTGTAGGAAATATAGACGTTGAGGGAGAATATATTCCAAATATTGCTGATCCAAATAACTTTTCCACTGATTCATGGTCAACAATTGTAAAAGCAGTTCAAGAAAATAATATCGGCAAATATAATGTTGGAGATACAAAAGAAATTGATATGGGTACTTATGGAACACATACATTACGTATAGCAAATAAATCAACGCCGAGTGAGTGTTCTACTGAAGGTTTCTCACAGACAGCGTGCGGATTTGTGTTAGAGTTTCAGGATATAATAACAACTAGTAAAATGAATACTGCTTATTCTAATACAGGTGGTTGGAATAATGCTGAAATGAATACGTTTATAAATAATAATATATATAATGCATTACCAAATGAACTAAAAGAAATAATTATTGATACAATTGTTGTGTCTAGTTATGGTAAAAATGATACTGCTAATTTTACAACAACTAATAAGTTATATTTACTTGCACCCAAAGAAATTTATACTGATTATGCTGAAACTACAGATACTGCAAAAGATTTAACTAGAATACTGGATTATTACAAAGAAAAAGGAGTTACTATGAATAGTTACGCTAATGCGATTAAATATAATAATTCTACTGCTACATGGTGGTGGCTTCGCAACGCTCCTTCTTCTAATAGTGGTAATTTCTTTGGAGTTAATGTAACTGGAATATTAAACAATAATTATGCTCATTTTGTAGGTGGCGTTTCACCAGCATTTAGAATAGGATAGTTTAAATACTATCTTTTTCTTTAAATTAAAATTGACACAATGTATCAAATATGATATAATATACGCTACTTAAGGGGTTAGGTTAACTATGAGTGAATTTGATAAAGTAAGAAATGAAATTTTTGAAATATTTAGAAAACTTAATGATGAATCTTTATCTTTAAAAGGTAGTGATATATATAAATTATATCGTGATTATCTTAAGCTTAGTATGAAACTTAGTTTTAATAATCCATCTTTTGATATGGATAAATCATGTTATCCATACGGTAATTGTTATAGTTATGCATTAGGACTTAGATGTCCAGAAATATTTGCTCGTATGTTTGATGAAAAATGTATAATGTTTTTTCCATATAATATTGGTCTTATGCATACTTTTTTTACATCTTATGATAGATGTGAATTTGATTTAGAAAGTGATTTAGATTCTCTTGGTATTAAACATTTTGATGTTGATTATGAAGATCCATGTGAACATGGTGGTTATAAAATATCATTATATGAATCTGATGATGATTTTCATTTTATAAGGGAAAATAGTGATGGCTCTTGGTCTCATAAATATGGTTTTAGTAATGGTGTTGAAATAGTTAAGCCGGCTAAGTATTTATTTGATAAATATGAACATGTTAAAACTATGGAAATAGTAAAGCCACTAGTGAGGAATAAGAAATGATATATGAAGAAATATTAAGAGAACTTGCATACATGAGAATATATTTAGATAAAAATATTGGTAAAGTAAGTAGAAAAGAGATATATAAATTATATAGAAGATATTTAAAATTATATATGCTTTTACCAATAAAAAATCCAGAATTCGATAAAAATAATTCTTTATATTTTAATGGTAATTGTTATTGTTATGCTTTAACGTTACCGACGCCAAAAGAATTTTATGATGCGTATATGAATGCTTGTGATGATGTAGATTTGCCTTTATCATTTCATCATGATGTTGGATTTATAAGTGAAAAGAAATGCTTTTTAAAGCCATCTAAACTTCTTGATAATTTAAAAAGTGATTTAGACTCTTTGGGTATATATTATTATGAAACTGATATAGATAGTATAAATAATCATGGTGGCTATAAAATATCGTTATATTATAATTATGGTGAAGATTTTCATTTTATAAGAGAAGATTCTGATGGAAAATGGTCACATAAGATGGGATATAGTGGTTCTATTGAAAGGGTAGAACCTAGTGAAAGAATATTTAAATATAATTTAGTTACAACTTATGAAATAGTTAAACCTAATATAAGGAAGTTATTAAGATGAGCAAAAGTGAATTGTTAAAAGTATATAGTGAGATGTTAAAACTATATTTAAAACTTAAAAGTGATGAAAAACTTAGTGAATGTGATGTATTAAAGATATATCGTGAATATTTAAAATTAAGTATGAAAATAAGTTTTAATAGTCCATCTTTTATAGAAGACAAAGATGATTATAAGAATGGTAATTGCTACTGCTATGCGATGGGATTTAATACTCCAAGAATAATAGGCAAAAAATATTTTGAAAGTTGCAGTAGAACTTTAAGACATAATGTAGGATTTATAAGTGGACTTCCATATTCTAATGATAGAAAAAGCATAATAAGAGCTTTTGAAAGTGATTTAAGATGTTTAAATATTGAATTCTATGAGTGCGAACCTGATAGTAAAAATATACATGTAGGATATAAAATAGCATTATTTAGGTCTTACTATGATTTTCATTTTGTAAGAGAAAATAGTGATAGTACGTGGTCTCATAAAAAAGGATATTGTAATCAAATTATAAGACTAGAAAAATTACCAATTATATTAGATAGAGATTATGATTATGTTAAGACTTATGAAATAGTTAAGCCAAGATAGAGGTAGTTTATGGAAAAATATTTAAAATTAATTAGTTTTTATAATAAAGTATTTACTTTTGAATACATGAGTGAACTTGATTTATTAAAAGTATATAGAGAATTCTTAAGAGATTATATAAGATTATCTAAGGAAAATCCTTCTTTTGAAAGTGATTCTAAATGGAAGCTTTATACTGAAGGCAATTGTTATTGTTATGCTTTAATGTTACCAACACCTAGAGTGTTTGTAAGAACATATTATTCAAAAGGTAAACATGAATTTCCATATAATGTTGGTTTCTTAAGTGGAAAAGAATATTCTGATGATATAGATATTTGTTATGACAATTTAAGAAGTGATTTAGATTTTTTAGGTGTTGATTACTATGAAACAAATAATGATGCATATAATAGTCATGGTGGATATAAAATATCATTCTTAAAATCCATTGATGACTTTCATTTTTTAAGACAAAATATAGATGGTACTTGGTCTCATAAAAGATGATATAATTCTTGTATTGAAAGAACTTCTTTTGATGCAAAAATTCTTGAAGATTTTAAACATGTTAAAACACTTGAAATTGTTAAAAGATAATTATATATTGCAATAGAAAAAAGCAGTGATTTCGGCCATAACAGGAAACTAAATAAGAAACTAGAGAGCAAACTCTAAAATATTAATTTAGATAATCTTAATTCGATTATCTTTTATTTTGATTTTAAATTTGATACAATATACATGAGGTAATAATTATGAGAGGTGTATATATACATATTCCATTTTGTAGGAATATTTGTTCTTATTGTGATTTTTGCAAGATGTATTATAATAAAGAACTTTCAAATATATATCTAGATTATTTAGAAAAAGAAATAGATATGTATTATGAAGGTGATACTGTTAAAACTATATATGTAGGAGGTGGAACTCCATCATCACTTGATACTGATAACTTAAATAAATTATTTAGAATCATTAATAAATTTAAAATATCTAGTGATGCTGAATTTACATTTGAATGTAATATAGATGATATTAATGATGAATTACTTACTATATTAAAAGAAAATCATGTGAGTAGAATTAGTATTGGAGTAGAAAGTTTTAATAAAGATAAACTTAAGTATTTAAATAGAAATCATAATAAGAAAGAAATATTTAATAATATTTCGCTTGTAAAAAAATATGGATTTAATAATATTAATGTTGATTTAATATATGCGACTATTAAAGATACAAGTCATGTTCTTAAGAGTGATATTAAGAATATGATTAAATTAGGCGTCCCTCATATAAGTACATATTCACTTATTATTGAAGAACACACTATGCTTTATAATGAAAAAACAGAACCTATAAGTGAACAAGTTGATTTTAATTCATATATATATATATGTAAGAAACTTAAAAAGTATGGATTTCATCATTATGAAGTGAGTAATTTTGCTCTACCTGGATACGAAAGTGTACACAATTTAATTTATTGGAATAATGAAGAATATTATGGCTTTGGACTAGGTGCACATGGTTACATTAATGAAATGAGATATGAAAATACTAGAAATATGAATAAATATTTACGAAGTGATTATAGACTTAATGAATTACTTGTATCAAGTATAGAAGAAATGGAAAATGAAGTAATACTTGGATTACGTAAATTAGACGGTATATCAGTCACACATTTCCATAATAAGTTTAAAAGAAATATATTTAAAGTATTTAAATTTGAAGAAGTTATTAAAAAAGGATATGTCATATATAAAGATGATATGTTATATATACCTGAAGATAAGATATATGTAATGAATGAAATAATTAATATGATAATTTGAAAGGGATTATAATGAAAATATTTAAATTAATGGGAAGTCTTAAGAAATATATATTTATTATGATTATATTTTCTGTTTCCCAAGTATTTTGCGAATTATATTTACCAACCCTTATGAGTAAGATCATTGATGTTGGTATTAGTAGTGGTGATATTAGTTTTATAACGAAAGAGGCTATAGTTATGCTTATTACAACTTTTGTGTGTTTAATATCACATGTACTTGTTGTTTATAGTACGGCTAAGTTTTCTAATAAGTTAGGTTATAAGATAAGGCGTGAATTATATACTAAAATTAATAGTTTTAGTAAAAGAGAAATTGATAAATTTGGTGCTTCTACTTTAATAACAAGAAGTACTAATAATGTAAGTAATATTACAAGCACTTTTTCTTTTGGTTTAAGACTTATTATATTTGCACCTATCATGGGAATAGGAGCGGCTATTATGGGATATAAAACAGCTCCAACACTAGCACCTATTGTTATGTATGCAGTTATAATACTTCTTATATGTTTAATAACTATATTTATACTTGTATTTCCTAAATTTGAAGTATTACAAAAGCTACTTGATAAACTTAATGCATCATCAAGAGAAATACTTGGTGGACTTCGTGTTATTAAAGCATTTAATAAACAAGATTATTTTAAGAAAAGATTTGATAAAGTTAACACTGAAAATATGAAATTAAATATATTCTTAAATAAGATATTATATTTGATACAACCTTTAATGGTACTTATCATAGATGTAGCAACTATTATTATAGTTTATGTATCAATAGATTATATAAGTATTGGAACTATTGAAATAGGTTCAATGATGGCATTTATTCAATATATGGCTACTGTACTTATGAGTTTCTCTATGTTACTTGTTATAATACTTAATATACCAAGAGTAGTAGTATCATTTAAAAGAATAAATGAAGTACTTATGACTGATGTAGTAATAGAAAATACTGGTAAGATTAAACTTACCAATTTAGAAAGTATAGAATTTAAAAATGTATGTTTTAGATATGATAAAGCAAAAGAAGATGTACTTCGTAATATATCATTTAGAATAGAAAAAGGTGAAAATGTTGGTATTATTGGATCTAGTGCATCAGGTAAAACAACTATAATAAATTTATTACTTAGACATATAGATGCGACTAGCGGAGAAATACTTATTAATGGTATTAATATAAGTGAATATGATCTTGAATCACTTAGAAATATATTTGCGTATACCCCTCAAAAAACATTATTATTTAAGGGAACTGTTCGTGAAAATTTAATTTTTGATAAAAAAGTTAATAAAAATGCATTAGATTCAGTTATGGAAGACGCTGAAATTAAAGATTTTATTGATAAAAATGAAGAGGGGTATGACTTTAAGGTAGAACAATCAGCTGTTAATTTAAGTGGTGGTCAAAAACAAAGAATGTCTATTGCAAGAGCACTTTTAAGTGGAGGAGAATGTTTACTTTTTGATGATTCATTTTCAGCAGTAGATTATATAACAGATAAAAAGATAAGAAAATCTATAGCTAAAAACTATAGTGATAAAATGGTTATCTTAGTTACTCAAAGAGTGGGTACTATTAAAGATAGTGATAAAATTATAGTTATAGATGAAGGAAAAGTAGAAAGTATTGGTACTTATGATGAACTTTCTAAAAATAGTAAAGTATTTAAAGAATTTATTGAATCACAAAAAAGAGAGGTGTTGTCATGAAAAAGAAAGAAAAGAAAGCACCTTCATTTAAAGAAATGATAGTTAAAACTATCAGTATTACTAAAGGATATAGAAATACATACATACTTATTATTATGTTTTGCTTACTTGCAGCTATATTTAGTTCACTCGCACCATATTTTCTTGGCTATGCGACTGATAGTCTATATAAATCATTGAAGCTTAATACTGGATTTAATGTTCCATATATAGTAAAGATACTTTTAATAGTACTTTCTTGTTATGTTATAGATGCAGTATGTACATATATGAAAAGTTACCTATCTAGTAAAGTAGGTCAAGAAATAGGATATGATTTAAGACAAAAATTAATCAATAAAATAAATGTAACTAAATTACGTACAATAGATGGTATGAAAAAAGGAGATATCATAAGTAAAATAACTAATGATGTAGAAAGACTTACTGATAATATTACAGAAATAATACCTGAACTTGTATATAATGTTTCATTAATAATAGGCGTTATAATAATGATGCTTATTCTTGATGTTAAACTTGCATTACTTACAATTATTGCAATACCTATAACATACATCTTATTATCATTTGTAGTAAAAAGAACTCAAAAGTATTTTGAACTTAATCAAAGTGCAATAGGTAATGTTAACTCTTTTGTAGAAGAAAGTGTTACTAATAATGATGTTATTAAATCATTTAATAAAGAAAAATATTTCAATAAGAGATTTGATAAAGTAAGTAGTGAACTAGCAGATTATGGATTTAAAAGTAGCTTTTATAGTAGTCTTGCTGTTCCATTTAATAAAATGATAGGTAATTTAAATTATATAGTTATTGTATGTATTGGAAGCATTAATGTTATAAAAGGTAATATGAGAATAGGTGCTATACAATCATTTATACAATATATGAAAGATTTTAATAGACCAATGAATGTTATTGCACAAGTAATAGCGAATCTTCAAATGGCAATCGCATCAGTAGATAGAATTAATGAAATACTAGCATTACCAGAAGAAGAAAATGGTACCATAAAAGAATTTACATTCAATAATTCAATAGAATTTAAAAATGTAACATTTGGATACGTTGAAGGTAAAAAAGTATTAAATAACTTCAATCTAAAAATAAACAAAGGTGAAAAGATAGCACTCGTTGGTAAAACAGGTGCTGGTAAAACAACAATAGTTAATTTACTTATGAATTTCCATAAGCATTATGATGGACAAATTCTCATTGATGGAATAGATATAAGAAATATAGATTTTAATGAATATAGAAAAAAGATAGGTATGGTTCTTCAAGATACATGGTTATTTGAAGGAACTATTAAAGAAAATATTATATTTGATGACAAAATAGATGATGAAGAATTAAATAAAATACTTGTTAGATCTAAAATACTTCATATGATAGATGGACTTCCTGGAGGACTTAATTTCATAATAAATGAAGAAACAAATAATATGTCTGCTGGTGAAAAACAACTATTCACTATAGCAAGAGCACTCGTAAGTAATCCAGAAATACTTATACTTGATGAAGCAACTTCTAATGTTGATACAAGACTTGAATATATAATTAATAAATCAATGAGTAATCTTACTAAAAATAGAACATCAATAGTTATAGCCCATAGACTTTCAACTATTATAAGTAGTGATAAAATAATAGTTATTAAAAATGGTGAAATATTAGAAAGTGGAACACATAACGAACTATTAAAAAATAAAGGCTATTATTATGAACTTTATAATAGTCAGTTTGAACTAAACGAGGTATAAATATGTTAGTAGGTCTTAATGAATATGGAATAGTAAGTGTTGATAATTCATTTATATATACTAGAGATTTATCTACTTGTATTGTGATTATACTTCATAGAAAAGATGATGCGGTACTTATGCATATAGAGGCTTATAATGGATATATGAGTTTAGATAAATTTATACATTTGTTTAATGAAGATGTAATGTTTGCTGATATATTTAAATCATTTTATACAAGTGAAAGTGATGTAAATAAAGTTATTGAGTTACTAAATAAATATAATATTTTTTATGATATAAATGATGTATTTGTTAATTATTCTAATTCTACAAGTGTAGGGTATGATTATGTTAAAAATAAATATTATATGTTTTATGATACAAAATTTATTGAAAGAAAAAAAGGTAGTGTGTTAAGACTAGAATTATAAAATAATTAAAAAATAAAATATTTTTGAAATGGCAATATAAAAGTGAAATATATTGCTTTTTTTGACATAAATTTTACAATTATTTTTTCGTCAGGTCTTTACAAAAGCGAACAAAAATAGTATGATTATGGTAAGAAGTGAAACAAAGTGGTGGAAAGTGGGGTGTTCTTATCATGTTGATGGGTGAATTTCATCATAATTTAGATGAAAAAGGACGTTTAATTATTCCATCTAAGTTTAGAAATGAACTTGGTGAAAAGTACGTTATCACTAAAGGACTTGATAAGTGTTTATTTGTCTATTCACTTTCAAATTTTGAAAAGATAGTAAACAAACTTAGCACACTACAATTTACTAGAAAAAATGTAAGAGCTTTTGAAAGATCTTTCATAGGTTCCGCTTCTTTAAACGAATTCGATAAGCAAGGTCGAATTAATATTACCTCACCGTTAGTTCATTACGCCAATATTACTAAGGAATGCGTAATTATTGGCGCTCTTGAACGACTAGAAATATGGAGTCTTGAAGACTATAATAAATACATGAAGGAGAATGAAGAAGATTTAGCTAGTATTGCTGAAGATATCTTCGATATGAATTATGAAGCATAAAAGTGTATTATTAGACGAGGTAATAAATTATTTGAATATACATGAAGACGGAACTTATGTCGATGCTACCTTAGGTTATGCAGGACATTCAGGCGAAGTATTAAAGAGATTGAATGAAAAGGGGTTTCTTTTCGCCTTTGATCAAGATATTGAAGCAATAAAATATTCAAATAAAAAACTATCAGAAATTAATGATAATTTCATCATTATAAACGATAACTTTTGTAATATGAAAAAATACATTAATAAAGAAGTAGATGGTATAATGTTTGATCTTGGAGTATCTAGTCCACAATTAGATGAAGCAGAAAGAGGATTTAGTTTTCATAAAGATGCAGAACTCGATATGAGAATGGATAAAAGAAATCCACTAAATGCTAAAATAGTTGTGAATGAATATAGTTATGATAAACTAGTTGATATATTTTATAGATTTGGTGAAGAAAAATATTCTAAAAGTATAGCTAAATCAATAATAGAAAATAGACCTATTAATACAACATTAGAACTTGCAGAAATTATTAAAAATAGTGTACCAATTAGTTATAGAAATAAGAGTCATCCAGCTAGAAAAGTATTTCAAGCAATAAGAATAGAAGTAAATCACGAACTTGATATATTAGAAGGTTCTTTGAAGGATGCATTTGATTTACTTAAAGTAGGAGGTAGACTTTCAGTAATAAGCTTTCATTCACTTGAAGATAAAATAGTAGCTCATGTATTTAAAGAACTATGTAGTGATGATGAAAGCACTAAAAAGTTACCAGTTGTACCAGAAGAATTAAAAGCTAGAGCTCGTAAAATAGTGAAATTAACACCAAGTAATACAGAACTTGATGATAATAATAGAAGTAGAAGTTCTAAATTAAGAGTAATCGAAAGGATAAGATAAAATATAATGAAGAAGAAAAGGGTTATAAAATTGAAAGTAGAAAAGTATTTTATATTTGGAATAGTGTTTTTTACAATTCTCTCTGCCTTAGGAAATTTTATATTAAATGCTAATCTTCAAACAAGTAACTCAGAACTTCAAAGATTAAAAACTAAAATTGAATCACAAAAGAAACTAAATCTAGGTATGAAGATGAAGATAGATGAACTTTCTTCTTTAGATAATACAATGGAAGTTGCAGATACCTTTGGATTAGAGTATAATAATGATAATATTAGAACAATAAAATAAGAGGTGTAAATAAATGAATAAAGCAAGAATAATTAATATGAGTACAATCTTTATAATTATTTTTGTTTTTATTTTTGCTTGTTTAATTATTAAACTTTTATATATAGGAACGCATCATATATATGTAGGTGATAATAAATTAAGTGTTTTTGCAAATGCAAGAGATACTCGTAAGAAGACATTATATGCAAAAAGAGGAACTATTTATTCTAAAGAAGGTGAAGTTCTTGCTAAAGATGTAAATAGCTATACAGTAATTGCTTATTTAGATCCATCAAGAACTAAAGATCCTGAAAGGCCATATCATGTTGTTGATAAAGAAAAGACAGCTGAACTTTTAAGTCCACTTATCAATATGACTAAAGAAAAGATTCTTAAATTATTAAATTCTACATATAGAAGTTGTAATGAAGATAAAACAGAATGTGTAAAGAAAGTACCTTATCAAGTAGAACTTGGTCCTGGTGGTAGAGGTATTACTGAATTATTAAAAGATCAAATTGAAGAACTTGATTTACCTGGTATAGATTTTTTATCTAGTACTAAAAGATATTATCCTAATGGTGACTTTTTAAGCTATACTCTAGGGTATGCTAAAACAAATAGTGAAGGTGCTTATGCTGGAGAAATGGGACTTGAACTTTATTATAATGATGACCTTACTGGTACTAATGGATATATTGAATATCAATCTGATTTACAAGGTTATCAAATAACAAGTACACCAACTATCGAAAAGAAAAGTGTCTCTGGTAATGATATATATTTAACAATAGATACAAATATTCAAATGTTTGCTGAAGAAGCTATGTCTACTATTGAAAAAGGTAATCCAGAGTGGGCAACTATTGCTATTATGAATGCTAAAACAGGTGAAATATTAGGCATTGCATCAACACCAAGTTTTAATAATAATACATTAGAGATTAAATCTTATTATGACCCATTTTCAGCAAATTTATATGAACCTGGTAGTGTTATGAAAATATTCAGTTTTATGGCAGCTATGGAAAATGGAATATATAATGGAGATGAGAAATTTAAAAGTGGCAAACTTAAAGTAGATGATGCAGTTATTAAAGATTGGAATAGAGTCGGTTGGGGAAATATTACATATGATCAAGGCTTTATGGGATCATCTAACGTTGCTGCTTCAAAACTTGCTTTAACACTAGGTCGTGCTAAGCTAAAAGATTTCTATTCAAATCTTGGATTTGGCACTAAAACAGGATTACCTTTTCCTAATGAAAGTGCTGGTACTATTAACTTTAAATATAATACAGAAGTAGCGAGTGCTTCTTATGGTCAAGGTATTACAGTAAACGCAATGCAAATATTACAGGCACTCACAACACTTTCTAATAATGGAACAATGATAAAGCCATATATTGTTTCAAAAATAGTTAATAGTGAAACTGACGAAACAATTTTAGAAAATGAAAGAACTGAAATAAGAAAAGTATGTAGTGAAGAAACAGTAAATAAACTTATAAAAATAATGAGAGGTGTAGTGGATGGAAGTGCTAAAATGTCAACAGGTACTGGCTACTACATAAAAGGTATAGATTTAGTAGGTAAAACAGGTACTGCAGAAATCGCATCACCAAAAGGTGGATACTTAAGGGGAGATAAAAATACATTAAAAAGTTTTGCCGCCTTATTTCCAGGAGAAGACCCAGAAATCATAATTTATACAGCAATATCAAAAACATCTAAATCAAGTACAATGAAAACAGCTATCAAAAATCTTGTTAAAAACGTATCAACTTATTTAAATATATATGGTAATAAAGAATCAAGTGAATCAAAATCATATACAGTAGAATCCTTCATAAATAAAGACGCTGACTCTTCTGCATTAATATTAGAAAACAATAATATGGAATCAGTAATAATAGGTGAAGGAAAAAAAATAATAAAACAATATCCAAACAAAGGAGTAACACTTAATGTAAATAATAAAGTATTCTTACTTACAAATGATAATAAATATAAAATGCCTAATATAAAAGGTTGGTCAAGAAACGATGTTCTTACATTTGCTAAACTAATTAATTTAAATGTTACATTTGAAGGAACTGGTTATGTTGATTCATTTAATATAAAAGAAGATACCGAAATAGATTTAAATGTGACTTTAGAAGTAAAATTGAAAGAAAAATATAAAACAGACAATAGTTCGACATAATTTTCAAAATGTTTGTTATAAAATGTTCTCGTGAGGTGAGCTATGAGAACATTTTATTTATTCCAAATTAAAGAAGGAGTACTAAAGAACTATAAAAATAATTATGAAGAACTATATAATTTACTTGAAAGTATTCATTATTTAAAGACAGAAGATATTGTTCTTGGATTTAATATATTTGATAAAATAGTAAGTCCAATGGATAAAGAAAACGTAAATGATTATATAAGAAAAAAGAATTTAGATAAAGAAAGTTATATATGCTATAACTATACTCATACAATAAATGATTTCTATTTTAATGAGACTTCTAAAATGGTAATTAATAATTCTCATATAAAGATTAAAACTAATAAGAATGTACCATCTTTTTTCTATAATATTAGAACATTTAATAATATATTTGTATGTGATTTTATTAATCATGATTATTTTCTACTTGAAGATACTATATATTCTTGCATATCTGTTTAAGAATATGCTAAAATTGGTATAGAAGGAGTGATATTATGTATTTATATATTTTAACTACTACATGTAATAATGGATGTAATAATTTATGGATTGATATTTTATATCTTGTTATTGGTTTAGTAGTAGGAATTATTGCTGGATTTTTAATTTCTAAAAAGTTAGTTTCAAAACAGTTAAAAGAAAATCCACCTATTAATGAAGAAATGATTAAAACATTGATGAGAGGTATGGGAAGAAATCCAAGTCAAAAACAAGTTAATCAAATGATGAAACAAATGCAAAGATTTCAATAGAAAGTTGGTAAAATATCAACTTTTTTAAATTTATAAAAAAATTAATTAAAAAAGAAGTGTTTTTAAAACTTTTCGCT
>FR880091.1 GCA_000434555.1 Clostridium sp. CAG:524 | reverse complement strand
AGTGCAACATACTTTAAGAACTTAGCTACTAATGGTACTGTAACATTCACAGCAAATTGGGGAAGTTACTCATGTGGTTCTCCAAGTTATGGAGGTAATAGTGGTGGAAGCCATAGTGGCGGAAGTCACAGTAGTGGTGGAAGTCACAGTAGCGGTGGTTCTTCATGTGATACAAGATGTCAAATGGAAAAGAATTCTGCGGCATGGCATAATGCTTCTTCACAAGCAGAAAAAGATAGATTAAAAGCAGAAAATCAAAGGTTAAAAAACGATTTGCCAGAATGTAGTGGTGGATGTACTGATAAAAAAGGCGATGGAAGACTTACAGATTCAAAAGGAAACTGCGTATATACAGGAGTAGCAAAAACTTGTTAAGAAGGAGAAGAGAATGAAAAAGATATTAATAATTACATTAATGTGTGTATTAATGGTTGTAGGTTGTAATAAAACTGAGAATATAAATACTCTTCCAACTGGTGAAAAAGGAAAAGTTGTTAATGTTG
>FR880090.1:28538-56601 GCA_000434555.1 Clostridium sp. CAG:524 | reverse complement strand
GCGAAAAGTTTTAAAAACACTTCTTTTTTAATAAAAAAAATAGTCAAATGACTATTTACATTTGCGAGTACAACATTTATCATTGTACTTTTCTACCCTACCATATTCAAAATTATCACATTCTTGATATTCCATATTTCTTGTGTTAATACATTTCATTTTATAAAGTAAACTATTTCTTTTACTAAATTTATTATTCATAAGCATATCTATTCACCATTAAATATTATGTATATTAATGTTAAATTTATACTTAAAAAGTGATTATAATAAATCACTTTTAATTTCTTTTAAATCTACTACTTCAATAGTATTAACTGCTTCATTTATTAAAGTATCAAAATCAATCTTTGCTTCTTCACTATAAATATGTTTTAAATTAGGATTAATAACAGGATGTCTTGGTACAAAAACTGTACAACAGTCTTCATATGGAAGTATTGATATATCATATGTATCAATTTTCTTTGATATTTCTATTATATCAAGTTTATCAAATGAACAAAGTGGTCTTAATATTGGATAATTTGTAACATCATTAACAGCAATCATACTTGCTAATGTTTGACTTGCTACTTGTCCTACACTCTCTCCATTTACTATTGCTAAACATTTATTCTTTTTAGCAACTCTTTCTGCTATTCTATACATCATTCTTCTCATTATTGTAATTAAGTATGTTGTATCTAAATTTTTATATATAGTCTCTTGTATTTTAGTAAAGTTTACTACCATAAGTTTACCATTAGTATTATATTTTTCTAGTTTTCTTGCAAGATCTCTTACTTTATTTCTTGCTTCTATACTAGTGTGAGGTCTACTTTCAAAATATAAATAGTATAACTCTACTCCTCTTTTAATAGTCATATATCCAGCGACTGGAGAATCTATTCCACCACTAAGCATTAAAAGTCCACGACCCAAAGTACCTACAGGATATCCACCTAAACATTTAATACCTTTTGTATATATATAAAATCCTTCACGTCTTATTTCAATATTAAGAATAATTTCAGGATTATGAACATCCACTTTACATTCAATATTCTTAAGAATAAGTGAACCTATAATATTATTCATATCCATTGATTTAACAGGAAAACTCTTGTCGCTTCTTTTAGTTTCAACTTTAAATGTACAAAAGTCTTCTTCCTTCATAACCATTAAAGATACTTTTTTGATTTCTTCTTCAGTAACATTTTCATCTTTATAACAAACTGCTATTTCATGTATACCAAATATACATTTAAGTTTGGAAGTAATAGAATCAATATCATCTTCATTTACTTCTATAAACATACGATAATAGTCATCAGTAACAGTAATATTATAATCACTTAATTTATCAAGAATATTATTTCTTAGTGTTTTAATAAAGAATTTTCTATTATCTTTTTTTGTAGTAAGTTCACCATATTTAATTAATATTACTTTTTTCATTTTAGCAACAACTCATTCCATACTTTATCAAATATTTCTAAAAATTCATGTATTTCTGTCATAGTAGTTAAATGGCTCAAACTAACTCTAATAGATGTAGTTGATACACTCTTATCCCCATTAGCAATTGCTTTAAGTACTGTGCTTTCTTCTAAACTAGAGCATGCTGTTGTAGTACTTACATATACATCATATCTTTCAAGAGCATGTACAAATGTTTCAGATTTTATTTTAAGTAAACTAAAGTTAACTATTTGAGGAACACATAAATCATTAGAATTTATTTGTATAGGATATTTAGATAATCCTTTTAATAATTCACTTTTTAATTTTTCACATTTCTTTATATTTGAATCTAATTTATCATTAATAAGTCTCATGCCTTTAGCAAATGAAACAATAAGTGGTAATGCTGGAGTTCCACCCCTAAATGGGCAATTTTCAGTAGTACCATATATTAATGTATCTATTTGTAAATCTCTTTTTTTATAAAGAATTCCAATTCCTTTTGGTGAATAAATTTTATGACTAGAAAAACTAGCTAAGTCAAGATCACTTAAATAAAACTTAGTTTTACCAAGTGCTTGTGTTAAATCACTATGGAATATAACATTAGGATTCTTTTTATTTATAACTTGTCTTATAGTTTTAAGTGGTTGTCTAAATCCTGTTTCACTATTAACTGCACATATACTTACAAGTATAGTATCATCTCTTATTAGTTCTCCTAAATGTTTTAAATCAATTTGTCCATTAGGTAATATATTAACAAAATCTATTTCGTAACCGATATTACTTAAATATCCCATAACTTCTAAAACACTTTTATGTTCGAGTTTAGAAGTTATTATATGTCTTCCTCTTTTTACATATTTGAATGCTACACCTTTTATGGCTGTTGTATTACTTTCACTAGCTCCACTTGTAAATATTAATTCTTTAGGATGACAATTAAGTATTTCAGCTATTTGATTAGTAGCTTGTAATAATAATTCTTTTGACTTAACACCAAGAGTATGAATAGAATTAGCATTTCCTATAAACTCTCTTGTAACTTTACAATAAGAATCAAGTACTCTTTCATCAACAGGTGTAGTCGCACTGTAATCTAAATAAATCATAATTCCTCCTACAACTCTTGTATAACAGTTAATATAACTGGTTTACATTGAGTCTCTTTATATAAATAATCACCGACTTTTTCTCTTAAATCATTTCTTATCTTAACATAATCAGCATATTTATTTGAAAAAGTATTATCTTTAATAACCTCTAAAGCTATTCTTTTAATTTCACTAATTATATTCATATTGTCTTTTGCATATATAAATCCTCTTGTCATAACTTCTGGTTCAATAACAATACTTTTATCTTTTTTACTAAGCGTACTTGATATAACAACAAGTCCATTATTACTTAAAAGTTCTCTATCTTTAAGTACAAGTTCACCTACATCTTCAGCAAAATTACCATCTATTAATATATCATCTACAAATATTTTATCGAAATTATCAACAAGTTTTCCATCTTCAAAAGTAACTATATCACCATTTTCTTTAAGTAATATATTTTCTTTTGGTATACCTACTTTATATGCTAAATTACCATTTTCTACTTGATATCTATATTCTCCTTTTATTGGCATATAGTATTTGGGATTAAATAGTTTTATAAGCATCATTAAGTCTTCACTAGAAGCATGATGACGTACGCTCTTTCCTTTAGGTATTGGTATAATATTAACTCCTTTTATTGCTAGTTCATTCATTATTTTAACAAGTAATTTTTCATATGCATCATAACTTGGTTCAGCAAAACAAATTGTATCAGTTTTAAGCAAACTAATAAATTTATCATGGCCATTTATTATTCTATTTATATTAGAATATGGAGTCTCTCTATCGTTACTTATTAATATTACTGAATTATCATCTTTAAGATTAGTTAAATTACCAATCATATCTTCTTCAATATCTAAATATTTATTTTTAACACATATAGAAACTATACTATGCAGTTCTTTTCCCATAATAACAACTTTTCTATTTTTACCTTTTAGTGAATTAAATATTTCTTGTATAGTATATATATGAAGTGGTAAAACAGTGAATATAATTCTACCTTCTACTTTATCAACCACTTTTTTAAAGAAACTTTCTAGCTTATGATTAGGAGAAGTATGGCCTTTCTTTTCGGCAAATACACTTTCAGCCATTAAGCATAGTACTCCTTGTTTACCAATATATGCTAGTTTACCTAAATCCATATCGTAATTTCCACTCATTGTTGGATCTATAACGAAATCAGCCATATATATTATTGCTCCATCTTTAGTATTAACTGAATAGCCTAATGTTTCAGGACTACTATGTGTTACACTAAATGGAAATACACTAAAATCACTATTAAAATCTATCTTTCTATGTGCTTTAATAATATGAAGATTCTTTATTTCAACTTTATCTTCCGTGCATTCATATTTAATTATCTCACTTGTATATGCTGATGCATATACATTTATATCAGGTATTGCTTTTACTAAATCAGTAAGTGCTCCCATATTTTCTCTATGTGGATGGCTTATAAATACACCTACTATATCTTTTTTATGTTCTACTAAATAAGTAAAATCAGGTATAACATAATCTATTCCATACATTTTTTCAGGAGCATATTTCATACCACAATCAAATATAAGTATTTTATTATTAACACTTACTAAATATAAATTCTTACCATTTTCATTAAGTCCACCTAAACTCATTATATTAATCTTACTCATAATATCACGTCCCTTCAAATAAAAGTTTAAATGCTATAAAGAATATACCACAAATTAAGAAAAAATGCTAGTCATTAACTAGCACTTATAGTTCTTTTTCATTATTTTGTCTTTTAATAACTGATGTATCATTATAAACGATTGATCTTACTCCTCTATTTAATTCTTTAGAGATATTATCTTCAAGTTTAATAGATACTTCACTAATAAAATCAAATATGTTATTTTGTCTTTCATATTCTTTTGTATCTTGATAATTTCTAATTTCATCGTCATATCTTATTCCAATAATAAGATTATCACTTGAAGCAAAAAATCTTTCTGCTACAGGGCCATAATTAACTGTATGAGGTGGTTCATTTTCGCTTCTTTCAGATGTAACTATTTTATATGTTCTTTCTATTAATGATTCGGTTTCACTATCTAATTCAAAATCTCCATTTAACATTTTATTTTCAAGATGTTTTAAATCAAGCTCATTAAGTCTTTCAATATATATATTATTTCTAATATAGATATATTTAAGAGGACTTCCTATTTGATAGAAATCTTTATCATTTCTATTTATCATATCTATACCAAGTTCACTTCTTGATATTTCTTCATCAAATTTACCCAAACTTGTCTTTTTTAATAAATATAGATATAAGAAATGTTCATATAAAGCATATTGACCAGTATAATAACTAGCAACTTCATCGTTCATTTCAAATACTTTTGGATCACAATTATTAGGCCATCTACCTTCTAAATCTTTTCTTTCAATTGTTCTCATTTTAATCCTCCTATTTTGTTAAATCTTTTATTGTTTGAATAGTTATAAAACTATTTGTATTATTAATATCACTAATTTTTATTCTATATGGTCTTCCCCAACTCGCAATATACATGTAATCTTTATCTATGCCAATTACTGGTGTAATGTGGCTTGAACTATCTATTATTTTACCATAAGCATCGAAACTTGACCAACTTTTAGTAGATTGATAGTTACCATTTGGTATCCAATTGCTAAATTTTCCATTATTATTTACTATACTATTAATATCAATTTCTTCAAAAGTTAATGGATAATTTATGGAATTATAATAAGTAATTATAGAAGGAATATTTCCACGAGATATCTCAGCATTTACTTTTTCTATTATATCGTTGCTTAGTTTTTGATACCTAAGTGTTGAAGAACTAATTTCTAATGGAATTCCATGATATCTAAAAAAGTTGTTTTCTAATACATCTGAATTAATATCGCCAGCTCCAAACGATTTTGAAATACCTGTTTTTGCGCTAGCTAATACTGAAAAACTTTTAGTATTTGGGTCATAGTCAAATAAATTTCCTCCATTAATTGATGAATTATTAAATATATATAAGTCTGCTAGAAGTTCTTCAGTATTTAATTTTTTCTTGCCTAACCAATTAGTATTATACATAGAATATCCAAAATCATGTAAAAAATCTGCTTCTCTTCCTAAATAATGTATAAATATTTTATCACATAAATCTGCATATGAGCATATTCCATCCACTGTATTTGCTTTTCCTAAGAAATATTTTAACATATTTGGATCAGCCTTATATCTTTGTCCCATCCTTTTTGCAATGTCTGATAATTTTTGGCTTCCATCAATTCTTTTTAAAGCTGCCTGATTAACACCATAATTGCCATATTCAAATTTACCATTTCCAAAAAAACTTAAAAAATTATCTCTATTTTTATTCAAATTTAACATAACCTCGTTAGTATATATATATTTAAGTTTACCATCTGCATCTTGAGTTATAAATCCTAAAAAACTACCATTGCTATTAAAGTTTACCAAAGATGCAATTCTATTAGAGTTAAAATACTCTTCGTTTAAAAATTGAAGAAGTGCTGGATCTAAGTCCTGTTTCATAAATAGTGGCATAAACTGACTATAAACTAGTTTATCTTCAACTAAACTATCAGAAAACCAATATGCGTATAATGTTCTTCCATTAACAACTTTATCAAAGTTAGAATCATGTTTAATAAAATACTTGCTTCCATCAGTGCGTTCGAATACTTTTGCTCCATCAGGTATAAGTAATTCATTTAACTTATCAGTATCACAAAGTGATAAATTTTTAAATAATTCACTTGTTTTTGGGTCGCTTAAGAATTTTTGAAAATCAATTTGTTTTACTATTCCATCGCAATCATCCATATTGAACACTGCTTGTAAATATTTATATTTAAAATCTTTAAGCATTTGATCATTACCTGATATATCAATAATAGTTTTTATATCACCGATATCTTTTAAATGATTAAAGTAATTGGTTAAGTCAGTGTCAGTTAAATAATTCATTAAAAAAGTTCTAGAGTTGTTAGTTGATATATTATCTAATAAATTATATAGCCCATCAGTTCCAAATGTATTTTTTATATAGTCAGGTCCCATGTAACTTAATAAAGATTCACAAATAACTTCGTCGGAAAATAATTTTGCTCCATATCGTGAAAAATTATAATCATTAAATAAACTTACAAACCTAGGTTCATCTGTAAGTGCTAAAAATATTCGGCCAACATCAGATATCTCTGGATCCAATGACGTAAACATTTTATATATTTGCTCATCAGAAAAAATATCTTTATAAATATTATTATGACCAACTACACTTTTTACAAGAGCTGCGTCTGTAATATCAAGTTTTTCAATTACCGATGAAGTAAGATATGGATTATCAAATAATCGCTTCATAGTAGAATAATCCATATCTTTTAAAACGCTATTCATTTTATCACTAGGAAGTGCACCTAATATTGTTAATGCTTCGATTTTGCTTTGATATGTTAAAGGCTTTGGTATAATTTCTTTTACTTTGGCATTATCTAATTTTACTAATTCTTCTATATCATAATTTTCATTTCCAATAGATATTGTTCCTAAATTACCTTTTGATGCTTGTATATCAATTTTACCAGTTGTGTTTATTCCATCTGAAATTTCATTAATAGTTTCTGTTATAGCTTTTGAATCAGCATTTGTATTTACATTTTCAAAAATATTTGTTAGTGTCTTACGAGCACTTCTTCTATCAGCAAACCCGCTTAAAATGTCTCCTACCATATTTCCAGCTACTGCAAATCCCAAATCAAATAATCCTTCACCTACGTTCCACTCTCCAGTGGTAATTTTAGTTGTTACTGCATTAGCTACAGCTGCAGCACTGTCCAAATATACATCAGCTGTTGTAAATGTTTTCTTTACCGCTTCACCAAGTACTTTTAAGTTGCTTTTGCCTGCTGTCTTAAAACTTTCTTTAAGCGTTTCTTCAGTTATTTTTTGGCTAACATTTTTTGTCAAGAAATTTTTAGCACCATTATAAATGTTACTTCCTACTTGTCCATATCCATACCATTCTGATGCTTTTCCTACTCCACCTAAAAAGGCTAGTCCTATATCTTTTACTTCTCTATTACCAGCACTAAATCTTTCTTCTGCTGTTTTTCCTGTTCCTTCCAAGAATCCAATTCCTGCTGCTACAAATGGAGCTGCTGCACCACCGGTTGCTACTGTTACTGCTGTTGCGGCAATAACCTCAGTTGCTTTAATACTAACATCTTTAACTGCAGTAGCACCAGCACTATCATATTTCAAAGCTGATGTATTATTAATCATTTCACCTAATCCAGTTTGATAAAATGAATTATAAATATCTCCTGTAGTATCATTTGATATAAGATCCATCGTTTTATTCCACATAGACTTAGTTGCTGAAGTGTATTTGCTTCCTGTTATTCCAGAATAAGCTGCATTAATTCCATCATACAATCCTGTACCCGCAGATGCAACACCTGTTCCTACCATTATAACACCATCAATAATATATTCAGAAACTTTACCAACACCAGCTATAACATTGGTAGCTACTACTGCTCCTGTGGCTTCAAGTTCACTCATAAACTCGTCTGCTTCAACTAAAAAGGCACCTAAATCTCCTCCCGTTTTAAACATATCAGTGAAATTACCCCAAAGTTGTTTACCTGCTGCTTCTAAAGATTCACCTGCTGTCATTTCTAAAACACCCATGTCAATTAATTCACTTCTAAGTGATTCTTTATTTGTTTTTAATTCAAGCCACCCTGATTTAAGTGCATCTCTTTCTTTAACAAGTGATGCAAGTTTCTTTGCGTCTTCATCTGCTAGTGCACCATTTGTTCTTGAAAGATTATATATTTGTGAATTTAAGTCTTCATACTTTGCATTCACTTCATTATATTTATTTTCAGCATCAATATATTTATTTAGTTTCATATATGGGTCTAAATTTTCAATAATATTCTTTTCAAGCTCTGTCAAATCTTCAGGATCTTTTTTTACAGCAAGGTTGTATATCATAGTACATTTTTCAATATATAATGCTTGATCTGTTTCTGACATGTCTTCTCCAAAATTTTCAAACATCGTTAAATCCATCTCTGCAAATAATAAAGCGTTTGATGAATCTACTTTTTCAAGTGTTGTTTTAAATGCTTTCATGCGAACACACATATCACTCAATTCTTTTGAATCTGTTTTTATTTTTGTTGAAATTGATGAAAAATTTACTCCTAAAGCTGAAACAGCTGCAGATATGGAAGAAACAGCACTTGATAAACTATCAAATGGTTCATATACATTTTCTATAGTTTTATATGCTGTATAAAAACTTTCAGCATTAATATCCATATCTAATTTTCCACCACTTGTTCCGCCATCAGAAACTGCAGTAGTTACATTACTAAGTGCCATAACTTCTTCCTTTCTTATTCTTCATCTTTTATTTCATTAATAACCTTGATAATACTTGGCATACCTTTTTTAATAACGACAGCATACTCATTATCAATATTATTTATACTTGATGGTTGTATAGTAAGTTTTAAGGCAAACTGATTAGTTACTCCACTACCTATCCATATTCCATTATTATTGTTCATTGTATTCTTGTACCATTCTTCATATTCATATTTTTTAAATCCAAATGGTATGTCTACAAATACAAAATTAATTTTTAATGTATCTTTATTATTATTTAAAATTTCCTTAAATTTATCTTTATGTTCATCATCAAGTTTAGACATAAACTTTTCAAAATCAATAACCATAATCATAGTATTAGGTACTTTTTTAAGACTTCTTACATTCATATTGTTTTCTTTAAGTATTTCTTGTATTTTATTATCTAGTAAAGATATTTTATCAATAACACTATTCATATCATTAGATTCAAATGGTAAACTATAATTAAAGTTTTCAAAATAATTATTTGAATCAACTATCATTTTATTAAATGTATTATTTATTTCTAATAATCTTAAAAAGTTCATAATAAATCTTCTTATATTTTCTATTTCATCTGAAGATATTATATTAGTAACATTTTTACCAAAATCATATAAACATGAAGTTAGGTTATCTTTATAAATACCAACTGGTATGCTTGAAATACCTTTATATTTTTCATTAAATGAATCTAATTTGATAATGTCTGGCATAGTAGGAATATGTCTTGCATCACTTATACCATTATTTTTTAAATTATTAATTAGTTCATTTATTCTATTATAAATGCTATCTATTTCATCTATAAATGCTGTTTGGAATTCACATACCTTTCCTAATTTAATAAGACCTCTTCCTAGGTTATTAGATGGAACTAGACCATCTGTTTTACCAAGTATATCTCTATAATCTGTTTCATTTGCCATTTGTAAGCATATAAATTGTTTACAGCTTTGAACTATTTTAAATTTAGCAGAGCTTTGACTAACTGATGTCATTACAAAAGTTATTCCATATTTAGATCCTTCTCTTATTATTGGAGTTAATCTATCTATTAAATCAGGATATACTTCACTCATGACTTCTATTGAATTAATAACTACTATTATATTGCAAAGACCTCTTCCACTTAATTTAAGATAATCTAAATAGTTACCATTGTATGATGTAAATAGTTTCTTTCTTTTTAGTAATTCACTTCCTAACATCTTAATTAGATTCTCTAATTTTTCATCTTCACCATTTAATATAACATTTCCAACTTGAGGAGCATTTTCAAAATTAATTAATGTTTCAGCTCCAAAGTCAACTATATACATATTAAGTTCATTAGTATCATACATACTTAAACATGAAAATACAAGTGTTTGTAATAATTCATCCTTTCCAGAATCAGCTATACCATATATCATAGTATTTCCATTAGTAGTAAGATTTAGTGTAAGTAATCCTTGTACTTGGTTTAATGGGTCATCATATTCACCAATGATAGGATTAATATTGTAATTTACTTTAGAATAATTGTATTTTTTATATAGATTATTTATATATATATTATTAGGTATTCTATCCATCCATAAATTATTTATTTTTAAATTCATTGTTTTACTTATATTTATAATATAATTTAGTACTGCGCTTAATTCTTCTCCTTCTGCTTTAATTATTCTTTTAGCAATTGAGTTATTAATACTTTTAACAACACTACCAACATTATTTATAAAATACAAATTTTTATCAAGTGGTTTTTTATATTCTTTATTAGGAAAATAGGGTGCTCCTGCATATGCTGATTGTCCTAGTGCAAAATATTCATTGTAACCTACCTGTAAATAAAATCTACCAACATTTTTAAGAAGTGCTGCATCTGCTCTTTTAATCATTTCCATGCTGTCTTGCTTATCTTGAACTTTTAAACATACTTTAAATCTTGAGTTACTCCATATTTGAGCATCAACTACTCCACTTGGTTTTTGTGTTGCAAGTATTAAATGCACTCCTAAACTTCTACCTATACGAGCAGTACTTACTAAATCTTCCATAAAATCTGGTTGTTGATCTTTAAGTTCAGCAAACTCATCACATACAATAATTAAATGTGGTATTGGTTCATCAATAACTCCATCTCTATAAAGTTTTTGATATTTATAAATATCTATTGTACTTTCATTTGTAACTTCACGTACTTCATTAAACTTTTCTTGCCTTCTTCTAAGTTCACTTTTTATACTTGAAAGTGCTCTATTTATTTCAGTTTTATCTAAGTTAGTTATAGTGCCAACTACATGTGGAAGTCTGAGTCCTGTTTCATTGTTAACAAATGCTCCTGCAAGACCTCCTCCTTTATAATCTATAAGTACAAATGCTACTTCTTCTGGACTATAGTTAACTGCTAAAGATAAGACATATGTAATAATAAATTCACTCTTACCACTACCAGTAGAACCAGCAATAAGACCATGAGGACCATGAAACTTTTCATGTAAATCTAATATAAATAAGTCTCCATTTTCATTAACTCCTATTTCAGCTTTTAAAGACTTAGTAGGATCATTTTCTTTCCATTTATTAAGAGCGTTCAATTGTTCAACTTGTCCTACTCCTCTAAGTTCTAAAAATGATATACTATCAGGTAAATTCTTAAATGAATTATTAAAATATATAGGTAAATTAGTTAAAGTATACGTACACTTTTCCATATCGAATTTATTACTAATTTCATCATTAAATCTTATTTGTTCACTACTATCATTAGATAATATAATAGAAGTTTTATCACCAAATGTTATGTAACTATCTATTTCACTTGGTAATTTTGATAATTTTTCTTCTAAAACTACTAAACTAAATCCTAAATTAATTTTCTCATTCAATATATCATCAACAATACCAACTTTTCTAGCTAAATCTATATCATCAATTATTAAGAAATAATATGTATCAAAAGTAGCTTTCTCATTTACATTTTTTACTAAGTCTCGTCTATTATTAAATATTTGATCTAGATATGTAGAAACATCTATAACTTCTTCACTATCAGTTGCGAAAAATCTAATAGATTTATCATTGGAAAAACAATATAATGACTCTTTTAAATATGACCATCTTTTTTGATTCTTTTTATTAGTTATAACAACGAATTTTAATTCATCATAACTATAAAATGACATAAGTTGTAATAATATATTATTAGTAAAATCTATATATTTAGGATATAATCCATTAATAGCTGTTTTATTTTTATCATAAAATGAATATCCAATTGGTACTTCATCTATGTATTTAAAATTATTTATGAGTGATTCTAACATTTTCTTTAGATTATCATCATCCATAGTAAAATCTTCACTTTGATATGATATTTTACTTTTTAAATCTACTTTTCCTATACCTATTCTACATGTTAAAAAATCATTTTGTTCCATTTTTCTAGACCATAATGTTCTTCTCTTATTTAAAATCATGTCGTAGCAAACATCATTTGAAACTAGATTTTCTTCAAGTATTCTTTTTTGAGTATCATATACTTTAAATAATTCATTGCGTTTAGATTCTAAATATGCTTTATATTTATCTTGTCTTTCTTCTTCTCTTTTTATTTTTCTTTTCTTTTCATATTTTTTAGTTAGAAATGGCCAAAGTAACATAGATGCAAGCATGCATATAGATATTATTAATGTAGGCCATGTTTGTTTAAAAGTTCTTTCACCTGAAGATATTTGCATTAATGCATTAGTAATTGTGACAAGTGAACTAGCACCCATAGTAAGCATTGGACCAAGAGTATATATTAAAGGTATTTCTTCATCACTTTGTTTTTTAGGTGGTGAATCTATTTTCATATTATATTCTTCTATGTCTCTACTTATTCTAGGTGATTTTAAAAAATAATCGCTTTCATTATACATATTTTTATTAATTATTTCTTCGTTAGTAATTTCATTATTTGAATTTATAATAGTTAATTTTAATTTATCACTAGTTCTTAAATTAGAAAATATATCATTTATGATTAAAGAGTTAAATATACAATAGATATTAAGTCCATAAATAGATATTTTATCACCATAATTAATAGATATTTCATTATCTATAACTTTATCATCATTAAGATAGATAGTAGAACTATCATCTTTTTTAAGTTTCCATTTATTATCATTATATTTAAGTTCAAAATTGATATTATCTAAATATTTTGATGAAACTATTATATCGTTTTTAAAAGTAAATTCACCATTACTGACGTCATATTTATTTAATGAAAAATCTACCATTCCAGTTGCGAATAATATATATTTTTTGTCATCTTTAATTATTTCATAATATTCTTTAGTATTTAAAATAGTATTTGAAACTTCTTCACCATTATAAGTAATAGTGGTATTTTCACTTCCACTTAATAACCATTCATTATCAGTTGAACTTATATTTACAATATTTTCTCCATTGTTATCTGTAATCCAAAAATCACCTATCTTTTTGACAGGCAAATTAAATGTTATTAATCTATCATCATTAAATAAATATATTATCATAATTAACTCCTAAAATAATATTATTTTACTTTCATTTTTTATATCAGTATCTCTAACTAAGGTGTTGTTGTCATATACTTCTCCGGTTAAAGCATTTATAAATGTATTATTTTTACTTTCATTAATAGAATCATAAAATAATGTATTATTAAGCAGTTTAGTAATATTACCTACTTTTTCATTAATAGGTATATAAAGATCATAATTTTTACCCATGGAGCACACTATTAAATTGATTAATACTTTATTATTAAACATCATTATCACCTATAATCCTACTATAACAATTTTATAATATTTTTATATATTTGTCTATAAAAATAACAGACTATTTCTAATCTGTTATATCTATAACATCAGGTACTTCTATTTCTTCAATAGTATATGGATATTTTACGTCTGTTTCTATTTCATCAGTCTCTTCTATGTTAACATCTGGTGCTTTTAAATATCTAAAATATTCTCCAAATACCGATATGCTTATTCTTTTAACTATTTCTATACCCAATTTATCATATTCTATTTCGCCATTATCTAATTCTGTTTTTATTTCTCCACATAAATGTCCTAATGTTGATATATAAATATTAGGTTTTGAAAGGGTTGAAGATAAAACATTTTTAATTGTTTCTGGATTTGTGTTGATAAGTTTGTTAAGTACATCGTCTTTTGCTTCTATAATATTTCTTTTATTTGGATTATCAAGATAAGGCGATGGAATTATTTTATTTTTCAATGCATTAATTATATTATCTGCAGTCCTACCATAAAAGAACCAGTTTGCAGCACCCTCTGCTCCACCTAAATAAGAGTTAACAACTTTAGAAACATTCATGCTTCCAGAGTTTAATGATTCTTTTGCTGTTTCACCTGAGCCTTGTAAAAATCCACTTGAGACTAAGGCTATTGTACTACCACCTGTTAAATATCCCAGTAATGCTGCTGCTGTAATTTTTAATGGCGTTTTGACAGTATTAGTAACGCTTTTTGCGGCTGCACTATCATATTTTATTGCCGAATTATCATTAATTATTTTACCAAGTAGAAAATCATTATACCATGATTCAGTCATACTACCAGTAACATCATAATCAATATCAAGTCCTACTTGATTCCAAAAGGCTTTTGTATATGAAGAAAATTCTGTACCAGCAAGCGAACTATATAAAGATTTAATTCCATCATATCCTAACGTAAATGGCGTACTTATAGTAGCAAGTACTATCTCTAATCCTGAAGAAGCATCTTCTATAATATTGAATCCAGCTGCTAATACATTTCCAGATAAAACTGCGCCAGTGGAAATTAATTCATTTAAAAATTCATCAGTTTCGACAAGAATCCCACCTAAATCTCCACCTGTTTTAAATATATCCGTAAAACTACTCCAAAGTTGCTTACCAGCTTCAGTAAATGATTCTTTTGAATTTTTCTCAATAAGTCCTGCATCTATCAATTCAGTTCTCAGTTCGTCTTTTCTATTTCTAATTGAACTCATATTATTTAAGTATTCATCTCTTTTTGCTACAAGTGTTTTTACTTTAGCAACTTGTTCATCAGGCATAGGTCCCCTATAATTTCTTGTTATGTTGTATATTTTACTTTGTATTTCTTGATAAGCTTTACTAACTTGTGCATATTGCTTTTCAAGTTTAATATATTCTTGTAATTTTAATCCATTGTTAAATGACTCAGGTAGTGGAACATATGAGTTAAGTATAAATTTTTCAAGATTTGTTAAATCTTTTGGGTCTTTATTTATGGCATTTTCATATATTTGCTTACAATTTTCTCCATATAGGGCTAAATCAGTTTCAGTGATGTCTCCACCAAATGTAGCATACATTATAACATCTAAATTAGAAAATAATAATGCATTTGATGGGTCAATTCTTTCAAGTGTTTTTTTAAATGATATCATCCTATTATACATATCATTAAGTTCAGAATTATCATTCTTAATTTTACTAGAGATATTGCTAAAATTTACTCCAAGTGAATTAACTTTAGCAGTAATAGATAAAACAGCATTTGATAAATTATCAAATGCTTGAAAATTATTTTCAATGATTTTATATCCATAATAAAACTTTTCAGCGTCTATATTTAAATCAAAGTTTCCACCGCCACTTCCTCCATCAGAGATAGCTGTGGTTACATTATTTAAAGCCATATTACACCTCTACTCTTTATTGTTAACAGCTTTATTTAATTTTTCTTTAAATCTCTTTTCCTCATCATCACTATATCCTATAAAGAATATTTTATCTATTTGTTCATGATTAAAAACACAATTTTCTTTTGAAGATATTACTCCTTCTGGATATAAACATCCTACATAGTCATATGTTTTTTCACCATTTTCATCAGCTTTTACATAAAACCCTGTTATCATTAATCTTTTAGTAGCATTTTTTAAAAGTACTACACTTCCTAGTGGTAAAAATTTTTCTTTCATTCTTTTTTCCTCCTTAATATATTAAGTCAACATTAACATTTGAATCATTTGCTGATTTTAACTTTGTTTGATTTCTTTCTCTCTCTGCTTCTTTTATTTGTCTTATTTCTTCTTGCAATTCAGTTATTTTTTTATTTGCTTTTGCTATTGCTGAACCACATAAGCTTGATAACGTTCCTAGATCTCTAACTATTTCAGATAGTTTTCCTTTATCATATGCTTGTCCATTCACTATTACTTCTTTTAGGTTAGTAGAAGCACTTGATAATGCACTTGATAGTGAACTAGCCATATTTTGAATATTTTGTAACACTTTAATAAGATCTTTTAATTCTCTTATTTCTGTTAGTAAACTTTGTACTGACATATCACACACCTCTTATTTGCTAAAAAGAAAAATTGCTTTTTCTCCTTAACGAATAAGAAGCATAAGCTTCTTAAAACACATAATTTTGTAATGCAGTTGTAATATTACTTGAAACGCTTGATAATGTTTCTTTATATTGTGTTGATTGAGAATTGAATGTTTCGAATGCAGTTTTAGCTTCGTCTCTTCCAGTTCCTACTGTCCAGTTATTCATTATGTTATTAAAGTATTTTGATACTTCTCTAATAAAGTTAGCAATATTATCATTAGCTGCATCAATTTTTGCTTTTCCTTTTTCTGCTTCTGGTGTAATATCTACTTTATCAGCTGTGTCAACATAATCTGGTAATATTGTTTTATCTTCTGAAGTTATTGTACTAAGTGCGCTTAGTCCTGCTCCATTTGCATTTTGAATTTCTCTATAATTACTTGCAATCTTAGAAGAATCTGCTGCTAATTTTCCTAATACATTTCTTATATTTACTAAAGCATTATATACTGTTATAACATTTTGAATTTGTACTCCTGCATCTTTTCCTTTCCAACAACTTTTTAATGTATTTATTCCTTCATTTAAGTTGTTTATTAATGTGTCTGCACTATAATCTGCTGTTCCTCTAACTGCATTGTTATATAATGCAAATGCGTCATCGTGTAACCCTTGTACACTTTCAACTTTATGATTCATATATCTTACCTCCATTATAAGAATAACATAAAATTAATATTTTTCAAATAAAATCTAATAAAAAAGATTAATTTTCTTTAATTACAATTAATCCTTTATCAATCTCTTCTAAAGCTCTACCTATTTCTTTTTTAGAAACATATTCACTTTCTGGCATTTGAAAATGTTTATGTTCTTTCATAACCTTTGCTCTATCAGCTGCGATATGAACAAGTTTATACTTAGAATCAATAATATTTAGTAGTCTGTCAATTGAAGGATATATCACTTTTACCATCTCCCTACATTAATAATATAACTAATTTATAAAAGACAAACAATAAATATGACAAAAATTTACATAATTTTGTAAACTATTTTTTTGTTTTAATATCTATACCCTGTATTTCATAACCATAATCTTTTATTATTAAATCAATATGTTTCATACTATTATCTTCAAATATAAAAGCAAGTTTAAATATACTATCATATTTATAATAAAACATATATTGTATTTTTTCATTATATTCTTTAGTTATATTTTTATTATCAACTTTATATAAATAGTTATCTTTTGAAACAAAATAATTACTTAATATATATTTTACTTTAAAGAGTGTATCTTGATTAGATATCATAAGTTCATTTTTATCATCTACATATACTTCATCATTATAATAGTATACTTTATCATAATAATTCTTTATTTCTTGTAGAGTTTCATTATTTATCTTATACTCTTTTTTATCATTGGAAACTCCAACTAAATATTCATAATTTGTATTATCTAATAGTTTATGTATTGTAACTATTTTTTTAAAGCTAACTATATTTTTATCAGTATTAATTAATTTGAATGAGTTACACATTAAGTCTATTGTATTTAATATTTCATCATTGATATTAATTTTATAATTTAAATAATATATTTTATAATCATTATTAAGTAGGTATATATGCATTGTATTATCATTAACATACATATAATAATCAATAACGTTCTCAACATTAATTTGATATTTATTTTCAAGATATTTAAAATATGCAATATTATTTTCTACTAATATTGTTATTTTTTCATTATTATTTAAGTAATCATTATCTTTTTTAGTGTATATTTTATAGCCATCTATAAGCTTTGATGGTTTATTTAAATCAGCTAATGTGTATCCACGACTAACAAGTTCATTATAATTTTTACCTTTATCAACTATTTTATCTTCAGTTTTAAAAACTAAGTTATTTATTATTGTACCTATTCCAACTAATATTAAACATATAACTAAAGTAAGTATTGTTTTTTTATTTTCCATATTATTCCTCACAATCAACTAAGTCAGTATATTTAAACATTTCATTTTTCTTAACAATTGTGTTTTTATTTACACATTTTCCAACTATTAAACTTGATGTACAGATATATGTATCCATATCAACATTATCATATGTTTTAATAGTTACCATATCTGACGTTATTTTAGTACCATCTACAATATCATATATACTTATAGGGCATCTATATTTACTTGTTGCGTCTTCTATTTTTTTATTATAGCTTACTTTAGCATAGATTATTCCTACTACACCTAAGACTATCAATATTATTATAATTATTCCAATAATCAAAGTTATTTTTCCTGTTTTATCATTATTATTCATATTCTACCTCTATTATTTATTCTAATAAAATTTTAACATATTTAATATCAAAATAAAAGAGAGTTAGCTCTCTTCAATAAAGTTTTTACTTTTATGTGGTTCATCAAATAAGAGTCCTGGATATCCTTGTTGTCTTAATGCTTCATATGTCATTATTGCTACTGTATTTGATAGATTAAGCGCTCTTACATTATCACTCATAGGCATTCTCATACATCTATCTATATATGGCTTTAATATGTGTGGTGGTATTCCTGTACTTTCTTTACCAAAAATGAAATAATAGTTTTTTGATGTATCGCTATAATCAAAACTTGTATGTGGCTTATGGCCATAACGTGTTAAGAAATAATATTCACCTTTATTCTTTTTGAAAAATTCATCAATATTTTCATACACTTTATAAATGCATTTATCTATATAATTTACTCCAGATCTTTTAATATATTTTTCATCTAAACTAAATCCTAGTGGTTTAATTAAATGAAGGCGAGAATTTGTTGCTACACAAGTTCTCATAATATTTCCTGTATTGCCTGGAATTTCTGGTTCAAATAATACTATATTTATCATTATTTCATACATTCCTTAATCTTTGAATGAATAAATTTATATCCATCATTAGTATAATGTAATCCATCTGATAAATAATTTTTCCATGCTGAAGTTGTTGCTTTTGAACTAACATCACAATATTTCATATTACTTACTCCTGAAATACATGATTTAATACTTGAATTAAAACTATTTATATCTTTATTAGTAGCGTTCCACCCTTTACTATCATCAACTGGATTTACAGACACTACATATATCTTATAATTACTTCCAAGTGAAGATGCTAAATCTTTATATCCTGTACAATATTTACTTGAATTATATAAATCGTTGACTCCATAATTAAGAACAATATTGTAGCTATCTGTTTTATTATATAATTCATTTTTTAATGAACTTGAATGTGTAATGAAATCAGTATAGTTTCCACCTACTTTTGCAATTGATTTTTCATTACTATCAAGTGTACTTGACATACCAACTGTTCTGGAATCTCCCAAATAATAAGAACCAGCAACTTGCTTATTAGAAGCTTTAGTTGTGGTTCTATTCGTTGTTGTATTTCTTCTTGTTGTTCTTGTTATATTTCCACTATTATTTCCATAGCCCCCATTATTAGTAGTTATTCTTCTTGTTGTACGTGTAGTTTTTGAAGTTTTTTCATTTTCTTTTATTAATTCATCTAATTTTTCTAGTCTAGAAAGATATTCATTTTTTAGTGTTTCATCTTCAAGTTTATTAATTGAATCATATGCTTTATTATAGTCTTTTCTATCTAAACTGCTTTCAGCAGAAGTTAAATAAGTACTAGCATTATTGATAGATGTTTCATTAGTAGGAGCAGCTGAACTTACGTTAAAACATTTTTTATATTCAGTTTCACCTGCTGCTAAATTTAAAACAAGATCAACAAGTGTTGGTACAAAAAATATAAGTGCTGCAGCTATAGCTTTATTAATTAATAATTTTTTTGATTTAGCAAGAGCATCTTCATTACCTGCTTTTATATCTAACATTAGTGTTATCATAGCACTTACCATTAATATTATTGGTACTATTATTTTAATAAAATCAACTATCATTTTAACAATTCCTAATATTTGTTGAACTTCTTCTACATCACATAAAGATAAAATATACATATATATCTCTCCCTTACATCTTTATTATTATAACTCCAATTAGTATAAGAATTGAAGCAATAATTTTTTGAATTAATTTATTTTTATTTTTACATATAACAAATTCATATATAGTATTTAATATTGAAGTTAAAGTAAGAAGTGGTGCAATTAAAGTAACATTACCTACTTCATACGCTTTAACCGATGAAATTAACATTAAACACCATGTGAATGCTGATAATAAAAAGCATTTCCTATCATATAAATTAAACTCATCTACTAAGTTTTTTACTTTAAATTTGCCTGTCATGAATATCAATATAGATGGTAAGAATACAGTTAATATAGTGTAAAATGCTATATTGAAATTACTAGATATATTTACATTAATAAGCATAGCTACTGCAAATAAGAAATTAGATATAAATGACATTATGAAATATTTATTTATTCTAATTTTTCCTTTATCAAATGCAAGTAATATATTTGCAACTATAATGATAATAGAGCCTAATATTTTCTTAAATACTATTTTTTCTTTAAGAAATATAAATCCTAATATTATTAAGAATACAGTTGATAATTGCTTTAGCATACTAAATACTGAAGGATCTAATCCATATCTTGCTTCAATATTTAATCTATCTGTAAATGCATATATAATTATAACTATTAATAATATCAAATAAATACTTATATCAGTTGGTAATGTAAATTCAAAAAATGGTATAAAGAATATTGAAAAGAATGCTGTAAATAATTCTAATAATATTGTAAGTAAACTAGCATTTTTCATATTTCTATTTGATTTTTTGAATGATTGAGCAAATATAACTGCTGAAATCAAATAAACTATAACCCACAATTTCCAACTTTTAAATATATCCATGAATAAATTATATCAAAAAAAAGTAAACATTGAAATAGTTTAGTTTAATTTGTTATAATAACTTTGATGTATATGGAAAAGATATTTAAAGAAAATAAAAGATCAATTATAACATTTTTAATAGCATTTATAATTATAAATATAGTTTTTGCTATTAACGAAATAACTCCGTATGGAATGCATACTACTTTAAAAGTGGACTATTTCCATCAATATGGACCTATGCTTAAAGAGATGTGGTATAGAATTACTCATTTTAAATCATTATTATATTCGTATAATATGTCGATGGGTTTACCTATATATAGAAATTTTTTTAATTATTTAGCTAGTCCGTTTAATTTTATACTTATATTTTTTACTGAAAAAACTATATTAACTGGTTATTCTTTTATAATAATGCTTAGAGTAAGTGTGTGTGCTTCTATATTTAATTATTATTTAGAACATAAATTTAAAGATAAAAATAATATTTATATTTATTTAAGTTTATTATATGCTTTTAGTAATTACTTTGTTTCATATTATTGGAATATAATGTGGATGGATGGAATGGCCTTTTTACCATTAATAGTTCTTGGAATAGAAAATATAATAAATGATAAGAAATATTTGCTCTATATAATATCTCTTACAATAACAATAATATCAAATTATTATATAGGATTTGTATGTTGTATATTTTCAGTAATATATTTCATATTCTATCTAATATATAAAACTAAATTTAAATCATTAAAAAATAAGAAATATTTAAGAGAAACTCTTCAAAAAGTATTAATATATACTTTATCTTCGATAAGTGTTGGTTTATTAGTTTCGTTCTTTGCTTTACCTTTATTTAAAAGTTTAAGTACAATTAGTGCGACAAGTGATTTATGGCCAACTAGTCAATACTATGATTTTAGTTTTATAGAATTTATGATAAATCATTTATCTTGTATAGAAACAATGGCTTTTAAAACTGATCCTACTAATGCTCCTAATATATCATGTGGGATAATATCTATTTCATTATTACTATTATTTATATTTAATAAAGATATTAAAATCAAAACTAAAATAACTTATATCTCTATACTTATCATTATTTCCTTAGCATTCTTTATACCACAATTTGACTTTATAATGCATGCTTTACATGTTCCTAATGATTTACCATATAGATATTCATTTCTATATTCATTTATATTAATGATAATATGTTCATATAGTATTAAGAATATTAAGGGTTTAAATCCAATTATTGTTATAGTGTCATATTTATTACCAGTGATATTTCTATTAGTAATAAAAATGTGTAATTTAGGAAATGTAGATGGTAAAGTATTGCTTGTAAACTTAGTCTTAATAACATTATATTTTATCTTATATTTAATATATTATTACGATAAGAAAACATCTAAGTATTTGAAATATGCTTTAATATTAATAGCTTCAGTAGAAATAATATGTAATATAAATTTTAATTGGATTCATACTGATGATATAAATGATATGTATGAATACTATGATTTAATAAAGGAAACTGTTAAGAAATTAGATAAAGTTGAAGAAAATAATTTTTATAGACTTGAAAAAACTTTTTCTATTACTCTTAATGATACTTCATGGTATAACTATAATGGTATAACTACATTTAGTTCAATGGAATATGAAAGAATGGCCATGCTTCATCATAATCTTGGTATTAATGGCAACTTAATTAATAGTTATGAGTTCTTCTTAAATACTCCTGTTTATAATATAATGTTTGATTTAAAATATCTTTTAGGATACATTTATGATAAAGATAATTATGAATTAATATATGAAAATGATAAATTTAATACATATAAATTTAAATATAATACTAATCTATTATATTCAGTAAATAATGATATAAAAGATTATAAATTAGAAAATAACAATCCAATACTTAACCAAAATAATTTCGTTTATTTAAGTACAGGAATAGATAATATATTTGATAAATTAAATTATAAAAATAAAAAGATAATTGATGTGACTGATGGACTATCATTAATGGAATATACCTATAAAAATAACTATATAAACAATTATTTTTATAACAATTGTGATGCTGAATTTTATATAATTAATGATACTATTTATTATAAAAATGATGAAATATTAAAATATGTTAATTCCAAATACTATAGTTCAACTAATCAATTAGATGAAAATATGTTAATTAATTTTATAAGTGATAATGATGAATTTAAAATATTAATTGGTACTTATTATAATGAAAATGATATTGAAGTTTATAGTATTAATTCAAATAAATTCAATGAAGCAAATAATGTATTGATGCAAGATAAAGTTAAAATAGAAATATTTAAAGATACTTATATAAAGGCTAATGTTAATAATAAAAGTAATAATACTATTTATACTAGTATACCTTATGATGATGAGATTAAAGTGTATGTGGATGGTAAGAAAGTAAATACATTTATGATTGGTGATGCACTACTTGGATTTGATATTGAAAGTGGTAAACATGTAATTGAAATTAAATATCAAAATAATCTTATGATAGTTGGTTCAATAATATCAATTACAACATTATTAGTAATTCTATGCATTCAAAAAAGGAAATGTAAATGATTTCCTTTTTAATTGATTTATTTATATTTTTTAACATTTAATATTCTAAGTGAATTTAATATGGCTATTACTGATACACCTACATCAGCAAATACTGCACTCCACATTGTTGCAATACCTAAAAGTGATAATATAAGTACAGCAATCTTAATACTTATTGCAAATACTATATTTTCACGAACTATTTTCATAGTTTTTTTAGATATTTTAATGACATCACTTATTTTAGATGGCTCATCTGTCATAATAACTATATCTGATGCTTCTATTGCCGCATCACTACCAAGTGATCCCATGGATACTCCTATATCACTAAGAGCAAGGACAGGAGCGTCATTAATGCCATCACCTATAAATAATAAATTGCCATCTTTTTCATGCATTATTTTTTCTGTTATAGATACTTTATCTTGAGGAAGTAATTCAGCGTAATACTCATCAAGTTTAAGTTCATTACTTATGCTTTTACTTATATTTTCTCTATCGCCAGTAAGCATAACTATTTTGCTTATGTTATTTTTCTTTAAAGATTTAATCATTTTATATGAATCTTCTTTTATTTTATCTGATATTAATATATAGCCACAATATTTATTATCAATAACTGTATATATGACAGTACCTGTTTTATTAACTTTATCTATTTTTATTTCTAGTTCTTTTAATAATTTATCATTACCAACATATACATCTTTACCTAATACTTTAGCATATATACCTTTTCCTACTATTTCACGTGCTTTAGTAACTTTACTTGAATCTATTTTTTTACCATATGCTTCTTTTAATGATATAGATATTGGATGATTAGAAAAGCTTTCAGCGTAGGCAGTCATTTTTAATAATTCTTCATTACTTATTCCTACTGCATTTATTTCTTGAACTTTAAAGACTCCTTCAGTGAGTGTACCTGTTTTATCGCAAACTACAATATCAACGTTTGAAAGTGCCTCTAAATAGTTGCTACCTTTAACAAGAACTCCTATATTTGATGATGCCCCTAGTCCTCCAAAAAAACTAAGTGGTATTGATATAACCAATGCACAAGGACATGATACTACTAAAAATGATAGTGCTTTATATATCCAAGTATTAAATGGCTCTTTAAGAATTAATGGTGGAAATATTGCCACTACAAGTGCTATCCCACATACTATAGGTGTATAATATTTGGCAAATTTTGTTATAAATGCTTCTGATTTAGATTTTCTATTGCTAGCATTTTCTACTAAATCGAGGATTTTACTAGCAGTGGAATCTCCAAATTTCTTTGTTACTTTTATTTTTAATATACCTTCATTGTTTATACATCCACTTAATACTTCATCATTTTCTTTAACACTTCTTGGAACACTTTCTCCAGTCAAGGCAACTGTATTAAGTAAAGACTTTCCTTCAACAATAACACCATCAAGGGGTATTTTTTCTCCTGGTTTTACAAGTATTATTTCTTCAATATTAACCTCATTTGGGTCTACTTTTTCATGCTTACCGTTCCTAATAACATTGGCATAGTCAGGTCTAATATCCATAAGTTCAATAATGGATTTTCTTGATTTATTAACTGCATAACTTTGAAACAATTCACCAATTTGATAGAAAAGCATAACTGCTACTGCTTCACGCATATCACTAATACATATTGCTCCAATAGTAGCTATACTCATAAGAAAGTTTTCATCAAATATTTTACCTCTTTTAATATTTCTAAATGCCTTTAATAATACATCATATCCAATAATAATATAAGATACTAAAAGTATACCAAATACTACATATTTAGTTTTAAATATAAAACTTAAAGCAAATAATAGTCCTGAAATAATGATTCTAATCAAATTCTTTTTTTCTTTCTTAGTCATATTATAATTCCCCTATAGTTACATTTGGTTCTTCTTTTTTAATGACTTTCTTGATTAGTTTGACAACTTCATCATAATTATTTTCTTCACAATCAAAAGATAATCTTTGACTCATAAAGCTTATACTTACATTATTTATATGTTCTATCTTACTAATTTCACTTTCTAGTGTACTAGCACAGTTAGCACAATCTAATCCTTCTATTTTAAATTTATAATTTTTCATTTTAATTTTCTCCTTCCATGACTTAAGTGAGCATCTGCCATTTCAAATAATTTAACAATATGATCGTCATCTAACGTATAGTATACTTCTTTGCCATTCTTTCTACATTTAACAATACCGCTTCTTCTAAGTGCTGCTAACTGATGTGAAACTGCAGACTTAGTCATACTAAGAACATTAGCTATATCACAGACACACATTTCATATTTATCAAGTATAAATAATATTTTACATCTAGTTGTATCACCTATTAATTTAAATAAATCAGCAAGATCATTAAAATAATATTCGTTTGGTATATTTTTTTTAACATGATTTACACTATCTTCATGTATGATATTACAATCACAAGTAAATTCATTCTTTGACATATAAACTCCTTAATAGTTGAATATTTGTTCAACTATTAACATTATAGTTGAATACGTACTCAATTGTCAATGTGAAATAAAATTTTTACAAAAGAAAAAAGTAAACAATGTCTACTTCTTCTTAACTATCTCATATGTTGATTTAACTATCATATTACTTTCTACTTCACCTTTTACCATTGTAAGTGGATAAACACTACTATTTTCACTTACTATAGTTCCAGGACATAATACACTATTACATCCAATTTCAGTATTATTTCCTAAAATAGAACCGCATTTACGAAGACCATTTACTTCTTTCTTATCACTTCTTACATTTGAGAGTATTACTCCAGCTCCTAAATGAGCATGTTCACCTAAAACAGAATCACCAACATAATTAAAGTGTGGACACTCTACCTTATCAAAAAGTATAGAATTTTTTACCTCAGTAGAATTGCCTATAACAGAATTTTTACCAATTATAACTGAGCCTCTAATATAAGCATTATGTCTTATAACACTATTTTCACATATTATAGTTGGTCCATTTATATATGCTCCTTCTTCTATTTTAACAGTTTTATGTACATAAACATTATCTTTTAATTTAATGTAATCACTTCCTAAAGTAGGAATAATTTCTAAAATATAATCATTTATAAGTGGAAGCACTTCCCATGGATAATCTACTCTATCAAATAATTTCTTTGTTATAGTTGCATCCATATTTAACATTTTTTCATATTTCTTAATCATAATATATCCTTTCTATTCATTTCATTATTAATCCATTTCATAATAATATCAACTATATAATCTATTTCTTTTTTAGTAAGTAATCTGCCTTTGGGGATATGGTACCATTTTTCTAAACACCCTCTACAACAACAAGCAGTCGCATGCTGTGCTATAAAAACAGGATGACCTCTCATTGGTGTTTGTTTTCCATCTATAACTTTGCTTACATCTGATAATCTATTATTAATAAAATCATATGCATGTTTTTTTATGGTATCAATACCTTTTTCTTCAATATATTTTTTATCTTTATCTTTTAAATGAAATCTACTTCTAAATTTAGATTTAGATAATCTTTCAAAAATATCGTTCATAATATTATTCAGCTATACAAGCATTTAATAATGTTATTACACTAATAAAATCATTATCACTTAATCTTTCAACAAATTTTATATTTCTTATTTCATAATCAATGCTTCTTATATGTTCACATAAAACAGATCCATACACTGTCTTTGTATCTTCTAATAAATAATGAGTAGGAAATTCTTTGTCATTAGAAGTAATTGGGCATACAAAAGCCATCTTAGTATTATCATTAAAAACATTATTACTTACTACAACAGCAGGTCTATATCCAGTTTGCTCATGCCCTTTAGTAGGAGCAAAATCTAAATAAACAATATCGCCTTGTCTCGGAATATATTTTTTTACCATATTTCTTTTCCTACACTTTCATCCCATGAAAAATCTTTTGCTAAATTCTTACCTTTATAATTTTTAAACTCATTTGCTAAAGAAATCTTTTTCTTTTTAGGAACACTTATAATTATTTTTTCACCATCAGTATCAATATTTAATACATCATTTGTTTTTAAATTTAATGCTTTTAAAATATTACTTGGTATTCTTATTCCATCAGAATTACCCCACTTTTTAATAACTATTTCCATAATTCACCTTCCATATATAGTATATACATTGTTT
>FR880090.1:0-28473 GCA_000434555.1 Clostridium sp. CAG:524 | reverse complement strand
ATCAAAAAGTTATTTATAAAACAACTCTTTTACTTAAATTACATTAATCCACCACAACAATTATCATTAACATTACATATTTCATTTTCTTCAGTACATGTATAACATGGACTATATGTATGTTTATAGATATGATGATTTATAATTCTTGTATTAACTGGGCAAACATGTGGTACTTCATGTACTATTTGTCTATGAATACATCTTTCTTTAGGACATTCATAAATTGGTTCACATACCATACCAGGAATAGTATTGCAAGAAGTTTCCATCATAGGTTTCATAGTATCTGGAGTAACTTTTAATTCAGCACTACCTTCAACACTATAACCTTGATACATTCCCATAGAATTATTCATAATTAACAACTCCTTTACTACTATTATTGTATGTAGTGTATATTAATATGTTTAAGCAAAAGGCACAAAAAAAGTAAACGCTAATTGTTTACTTTGTATCACCACACAGAATTTTTAAACTCTATTACATCTAACTGTAACTCTTCTAAGCCCATCACGAGTACAAGTATAGAGAGTTAAGTCAAAATCACTTTCAATCATTTCTTTAATATCAGTAGAGGCAAGTTCTTCAACTAATTCAACTTTATAAGTATATCTATTATTCTTAGTATCAACAAATATAACTTCATCACCTTGTTTTAATTTATATAAATATCTAAAATGAGATTTATAAGAATGACCACATATTACCATATTATTATTCATAAGTGATCCATAATATAAAGTTGGTGATTTTCTTAAAGAAGAATATGAGAACTCTTTACTTATTGGTAAATTTAAATCTAGTGTTGGTATAACTATATATCCAATATATTTTAAATCATCAATAACTATTTCATCTTCATTTTTATTATTATCTTTATTATTTAATATAGTTTTCATTATATCATTACTTTCTTTTTTAGAATATATTTCTTCCCATTCAAAATATATAAGTAAAAGTAAAGCAATTATTATTAATGATATACCTACATATAATATCTTTTTAGCTGTTTTGTTCATGTGATACCTTATCGTATACTAAACTAGCTATTATAAATATTACGCCAATCATTCCAATTAATAATACTATCCATAACATTTGTCCTGTTTGAACCAAAGTGCTTGTATTAGTAACTATAAAAGAATTGTCTTCTTTTTGATATGTTACAGTCCATCCTTTTGGAACATTAATTTCACGTACTGTATAAGAATCACTTTTAGGTAAATCTATCCATGTATGTTTCCATTCATTTTCATTATCAAGTTTAATAGTATCAACTATTTCTCCATTAAGTAATAATTCAACCGCAATACTTTTAGGTAAATTAATACTATGATTAGTATTATTATTAGAAGTATTCCATACTTTGCGTACATGAATATCCATTACTCTTATAATATCAGTCTTAGGAGTAGCTTTAATATCATATTCCCATTTATTATCAATTACTTTTGGTATCATTGATAAGAATGAATCTATTTTAGAAAATCCATCCACTTTATTAGTTTGTTTAACTAGATAAAGTCCTAAATCTAAATTATCATATTTAACATATCCATCTTGATTAGTTAGCTTAGATATTCCAGCATAATCATTTGGAATACATTTTTCAATATTAGAAGCGACATCGGCAGATTCTAAATCATCTAAGGAAACATTACAATTTGATAACTCATTTACATATTCAAGAACTAAATTATGATTTTTTTCATGAGCATTCGCTATTTTATAAATAGTAAGTTCAGCCCCTTCTATTTTCGCATTATCGTTCTTTTCAAATAAAGTTATCTCAATACTTCCCTTTTCATTAAAATCTACAGTATTGCTTCCTAAAGCATCAACTTTATCAATATTAAATATCATAAGTATAGATAATAATAAAATTTTTATTCTTTTCATATTTTACCTCCATGAAAATCTTTTCCATTTGGATAAAGATATTTTTCATATTTATTAATATTAACTCTTTTAACAGGTTTTATTAATAATACAATTAGTAATAAAGCTATTATTGGAAGTGCTATAATAGGCATTACTATTAATCTATTTACTTTAAATCCTTCTGTTGTTATATAATCTTTTTTAATATCACCTTTGATTCTCTCTCCCCTGACTAGAAGCCTATGTGTATTGATTCCATAAGGTGTACAAGTAAGTAATGTAATATAATCATTATCTTTATTAATCTTAAGTTCATTTCTATCATTTGGTTTAACTATTGATATTTTATCAACTTTATAAACATGAGTTTCATCTAATATAGTGATCTTAAAAGTATCTCCAATTTCTAATTTATCTAATTCTGTAAAAAGTTTAGCGGATGGAAGGCCTCTATGAGCAGATAATACACTATGTGTACCTTTTCCACCTATTGGAAGTGAAGTTCCTTCTAAGTGACCTACACTAGAATTTAACACAGTTTCACTAACAGTATGATATATAGGAAGTTCAACTTTAATTTTATCTATTGTTAAATATCCCATCATTCCATCATTATTAATGTTTAATAACTTTTTATAGTTTTTTAAAGTATCATATGTAAGTAATGGTTCTTTTAACTTACTTAATTTTTTGTTATACTCTATCGCATCATTTTTAACTTTTCCAAAATCAATTTGATTAGTATTCTTTAAGATATTTTCATAATTATATATTGTTCTAGATTGACTCTTTTCATTATAATAATTACTTAACGTTGGGTAAAAAAATACTAAAAGTCCTATGAAAAAAAATAATATCATTAACATTGTGATCTTATGATCTTTCATAACTTAATACCACTTACCCTTTCTACCAATTAATATTTATTATTGATAGAGAGGAAGATTTTATTTCTTCCCATCTATCTATTTATCACTGACTATTTATATTATATATTTTCTTTGTACACTCTTAATTTAGTTACTAATAATAGACCAAATCCTATTACTAAGATTGAACCTAATGTTAAGAATAATGTAGTTCCAATTCCACCTGTTTCTGGTAACTTAGAACCTGTATAGTTTTCAACATTAGTACTAAATCTACTAAATGTTTTATCACTATTTATTTTAGAAATAATTATTTCTACTCTACTAGTTAATTTATTATAACCAGTTGGAGCAACAACTTCTTCTAAGTAATATGTACCAGCATCTAAACCTAAGATAGTTGCTTTACCAGCTTTAATAGTTACACCATTTTCATTAGCTCTAGCTACACGATAAGTATTAGATGTTGCATCTACTAATACAACTTTAATTTCATTACCACCAGTTTTAGCATCATATAATCTAAATTCAGCACCTGTTAATTGTGTTTTTTCTTTTCCATCAATTTTAATTACATCAAATGCATATGAATAAGTAATAGTTTGCTTTTCTGGAGTATTAGTATCACCATAAGCTAAATCTAATACGTTTGGATTTCCTTCTCCTTCAACTACAGCATTTTCATTTAAGATAGCTGAATATGTAACAGTAATTACTGTATTCTTTGGTAACGCAACAATATATTCATTCTTAAATTCAATTACAAATGTATAACCTGATACATCTGTTCTAACTGTATAGTTAGATGAATCTACTACTGTGTTATTAACTTTAACTACTACTGAATTAGCATTGAAAGTAAGACCAACGCTCATTTTATCACGAAGTTTATAATCAGTATAACCAGCACCAACTGTAATAGTTGCTTTAAAGTTTACTGTATCACCAATACTAGCATCATTAGTTTTTCCATATGTACCTTTTTCTTCTACTTCTTTATCTACATCTGGAGTTAAAGTATTCTTTTCTCTTGTTGTTGCACTTGGATTAGTAGTTGTTAAACTTAATAATCTAGTATCTTTTTCTGCAGTTGTAGAACTCATTAAATAATAACCTAAATCTAAATTTTTGAATTCTACTGTTGTACTTGTTGCCTTAGTTGAAGCAACTGGCTTTATACTATTACTTTCAGCATAAGCAAATGCTAACTTAGCAAATTCTTGTACTCTTGTATCAGTTGTTTCCCCTTTCCATACATAATATGTATTTCCATTTTCATTTTTAGCTTCAAGGTAAGCACTAGCTTCAGTACTTTCTACAAAAGCTTTAAAATCTGCATTAGCTCTATAGATATAATGATTATTAGTTTTATCATAAGTTTCTAAATCTAATACTCTGTAGATTGAATAAGTTTCGTTAACTACAGCTTTATTGATAGTAATTGAACCATTTCCTGCTGCATTTACTTGTACTAATGCAATTACAAAAGCAAATAACAACCCAAATAATTTTTTAATGTTTTTCATTTTTTATTTCCTTTCCTTTCAAAATAAACATTAATGTTTCATAGTCAGTTTTTTATTTAAAACATTAACTGATATATAAATAACAGGAACAACTAATAATAGTGAACCTATTACTAATAAAATTAACATACCACTACTTCCTGTAGCTGGTAACTCATACCCTGATATATTAGTAAATTTGATTTTACTATCCTTATCTAAAGTATAAGATTTTATATTCTTACTATTATATATATTGATTGCTCCATCATTAATTTGATATTTAACAATGAATCCATCATTATTTGTTTCTCCAATTTTATATGAAATACGATATGGTAAATCTTTTATAGTAATTTGTTCTTTATCTTTTAATTCAATAGTTGCTTTTCCATTACTAAATGTAATCTTTTCGGTTGCTTCAGTATTGCCATTTTTTCTAACAACATCATAAGTGCCATCAAGGTTATTGCCCCTATAGGTTGCTTCTATTTCAAATTTAAATTTTTTATTAGTACTTACTCCTTCAACTACTTTAATAATAGTTAAATTTCTAGTCTTATAATTATTAATAAACTTAGTATCTTTTAGTGGAGATGTTGTTTCACCATAACTTACATTGACATCATATATGTCATTTTTAACATCATGATAATCATCAGTAGATACTTCATGTATTTTATATTTATGACCAGAAGGTATTTTATCAAATATAACTTTTCCATTTGAATTAGACACACTTGTCATTTTGAATTTACTATCAATATGTCTTCTTTCTTTTAAACAAGGGCAATCATCTGAATGATATATCTCAAATGTACTTCCTTCTAGTGGCTTGTTTCCATAATTAGTTAATTTATCAAACTCAAGTTTACCAAGAAATGCTTTAACTTCTGGTCTTGGAAAATCTATTGTACCAGTTCTTGAACTATTATTTATTTTAACTATATAATTTAACGTAGTAACACCATTTGTTTTATATGATGTACCTTCTACAAAATTACTTAATTCATTTTCAATTCTTACTCTATACTTTAATTTATAAGTATATGTATTACCATTAACTTCAGGTGTTGAATTTTTTAAATCCCATTTTATCTTTTCATTTGTTGTATCAAATGAAGCTGTATTTGGATAATTGTTTATTTTAGTAACTGAATCACTTAAAACGTTATTTTCTCCATACATACCAATAAATTCTATATTTTTTGGTTGATTGCTTGAATTCATAGGATCTTCAGTTACCCAAGTAGCCTCAGATAAAATCATAATTTGTTCAAATATTGATCCAAAGGCATCTGTCATGGCATTAGGATCATTAACACCATAATAATAACCAGAACCAATTTTATTTCTCAGCCAGTTTTTATAAGCATCAGCGCTTGATGCGTCTCCTATTTCATAAGTTTTTGATGTCCTATCTACAACAGAAAAATTTTGCCCTGCTGTTTGATCAATATAATTTTGAATAGTTTGTCCTCCAACATCTACTCCAACTGAATATATTCCAATACCACTTTCTTTAATGGTAGTAGCCATTCTTCTTGCTCTTATTGCTGCTTCATCACTATAACTAGTTCCAACTGAACAAGGTTTATTTAATACTCTATCCTTAAATCTTGCTCCAGTGGAATCATAAGTATCATATCCTACATATCCATTTTCAATATATGTTGTTGGAAATCCATCTGACAAAAATAATATATACTTTTTACTAGCTGATGATTTATCCAACATATCTTTAGCTCTTTTAAGGCCTGATTCAATATTAGTGAATCTTTTTTTATGATTTTGATCTACAATATTTTTGTCTATTCCATTTGTAATTTTATTCTTTAAGTCATCTTTATTACTTTCATTACAATCTTGTAAGCCAAATATTTCATATGAATCTGTATTAAATGCAACAAAACCTAGCTTTCTATCAATACTACTATCTTGAGAATGTTCAGCAAATTTATCAATGAAATTATTACTAGCATTTTTTGCCGCTGTTAACCTAGATGTAGAATCTGGATTTCCAGTAAACTTATAAGTCATTGTGTTTGAAATATCCATAACTATTACTACTGCTAAATCAGGGTCTACTGCTCTATTTTTTGTTTGAACGGTTAAAATAATGTCAAAATAATTTTCTAATTCTGATGGATAAATATTCTTACTAACACTTACACCATCTGCTTCATTAATATTACTTCCACCTTTTTTAGTAATTTGCCTTTGATTATTACCATTTGTCTCTGCAAAAACATTTATTATTGGATTAATAAACATTAAAAGAGCAAATAATAATGCAAATATTTTATTTATCTTTTTCATACCATGTCCCCCATATAAGAAAAATAATATTATATTTTTTTAATTTCTTTTAATGGCCATACTTTAAAAATAACTTTACCAATTATATCGTTAGTTTTAATTTGACCTACATTAAGAGTTCTTGAGTCTGTTAATACATCTCTTTCATCACTTAATACAAATATACTACCATCACTTACTTGCACTGGATATTTAATATCACTATCACCCTTTTTTAATTCTTTAACATAATTTTCTTTTAATTCTTTTCCATTAACATACACAATACCATCTTTATCTATATTAACAAAATCACTTTCTACTCCAATTACTCTTTTAATAAGTATTTTATTTCCATGATAGAAAGCAACTATATCACCAGTTTTAAATTTATTATCTTTAACTGTAAGTACTATATCGCCATCATTAAGTAATGGTTTCATACTTGAATCAGTTATTTCTATTACTGGCATGAATAATGTCGCACATATAGATGAAATAGCTACTATAATTATTAATACATATACTGTACTTCTAAGTAATCTTGAAAAACTATTTTTATATTTTACTCTATGTATTTCTGCTTTTAAGTTATCAATTGTTATATCTTCATAAGTAATTTTTTTAATTTCTTTCTTTTTATGAAATATATTTTTTAACTTATTCATTATTTTTTCCTTTTACTTTTAGATGATTTATTTTTAGAACTTACTGTTTTTTTAGCCTCTTTTACTTTAGAATTTGCTTTTACTTTTGAAATTTCTTCTTCTTTCTTTTTAAGTTTATTTTCAAAGTCTAATTCTTTCTTTTTACACTTTTCAAGTGTTTCTTTCACTATTCTATTTTTTTCAAGTGTTGCTTCTTTTTTGATAGAAGTTTCTATCTTTTTACAATTATCTTTAAAGTTTTCATAGTATTGATTTACTGCATTTTCAGCATCTTCAAATATGTTATTTAATTTTAAAGCGGCTTCAGCAATTGAACCAGATTCTTTAATCTTTATCTTTTTAGAATCAAGTTCACTTTTAAGATCTTTTATTTCAAGTTCTAATTCTTGAATTCTTTTTGCTTGTTCTAACATAAGCTCTAATAATTCTTTACGTTTTATTTTTTTTAAATCTTTTTGTTCCATAACCCACCTATCATACATAGAACCAGAAAAATAGTAAATATTCTTCTTTTGTAGTTCTATATATTAACATAATAAAAATTTTTGTCAACGTTTTATTACAAAAAATTTAATATTAGTTTATTATATGCATTAAAATTTAATTTTCATGACAAAATAAAAGATATTATTCAAAAATAATACCTTTTATAAACTTTATTGGTTAGTTTTTAAATAATCTATAACTTGGTTATATACATCCATTCTAAGTCCTGATGTTACGCTTGTTATTTCTTGTGGAATTCCTTTTATAGTACCACTTATTTTACTTACATCATATTTTCCACCAGTAGTACCAACTCTAAATCCATATCTTTCCCAACTTCTTTGAGCGATTTCTTTATCATCAAATGCATCTAATAATTTTTTACCATTATCATTAAATGCTGCGATACAGTGGCTATTCCATATTGTTGGTGTTGGATATAGTATTCTAATTTTATCTTTTACTTGACTCCATCCTTCAGGATTAGCATTAGCAAAATCTATAACTGATTTTTCATAATCAACTATCATAGGTTTAGCTCCCATACCTGTTTTTAAGAACATTGAGAATAAATCAGCTGGTGTGTTATTCATATATCCACTCTTTAAATAGAATTCACGTAATTTAGGTAATGCATCAGTAATACTTACTTGATTAACATCTCCTCCTGCCATAATTGAAAGTAAAAGTCCATAATATGTTGCTCCTGGTGAAGAAGTAACTGGGTCTGTTGAACCTATATTAATACTTCCATATATAGAATCAAGTCCTATATCACTCCATTTTTTACCTTCAAGAATATAATTTATTAATTTATTCATATCTGTAATATAATAAACATTATCACGAACAGTAACTATATTTTCTTTTATTAAAGCATCTACTACTGTATCCCAACTATATATAACAATAGGTGTATTTAATACTAAATCTCCATCAATAACTCTATCTCTTGGAGCCTCATTACCAGTAGGACTTGTTTTAAAATAATCATAATATCTTTGATCACTAAAGAAAGCTAAATCGTAATGAGAATTATCTTCTCTAAGTAAAGGTGATACTATTGTTTTACCATTACTCCATGAATCTTGAACAAATTTAAATCCATATTTACGAGCAAATATCTTATTTATTTCTTCATCAGCTAGTAAGTCTTCTTTACCTCCTCCAACTGCGCCATAAACATTAATAGTAGTAAAACTCTTACCATTTTTAATAACTATTGCAACTACAATAATAGCTATTAATATAACAGCACCTATTATTTTTGATAAAGTACCTTCCTTAAAATTTAATTTTGTTTTTTCAGTATCATTATTCATTCTTATCACTTCCTTTAATATCAATACCATCTATATCAGTAGTTCTTTCAAATACTTTCATTTCAAAATCTAATTCTTTATCTTTTGCTTTAGAAATAAGATTTACAAGTCTACTACATTCACTTTCTATTTCCTTAACATATACTCCCATCTTAAGTATAAGTTTATTTTCTACAAATGTCTTTTCTTTCTTCTTTTCAATATTAATATATTTATTAACTAAATTTACTGTAAATGGTAAATAATAATCTAAAAAGTTATATATTTTAGTAGCATTTCTTGGTCTACTTTCTAAATATTTAACTATTTTACTATAAAGAACAACTATTTTACCTAGTTTTTCTTTCATTATATCATCTTTTATTTTTTCTTTATAGTCATTAAGTTTAGACATTTCGAAATAATATCTTGCAATAGCAGCTGCATCATATACTCTTATGTCTTTATCTTTAAAATAGAATACACCACCTATATATACTATAGTACATAATATTAATGAAATATATAAGTATAAGTTAAGTACTAAGTAAAATATTATAAATGATATTCCTGAAAGAATTGCTGCTAATGTATATCTTTTTTGTAGTCTCATATTAATTATAGCTCCTTACTTCTTTAAATGCACTTTTTAGATTAGTTTTTCCATCAAATACTTTAGCATTTGTAAGATTAGCAAGTTTATCAAGTTGTTCACGTACTGCACTACCAAACATTATACTATATACTGGGATATCAAGATTATTATTTATATAATAGCTAGATAGTTCAGTATAGTTTGCTGAAACTGAATTACCATCTGTCATTAGAATAATTGTTTTATTAAAACTATTATCAGTATTTTGTAATATCTTAAATCCATCATATACACATTGATATATATTAGTTCCACCATTAGGCATTTCATTATTTATATTTGTAATTAAATCTTTTGTTATATTACCATTAAATGTCTTCCATACTTTACGAGTAGCACTATCAAATGGCATTACATATATATTATCGTTTTTAGAAAATTGTATTAAATCATTAGAAGATTGTTCTGTATCTAATATATAACTCATTGCATTATATAATTCAGTTTTACCTTCTCCATACATACTTCCTGAATAGTCTAAACAGAATACTGTTGCTGATGGTTTTCTAAGTTCATCAATATATAATGCAATTGCTTCATTCATAACTTTTTTACTTGGATATTTAAGTGGTATTAGATATTTATTTGTATTAATTCCCCACTCACTTTTAAATACATTTTTATTAGCGTTACTGTTAACTCCACCATACCATGTTCTTTTACCTAAATTTTCCATTTCTTTTTGAGATTCTTTTGAAAGTAAGAACTCTTGTAATACTAAGAATTTATCAATCTTATTTTGTTTTCTATCAACATATGCAAAAGGTGAATCATTAATAGCCACTCCATCAGTTGGATATAACAAATATAATGTTTCTTTATTTTGTCTTTCAAGCTCAGTATTTATTCTAATCAATGATGATTCACTTGCGATAACAGCTTCATATTTATTACTGTTAAGAAACATATCTTCTAAGAATGTATCACTACCACTAACTCTTTCTACACCACTAAATAATGATTTTAAATTAGTTACAAGTTCTTTGTTATCTAACATTTCACTTTTAAGTATTTCAGGACTACCACTAAGAGCATTTAAGAATCCTAAATATGATGTAAGACCTGTATTTGTTTTAGTAACTGATGACATTACATAGCTAAGTTTTTTGTCTCCTATTGCGTTAATAATATCACTATTTTTTAAATCATCTCTTATAAGATTTAAATTGCTTGCTTTACTCTTTTTAACTCCCATTACAATAGGATTAATATATATTGATTTAGAATTAGTTACTTTAGCATTTTCAAGCATATATAACCATATTGAATTACTCATCCATACTGCATCAAAATCATTAGTATCTTCAATTAGATCTATTGCTTCTAAATCATCAGCATAAGTAACTTTAATATTCATACCTTTCTTTTTACCATATTTAATAAGTTCATCCATATAATCTTTATTATCACTATTTGATAAAATATTAAAGTTTCTTGATGAGAATGTATCATTATTAATTAATATTTTTAAAATAAATATCATTATAATCATAAAAACTATTACTAATACTTTTCCAGCTTTATTTGTTTTCTTATTCATATCATCCATATTTTACACACCTTATTTTCATAATTAGTATAACATATATAAAAGAAAAAAAGAATAGTTTCCTATTCTAAAATTTCATATTTTTCATTTGTTTCATCATCTTTTTCATTTCTTCAAATTGATTCAAAAGACGATTAACATCTTCTACTTTTTGTCCACATCCTTTAGCAATTCTAACTTTTCTACTTGCTTTAATTATATCAGGATTGCGTCTTTCTTCAACTGTCATTGATAAAACTATTGCTTCTGTTCTAGCCATTATTTTAGGGTCTATATTAACATTATTAAGTCCCATTTTAGATGCACCTGGTAATAATTTAAGTAAGTTTTCAAGTGGACCTAATTTCTTTATTTGTTTAGTTGTATTTAAAAAATCTTCTAAATCAAATTTACCTTTTTGCATTCTTTTAGCAGTACTCATTATTTCGTCTTGATCAAGTGCTTCTTCTGTTCTTTCGATTATAGAAAGTAGGTCTCCCATACCAAGTATTCTATCTGCGATTCTTTCAGGGTAAAATTCACTTATTCCATCAAGTTTTTCAGAGTCTCCTATTAACTTAATTGGTATATTAGTAAGATGTCTTAATGATAAAGCAACTCCGCCTTTAGTATCTCCATCCATTTTAGTAAGAACACATCCAGTTAGCTTAAGTTTATCATTAAATCCAGTTATTACATTAATCGCATCTTGTCCCATCATCGCATCTATTACAAGTAATTCTTCATCTGGATGTACTTCACTTTCTATATTAACAAGTTCATCCATAAGAGCTTCATCTATTTGTAAACGTCCTGCTGTATCTATTAAAATATAATCATATCCTTTACTTTTAGCGTATTCAATACCACGTTTAGATATTTCAACAGGATTACCTTTTCCTTCTTCATATACTTCAATATTAAGTTGTTTTCCTATATCTTTAAGTTGGTCAATAGCGGCAGGTCTATAAACATCACATGCAATAAACATTGGCTTTTTATGATGTTTCTTACGTACCATATTTCCTATTTTACCGATAGTAGTAGTTTTACCACCACCTTGAAGTCCAACTACCATACATATTGTAGGATTTTTATTAACAACAAGAGGCGCACTATCTCCTCCAAGTAAAGAAACAAGTTCATCTTTAAGAATCTTAACAAACATATCTCCTGGCTTAATACTTTTTCTTACTTCTTCACCAAGAGCCTTTTCTTTAACACTATCTATAAATTCACGTACTATTTTAACATTAACATCTGCTTCTAATAAACAAAGTCTAATCTCACGAGTAATCTCACTTATATTATCTTCATTTATTACACCTTTTGATTTAATATTACTTACTACTTTTTGTAATCTTTCACTTAAGTTTTCAAACATATAAATCTATCCTTCCTGTATAAATATTATAACAAACATTGTAATCTTTATAAAGAAAAATGTGCATTTAAGCACACTATTTCTTCTTATTTTCTCTTTCTTCTAATATTGTATCCATAAGTTCTGCAAATCCATAAAACATATCTTCAGCTATCCACATCAAATCTACTTTTTGATAATCTATACATTCGTACATAAAATCACTTATATCGTCAGTGCTATATTTAAAATGTAATTTATAAATATTTTCATAATTTACATGCTGGTAATACTGTTCAATTAAATCAACTAAATATTTTTGAGCTTCTTCCTTAATACCTTTATCTTCACACATATTGACAATAGTACTTAATGAACATATTGTTTTTTGAAATAAACTTCTTATTTTCATATTTTAATCACTTAATTACTAAATAACATAAATAATCAACAAAGTAAATAGAATTTAACAATAAATTTTGCATTAAAAAGCAAGTCAGACGCATCCGACTTGCTCAGGTAGGATCCGAAAATACACTACCGCCATTCACAATTATAATATATCATATTTATATAAATTATTCAATTATTTTACTAATTTTTTACATATTTACGTAATTTTTCCAATTTTAATTTCATATCAGTATGAATAACTTGACTATAAATATTAAATGGAATATTATTTCTAAATTCTTCTACAATATTTTCATATTCATTTATAAAGCGATTTAATTCTGTCTTAGTTATTCCATATTTTTTCAATAATAATACAATTATCAAAATATAATCAGTTATCGTACTAAAGTCTACATTTAAACATTTCACTTCATTTTCTATATATTCACATAAAGTAGAATCAACATTACTATCTTTAAAACGCACATCAAAAACAACATCATTATGCGCCACAGAATTTCTTAATGATTTAATTAAGTATATTATTTTTTCAGGAAATTTTGCGTTAGTATCATATGAAAGACTTAACTTCATTTCTTTAACTATTTTCTTCCTAACATCAAACTCTAAACTTTTTATCAAATCAGCAAATATTCCTAAAGTTATAATTTCAAAAATTCCCCAAATTGGTACATGTCTATCCTTTGAATAAAAATGAGTAACTATTTTATTGTTACTATTATAGCTTCTTGATAAAGCAGAATAAATATTATTCTGAACATTTAATCTATGTTTCATTTTTTCTTTATAATCTTTAGATTTAGTACTATTTCGGTAATCTGTCATTCCTTTTTCATAAATTTCATTAAATTCGTCTGTTTTGTATTCTTCAACTAGAATTTGTAAAACAATATTTTTTGAAATTGTTTCTACTAACATTAATTGTGGATATAACAAACTTTTTAATTTAGAATCAAAATTAACGACTGAAACTATTTCATTAAATTCCATGAAATTTATTCTATTTTGCGGGCTATTTATATATCTATAACCCTTATAGCCATGATAGTATCCCATATTTATTAAATTTCTCTTATCTTTAGAACCATTTATAATCATATTATGGTTTTCTCTCAAATATTTCATAAGTGCATTCGTTGTTTTAATTTTCATATTTGTTCTCCGTTAATATATATTTTCTCAATATTATATCATTTTTATTTTATTAATACCATACACTTTTACAAATTTCAAATATTAATTAAAATGATTTATTTATTCAAATTTAAGTATTCTTTATCATTAAATGGAAAATTCATCTTATCATAATTATTATTATAATCTTGAAACAATTTATTAATTTTTGATAATTCTTCTCCATTTTTATTTTCAATAAAACCACCTATATAAAAATAACCAACATTATATATATAATAAGGTTCTCCATATTCAAATGAAAGATTATCGCATTCATTAAAATAATGAATCTTTCTAATATAATATTTAATAAGTATTTTCTTATCATTAAGTAGTTCTAAATCTTTAGTATTATCTATTTTAATATATTTAACATTATCATTTTCTAAATATTTAACATATATAAAGTGATATAAATATACACCTTTTTTATCATTTTTAAATATATCTTCATACTCATTTTTATTGATTAAAAAATAATTTTTATTTTTAAGAATCATAAATCACCAATACTTTCTACACTTATTATATAACAAAAAAAGAAAACGCATTAAGCATTTTCTTTATTATCATTTATTGCTTCTACTGTTTCTTCATTTTTATCATCTGTTAAGAATTTTTCTTCTAAAACTTCAGCAGCATCATCATCTAATAATTCATTTTTTAAAATTACTTCAATGTTATTGTATTCTTTAGCACCAGTTCCGGCAGGAATTAGTTTACCAAGAATAACGTTTTCTTTAAGTCCGTGTAACATATCACATTTACCACGAGTTGCAGCATCAGTTAAGATTCTTGTAGTTTCTTGGAATGAAGCAGCAGATAAGAATGAATCAGTTTCAAGAGATGCCTTAGTAATACCAAGCATAACTGGTTTACCAGTAGCTGGAACTCCACCTGCTAAAATAACAGGTTTATTGATTTCAGCAAATTCTCTTAATGGAACTGCAAGTCCTTCAATAAGGTTAGTATCTCCTGGATCAATAACTTTAATCTTAGTAATCATTCTTCTAACAACAGTTTCAACATGTTTATCAGAAACATCAACACCTTGACTCTTATAAACTTTTTGAATTTCTTTTAAGATATATCCTTGAACAGTTGTTGGATCAGTAACAGCAAGTAATTCTTTTGGTGAAATACTTCCTTCTGTTAATGGATCTCCAGCATTTACCATATCACCTTTTTCAACTCTTAATTTAGCGTTGTATTGAGTAACATGTTCACGAGTTTCAACATCATTTGTAATATATATCTTAAATCTATTATTTTTATCATCAGTAATCTTAGTAATTTTACCATTAATTTCAGCAATAGTTGCTTTTGCTTTTGGTATACGAGCTTCAAATAGTTCTTCAACTCTTGGAAGACCTTGAGTAATATCAGCAGCAGATGCAACACCACCTGTATGGAATGTACGCATTGTTAATTGTGTACCTGGTTCACCGATTGATTGAGCAGCCATAATACCAGCAGCTTCACCAACTTCAACAACATTTCCAGTTGCAAGGTTAAGACCATAACATTTTTGACAAATACCATTTGGACATTTACAAGTAAGAACACTTCTAATTTCCATTTTAGTAATTCCAGCTTTTTCAATCTTGTCAGCTATTCTTTCAGTGATTAAAGCACCTTTATCAATAAGTACTTCCTTAGTTTCAGGATGTAATACTTTTTGATTAGAATATCTACCAACAATTCTATCTCTAAAGCTTTCAATAACGCTTCCACTCTTTTCATCAGTAAATGCTTCAACTTCAATACCTTGAATAGTTCCACAATCTTCTTCTTTAACAATGATATCTTGTACTACATCAACTAAACGTCTTGTTAAGTATCCAGCATCTGCAGTCTTAAGTGCTGTATCAGCTGTACCTTTTCTAGATCCGTGTGTTGATAAGAAGAATTCTTGAACGTCTAGTCCTTCACGGAATGAAGCAAGAATTGGGATTTCCACTTGACCACCATCTGGTTTAGCCATAATACCACGCATACCAGCAAGTTGACCTAATTGGTTAGCAGAACCTCTGGCTCCAGAATTAATAATCATTGAAAGTGGATTTTCTACATCTTGTTTTAATATATCACCAAGTTTACCTTGTACATTAGTAGTAGCATCAGTCCATAATTTAATAACTTTATTATGTCTTTCTTCATCAGTTATAAGACCACGTTTAAATTGTTTATTAATCTTTTCAATAGTAGCGTTAGTTTCCTCTATAATTGTTTCTTTTTCATGATTAACTGGAATATCAGAAAGTGAAATAGTTATACCAGACTTAGTACTATATTTAAATCCTATATCTTTTAATTTATCTAAGAATATAGAAGTTTCAGTTGTTTTATATCTCTTAAATATTTGAGCAATTATTTTTCCTAAATCTTTTTTAATTAAAGCAGGAACACATGGCATTTTAGCTACTTCTTCAGGTAAGTTTTTACCTTTTTCAATAAAGAATTTATCTGGAGTCATAACTTCAATGTTTTCTTTACTTCCTTCTTCAACATAAGGATAAGTATCTGGAAATATTTCATTAAATAAAATTTTACCAGCAGTTGTTACTAAATATTTATCTTTTTGTTCATCAGTCCATACTTTATGTTTGAATTCTTTAGTTGGAATACAAATTCTTGTATGAAGTGTAATTTCACGTCTTTCATAAGCCATTAATGCTTCATTAGGATCTTTATATGCTTTACCTTCATTTGGTTCACCAGGTAATTCTAATGTTAAATAGTAGTTACCAAGAACCATATCTTGTGATGGAGTAACGATTGGTTTTCCATCTTTAGGGTCAAGTATATTATTAGCACCTAACATTAATAATCTTGCTTCAGCTTGAGCTTCTTCACTAATTGGAATATGGATAGCCATTTGATCACCATCGAAATCAGCGTTAAATCCGCTACAAACAAGTGGGTGTAATCTAAGAGCTTTTCCACCAACAAGAACTGGCTCGAATGCTTGAATTGAAAGTCTATGTAATGTAGGAGCACGGTTTAATAATACTGGATGTTCTCTTATAACATCTTCAACTACATCCCATACTCTTTCATCTTGAACATCAATAATCTTTTTAGCAGCTTTAATATTATGTGCAATACCTCTTTCAACAAGTTGTTGCATTACATATGGTTTGAATAATTCAAGAGCCATATCTTTTGGTACACCACATTGATACATTTTAAGACTAGGTCCAACAACGATAACTGAACGACCACTATAGTCAACACGTTTACCAAGTAAGTTTTGTCTAAATCTACCTTGTTTACCTTTTAACATAGAAGATAATGATTTAAGTGGTCTATTACCTACACCTGAAACACTTCTTCCACGTCTTCCGTTATCTATTAATGCATCTACTGCTTCTTGAAGCATACGTTTTTCATTTTGAACAATGATAGTTGGTGCTTCAAGTTCTAATAATTTTTTAAGACGATTATTTCTATTAATAATTCTTCTATATAAATCATTTAAGTCAGAAGTAGCAAATCTACCACCTGGAAGTTGAATCATTGGTCTTAGATCTGGTGGAATAACTGGAAGTACATCTAGTATCATCCATTCAGGTCTATTACCACTTTCAAGGAAAGAATTTAGACAGTCAAGTCTCTTAACTAATCTAATTTTCTTTTGTCCTTGTGCTTTTTCAACATCTTTCTTTAATTGTTCTACTTCTTTTTCTAAGTCAACTTCAGCAAGTAATTCTTTAATTGCTTCAGCACCCATACCTACTTTGAATCCATCACCATATTTTTCATAATATGCTCTGTATTCTTTATCACTTAATGTTTGTTTTTTAGCAAGAGGAGCAATTCCTGGATCAAGAACTATATAACTTACAAAGTATAATACTTCTTCTAGTTCTCTTGGACTTATATCAAGAACAAGTCCCATCTTAGGAGGAGTTCCTTTCGCATACCAAATGTGGCTAACAGGACAAGCAAGTTCAATATGTCCCATTCTTTCTCTACGTACTTTAGAACGTGTTACTTCTACACCACATCTATCACAAATAACATTTTTGTATCTTAATCTTTTATATTTTTTACAACTACATTCAAAGTCTTTTGTTGGACCGAATATCTTTTCACAGAAAAGTCCATCTCTTTCAGGGTTTAAAGTTCTATAGTTAATAGTTTCTGGTTTCTTAACTTCACCATAAGACCATTCTCTTATTTTTTCAGGAGAAGCTATACTAATACGAATTCCATCAAAATCGTTAACTTCCATCATTATTCTTCACCCCTTTCATAAGCATCATCTTGAAAGTCATCAAGACCATACTCTTCTTCATATTCTAAATCTTCATCAGTTGGTTCAACGTCGTCGAATTCTTCATCATCTTCGTCTTTCACATCTTCATAATTAGATTCAGGAATATCTTCATCTTCGTGTTTTCCTATTTCTTCAATTGAAACAGGAGCATCATCTTTATCTTCTTCACTTTCTAAATCTTTTATTTCTTTTAAAGTTCCATCTTTACTTACTATTTGAATATCAAGTCCTAAAGCTTGGAATTCTTTAATTAATACTCTAAATGATTCTGGAACACCTGGTTCTGGAATTGGTTTGCCTTTAACAAGTGCTTCATATACTCTAACTCTTCCAACTACATCATCTGATTTAATTGTAAGAACTTCTTGTAAGATATGAGCAGCACCATATGCATATAATGCCCAAACTTCCATTTCTCCAAATCTTTGACCACCAAATTGAGCTTTTCCACCAAGTGGTTGTTGTGTAACCATACTGTATGGTCCTGTTGCTCTTGCATGAATCTTGTCATCAACCATATGTACAAGTCTTATCATATACATGACACCAACTGATACTCTCTTATCAAATTTTTCACCAGTTTTACCATCATATAACCAAGTCTTATAGTCAGGATCAAGTCCAGCTTCAGCTACTTCTTCTTGAATATCTTTTTCAGTAGCACTATCAAATATTGGAGTTGCATAATGTACACCAAGTTTCTTACCAGCCATACCTAAGTGTAATTCTAGTATTTGTCCTAAGTTCATACGAGAAGGAACACCTAGTGGGTTTAAGATAACATCAACTGGAGTACCATCTGGTAAATATGGCATATCTTCTGATGGAAGAATTAATGAACAAACACCTTTGTTTCCGTGACGTCCAGCCATTTTATCTCCAACTTGAATCTTTCTCTTCTTAACAATATATACACGAACTACTTTTGAAACACCAGCAGGTAATTCATCAGAGTTTTCTTTAGTAAATATTTGAACATCATGTACAATACCAGCACATCCATGACTAACACGAAGTGATGTATCTCTTACTTCACGAGTCTTTTCACCAAATATTGCATGTAATAATTTTTCTTCACTTGATAATTCTTGCATTCCTTTTGGAGTAACTTTACCAACAAGAATATCATTTTCTTTAACTTCAGTACCAATTCTTACGATACCATTTTCATCTAAATTCTTACGAGCATCTTCACTAATATTTGGAATATCTCTTGTGAATTCTTCAGGTCCTAGTTTAGTATCACGACATTCTATTTCTTTCATTTCAATATGAACAGATGTAAGAACATCATCACGAACTATTCTTTCATTTAGAATAACAGCATCTTCATAGTTATAACCATTGTAAGTCATGAATGCTACAACTAAGTTTTTACCAAGTCCAATTTCTCCCATATCAGTAGAAGGTCCATCAGCGATTATTTCACCTTTATGAACTTGTTCACCTTTATGAACAATTGGTCTTTGATTATAACATGTTTCATTGTTACTTCTTTGATAACTAATAAGTTCATAAGTATGCTTTTCAGTAGCACCTTTTACGATAATCTTTTTAGCATCAACATATTCAACTACACCATCAATATCACATACTACAGAACATCCAGAATCTCTTGCTATAGCAGCTTCAACTCCAGTTCCTACAATAGGAGCCTCTGTAATCATTAATGGTACAGCTTGTCTTTGCATGTTTGCACCCATTAGTGTTCTGTTAGCATCATCATGTTCCATAAATGGAATCATGCTTGTTGTAACAGATACTATTTGTGATGGTGAAACATCTATATAATTAACTTTTTCTTTAGCAACTATCATGTTATCACGATTAAATCTTACAGGAACAGTTGCATCAGTAATATATCCATCTTTATCAACATCAATTGTCGCTTGACTGATATAATAATCTTCTTCTTCATCAGCAGTCATGTAAACTATTTCATCAGTAACTTTACAATCAACTACTTTTCTATATGGAGTCATTATAAATCCATATTCATTAATTTTAGCATAACTTGCTAGTGATGTAATAAGTCCAATGTTTTGACCTTCTGGAGTTTCTATTGGACAAATTCTACCATAGTGTGATGGGTTAACATCACGAACTTCCATACCAGCTCTATCTCTTGATAAACCTCCTGGACCTAAAGCACTAAGTCTACGTTTATCATTAAGTTCTGATAATGGGTTAATTTGTTCCATGAACTTAGAAAGTTGACTACTACCAAAGAATTCTTTTAAAGCAGCAGTTATTGGTCTTATATTAATTAATGACTTAGGAGTAACAGCATCTATCTCTTGTGTAGACATCTTATCTCTAATTTGTCTTTCCATACGAGCAACGCCAATTCTAAATTGATTTTGAATTAATTCTCCTACTTGTCTTACACGTCTATTACCTAAGTGATCTATTTCATCAAATTTACCAATACCATATAATAAACATATATAATATGATAATGAAGCATAAACATCACTTATAGTAAGTCTCTTAGTATCTATTGTTTGATCATTACCTATAACTTTAACAATCTTAGTTTCATCTTCAGGACTATATACAAGTATTTCTTGTATTTTATTATAAGTATCTAATTCTTCATTTATAGTTACTTCTTTTACGCCATAGCCACTCGCGAACACTGGCTTTAATTCTTCAAGTAACTCTTTAGTTATTAATGTACCTTTTTTAGCCTTAACTTCACCATCAACAACAATATCTTGTGCTATTTTAACATTTAAAAGTCTATCAATAACATTTAATTTCTTATTGAATTTGTATCTACCAACTTTACCTAAATCATATCTAAACTTATCAAAGAATCTTACGATTAATTGATTCTTAGCTGAATCTAATGTAGCTGGTTCACCTGGTCTTAACTTTTCATATATTTCTATTAATGCTTCATCAGTATTCTTAGTAGAATCTTTTTCTAAAGTATTAATTAAATATTCATCTTGTCCAAATAAATTAAGTATTTCTTCATCGCTAGATAAACCTAATGCTCTAAGTAATGTAGTAACTGGAACTTTTCTTGTTCTATCAATTCTTACATATAAAATACCTCTTGCATCAAGTTCATACTCTAACCAAGTACCTTTATTAGGTCTAACTTCACTTGAAATGATATTTCTACCACTCTTATCTACTTCATTTTTGTAGTAGCAAGATGGTCCCATAACAAGTTGTGAGTTAATAACTCTTTCTGCTCCATTAATAATAAATGATGCAGTATCAGTCATTAAAGGCATGTCACCTAAGAACACTTCTTGTTCTTTTACTTCTCCTGTTTCATTGATAAATAGTCTTGCTTTTACCTTTAAAGGAGCAGCATAAGTAACTTTTCTCTCACGACTTTCCTTAACAGAATATTTAGGCTCATCAAAATAATAATCACCAAATTCAAGTGATAATGAACCTGAAAAACTTTCTACTGGGAAAATATCTTCAAATACTTCCTTTATTCCTTCCTTTAAAAATAAGTCAAACGAATCTTTTTGAACTTCTAATAAGTTAGAAAGTTCTAGCGTAGAACGCTTTGTTGAGAAACTTCTTCTTTCTCTATGGTCACCAAATTTTACTGTTTTGTATGCCACTATTTCACCCCAATCCTAAATTTTTAAAGAACACAAATTTTAAAAATAAAACAAATGTACTGCAATATAAAATTTTACCACAACACTTTTCAATAAGTCAATAATAATTTGCCAAAATTGTAAACTTTATTAACATTTCTTTGCTCTATAAATAAAATATCCTTTATCTCTATTTATAATTTCAACATTGATACTATTTTCTTCTAGTATCTTCTTTATACTTAAAGCGCCTTGATCCTTACGAATAACATAATATAAAAGTCCGTTATCTTCTAAATGATCAAAAGCACCAATTAGTATCTCTAATAATTTTTCTTTACCTATCCTTATAGGTGGGTTAGTAATGATAATATCGTATTTACCTTCTACATTTTCATAAACGTTACTTACATATGTTTTACCTTTAAAATCTTTATATCTTTTTATATTCATATTAGTTAGATGAACAGCTCTTGAATTAATATCAATCATTTCAACGTAACTATCTGTTACTCTACTAACCATTATACCAAGAAATCCATAACCACATCCTACATCAAGAACGCGTTTTTCATTAATATCATTTTCTTTTAAATATGTTTCGATTAGTAATCTACTTCCATAATCAATATTATTTTTACTAAATACTCCATTATCACTATAAAATATGAAAAAAGAAGAATTATATTTGTAACTTAACTCTCTAATTTCACTTTTTAAGTTCTTATCATTTTCAAAATAATGACTCATAATTCTCCTTCTTCTATTTCTCTCTTATATACGCAAAAAAGCCTTAATCAAAAGGCCCTTTCAAAATTAAGCTAATTCTACAGTAGCGCCAGCTTCTTCTAATTTAGCTTTTAATTCTTCAGCTTCACTAGCAGGAATTCCTTCTTTAACATTTCCACCAGCATCAGCGATATCTTTAGCTTCTTTAAGTCCTAATCCAGTAGCTTCTCTAATTACTTTAATTACTTGTAATTTTTGAGCTCCAGCACTCTTAAGAACTACATTCTTAACACCTGTATCTGCTTCTTCTTCTACTGCAGCAGGAGCAGCAGCAACAGCAACAGCACTTGGATCAACACCAAATTCTTCTTTCATCATATCAACTAATTCTTTAACTTCAAGAATAGTTTTTTCTTTTAAAGCTTCAATAATATCCTTGTTTTCAATCTTTGCCATATTAATTATTTCCTCCCTCTTCTAACTTTTCAGCATATAGATTTAATCCAATACTTAAATTTCTTACATGTTCAATTAAGCCACCAGCAAACATTGTAAGTAATCCTTCCATACTTGGAATAGTAGCATAATCACTAATAATCTTAGTATCAGCTAGTTCGTTATCAATATATCCAACTCTAATTTCAAGTGCTGGATGTTCTTTAGCGAATTTACTAACAACCTTAATTGGTTCAATAATTGAATCAGCGAAAAGATAAGCATTAGGTCCTTCCATGTAATCATTTAAAGCAATATTCTTATTTTTAAGTGCAATATTCATAAGAGTATTTTTATAAATTTTTACATCAGAATTAACTTCTCTTAAACTTCTTCTTAACTCTGCGAATTCACTAACTGTTAATCCTTGATAATTTAATAATAAGAATGTTTTAGAATTATCAAGTTTTTCAGTTATTTCATTTACAGTAGCTTCTTTTTGTTTAAGAATCTTATTACTTGCCATATAGTCTCCTTTCATGTAATAAAAAAGTTTCCTCATGACAAGGAAACGATATAATCGTCATTATAATGTTTCCTCGGTAAGATTTATGTTTGTACTTACTGTCTTTGGTCACTTCACGAATTAGATTATACAATATTATTTTTAAAATGTAAACCCCTATTTCTAAGATTTTTTAACTTTTATAATTATTTAGTATAAATAACATATGGATTACTAGCACTACCATTACCTTCACTATAACCAGCATCATAACTAAGTGTAATCATAGGCTTAACATAGGATTCTACACTTGGTGGAAGTCCATTTGTTAAATAGTATCCATTAGGTGCTTGAAAGTTATTTGAATCATATAAATTCCCAACTACTACTTCAGAAGATGAGAAATATCGCAATGGTGATATAGTATAAAAGCCTGATGTATTAGGAGATGTGGCATCACTTTTTTTAAGTAAATGTAATTCAGGAAGACTAATTAAACCAACAGGATATTTTAATTTAGCTTTATCATTACTAACGCTAAATCTATCTGTAATATTTTTGCAGTATAATTCATCATTAAGATTATAATTTTTAAATTTTATAGTTTCATATCCCATACCATATCCAGTAACATTATTTGTAGAAGCCCAGTTACCATAATCAATAACACTTCTATCATTACAATATACACTATCTTCCAAATATTTAGCAAAATCTAACATGTTTTTTTCAAACCAATCTTCTATATATGTTTTAATTATTGAATTATCTTTATTAACATTATTATTATTAATCATAGAATTTAATGCATCCTCAACACTATTTCCATTTTTCAAAATTATATAATATATATGATAATCATCACCATCATATCTAAGACCCGTTATATAATATATTTCACCATTTTCACAAACATCTGAGTTACTAAAACAAGTATAATGTCTATTTGCAATAGATAAAGGAGATACATTAGAAATTTCTTTTATATCATTTTTTAAATAATAATTTCCATTTTTATATTCAAAACCATTAGAATATTTATAAGTATAAGTTTCTAAATTTCCACCAGATGAAATAAAAGTCATCTTTTTGTAATTAGTTTTATATTTTTTTGTTTCATTTTTATTATACATATAGCCAACATAACCAATAGAATCATAACCATCATTAAATTTTGATTTTCCAATTGAACGAATAACAGTATCATTATAACATTGTTTTTTACCATCAACAACGTTTGGTTCACCATTATATAATAATCTAACGCCACCCATATCAGTAGTTCTTATTATTTGCCAGCAATAATTTCCAAATAACACATTATTTTTATTTAGTATTTTATTAACATCATCATTTGTTTCAGCTCTATAATAATATATATCTTTATCTCCTGCTATATTAAGTGAGTCCCTATGAGTACCACTGTATTTTTTTACTAAACCACCTTTCATTTCTTCATCTTTTAAAACATCATAAAGTGACGGATAAGAAGAACCACATATTTTTTCATCATCATTGCATTTACAATATTCTTTAAAATCATAATCATTATTAGTCACATATTCATAATTATTGTCTTTATCTTTTCCACAAAATAAATATGTTTTAGGATTTTCATAAGTACCTAATTTACTATCATAATAGTATGTAACATATCCTTTACAATCAGAACCTTTATATTTAATAGTACCTATATATTTATCAGAACTATTTTGAAGATCTTGAAGACAAACTGTTTTTTTATCATTTACAGGAGTACTATAACTTTTTGGACATATCATAGTTTGGTCAATTGGAGAATTACAATAATCTTCAACAAAAAGATTAGCTGCATCTTTTACTTGCGCTTCTTGAATATACATGCTTTTAATAACGTTTTCATTATAAATTTTTAATGCTGCAGGTACAGCAATCAATATTAATAAAGCGATTATAGCAATAACAACTAATAATTCTATTAATGTAAAACCATTTTTATTTTTCATATTATCACCTATTATAAGTATAACACAATAAAATTATATTACAAATAAAAAGCCACTAGTTCAACTAGTGGTTTTTAAGGTTCTATAATAAATAATTTTGGTTTCACCAACACTACTTGACATAGAACCCTATTTCTTATTGATTATTACTTTAATCTTTGTAGTTCTAGATGAATAACTTAATCTTACATCATCTCCAGTAACCATAACAGGAACTTCATATTCGCCTTCTGCTAAATCACTTAAATCAACATAAGCCTTAATATTCTCACTCTTTAATTTATCAAGTAAAGTTTTAACTCCTTTAACAACTACATTAACTTTAGTATCACTTTGACTAGAAGCAAGTGCTCTATATTTATCAGTATCTAAATTTTCAAATGTAAGTGGAATATCTTTAAATTCCTTAGATGTTTCTTTTTCCATTACAACTTTAATTGTAACATTTGTATTAGACATACTTCTTACACCATTAGGCTTTTCAATTGTTTCTTGATATGTTTTATCTTTACTTAAGCCATCAACATTGATATTAACTGTTATTTCGTCTATAGATTTTAATGTTTCATCATCACCATATAATGTAACAGTATTAACATTTGCTGATATTGAACCAATAGCACTTCCACTAGCTACATCTCCAACTGGAACTACTTTAATTGGAACAACCTTACTTGGTGAAGTAACAGTAACAGTAGCAGTAACTGTACCTGGAACTATTTCTATATTAGTAATTTCAGTACCCATTTCATCATATGCTACTAATTTAACATTTTCAAGTTTGTATTCACCTGGCTTATCAACATTAAGAGCATTTACATCAACTAATGCTTTAACACTAGCAACTTTCTCTAATTTTTCTTTATATGATTTAATTATTACTGTATCTCTATCAAGTTTAACACTACTTATAACAAGTGTTTCATTAAGTTTATCTTTATTAAGTATATCAGCTGTTATAGTTCTACTTTCACTAATCTTAGAATGTATAACAAGTGTTATCTTTGATGGATCTAATTTATAATCAAGTTTAATTGGATTATTATATTTAAGTTTAACTTTATGCGTACCAGAAGTATAACCACTTAAATCAAGAGTTAACTTATGCTCATCAACAAGTTGTTCTGCTAAATATAAACCACTCTTTTTACCCATTAAAACTATATCAGCTGTTTCAGGTATTCCTTCAACAACATATTCTTCTTCATTATAATCAGCTGTTATAGGTATTTTAGTAAGTACTACACTTTCACTACCTGTTAAACTAACTACTCCATTATCTACTGCAAAGAATATTATAAATGCAAAGAATAATGATAAATATATTAATGTATTAGGATTATTTAAGAATTTCTCAAATCCACCATTTTTACTACTTAATTTATCTCCTATAAAATAGAAGAATTTAGAAAGTGGAACTATTATTATAACATCAAGAATCTTATATAAGAATTTAAATATCTTACCAAAGAATCTACCTATACTAGTTAGTAGTTTTTTCATCTTTATCACTCTCACTTTCTGCTTCAGTATCAGCTTCATAGAATGTTTCTTTCTTAGGTTGTAATTCTTCTAATAATAATATTTTAGCATCATCTAATGATAAATTATAATTTAATGTACCACCAACTGCTATAGAAATTCTACCAGTTTCTTCACTTACTACTATTGCTATTGCATCAGTACTTTCACTTATACCAAGTGCAGCTCTATGTCTAGTACCAAGTCTTTTAGATATTGATGGATTCATACTAGTTGGAAAAACACTTCCAGCACAAGTAATTTTATCTCCTTGAATAATAACTCCACCATCATGAAGAGGATTATTTGGGAAGAATATTGATATTAATAATTCACTACTAATATCAGCATACAACTTATTAGCTGGTTCTATATATTGAGCTAAACTATAATCTCTTTCAAGTACCATTAATGCACCTATTCTATTTTTCTTAAGATATTCTACTGCATTAATAATTTCATATACAAGTTTCTCACGTTCATCAACAGTAAGAGTCTTATGTCTTCCTAGTAATTGACTTCTACCAATACTTTCAAGAACATTTCTAATTTCTGGTTGAAATATTATTATAACTGCAAGTGGTCCCCAAGAAATAACATATTCTAAAATTATACCTACAGTCTTTAAATGTATTTTATCACTTACAAATTTAAGTACTGCAATAATTATTATACCTTTTAATATTAATGTTAGTTTAAAATTATTTCTAGCATACTTAAATAACTTATATATTATTAACCATAAGATTAATAAATCAAGTATTTTAGTCGCATATGTAAATATAGTATCTAACATTCGCTTCACCTCTATTCATAAAAATATTATACACTATTTATTATTCTTTTTCTATATGATTAGTACTCCTTTACAAAAAAATAATTAGTATACACTAATTATTAAACGTAATACCGAATATAAAGTTATAAAACTTTATTAACACTTTACGATATTTATTAAATATTTTACTTCTTCTTAAATACCTATCATATGTATTTAATTCGGTGTAATAATAATCATACATATTATAGTTATTAGAACTATCAAGAACAACATAACTTATATGATGACTCCTAAGTCTTTTCATAAGTTTCTCTAAATATTTGAATTTAAGTATTACTACATCTTCCCTACCTATTACATGAGTAACATATTCTACAATATGCGAATCTTCATCATACACTCTTAAACTATTACCATATAATATTATCAACAATGAACCACTATGTACTTCCTTTAAACACCTTAAAGTATCTTCCATATTTATCCTTTCCACTGCTTTATTTATTAATTAAC
>FR880089.1 GCA_000434555.1 Clostridium sp. CAG:524 | reverse complement strand
TGTTCTTGAACATTCACTTGGTGTTGATGTATTTGCAATACGTAGTGTATGAGTTCCATATGTACCCATATCTATAGTTTTTGTATCTCCTACATTATATTTACTTATATTCCCTTTTTTAACAGCACTAATAATAGTATCCCAAGAATCACTACTAAATGATACTGGATTTACTTTAGGAATATATTCTCCATCAACATCTATATTTCCTACAAAGTATGTCTTTTGAGCATCATTAGGCGTTGTCTCATCTAAATATAGCCATAAGAAGTATGTTGCACTTTCTCCAGTTTTAATAATATCATCTTTAAATATTACTCCATCTTCTAGGTCTGTGTAAGTATATACTTTTGTTGAATAAGAAGATTCGCTTGTACCATTTAATATTTTTAATATATTTGCTGCATGAACAGCTGATATAGTTGCACTACTATCTAAACCAATTAATTTTTTCTGAGTATCTGTTAATGTTGCATTTTCTGTTGATGCTTGTAATACTAAATTTACATCTTGTACGTTCACTAATCCATCCATATTAACATCGCCAAATTGGTATTCTGTGTCTTTATATAATATTTTCTTTTTTATTGCAACTTTTAAATGGCTTGCATATTTACTTGTTAGTCTTGCATAATCACTATAGTCTCCGCTTGGTGTAAAAGACACGTCTTCTTTTAATTTTATTTTAACAGTTGAGTCAAGAGAACCAGTGTTTTCCACTTTGAATATATAAGGTGTTTCATTTGAATAAGAACTATTATCTTTAAATGGATAAATGCCAGCTGGCACTGTTGTTCCATTTTCTACTTTTGTACCAATAACTTGACCTATATTTGTATATGTTGAATCACATGTTGTATCTTTACAGAAACTTATGTTTAAGTCTCCCATATTTATTACAGTATCCTGTCCTTTATCAACACTTAAGAACTTAGCATAAGTAACACCTATAAATACTATAACAAGTAGTGATACTGATA
>FR880088.1 GCA_000434555.1 Clostridium sp. CAG:524 | reverse complement strand
TTCTAATAACTACTTTTAAATGGTTTGCATATTTACTAGTAAGTCTTGCATAACTTGAATAATCTCCAGTTGGTGTAAATGATGCATCCTCTTTTAATTTTATTTTAACAGTAGAATCTAAACTACCTGTATTAGTTACTTTAAATATATATGGAGTTTCATTTGAATATGTACCATTATCAGGAAAAGGATAAATACCCGCTGGAACAGTTGTTCCATTCTCTACTTTAGTACCAATTACTTGGCCTATATTTGTATATGTTGAATCACATGTTGTATCTTTGCAGAAACTTATGTTTAAGTCTCCCATATTTATTACAGTATCCTGTCCTTTATCAACACTTAAGAACTTAGCATAAGTAACACCTATAAATACTGATAACAAGTAGTGATACTGATACTAATAATGTAATAACTTCTCTTTTTATTAATTTATCTATATACATATATACCTTCTTATTTTAAGATAATTTTAACATAATTAATTACAAAATAAAAGATATATTGTTTTTAAATATATCTTTTAGCCCAATCGGAAAGCTGGCGCAAC
>FR880087.1 GCA_000434555.1 Clostridium sp. CAG:524 | reverse complement strand
GTGTCTACTTTTTATTGACAAGTTCAATTTAATGTTAACTTCTTTTTTTATTCTATAAACTCATAAGTATTCTATAGTATTCACTTTTAAATTCATCTTTCTCAATTCCAAGTGATTCATAGAATTTATCAATATATTCTTTTCCATAATTTCTTTCAATAGATATTTCACATATTACTAAGTCAAAATATATATCACCTAAACCACATTCACTTACATCTAATAGTCCACTAAAATGCCCATCACATGCGAATATATTAGGAAGTGACATATCTCCATGAGTAAAGCCTATTATTTGCTTTGGCTTATTACCTTTTAAATATTTAAGAATATTTTCTTTAGTAATAAATCTATTCAATATTTTTTTATTTATATCTTCATTATTAATCTTACTAAATCTATCTTCAATTCTCTTTATCTTAGTATCAATAGTTTCATCAATTACACAATCACTATAATCAATATTATATAAATTATTAAATGCTTCAACTATAATATTTATTCCTTCAAGTGGATGATTAGAGTAATAATCACTACATAACATTTCACCTTTTAATGACTTTGTTAATATATATGATTTACCATTATATTTTTCATAAAACACTTTTTCAGGAACTAATATTTTATCTTGTAAATAATCAAGCCTTATTGACTCTTGTGATAAATGATCAGCAACTTTAAGAAAGAATACTTTACTCTTCTTTCTTATTTTATATACTTTAGTATTACTACATCCAATAGTAACTTCTTCTATCTTAGCGTCTTTTATAAATTCATTTAATCTATTACTTCCTTTAATGTTAATAACTTGTGGAGTTTCTTTAATAGTATTTTCTATTACTGGAACAGTCTTTACTTTTAAACTGTCATAATTTCCTTCATAACTTACTAATTTCTTATTTTCTATTCTAACTATTCTAGTAGCTATTTTATTAATGAAATATCTATCATGTGATATAAACAATATTGTACCATCAAAATCTAATAATGCTTCTTCAAGTATTTCTCTTGTATCTATATCAATATGATTAGTTGGTTCATCAAGTATTAAAAAATTTGACTTAAGTAATATTAATTCTAAAAGTTTAATTCTTACTTTTTCTCCACCACTTATATTTTTAAGTTTCTTATCTATTTCTTCACTTCCAAAATAGAATCTATTTAGTTTACTTCTAAGTTCACTTTCACTTCCTACAAAAATCTTTCTCATGTGTTCATAAATTGTCAACTCTTCATTGTCAAATCTTATCTCTTGTGGAATATAACCTATCTTAATATTTGTACCTAATATAATATTATCATGTGTATTATTTATTATATTTTTAATAAGTGTTGTTTTACCTGTACCATTACGTCCCATCAAACAGACTCTATCTTGATAATATATTTCCATATTAGATGAAACTAATAATTCACGAGAACCAATATTTAAATCTAAATTCTTAATCTTAAGTACTTCATTACCACTCCTATCAGTGGTTACAAAGTTTACTTTAAGTTCACTTTTTTCTACTGGCTTATCTATTAGTTCCATTCTGTCTAATCTTTTTTGCATAGCCGCAGCACGTCTAAAAAACATAGGATTATCACTTTTAGTTCCCCACTCTTTAAGTCTCACTATTGCTTCTTTTATAGCAGTAATTTCTTTTTGTTGATTTTTATAACTTTGAAATTGTAATAAGAATCTCTTTTCACTCTCTTTTAAATAATAACTATAATTTCCATAGTATACTTCTTCTTTACAATTTTTTATTTCAACTATTTTATTAATTACTCTATCTAAAAAATATCTATCATGACTTACTATTAAACAAGCACCTTTATAATTATTTAGATATTCTTCAAACCATTCTAATGTTTCAATATCTAAATGATTAGTTGGTTCATCAAGTAAAAGTACATCAACTTCACTAAGTACAAGTGATGCTAAATTAATAATAGTTTTTTCTCCACCTGATAAATTATTGTATTCTGTATCAAGTAATTCATCACTTAATTTAAAGCCGTTCTTAATCTTGTTAATTCTTTCATTAAGTTGATATCCACCTTTTATTCTAAATTCTTCTTGTAATCTATCTAATGCTTTAATAGATTTCTCACTTGAATTCATATTTTTAACAAATTCATTTATATTGTTTTCAAGTTCTATTAATTCCTTAACTCCTCTATAAAATACTTCTTTTGCTTTAACATTATCTTTTTCTTTATTTGGTATTTGGGATAAATAGCCTACTCTAGCACCTTTTCTTATGTTTATAGAACCACTATCTATATCTTCTCCCATAATAATTCTAAGTGTAGTTGTTTTACCACAACCATTAGGCCCAATTAAAGCAATTCTTTCACCACTCTTTATTTCAAATGAAAAATCTTTAAGTATAGGATTAAACCCATAACTTTTATTTATTTTATTTAAACTTATCTCTATCATTTCTTACTCCTTATTTTATTGCATGCTAAAAAAATCACACTTTGCTACTCTGCAAGGAATAAGCGAAGTGTGATATCACTACTATACATAATTCTTGTACCAATGTATTTCATAATATCACCTTTCAGTGGTATTATAACACATTATAAATAAATTTTACAATATTAAAAGACAAGTATTATTGCTTGTCTTCTTTCAAATAATTATTAACTACTTCAATAATTCTATTGTATTCTTTTTCAAGTTCATTAAAGTTATCTTTAACAAATTCTTTATTATCTTCTTTACTCTTAAGTTCATGCTCATAAGATATTCTAGCTAGTTCAGTAAATCCAAAGTATTTAGAATCACTTTTTAATGAATGAACATCTATACTATAGTTTTTCATATCATTCTTATTCTTATTTGAAACAATTCTATTCCATTTATCAGTTACTTCAAGTAACCAATCTTTCATCATTTCTTTATAAGTATTAATATCACCAAAGTTATCTAAGCCTATAGTATAATCTATACCATTATTCTTAAGATATTGTTCACTATTAGTATCATTAGATTCACTTTCATTTATTACATCTTTAAGTTCTTCATTTTTAATTATTATTTCATTATCAAGAGGTTCAATACTTCCAAATTCATGTTTAGGAGCATTCCTAAGTTCAGTATCTAAATTATCAAACTTATTATCAATTTCCTTTTCTGATTTATTTTTTAAAATGTTATCTAATTTCATTTTAATAGTATCTTTACTAAATGGCTTAGCAACATAAGCAATAAATCCAAGTGATTTATATTTTTCTTCACTACCACTTATCGCATCAGCAGTTAAAGCAATTACTGGTGTATTAAATCCATCTATTTCTTGAAGTTTCTTTAAAGCTTCTTCACCATTCATAACAGGCATCATTATATCCATCAAAATACAATCATACTTTTTACCGCTATTTATTTTATCTAAACATTCTTGTCCGTTATAACATGTGTCTATCTCTTTAAAATTAAGAGGTTCAAGACTACGAAGAGCAACTTTAATATTAAGTTTATTATCATCAACTACTAATATTGTCTTATTACTATAATCTACTTTAAATTTATTTTTTTCATTTTTATTATGTTCACTTAATGGCTTAGACATTTTACTTATTTTTTGAGGTATTGTAACCATAAATATAGAACCACTTTTATATATACTTTGAACATTTATTTTTCCACCTAACATTTCTACAAGATGTTTAGTAATAGCAAGACCAAGTCCAGTTCCTTCAGTAGTCGTATTCTTTTCAACATCAAGCCTTTCAAACTTTGTGAATAACTTGTCAATATCTTCTTTTTTAATACCTCGTCCAGTATCTTGTACAGTTATAAATAATGTACATGTATCATCTTTATTAATACATCTTATATTTAAATTAATATTTCCTTTTTCAGTATACTTTATTGCATTAGTCAACAGATTATTAACAATTTGTTTTATATGAACTTTATCACCAAACAACTCATGTGGGATATCTTCAGCTATATTAAGATGAAATTCAATTGGTTTATTTCCTATTCTAGTACAACATATTCTAGTTAATGATTCTATTTCTTCTTTAAAGTTATATGGTACTTCAACAACTTCCATTTTTTCACTTTCTATTTTATTTATATCTATTATATTACCAACTATCTCAAGTAAAGTTTTTGATGCTGAAACTACATCTTCAAGATCTTGTTTCATATCATCAGGACAATTATTTCTACTTTGCATGTCTTCTGAAAGACCAACTATCGCATTAAGAGGCGTTCTTATTTCATGAGACATACTACTTAAGAAATCACTCTTAGCTCTATTTGCTTTCGCTGCTTGTTCTTTTGCAGAATTCAAAGCATCTATTGTTTTCAAATCTGGGTTTTCAATTGTGAAATACATAAGACATGTAATAAAACATTCAGTACTTGTTATTAACAAAATTGCAGGATTATAATACTGAATTAGCATCACAATACCACCTAAAACTAGAAACGATATTAAAGGTAACTTTTGATTTAGTTTTAATTTTTTACGATTTATTATCATTCTTGCTATTATGTATAAAATATAAATGGTTACTATAGAATACAAAATTTTTACAGCTATTCCACTTGAATATATTTTTTCACCATTCTTAACTATTTCCAATGGTAAGAACAAATCTATAAAAGAAAACAACAAGCATATTATTAATGATAAAGTATGTGAAATATTGATCTCTTGTTCATTTTTTGCTGTAATACACACTATATATGTTTTAAATGTGCCTATCCAAAGGACAAAATATATTAGGTACATTTTTGAAATACTAATATTTAACATATCCGCTGTATCATCAATAATATTTAAACATATATACCCTATCACATCTAGAAATAACCCTAAAAATGATATTAAAATCAATCTTTTATATATTTTATTTTCGTAACTATCTATTTTTTTCTTAGTGAAATAAAATACCGATACTAATGTTAAGAAAACTATACAGGCTATATTAAAAGAAAAACTAAACATAATTAACACCTATCCTTATAGATTAATTATATCATAAAAAAGAATAATGTATAATATTACATTATTCTTCTTAATTGTTTTTGATTTTTTATGTTTTCTAGATAATTCTTTTTTATTTCTTTTTTATTGATTTTTCTCGCACCTGTTCTTGGAATTTCTTCAAGCATAACACTGGCTTTTGGTATTTCAACCTCTGATAATATTCCGCTTTGATAAATACTTTGTAATTCTTCTTCTAGCTTAGATTCGTATTCTTCATATTCTTTTTTTAATTTATAGAAGAATACAGGAACATTTCTCTCGATATCATCCGGAACTCCAATGACAATACCATCTTCAATCATATATCCTATTTTATCCTGTAATATTTTGTTTACTTTTTTTGGTGATACTTTAAAACCATTTCTAAATATTAAATCTTTAATCCTATCTGTTATATATAAATAACCATCTTTATCTATATATCCAATATCACCAGTATGCAACCAAATTTTTCCGTCTCTATGTTGTTTTAACACTAATGATGTTTCTTCACTATTATTTAAATATTCTTTCATTACAATTGGAGAAGAAACACATATTTCGCCTTCATTTCCAGTTCTTACTTCCTCATCTGTTGTATAATCATCTTTTTCTTCATCATATTTAAATATACCTATTGTAGTAAGTATGTGAGGAATTCCTAAGCTTCCTTCTTTAATAAAACCATTATGGTTACATACAGCAGCCCCAAAACATTCAGACATTCCATAGCCTTGCTCTACTTCTACATTTGCTTTGTTTCTTTTTAATTTTTCATTAGCTGCCCTTTCAAGTCCAATTGACATAGTATCTCCACCAGTAACTGCATTTTTTAAAAAACTCCAATTTCTACTTTTCTTATCAGCAGTTATAAATTCTAAATGAAGTGGTCCCATCATTATGTGATTAGGTTTAAATTTTGATATTTTCTTTAATATATCTTTCTTAACTAATGTTGGTATCATATAATTTTTAATACCATTCGTTAAAGTCAAATGTTCAAATGATGCACCATAAGATATTGATGGTAAAAGTATGTCTAATAAACTGTCCCCAGCTTGAAAATTAAATTCTCCATTTGATAACTGAAAATTTGATGCATAGACATTTCCGTTTGTTATTGATACTCCTTTTGTTGTATAAGCTGTTGTTCCACCAGTTTGTTCAATTAAAGCTATATCTTCGCTTTTTCTTTCAACCAATGTTGCAGTTGTACCTGTCCCTTTTTGTAAATATTTATCATACTCACTTATTTTTCCTTTGCTTTTGATTCTACCAGCTATTTTAAGTATACCGGCTGATGTTCTAATTGGACTTATTTCCACTACATTTTCTCTTGGAATATTGTGTTCTTCTAATAATTTCGAATATTTTTCAGTTAATCCCTCCATCAAAAATAAGTGTTTTGAATTAGTATTCTTTAAAATTGCTTCAAAGTCTAATTCACTTGTAGTTGGCATTATTGGATTTGCTATTGCCCCTATTTTACTACAAGCATAAATCAAATATCTAGCTTCTGGCATATTAGGTAAATCAATTATTACAATGTCATTCTCTTTAATATTTGATGCACCTAGTGCATTGGCCATTCTATCTATATTATATAAAAGCTGCCTATAAGTACACTTCACACCCAAGTACTCAAAAGCAACATCTTCTAAATGTTTTGATGCATATTTGTAGAGTGTTTCATACATACTCTCATCTTTTACTTCAAAATTGATCATTTTATCAATTGTTTCTTCACTATAATGTTTTAACCATTGTAAATCAATTGAACTATATCCAGTTAAAGGTCCTAATTGCTTTCCTGTGACTAATTCCCATTGATTTTTTATTCTTTTTTTTCTATCTTCTTCCGACATGTTTTTTAGTTCGCTTTTATAAATATTTATGTCCATAATCCTACCCCTTTTATTTGCTTAGATTATACCACATTTCTTATTTTTATCAAAACAAAATGTAACATTTATGATACATTAATGCAATATAAAAACACCATAAGGTGCTTCTATATTTTATTCAGATACTATCATAATGAATTTTGTAGTTCCGTCTGTATTATTATCTTTAGAACTAAATGAGTTATATGAATTACCTAAATCTATTAATTTTTCTACTTTTTTAGATGTAGTTTTTAATTTTCCATTAACAATATTTGTTATTTTTGAAATTCCTTCTTTATTAAATTTATTTAATCCATCATTAAGTGAAGTAGCTCCTTCTAATAATAATTTACTTGATGTATTAAATTCATTTGATACTGTATTTATATATTTAACACTTGTATTTAATTCAACAACACCATCGTTAAATTTATTACTATTTTCAGCTAAATATTTTACTGATGGAGATAATTTATCTATTTCAGTACATAATGGTTTAGAAGCTTCTGCAAGTCCTGTCATATTTTTATTTAATGAACTAACACCTCCATTAAGAGAAGTTATTGTAGTAGATACACCACTTAATGTTTTAACATCAACATTCTTTTGTAATGAAACTATTTCTTCTTCTAATAATTTTTTAGTTTCTTCATCAGTAGTACTTTCTTTTATTTGATTTAATACTTCAATATGTTTCATAATAGCAGTAACACTATCATTAATTGTTGAAGTCATTTTTTCACTTGAACTAGCAAGTTCTTTAGTTTTTACATTTAAATTATTTATACCAACTGCAAGATCTTTTATTGATGAAGTGTATTTACCTAAATCTTCTACATTCTTATTTAAACTTTGAACGCCAGCATTAATCTTAGAATAACTTTCCATCATATATACAGTTTTACTATCAAGTGTCTTAAGTCCACCATTAAATTCACTATATTTTTCACTATATTTAGCAAGATTTTCTTTTAAATTTTTACTTCCGTTTACTAATTTATTTGTTGAATCACTTAATTTATTAACACTACTATAAATTTTATTTAACTCACTAAGTGAATTATTATTTTCATCAAATAAATTAGATGAAGCAGCCATATAAATAGAACTAAATTTATAAGATGTAGTTTTATATTCAATAGTTATTGTATCCATTCCTTTTAATTCATCTATTTTTAAACTTTCATATAGTCCAGGAACACTATAACCTGCTATCATATAATTAATACCATTATCAATGATTTTAGCATTATCAACTTTTAAATCACTTACATTATCTTTATCAAGCATCATAAATGATGTTACTAAGAAAGGTGTATATAATATTTCTTTTTTACCATTTACATATTCTATATTTTTAGAATTATTTTTATATTTGATAACTATTTTAACATTACCACTTTTACCATCTAATTCTTTATTACTTATTTCTTCATCATTTAAATAATATTTTATAGTTGTTTCTATTGGTAAAGCTTTTTCACTTGTTCCTTTATAAAAAATATCTTTTCCATCAGTATTCCATACCAATTTATTATTTGTTAAATTATATTTTTCATTTCCATTAACATTGATTATATTTGTTAAATTAGTTTTATCATTATAAGAGCCTTTATTCAAATTTGATAAGTGATTACTTACTATTGTTTTAGAAACAGATCCATCACTTTCAAGTCTTGAATAAACTGTTTCATCTTTAGTCGCCCCAAAAACTGTTAATGGTAACATTGTTGTAATTAATAATCCAGCTAAAACTTTCTTTTTCATTTTTAATTCCTTCTTTCCTTTACCTTTATATGTAGTTTTCATAATTATTCCATCAAATAGCATTAGTAATGATGGTAATATTAAGACTACTACTAACATACTAATAATTGCTCCTCTAGATATTAGAGTACATATTGAACCTATTAAATCTATATCAGTATAAACACCTACTCCAAATGTTGCAGCAAAGAAACACATACCGCTTACGAATACTGAACTTACACAAGTATCTAATGTTTCCCTCATAGCATCATGTTTATCTTTTCCATTATTTCTAAGTTCTAAATATTTAGTTGTCATAAGAATAGCATAATCTATTGTAGCTCCAAGTTGTATTGTTCCAATTACTATTGATGCAATAAATGGAAGTGTTACTCCTGTATAATAAGATATAGCTACATTTACAAATATTGCAAATTCTATTGCTGATATTAATAATACAGGTAATGACAATGATTTTAATACGATAAACATAATTACAAATATTATTCCTATTGAAACATAATTAACATTTTTGAAGTCCTTATCACTAATTTTAATTAAGTCATTAGTAAGAGGTCCTTCTCCAGCAATTATTGCATTCCTATCATATTTATGTACTAAGTTATTTACTACATCTAATTGACTAGTTAATTCAGGAGATGCAACTTCATAACTTGAATTTATAAATAGCATTTGATAATTATCATTTTCAAAAATACTAGTTACTTCATCATCTAATACTTCAAGTGGAAATCCATATTTAGTAAGTTCACTTGAACTAAGTACTAAGTCAATTCCTTTTGTATTTTTTAATTCATCTACTAAAGATGATACTTCATTTATTTTTAAATCTTTATTTAGTAATACTATTTCTGGTGAAACAATATTAAATTCTTTTTTAAGTTCTTCATTTGCTTTAACACTCTCTAATGTTTTAGGAAGTGATTTATCTAAGTTGTAATAAACATTTACATTATGATTACCAATATAAGCAGGTATTAATAATATTAAGAATGCAATGAATATTGGTTTATAATGTTCTAAACTAAATTTCTTTATGTGATTAAATTTAGGTAATAATGATTTATGTTTTGTTTTATTAATATATTTATCTAATATAAGTAACATTGCTGGGAATACTGTTACTACACATATAAGTCCAAATATAACACCTTTTGCCATTACAAGTCCTATATCTTTTCCAAGTGTTAAGTTCATACTACAAAGTGCTAAGAATCCAGCAACTGTTGTGAATGCACTACCAAGTACTGATACAAGTGTTTCTTCTATAGACGCAGCCATTGCTTTATTTCTATCACTTATTTTTTCTAAATTACTTTGATATTTATGGTACAAGAATATTGAGAAATCTGTTGTAACGCCAAGTTGAAGTACTGCACTTATTGCTTTTGTTATATATGATATTTCACCAAACATAATATTGGTTCCCATATTATATATTATTGCTATACCAATATTGCCAAGTAATATAAATGGTACAACATATGAATCAAGTGAAACAGTTAATACAACTAAACAAAGTACTACTGCTATTACTACATATATAAGAACCTCTTTATTTGATAAGTCCATTGTATCTTTAACAATAGCGCTCATTCCACCAATATTTGCTTTATCATCCATTATTTCTCTTATTTCAGTAATCGCATTTAAAGTTTTTTCATGTGATGTTGTTTCTTCAAATGTAACCATCATAAGAGTTTTATCACCATTTTTTACTTTTTCAAGTAATTCATCCGGTAATATTTCAAGTGGTATAACTGTACCTGTAATATCATTTATAGATATTACTTTGTTTACTGATTCTATCTTTCTTATTTCTTTTTCACATTCTAGAATCTCTTTTGCATTACTATTATCTACAGATATTATAGTGAAAGCTCCCATGCCAAATTCTTCTTTTAAAATATTTTGACCTTTCATTGTTTCAATATCTTCAGGTAGATATACTAATATATCATAATTAATTTTAGTATTCGCATACCCAATAAATGCTGGTATTAAAAGTAATATTGATATTATAAGTATTGCAATTTTGTTTTTACAAATAAAATCTCCAAATTTCTTCATATAGCCTCCATTATGACCAACGGTCAATATGCAATATACAACAAAACTGACCAATAGTCAATACTTTTATTTAAATTTATTGACTTTTAGTCATTTTTATATTAATATTTATGTAATGGATGGTGATAGTATGATTAATATTGAAAACACACTCTCTAAAATAGAAGAAAAAAAGCAAATAAAAAAAGAGAATTTACTCTCTTCCGCTTATAATTTATTTATTAAAAAAGGTATCAATGATACATCAATTAGTGATATTGTAAATGAAGCTGGTGTTGCGAAAGGTACATTTTATTTATATTTTAAAGATAAATGGGAAATACATGAAGCAGTTATTATAGAAAAATCTAAAAAGTTATTTAATGATGCAATAGATAAAACTGCTAAAAAGAACTTAAAATCTTTTCCTGATAAACTTATCAGTATTATTGACTATATAATTGATGTACTTAGTAATAACAAAGACCTAATAAAACTTATCAACAAAAATTTATCACTTGGTCTTTATAATAAAAACATAATTAAGATTATTAATGAAGAATATAAAGATTTAAAAGATAAATTTATTGATGAAATAACTAAATATTCTAAAAATATAAAGAATCCTAATGTTACATTATTCATGATTATAGAGCTTGTCGGTAGTACTTGTTATAATTCTATATTAAATAATGAACCACTACCTATTAATGAATTTAAGCCATACTTATACGATGAGATTAAGAAGATGATTAACTAATAAAAGACCTAATTAAGGCCTTTTTTATTTAGTTTATTCATATGAACAACATATTCCATTTTCTATATCTAATACACTTGTAGCATTCAATATTTCATTATATTTTCTATTGTGGGAAATACTTATTATTGTTCCATTATAAGAACTTACTAATTCATATATTAAATTTAAAGCATCAATATCTAAATGGTTAGTAACTTCATCTAATATTAGTACATTTATTTTATTAAGTGCAAGTTTTACTAAGTTTACTCTCGTTCTCTCTCCTGGAGATAAAGTTGAATATTTTTTATCTTTATCTTCATATGAAATACCAAACTTATCTAGCATAGTAAATATCATAGAATAGTCAACATCAGAAGAATCTTTTGTAATATAATCAATAATTGATTCATCATTATTATCTGTTAAAGTATCTTGTGAAATATATCCTATTCTAACATTGTTTCCCATTTCAATTGTACCTGAAATTGGACTAATAATTCCCATTATTGTTTTTATAAGTGTTGTTTTTCCACTACCATTTCCACCTTCAATTTGTATTTTAGAACCATACTTAATATTTAAATTTATTGGTAATGTCTGAAACTTATCATAACCACAAACTAAATCATTTAAGATAATATCTTTATTTCCTTTGGAATCATCAAGTTCAAAAAAGAAATTAATACTCTCTTTCTCTTCAAATTTTGGAATAACTACCTTATCTAATGCTTTTGAAATTTTAGAAACATTAGAACTATTAGTTCTCTCACGAGCATAATTATTTGATAACTTATCATTGTCATTATGAGCTTTACTGCTTGTTCCTTTATCTTTCCAACTAGTTGCTTTAACTAATTGTTTCTTTAATTTATCCTTTTCTGCTTTAGCATTTTCATATTCTTGTTTACTTCTATTATATTCAATTTCTTTTTGAGTTAAATATTCTTTATAACTCATATTATATACTTTTATATTTTCATCTCTAAGTTCAAAAATTCTATTTACAATAGTATCAAGAAAAACTTCATCATGTGAAACAATAATCATTTTTTTGTTGGTGTTTTTTAAATAATTTTCTAGCCACTTTATAGCTTCAATATCTAAATTATTAGTTGGTTCATCAAGTAATAAAATGTCAGCATTTTGAAGTAATAAAATTGATAACAATACTTTTATTTTTTCTCCACCTGATAATTCAGATACTTTACTATCTAAACCACTTTTAAAATGAAGTCCACTTAGAATAGATTTTAAATTTTCTTCAAAGTTATAACCATCTAATATTAAAAATTCATTAAGAATATCACTATATAATTCCATATTAGATTCATTTAAATCGTTTTCTAATTCATGTAATTTGTCTTCAAGATATTTTATATGTGTAACTTCTTTAATATATTCAATTACGCTATAATTATAATATTTTATTGGAATTTCTTGTTCAAGATAACTAATAGTTTCATCATTTAATTTAACTGAATTTGAATCTTTATTAGATAGTGCTTTCAAAAGTGTACTTTTACCAGCACCATTAATTCCAACTAAACCAACTTTATCATTATCATTTAGTATAAATGATATATTATTTAATATTACTCTACCGCCAATTTCTGTTCTTAAATTAGTTACTTGCATACTTTACTCCTTAATAATAATAAAACTACACCAATTATATCACATTGATGTAGTTATTTTTCTATTTCAACTTATTATAAACAAGTTCATATTCTTCGTTAGATAAGTTTTCCATTAATTTATTTAATGTTTCTTTTGGTATTTCATATTCTTCTATTATTTGTTTGCTTTCTTTTTTAGTCAACTTTTGATCATGCATTTTAGAAAATTCAATTAGTGCTTCCATTAAATTATTCTTAAGTTTTTTATCTCTATGAAAGAACATTTCTCTAAATATAAATCTTTTAAAACTATATTTTAAATCTTCTTTTTTAATTGGAACTAATTTTATCATTGATGACATTACTCTAGGAGCCGGATCAAATGCTTCTGGTTCTATATCCATTATCTTAGTTACATTAAAGAATGAATTAGTAAGTAGTGCAAGCTTTGTTAATGACTTATTTATAACTGCATCAGCATACTTTTTACCTACGATTAATGTACATTCCTTAAATTCACATCTAAGTAATTTTTCAATAAAAGGTTCAGTAATCGAATATGGTAAAGCAGATATAATCTTATCACATGGTGGTATATATACATTTAATGCATTTCCATAAATAACATCAACATTATCATGTTTATCCTTTAGTACATTGATAAAATGCTCCAAATTTCTATCTATTTCAATACATGTTAAATGATTTACTCTTCTAGCAATCGTATCACTTATTTCGCATTTTCCAGGTCCAATCTCAATAACATCCTCTGTTACTTTTAAATCAGCCGCATCAACAAAAGCATTGATAACACTTTTATCAACTAAAAAATGTTGATCTAAATAATTAATATCATTATTAAATTCCATATCCATATCATTCACCTATTTTATTATATAATATTTTTCTTATTTTTAAATGTATTTTTATAAAGTTTACATAATTTAAAAAGTTTAAGATTACTTAAACTTAATTTTTGACTTTATTATTTGATTATATTTCTTTATATTTCTTCTTCTACTAGCATCTGTAAAGAATATAGCATACGCTACTTCCCATAAAGCAACCCATCCAAATATTGTAAACACTTCAACAAGTACTTCTCCAAATATATGATTTAAAAAGTAAGCTGCTACTATAAACAGCATTCCTATAGTAAAAAGTATTACTTTTTTAACATTACTTTCTGCTATCTCTAAAAACAATTCGTCTTTACTTTCTTTAAATTCTTTTATAATTATTTTTTTATATTTATCTTTTTCTTCATCTGTAAGTTCAAATTTACAGTCTATATTTAAATTAATCTTAGAATTTATATCATAACCTGCTATTTCATTTAATAAATATTTTTTTAATGATGGTGATAGTGTATTATCATTATATTCACTCACAAAATCATTTTTATTTCTTATATCAACTTCTATATTTAATTCTTTTTTCATATTTCTCCTACTTAAATATGTTAAATGGATACCTATTAGGTAATTCAAGTTCAAAAGACATATTTTCTTTTGTAACCGGATGGATAAATTCTATCTTTTTAGCAAACAAAGCTATTTGTTCTCCTACTTTAGCGGTTTTATTATATTTTTGATCGCCAAAAAGAGGATATCCATAGTTAGACATTTGTACTCTTATTTGATGACTCCTACCTGTTTCTAAATTTATTTCTACAAGCGACATATTATTTTTATAATTTAGTTTTTTATAATAAAGTATTGCCTCTTTACCATTTTTATCTACTTTAACTATATTTCTTTTTTCATCTTTTAATAAGTAGTCATGTAATTTACCACTTTCATTAATGTTACCTATCACAACTGCATTATATGTTTTTTTAAAGGTCTTATTTCTTACTTGTTCAGATAGTCTACCAGCTGCTTTAGATGTTTTAGCAAACACCATTATTCCACCAACAGGTCTATCTAATCTATGTATAAGTCCTAAATATACATTACCAGGCTTATTATATTTTTCTTTTAGATATTCTTTTAACATTGAAAGTAAATCTTTATCATTAGTATTATCCTTTTGAACAATTATATTCACTGGCTTTTCTACTACTAAAAGATGATTATCTTCATATACAATATTAATCATTTACAGTTTGTGTTTTAGGAGCATCTACTACTTTAAGACCATGTTCTATTAATGAATTTATTGATACTTTTCCGCTTTTTAAATCTTCCATCATATTAGTTTGTGATCCATCACTCCAGCTTAATATAATTTTGTCACTTTTAGCGCAACTTAAACAATAATCTTTTTTACCATCATTATAGAAGCATTCTACCACTTCAGCACATATTCCATTATAATCAATAATTTGATAATCTTTTGCCATATCTTCTGGATTAATTGTTTCAACATTATTTAAGCTTGAAAACGCTATTATTGATAATGCTACTAACAATAATGCTATTCCTGTAAATAATATACTTTTTAATACAATTTTTAATTTCATATTTTTTCCCACCTTCCATATATTCCACATGGTAATACCATGTTAGATTCTGTAATTTTAAGTCCTATTTCATCTGTACTAATTTTACCACCTAATAATTTATCTTTTGTACTTGTTTCTAAAATATTTTTTAAAATCTCTGGTGTTATTCCTTTTGTATACGAACTTATAAGTAAGAACAACGGATCATCACTTAATATATCTATACATGAATCAATTAGTTTATTTAAGCTATCTTCAAATCTCCATAGTTCTTTTGATGGCCCACGTCCATAAGTTGGAGGGTCCATTATAATCGCATCATATTTATTTCCTCTTCTTTTTTCTCTTTCGACGAATTTTAAACAATCATCACAAATATATCTTATTCTGTTGTTTTCAAGTCCAGATAGTTTAGCATTTTCTTTAGCCCATTCATTCATTCCAAGTGAAGCATCTACATGCACTACTTCTACTGCTCCTGCATAAGATGCTGCCATTGTTGCACCTCCTGTATAAGCAAATAAATTTAAAACTTTAATTTTTCTATTAGTATTTTTTATTTTATCAATAATAAAATCCCAATTAGCAGCTTGTTCTGGAAAAAGACCTGTATGTTTAAATCCAGTTGGACTTACTTTAAATTTTAAGTCTTTATAATTGATTGTCCAAAATTCTGGAAATTTACGTACATTTTCCCAATAACCACCACCTTTATCACTTCTATGATAAACTGCATGATAATTATTCCATATATTACTATCCTTATGTGTCCATAATGCCCATGGATCTGGTCTTCTAAGTATAACATTTCCCCAACGTTCTAACTTTTCTCCATTACCAGCATCAATACACTCATAATCTTTCCAATCATTACTTACAAGCATATTATTCCTCCTAGTCAAATCTATTATATCATAGTTTTTTATTTTTATATCCACTTGCGATTAAAAAAGTTTCATTAAGTAAAGTATTATCACATTCATTATTTTCACATATATCGAAATGTAAGCTACTATCCACATCAAATGGATAACTACTTATATTAAATCCCCTATGATGACTAATAATCCTCAAAAAAGTTCTTATAAACTTCTCAGTTAAATTAGATTGAATCAAAATATGTTTTTCTTGCTCATTATTTACATATTCTTCTTTATCTAATCCTCTTCTCTCAAAACTACTACCTTTATCAGCTATAAGTCTCTCTTTACCAATCCATCTTTCAACAAGTATAGATGGAACTTCAACTTTAGTAATACCTTTTTCTAAAAGTAATCCTAAAAATATATTTGAAGCAACCACAAAAGATGAAGTAACATCTTTTAAATTACCAACCCCATATATTTCTTCATTATCTTTACTACTATCAAAGTTCTCATTTACTTTAAATAGTTTTCTATTAGTTTTCTTTTTAATATTTTCATCACTTTCAACTTCATTTTGAAGAGCATATATATAACACACTTCTCCATCTATTCCATATCTTATTCTAGGAAAATAATAATTTTCATTACCATCAGTAAATATTATTTGTATACTATTAGGTGTTTCATTCATAATACTTTCTTTAATATTTTGTACCTTAATTTCTCCACCTAATATTTCACTATAACCAATTGTTTCTCCATTTACAAACTCACTAAACAAATCATTATCTAAAAAAGCTATCTGTTTTCTTAAAAAACTAATTGGATCATTAAAATCTTCATATGTCGCATTAGACCATAAAAGTGTCATTATCATTTTATTTATATTATATTCTTTATCTTCATCAATAGATTTTTCATACTTACTTAGATCATAATAATTTCTTGCTTTATTAACATATAAAATCAATAAAGAATTAAATAATTCTCTATTTGTTATATTTAATACAGGAACAATACCATCATCATTATAATTCATTAAATTATTATAAAAATGAATATTAAAACTAAAGTAACAATCTACTTTACCATCCATCGCTTCTTTTAAAATATCATTATAAAATATATCTATTATTTCCATGTATTTATTATATAATATATTTATAGAAAAGAGAAATAAATTATGAAGAATAAAATTATTAAACCCAAAATTAATCATACATCATATTTTATAAATGATGATTTTGAATATAGCATAGATAATAAAGAATTTGATCAAAATAACATTATAAATTTAGATTCTATCACATTAAATAGTTGCATATTCAATAATGTAGATTTTAGTAATATAGACTTTAGTAATATTGAATTACTTGATTGTATATTTAATAACTGTGATTTATCCAATAAATCTTTTGATAAGAATGGTATTATTAGATGTACATTTAATAATTGTAAACTATTAGGTATTTCATTTGATAATGCTTCTTTAAAAAATGTTATATTCAATAATTGTATTTTAAGATATTCTATTTTTTATGAATCAAAGCTAGAAAATATATTATTTAATGAAACAAATCTAGATGAAGGATATTTTCAAGAATTAAACATCAAAAATATTATATTAGATAAATGTTCTCTAAAGAAATTCTCATTTTTAAATACAAAACATGAAATAATTGATTTATCTAATTGTATAATTGATAATATTAATTTTGATTTAATATCACTTAAAAATATTAAAGTTGATACATTTAAAGCAGCAATATTATCAAGATATTTAGGCGTTATTGTTAGCGATTAAGATATTTAAAAAAGACAATTTTATTATTAATTGTCTTATTTCTCTTTGACTGATTTTATATTTTGTAATTCAAATCTATATTTTTGTGTAACTTCTGGATATTTAACATGATCCACTTCTGAAGTAAACATATCATATGGTCTTATATACAAATCATTATTTCCATATAAAGCTCTATATACTACATATTTTTCTCCTGTTTCACTATGTATTGCTATATCCTCTATAAAATATAAATCCCCTTTAAAATGCTTATATATCTTTTTTACTTTTATTTCCATAACTATTCCTTTCTATCAAATATCATCTGTACAATAATAACCCTTTAATATCAAATGTTTTTTAGTATCTAAATTATTTAATACATCTATTGGATTATTCCAATTTCCTGTATATGCATGCCATAAAGTGTTTTTAGGTACAATTGTCATTACACCACAAGTGCTTATAGAAGCACATGTCGTATTATAAATATCATATTTTATTGTAACAAAATTATTAACTTTTACATTTTTAACATATACGCCTTGTGGACATGCACAATTATTATTAATGTCAACAAAAATATCATTAGTAGTAAGATCGTATTTAAAATCATCCATATTATATGTTATAGCTTTAAAAGCTGTTAATTCTTTCTCATTAATAATTCTAAATTTTCCACGACAATAACCTGAAAAAATCAATTTTGAATGAGTTTTATCAGTTATATCTCCCCCAAAAACATTATACACAATAAAAATAGAAATCACAAAAATAAGAAACACCTTAATTACATTTATAATTTTTATTTTTCCTTTTTTCATATTCACACCAACACTAATTTATATCTTTCATATTTTATTTTACCAAGCCATACACATCATCCTTTACTTATTAATTTATTTAATCGTAATATATTATCTTCTACTATTCCATTCAACTAAAAAATTTCTATCTTCTCTTTCTTTATTATTTTCATAATATAAAGATTCTTTATCATAATCATCATCACCATACAATGCATTATAATTTGGATTAAATAATCTATCAAATTTTTGCAAGTAATATGGCGTTGTACTTTTTATCCTTTCACGTACTTTTTCTAATAATTTGCCCATTTCATACATAGTAGGTGGAAATTTACTATGCATTCTATTATGGCAATTTCCGCATAAACATACAGTATTGTAAATATTATCTATTCCACCAGCTGATAAAGGAATAATATGATGCGTTTCAAAATTTCTAGTATCAAAACTCGTAAATTCACCACACATATCACAATGCATCGCTCCATGTTCATCTTTAGTTCTAAGTTTCGTAAAAAGTGAAACTTTTGGATTTCTAGTAGCTGTTGAAGTAACCGATAAATCATTAATAGCTAAAAAATCATTTGATTCTTTTACTTCATCAGCAATTTTTTCTTCTTCTTCATCTAATAATTCTTTAGCACATTCAGATGAAACATTACTTCTTATTTCTTCATCAATCTCTTCATATCTTTGTTTTCTTTCAATTTCTTTTTCTTTTATTTCTTCTTGTAAATATTCATTACCTCTATATTTTTCTTTCAACGTTTCTAAACCATTATCACTAATAGGTAAAGATATATCTTTAACACTTTCTAAAACGCTTATTTCATCATTTGTTATTTCATGATTATTAATATACATTTTTGCTATATCTTTCCAATTTGTCTTTCTATGACTGATACATCTTACACTCAAAATATTTCTAACTTCATACAAATCCTTGATATTATCATTTTTTAAAATAGTTAAATAAACCATAATTGGCATTACATACATCAAACCATATTCACCATTAAGTTTATCTAATGCAACCATTCCATTTTTATAATAAAGTACATGAAAATTTTTAAACTTACCTGCTCCCTCTTGAACTTTAAAAGGTTGTAAATAGTGTAGAAAAGTATCAACTCTTTCTATAAAAGATTTTAATTTTAATTGTCTTTCCTTATTATTAGAAGTCTTTAATTCCTGTAAAGCATTATTTTTTAAATCAACTAAATTTACGTCTTCTAGACCCATCTCTGATGAGGATTTTAAGGCACTTTGAATTAAAGAACTTATTTTTTCATACACATCTTGAATATTTTTATTCTCAAAATCTTTATTTGAATATTTTAATAAAACTTCTACATTTTTATGTATATCTTCATATTTTGAAAACTTATCAATAAGCGACAAAGGTAATTTTAAATCAACTCTTTTATAAAATACTCTAGAGAGACTATCATCATTTTCTTTTGGAGAAAGTTCCCAAAACTCCACATCATTTATATAAACATTTTTATTCTTAATAGATTTAACTAATTCAATGGAATTTCTAATTAAAATGCTTCTATAAGGATCATTTAAAGCAACAGCTAAATTTAAAAATTGAATAGCAAAAAAGAGTTTTGTTTTATCTTCATTAATTTCAGAAAAAAGTGAAAATGATAATGGCTTAGTTAACTCACTAATAAAAGTTTCGAGCCACATTCGTAATCTTGAAATTCGTTCAATATCTAATTCCATTTCTGTTTGAAGAAAATTATTCCAATGCAAAATTGATATTATATCATTATCTTTAACACGATCATTATAACCCATCATGTAACTTTCATATAGACTATTAGAAATTTGTTTTAGCTGTGATACTTCGGTAACATTACGCATTTCATTGATTTTATCTCTTAAAAAATCTTTAAGTTTTTTAAGTTCAGCATTTAATTTTTCTTTTTCTTCAAGAGCAAAGTTTACATCATTACTATATTCATAATCAGTATTAAAATATTTATATATTGACTGAATAATCGTATATTCATCCATTGCTATTATTTTTTGCCTATCTTTAAATTTTATAGTAAAATCCATTGAAATGCCAAGATTTAAAGATTCATCTAAACCAATACTTTCAGTGACTTTATCAAACATTTTTCTAATAGTCAAATACAAATTATCATATGCATCACGATTTAGCAAAGACCTTAAAGTTTTTAATGATATTTCAAAGCCAATATCATTAGGTAAACCAAGATTATTTAGTATTTCATCCATATCTATCACCTATATAATATAATTATAACATTTCTTTAATACATAATCTATTTATTTTAACTGTAAAATATAGAAGTAAAAATAAAAATATTATCAATTGATTTTATCACTTTTTGACCATCATTATTTTTTGTATTAAAAAATCTAACTAAAAAGTTCGACTAAATAATCAATCTATAGCAGGTGAGTAACAAATTACGAACTATGTTTCATTTCTAAAATTATTATATATAATTTATTATTTAAATACCACGAAAATATGGAGAATTTTGTTAATTTATAGTATAATAATTATAATTTAAATTTCTAGAGTCAAAATTATGTCAGTGGTAAATTTGTATTTATTAAATGAAAAAGAAAAATTATCTAGAAAAAAATATAAGGAAAAAATCAACTTGGATTGAATGCTAAATTGCAAAAGATTGTGTAAAGCCTGTTTACAATGTAAGGACGTGAAAAAATGAAAAAATATTATGATAATTTAAATACAGAAATAAAAGATTATTTTAAAATTTTAGAACCAAATTTTCCAGAATGGTTAAATGAATATATAGATACAAAAGAATTATTATCACAGCAATATATAAGTGTTACTTGTGGCACTATTTATTCAGACTTATTTGAAAGTGATTTTTTCTTTTCAAGTTTAGATCATTCTGTTGCAGTTGCTTTAATTGTTTGGCATTTTACACATGATAAAAAGCAAACTTTGTCTGGATTATTTCACGATATAGCAACACCTGCATTTAAGCATTGTGTGGATTTTCTTAATGGAGATTATATGACTCAAGAATCAACAGAAGATTTAACAACAGAAATTATAAAAAAATCTAAAGAAATAATGAAATTATTAAAAAGGGATAATATTGAAATATCAGAAATTGATAATTACCATTTATATCCTATTGCTGATAATAACACACCTAAATTATCTGCTGATAGATTGGAATATTCATTATCAAATGCTCTGTTTACATATAGGCTATTGGATCTAGCAAGTATTAAAGAAATATATGATGATATTGAGATACAAACTAATGAAGAAAAAGAAATAGAATTAGGATTTAAAACTAAAAAAACTGCTAGAAACTTTGTTAAGGTTACAAGTAGATTATCTGTTATATATCGTGAGGATAGAACTAGATATTCTATGCAATTAATTGCTGATATTCTAAAAAGATTAAGCGATGAAAACAAAATATCTAGAAAAGATTTATATGAATTAAAGGAAAGTGAAGTAATAAATATTATAGAATCTTCTAAATATAATGACATATTCAATATCTGGAAAAATGCTAAGAAAGTAAAAATATCAAAAGAAAAACCAAAAAACATCTATTATGTGCATCATGGGGCAAAGATTAGATATATTGATCCATTATTTAATGGTAAAAGAATTTCAAAATGTTGCAAACTTGCTAACAAAATGATAAAAAACAATTTATCTTACAATATGGATAATTATGTATATTTAAATTTTAATTTTTAATAATATGAGGATTAAATTTTCTATAGTAGAATTTGTGTGGAAGTACAAATTCAGTGCTGGCTAGACGAAAATTTTAATCCCAAATTTAAAAATATATAAAAAGAGGATGAAATTATTTTGATATTTTTTCTCTTTTTTTATAGTATTTGTATAAAATAAAAACTCACGAACTTTTCAGTCCGTAAGTCGATTTCAATTGGAGCTCTTATGGTTCTGGTAAAACAACCATTAAAAGCAATAATTATAGGCAGTAATAACTACTAACTAAAATTAGTATAACATGATCTCAGTAAAATTAACCAACATTTTAATATTTTAAGTAAATAAAATGATATAATATAAACTGAAAGACAAATAGTAAGTTTGTAGAAATGGAGGATTGATTATGAAAAAGAATATTAAAGAAATTATAATAGGTATTTTACAATTATTATTATTTTATGTTTTACCATTATTTGCAGGACCAACAGATGCAATGGGAATGGTGTTTTTAATAATTGTTGGAACATTTATATTATCATTACTTATTGGAATTTTATCTAATAATAAAATTAAATATTTCTATTCAGTATTTACTTCAATAATATTTATACCATCAGTTTTTATCTATTATAATGAATCGGCTTTAATTCATTCTGTATGGTATTTAGTTGTTGCAAGTATTGGATTATTTATTGGGAGTTCAATATGCAAATCATTAAATAGAAAGTAATGCAAATAACAATTTGAAAGTGAGATGAAATATGAAAAAGAAGATAAATTTGATAGTTAGTATAATTACTTATTTATTGTCAGCAATAATATTAATCTATTATTTTAGTTTACAATTTAATAAACTATTCCACTTAAGCCCTAGTGGAAGAATAATATTATTATCAGCAAGTTGTTTGCTAATGTATTTAGGGGGATTCTTCTTAACTAAATATGTTGATAAGAAATATAAAGAGAAAATTTTCAAAATCAATATTTCAATATGGTTATTGTTATATATAATACTACTCTCAACACTTACTTTATTTGATGATTACTTTTACAGAGGTAATTTTAATATATTAAATTGGGACAATGAAATATTTAAAAACTATTTATCTAATTCACTTAATCTTGTTCCTTTCAAAACGATTATCTCTTATGTTACAAAGTTTGTTAGTGGCAATATAGCACCTTATATTTTTATCTATAATATATTAGGTAATGTTATTGCATTAATGCCTTTTGCTTTCTTCTTGCCATTACTATTTAAGAAACAAAATAATTTTAAAACTTTTCTATTAACTATGATTTGTATAGTGACTGGAATTGAATTATTGCAGTTTATTACTATGTCTGGATCTTGTGATATTGATGATGTAATTTTAAATGTATCTGGCTCTTTAATAATGTATGAAATATTGCATATAAAATCTATTAATGAGTTATTGAAAAATATATTTCTTTTAGAAAAAAACAAGATTAATTATAAAGATTTATTTAGGAAGATTATAATTATAGTTATACCTATTATTCTTGTTATTGGAGTAGTATTGATAAGTGAAAAAAATTATATAAATAAAAATAATCAGCCATTTACTCATTTAAAAATAATCGATAAAGTAAAAGAAGAAAATATCGCTTGTGCTGAAGCATTGGAACAGTTTTATGAAGATAAAGAATTTATTTATTATTTTCCTTGTATCAAAAGTAAAAATGTAATTGTTATTTATTCTAATGGTTATCAAGAAACAGTTGCAACATCTTTAGAATATGGCGATATTACTATTGAAGATTTAGAAAGAAATAATATTGAATTTATAAAACACAAAAAAGATATGTAAGTAATTGAAAAATTACAATCTATGGAACAGTTCAATTATAGAATTACTTTTTGTGGTATAATATTTGTTAGTTAATATGTTTGGTGGTGCTTTAATGAAAAAAAGTTTTAATAATAGAAGATGATAAAAATATAAATGAAATGTTGCAAGAATTATTATCAAATAATGGATATAATGTTAGTTCTGCATATTCTGGAACTGAAGCATTGTTGATTCATAATAAACAAATTGATTTAATAGTTTTAGATTTAATGTTACCTGGGAAAAATGGTGAAGAAATTATCAAAAAATTGAAAACTATTAATGATGTTCCTATTATCATAACTACAGCAATTAATGATATAGACAAAAAATTAGATTTATTTGAATTAGGTGCTGATGATTATATTACTAAACCATTTAATAATGCCGAATTACTTGCCAGAATAAAAGTTCATTTGAGAAAAACAAATACAGATAGTAAAGATATAATAACTATTGATGATGTAGAAATTAATAAGAAGTCATATAGTGTTGTTTGTAATAATAAGAATATTAATCTTTCTAAAATAGAATTTGACATATTAAAACTACTTATGGAAAATAATAATCAAGTAGTAACAAAAAGTATTTTATTTGATAATGTATGGGGCAATATTGATTCTGCTGATGAAAATACTTTGAATGTTCATATAAGTAAAATTAGAAATAAACTAAAAAAAGCAAATCCAAACAAAGACTATATAGAAACTATATGGAGTATTGGATATAAGTTCAAAAATTAAGGAAAATTTAAGGATTGTGTTAAGAAATTTTTAACACTTTTTTTGTATAATTAATTTGAAAGGAATGATTATATGAAAGAAGTTGTATTAAAAACAAATAATTTAACAAAACAATATAATAAAAATGTAGTATTAGATAATGTTAATATAACAATTAAAAAGGGGGATATTTATGGTTTAATTGGTCGCAATGGTGCTGGTAAAACAACATTAATGAAAATAATAACAACGCTAGCATCTCCTACAAGTGGAACATTTGAATTGTTTAACACTTGCAGTGAAAATGATGAACTTTTTGATAATAAAAAAAGAGTTGGATCATTAATTGAATATCCAGCGTTTTATCCAAATTTATCGGCTTATGATAATTTAAAATATTATACTATTCAAAGAGGTATTGTAGATAAAAACCAAATTAATAAAGTATTAGAGTTAGTAAATCTAACAGGCACAGGTAAGAAAAAAGTTAAAACATTTTCACTAGGAATGAAACAAAGATTAGGAATAGCATTAGCAATATTAAATAGTCCTGATTTTGTTATATTAGATGAGCCAATAAATGGATTAGATCCAATAGGTATTAGTGAACTTAGAGACACATTTAAGAAGTTATCAGATAATGGAATAACTCTACTTATTTCTAGTCACATATTATCAGAATTATACCTTTTAGCAAATGAATTTGGTTTTCTTGAAAATGGAAAATTAATTAAGGAATTATCAAAAGAAGAATTAGATTTAGAATGTTCTAAATGTCTAGTAATTAAAACAGATGATTCAAAAAAAGTAAGTGTTTTATTAGAAAAAGAACTAAATACAAATAATTATAAAGTGATAAATAATGAAGAAATTAGAGTATATGATTACACAGATGATTCTGATAAAGTAAGTGATGTTTTAGTAAACAATAAAATAAAAATAAAAGGATTCTATGAATCAGGTATTTCACTAGAAGAATACTTCAAAGAGATTATTAAGGAGGCTAAATAATGTTAAATATAATAAAAGCAGATTTATTTAGAATACTAAAAGGAAAAGGTATTTATATAATTATAATTCTTTTATTTCTCTTATCACTTATGTCTGCATACACTGTATCTCCTCTTAATGTAGGTCTTAATGTATCTGGAGATACAACTGAAAATTATGGACTAAGCGATGAATGGTTGGAAAAATTATATAGTGTTAAAAGTATGAGTGAAACAAGAAATATACTTATTAATCATTGACATTATGAAGTTGATGTAGCAAATGTTGTTCATAATAACAATATGTATTATTTTTTTATAGCGGTAGTAGTATTTGTTTTATGTTGTGATTTTTCAAACGGAACAATCAAAAATACGGTATCTACAAATATATCAAAAAAGAAGTATTATTTTTCTAAATTACTTCTTGCGATTGGACTTGGAACTATTATTACTTTTCTAAATGTTTATTTTGCTTATTTTTCTAATTTATTTATGAATGGTAATAACTTTGTATCATCACTTTCTAATAAAAGACTGGATACTGCTTCCTTTATTGGTTTTATATTGTATCATTTATTTTTAGTTTGTCAAATCATATTAGTTCATTTTTAAGTATTGTTCTAAATCTTTAAACTTAATTTTGTTATTATAACCGTTTATAAAGACATTTTCACTATTTTCAAATATTAAGTAGTCATTGTCTTTAACTTTCAAAATATGGGGTTTTACATAGGCTATATTAGTATTTTTAAGATTTATAATATATCCATTAGTAAAGGAATATTCCACATAAGCAAACTTACATATCATTTCAACCTTTCTTTTTAATTCTTCACTTATTACAAGTTTTTTAGTTTCTATTGTCATAACTCAATCACTTTCCTTTCTTAAATAACAAAAAAACTAACTATTTCTAGTTAGCATTTATTACTTAAACTCGAAAAGTTCGAGTTTCCTATCAATCTGGAGCAATG
>FR880086.1:2853-5574 GCA_000434555.1 Clostridium sp. CAG:524 | reverse complement strand
AGATAGCGCTAGAAATGGTGCTTTTTATGTGAAAAAATTTAAATTTGATGACAATTGGTGTGATGTGTGTTATCATTGATTTGGTGATGAAAGTGAAGAAATTTATTAAAATAATTATATGTATGAGTTTAATGTTTATATTATGCAGTTGTGGTAATGAAGAAGTAGAACTTAATTATACTACTAAAAAAGTAGGTGATGAAACTGTTTATACTATTAAAACTAAAAAGTATGTAGTAAGTGATGAAGCAACTAATTTAGTAATGATTAATGTTAAAGATTATGGAATCATGGTAGCAGAATTATATCCAGATAAAGCTCCAATTACTGTTGAAAACTTTAAAAATCTAATAAGTAGTAACTTTTATAGTGGACTTATATTTCATAGAGTTATAAATGGTTTTGTTATTCAAACAGGAGATCCTAATGGCAATGGTACTGGTGGTAGTGAGGAAACTATAAAAGGTGAATTTGAAGCAAATGGTGTTAAAAATGATATTAGTCATGTAAGAGGGGTACTTTCAATGGCAAGACGTGGAAGTGATCCAGAAACAGAAGAAACACTTAACTCAGCATCAAGTCAATTTTATATTGTACAAAATGATGCCACATATTTAGATGGTAAATATGCTGGATTTGGTAAACTAGTAAGCGGATATGATGTACTTGATAGAATCGCAAGCGTAGAAACTAATATGAATGATAAGCCACTTACTGATATAGTTATTGAAAATGTTAAATTTGTAAAATATTATGAGGAATAACATGATACTATTAGATGGTAAAAATTTAAGTGCTAAAATAAAAGACGAATTAAAAGGAAATATAAATTCGTATAAAGAAACACCTGTACTTGCAGTTATAACAATTGGAAAGTATAATGAAAAATTTGTTAATAATAAAAAGAAAGCATGTGAATATGTTGGTATGAGTTTTTTGCATATTTCTTTTGATGAAAGTGTTAAAGAAGAAAAAGTTATTAAAAGAATTAAAGAACTTAATAAAGATAAATATATTAATGGTATTATAGTACAGTTACCACTTCCATTTGGATTTCATGAAGATAAAATCATTGATGCAATAGATATTTCTAAAGATGTAGATGGATTTAAGAATGGAAGTATATTTATTCCTCCAGTAGCACTTGGCATTATGGAACTATTTGATTATTATAAAATTAATCTTGAAAGTAAAAATTTACTTGTTATTGGAAGAAATAAACGTGTTGGTATTCCAATTATGATGGAATGTTTAAAAAGAAATGCAAGTGTAAGTATATGTCATTCTAAAACTAATAATTTAAGTGAATATACTAGAAAATCTGATATTATAATATCATGTGTAGGTAAGAAAGATTTAATAACAAAATCAATGATTAAACCAGGAACTATTATTATTGATGTAGGAATTACTTATGAAAATAATAAAATATATGGTGATACTAAAAGTAATGTTTATGATAAATGTTCATATATAACACCTGTACCAGGAGGTGTGGGTCCAATGACTGTTATTATGCTTGTTAAAAATACGTTTGATGCTTATAAGAAACAAAATGGAATCGTTGATATGTTTGATTTAGGGTGGTAGTAATGGATAATAAAACAATAGAAAAAAGTATAATCAAAACATATAGAAAAGAAATATGGGCTAAATTTGTTAAAGGAGTTAAAGAGTTTAAACTTGTTAATGAAGGTGATAAAGTAGCGGTATGTATAAGTGGAGGAAAAGATTCATTCTTACTTGCTAAATGCATGCAGGAGTTAAAACGTCATGGCGATGTTAATTTTGATTTAGTATTTATATGTATGAATCCGGGATATAATGAACGTAATCTTGAACTTATTAAATCTAATGCTAAACTTATGGATATAGATTTACATATATTTACTACTGATATATTTAGCGTCGTTGAAAGTCAAAAGGTAAGTCCCTGCTATTTATGTGCTAGGATGAGAAGAGGTGCTTTGTATAACGAAGCAATGAAACTTGGATGTAATAAGATAGCACTAGGTCATCATTTTGATGATGTCGTTGAAACAATATTATTAAGTATGTTCTATGCAAGTGAATATAAAACAATGATGCCTAAACTTCATAGTGAAAACTTCCCAGGTATGGAACTTATAAGACCACTTTATTATGTGCATGAACATGATATATTAAGATTTGTAAATGGAAATAATCTTACATTTATAAATTGTGCTTGTAAGTTTACTGAAAGAAGTGAGCATGAAAATAATTCTAAAAGACGTGAAATAAAGAATTTAATTAGTGAACTTAAGAAAGTTAATCCAAATATAGATTACAACATATTTAAATCTACATTTAATGTTAATTTGAATACTATACTTGGATATTATAAGTATGATGAAAAATATTTCTTTTTAGACGATTTTGATAAATAGAGTTTCTTTTTAGAAATTCTTTTTTAATATTATTGAAGAGTATGTGAAAATTTGATATCATTATTAGAGAATAGAGGTTAGCATGAAAAAGATAATATATTTGATATTTACTATCATTGTTAGTTTTACATTTATAAGCGTTGATGCGATTGATATAACAAAGAAAGGTGAAATAACTGGAGAATATACATATGGAGACTATATAATAAGTGATACAGATGTATATTTATATAAAATAGGAGATTTAGATACTAATGGTAATCTTACTTATAATAATGAATTTAGTTCATTTAATGATAATATATATGGATTT
>FR880086.1:0-2760 GCA_000434555.1 Clostridium sp. CAG:524 | reverse complement strand
AAAGATAATAATATTAATTATATAAAAAAGACTACTACTGATAATCATGGATTATTTAAATTTGATGATTTAATAGTTGGATTATATTTAGTAAAAATAGATGATAAAGTAGTTAATAATAAATATACTTATACAAGTAGCCCATTATTAATAACAGTTCCTACGTATGACGAAGTAAGACTTGAAGAAAATTATAATGTTCTTGCCGTACTTAAAGCATCAGAAAATATCAAAGAAGAAGAAATACCAAAGACATTTGATCCTATAGTTAATTATTTAATACTTGGAGGAATATCACTCATAATTATAGTTGGAATAGTTATATATATGGTAAAGAAGGGAAGTAAAAAATGAAAAAGTATTTAAAATCATTTATTTTATTAATAGGATTTATGGTATGTTCTTTTGTTCATGCTGAAACTGAAATAACATATGATAGTAGTAGAAAAGGTATAACTGATACAGAAAGCTACTATATAACTAATAAAGCAACATTTACTATTACTAATGTTATATCTACTGATAGCTTTAAAGCATATAAAATACTAGATGCATACTATAATGAGAATGCTAATACAATTACATATGATTTTACTACTAATTTTCAAGCATATTTAAATACAACTACTAGTTATAAAGATTTAACAGCAAGTGATTATTATTCACTTAGTAGTGGCTCATTAACTAGTGGAAGTACTCTTACATCAAGTACACTAGACAAATTAGTAAGTGGTTATGCTTCATATATTAAAACTAATAATATAAGTGGAAGTCTTATGAATGTAAGTGGTAATACTGCATCATTAAATTTAGAAGCAGGTTCATATTTAATACTTCCTGTTTCAACTTCAAAAGTATATTCAGTTATGGTAGGTAATTTAGATTTTACAGCTGAAAGTGAAAAATATTGGAATCTAAATGATGAAACAATAGTTGCTAAAGTAAGCGAAGCAAAAATTGAAAAATATGTTGATGATAATAAAACAAGTACTAATCATAGTGTAGGTGAAACATATACTTATACTATTAAAGCAACAGTAATACAATATCCAACTAATGCTACTAATAAAACATTTAAAATAGCGGATACACTAGATAATAGTATAACACTTACAGGAATTAATACAGTTAATGTAAAAGATGGAGATACACTTCTTACTACAGATTCTGGTGTTGTTAAAAATGCAAGCAATAAAATAGTCGCAACAATTACATATGAAAATAATATTCTTACAATAGATTTCAATGTTGATAATCTTACAAGTACTAATATTACTGTTACATATAATGCATCATTAAATGAAAGTGCAAATTGTAACGGAAGTAAAAATAAAGTTAAATTAATATATTCAAATGATCCATATGGTAGTGGTACTTATGAAACAAAAGAAAAAGAAACTATTGTCTATACATATGGACTTAAAGTATTAAAATATGAAGGAACTGATAAAACTAAAGTATTAAGTGGAGCTAAATTTGAAATATATAGTGATGTTGAACTTAGAAATAAAGTAGGAGAACTTACAAGTGGAGAAGATGGAATAGCTACATATAATGGCCTTAAAGCTGGAACATATTATTTAAAAGAAGTTACAGCTCCTAGTGGATATAAAAAGATAAATGATATATTAACTGTAACTATATCTAATAGTGATGGAGAAGCAGGCACATGTATTTATGAAGTACAAATATCTAATACTAAAAATGGATTATTACCTTTTACTGGAGGAAGTGGTAGTTCTTCATATATAGTAATAGGTGGAATAATTGTTCTTATAGGTGCTGGTTCTATGATATATTATCGTAAAAAGAATTTGGTAACTAATGAATAAGAATAAAAAACCAATTATTATATTTTCTTTATTAATACTTATTGGATTTATTATTATGTTTTATCCTCTTATAATGAACCTATTTAATAAAAATGAAAATAAGTATATTATAAGTGATTATACAAATCAAATATCTAAGTGTGATAGTAAATCAAAAGAATATATGTTAAATGAAGCAATTAAATATAACAAATCATTATCTAGCGTTAAAGTAGTTGATTCATTTGAAAATAATAACGAGGTATCATCTACTGAATATTTAAAACTATTAAATTTTGATAAATATGGTCTAATTGGATACATTAAAATACCAAAAATAGATATAGAACTTCCTATATATCATGGAACTAGTACTAAAACATTAGAAAGAGGAATAGGCCATTTTGAAGGTAGTTCTCTTCCAATAGGTGGGAAAAGTACTCATAGTATTTTAACAGGTCATAGAGGGCTTCCATTAAATAAATTATTTACTGACTTAGACAGATTAGTAGTTGGAGATAAATTCTATATATATGTTATGGATGAAGTAATTACTTATAGTGTTGATGATATAAGAGTAGTAGAACCTGATGATTTATCTAATTTAGATATAGTAGAAGGTGAAGACTATGTTACATTAATAACATGTACTCCTTATGGACTTAATACTCATAGGTTACTTGTTAGAGGTAAAAGATTACTTAATGATAATGATTTACCAGTTATAGAAAGTGAACCTAAAATTGAACTAAATAGTTCTCTTATATATTTTGGAATTATATTTATAAGTTTTATAGTTTATATTGTTATAAGAAGAAAAAATAATTATATTTTATGACAAATCAAATTTATGTTAAATACATATTTAGAATATAAATATTATAACCAGTTTTTATTCATTTATAGAAAACATATTAAATTATTAATAATTTATTTAAAAAAATTATAT
>FR880085.1:8532-8697 GCA_000434555.1 Clostridium sp. CAG:524 | reverse complement strand
TACTTGACACACTTTCTTTTATGGTAAAATTATTAATTACTTTTTCTTTTAATACTTTAATAAATACTATGAATACAAATATTATATAGATCATGTATATTATTATTGAATTACATCTACTTAGTACATTATATACACTTATTGGAAGTCCTATAAACAACTTAT
>FR880085.1:0-8384 GCA_000434555.1 Clostridium sp. CAG:524 | reverse complement strand
AAATATAATCTTTATTATTTTATTAAATACTTCTTTAGTATCTTCTGCGATATTATCAAGAATACTAGTCTTTTTATAATACTCTTTGTCTATTTTGTAAGCATCTAGTATTCCACTTACTAGTTCATCTATGTCTCCAAATTCTTCTATAGCTTCTTTTTCACTTTTACCACTCTTAATTTTTTCTTCTATGTGTTCACTATATTCGTTTACTATATCATTTACTTCTTCTTTTTTTAATATTGATAATTTACTTTTAAGTTCACTAATAAATTCTTTCTTATTCATTATTATTCACTCTCCTTAATAAATTTATTAACACTACTTTCAAATTTCTTCCATTCTTGTAGTAACATATCTTTTCTTTTTTCACCGAGTACTGTTAATTTATAGTATTTTCTACTTGGTCCTCCTGTTGATTCTTTTAGATATGTTTCAAAGTATCCTTCATTAGTAAGTCTTTTTAATAATGGATATATTGTTCCTTCATTAACATTAACTACCTTGCTTACTTCTTCTACAAGTTCATAACCATATCTATCACACTTAGTTGTAAATAGTAAAACTAATAATTCAAGTACACCTTTCTTAAATTGAGTATCCACTTCCTCACCTCATATATAATATATCATCACTACTGTGTATTGTCAAGTAGTATATATTACATAATATATAAATAAATAAAAAGCCTACAATAAGTATTTTACTATAAGCAATATAATTATATGAATTGGATAATACAAATAGAAAAAATATTTATTTATTTTAATATTTACATCTGTCTTAATAAGTATAAATGGTAAACATAATATGGTAAAAAATGTTGCTATGCTAAATGAATCAACTGGATAAATTAAATAATTTAAATAAAACAATATAAATGATATAGATAATAATAATCCATTATTTCTAAAGTAATAGAATATTGGTACTAAGAATAGATATATCAAAGAATATTCGAAATTTAATGCAAATGGGATTAGTACTAAAATAGGCATTATCCACCACTTCTTTTTATCAAGAGTATAATAATATAATAATATAAATATTAAGGTAAACATAACATTAGGTCTATCTACATTAAATAATAAACTATATGGAATTTGTGATATGATTCCAATTATCAATAATCTAACTATATATTTTGATAAATCTTTTGTTCTAAAATATCCTATCATCATTGAATAAACAAATAATGGAAATGCTATTCGACCAATTATTCTAAAGATTAATATATCAGGAAAAAATACATATCCAATATGATCTATAGTCATTGTTATAATAGCTATTAATTTGATAAAGTTTGTATTTGTATTTAGTTTTAATTCTTCCATAATATCATTATATAAAAAAAGTTATGCATTGTACATAACTTTTTTAAAGACTCTTACTAGAACATCTTGCTTTTGCTTCTTGATATTGTTGGTTTGTTGCTAATAAATAATAATCAGCTCCATTTTTTAATTTACCAGAATCTCTTTGAACTTCCGCAAGACGAACATAAGCTTCGTCCTTGGCTATTTCATCACCATTCATAAGTGCTTCTTCATACTCTTTTTTTGCTTGCTCCAAAGTACCAGACATTGGAATATTTGTTCCGCATTTACTATTAACAAATTGTCTAAAAAAATCACAAGTTTCATCACTCATTGGATCGCGACCTTTGAACCCTAATAAATCATTAACATCAATTCCTAATAAATTACAATAATAATTCTTTGATAAATATTCGTCAACAAATCTTTCAAAACCATCCCAATAATAAGATATATGTGCTTTATATTCTCTTTGAATGTCACCAATTAAACCATTTACATATGCGCCTATATCAATTGTTACAACCTCATCAATATTATCAGCATAAGATTGAAAATTTCTAATAACAGTATTATTAGATTCAACTTCATGATCTTTTAGTCCACCTTGAGCAAGTTCATTATTCATACGATCAATATGATACGTATAATTTTTAAGTTTTTCTGATTTTAATTCATCAAATGTTTTCATAACATCACTCCTATTATCAATAGTATAGCACACATTTTACATATATCAAATAATACTTCAATTATTTTACATTCTTATACTTTTTAAAAGTTATGCATTGTACATAACTATTTTTCTTCTATTCTATTAAATAATATACTTGATTCATTTAATTTAATATTTGTTTCTAAATTACCAAAGTCTAGTGTGTCAAAATCAATATTCTTGGTATTTAACATATTAAATACTTTATCACATGTATCAGGTATAAATGGTCTAAGTAATATTGTAGATATACGTATTCCTTCTAGTAAGTTATATAAAACAGTCTTAAGTCTATCACTCTTACTTTCATCCTTAGCAAGTATCCATGGTGTAGTATCATCTATATATTTATTACATCTTTTTAATAATTCAAATATACTTTCAAGTGTTTCATTTACTTTTAGTGAATCCATTTTTTCATATACAATATTAGGAAGTTCCTTAGCATATTCAACTACTGAATCATCAATGCTTTCATATACATTAGGATTAGTAACATTAGAATCAAAATACTTTTTACTCATGGCAATAGTTCTATTAACAAGATTACCATATGTATTTACAAGATCACTATTTGTTCTTGATATTAGTGCTTCTTCTGAAAAGTTACCATCATTACCAAAAGGTACTTCTCTTAAAACAAAATATCTAACAGCATCTACTCCATATGTATTAATATATTCCCTTGGATCTTTATAGTTACCAAATGATTTTCCTATTTTACCACCATTAATAATTAACCATCCATGACCAAATACTTGTTTAGGTAAATCTATTCCTAAACTCATACACATACATGGCCAAATAATTGTATGAAATCTTACTATTTCTTTACCAACTAAATGTAAATCAGCAGGCCAATACTTATTAAATTTCTCCATATCTTCTGGATAACCAAGTGAAGTAATATAGTTAGAAAGAGCATCTATCCATACATAAATAACATGTTTATCATCAAAAGTAACAGGTATTCCCCACGTAAATGATGTTCTTGATACGCATAAATCAGATAAACCTGGCTTAATAAAGTTATTTAACATTTCATTCTTTCTACTAAGAGGAAGTATAAAGTTAGGATTTTCTTCATAAAACTTAACTAAATCATCTTGATATTTAGATAATTTAAAGAAATATGCTTCTTCACTTACTTCATGAACTTCTCTATGACAGTCAGGACACATACCATTTTCATCAAGCTGGCTTTCTGTCCAGAATGATTCACAAGGTGTACAATAAAGTCCTTTATATTCTCCTTTATAAATATCACCTTTATCATACATTTTCTTAAATATTTCTTGTACTCTTCTTTCATGATCACTATCAGTTGTTCTAATAAAGTAATCATATGAAATATTTAAACTTTTCCATAAATCCTTAGCATTATCAATAATGGGATTTACATATTCAATAGGACTAACACCAGCATCTTCTGCTTTCTTTTCAATTTTTTGACCATGTTCGTCAGTACCTGTTTGAAAGAATACATCATATCCTTTTAATCTTTTATATCTAGCAATTGCATCAGCTATAATAGTTGTATAACAATGCCCTATATGAAAGTTCGCACTTGGATAATATATAGGTGTTGTAATATAATATTTCTCTTTTTCCATTTCTTTTCCTCCTTAAAATAAAAAGTCATAAACTAAGGACGATTAAAACCGCGGTACCACCTTAATTCATGACTAACATGCAACTTAATATTTAACGCATAAATACGATTTGACTCCAGAACCATTTAAAAGAACCATCATATTAGTTTTCACCAAACACTAACTCTCTATAAATCAAGTATCTTCTTCTTTCCTTCTCCATCAATTACAATAGATTTTAACACAAAATGTATTAAATGTCTATACTAAAATTATTATAAACAACTATTAAATTTTTACTTTACATTTATTTACTTTTTTTAGGCATAAACTTTTCAGCAATTTTATATTTATCTCTATTTATTACATATAAATATCCAAAAATACTAAATACCACAGCGCCAACAAAATTAACTATTAAGTCTTTCATCGTATCATTAAGTCCTAAATCAAGATAACCGCCTTCAATTACAGTTTCTCCAGAATCTGAATAAATTATTGTCTTATTAATATTATCAACAATTATTGCTTTATTTTTACCATCAGGATTTAGCCATACAGAAGAAATCTTAGTAACCAATTTATCTTTTTGCATGTCACTTAACATAACTTTATCAATACTATATTCTAAAAATTCCCAAAGTACTCCTATTGTCATGGAAAAGCAAAAGGCTACTATTGTTAAATATAATGGAGATAAATTAAACTTCTCACTATTATTGTTACATAAATCAATTAATGAAAATCCAACAGCTGCACATAAGAATCCATTTAATGTATGAAGAACAGTATCAAAATGTTTGAATACTCCATAAAAATTTTGAATTTCACCAAGAACTTCTGAAGAGAATATGAAGAGTAAAATTATTATTTCAAAAATACTTGGAAGTTCAATTTTTAATTTTTTAGTTATAAAATATGGTATTAAAAATTGTATAAGAACAAGAATGCATAGAAAAGCATTCCAATAATTATGTAAAAATATTTGTCTTACCATGACTAATATAACAAGAAAACGAAGTAACAAATATACAACGAGTACTCCTTTTCTACTTTCTTTATATGCTTCTTTTATCTTTTTCATACTTCACCTACTTATAAAAATATTATATCAAAATAAAAGTCATATTAATATATATTAACATAACTTAAATATTATTAATTTTTAGAACCGCTACCTGTTAGTGTAACAGTTAATGTCTTTTCACTACCATTTCTACTTACTGTAATTTTAACTTTATCACCAATATCATATTTATATAATTGATATCTAAAGTATGAAGAATTGCTTACTTCAACATCGCCTACTTTTATTATTTTATCTCCTTTTTTAATTCCAGCTTTATCGGCAGGTCCATTACTTTCTACATATTCAACATAAAGTCCAGTTTCTCCACTAAAGAAGTTAGTTGCATCATAAATGCTTACTCCAATATATGGTCTTGATATTTTTTTTCCGCTTATAATCGTCTCTGCATTCTTTAATGCATCTTCAATTGGAATGGCAAATCCCATACCTTCTATTTGTGAACTAGCAAGTTTCATATTTGTAATCCCTATTACTTCACCATTAGCATTACATAAAGGGCCTCCACTATTTCCACTATTAATAGCTGTGTCTGTTTGAAGTACACTCATTACATAATTATCAACTTGAACCATTCTATTTTTACCACTTAAGATACCTCTTGTGACACTCCATGAATATATTGATGAGTCAACTGGTGTACCAACTGCGAATGTAGTATCTCCTATTCTCATATTTTTACTACTTCCTGTTGTTGCTACACTTATTACTTTATCTTTTTCAACAGCAAGAACAGCAATATCAGAATATTCATCATATCCAACTACATTTACTTTTTCTTCTTTATTATTTGTGAACACAACACTAACATCACTACCACCACTAATAACATGATAGTTTGTTAAAATATATCCATATTTTGAATCTGTTTTAAATACAAATCCACTTCCTGTTGAATAAAGTTTTCCTCTTGTATAATTTTTAACTGTAACAACTGAGTCATAAACTTTTTCTACAGCATCAGCTATGCCAGAATCAATAATAGTTACATCCTTTATAGTTTTAGTTGTTTCAACAACAAGATTTTTTAAATAAAATTCATAGAATATACCAAATACAAGTAGGCATGCACAAAATGTTATAACCGCATATGTAATTCCTTCTTTATGGCCTTTATTATGAGGCTTAGTATTAATTTTTACTTCACTTTCTTCTATATCAATTGTTTTCTTTTCCTTATCTTCTTTTTTCATCTCTCCACCTCTAAATAATATTTTATTTCTAAATTGTTAACTTTTTGTGAAAAATATATTAATTTTTTATTAAATTTATTGTTATCAATTATTATTTAATACATTACATATTATACCACATTTTTTAGAAACAAAATAAAAAACTAGTTAAACTAGTTATTTTAAATCATGGGGCGCAATATGAGAATCGAACTCATGCATAACGGGACCACAATCCGCCGTGTTAACCACTTCACCAATTGCGCCATGAACAAGGAGTATTATATCAAAATAGTTACAATATTTCAACACTTTCTCCTATTTTTTTATACTATTTTTTGAAATTTATTCATATTTCCATGTAAGTAATGAATATAAAGCATCTCTCATTCCATAATTGTAATATTCATCTTTAAAATATTCTGGATTTCTAGTATAAGTTCTAATTGTTTCAATAGTAATAACTGGATAAGAATATTTAAGTGAACATGAATTATTAATATGTTTATCAGTAGAAAGTCTTCCTGTTTTACTACTCATAACGAATCCATTAGCAAGTTCTGCCATAAAGTCAGTAACCGATCCATCATTTCCTTCGCCAACTTCTTCAGAAGATAATCCATAAACTGTGTATTTATTAATTTTTGCTATGTCTTTAGCAAATTTACTTGTTATTTTATTAAATTCATTTGATAAATTTGGTTTACCTGCATAGATAACTCTACCCTGACTATGCAAATTAATATATGCATAAACATTTTTATAGTGTTTTAACATGAAATACATTGACGCTTTCGTTTCCGGTTCACTTCCAAGTTCCTCTCCACCAAAGTAAGCAGTTTTACTATAACTCTTTTTTAACAAAACATTATATAAAAGTTTTTTGCCTTTAAAATATAATCCTGCATTTTGAACTGGATAGTTTCTATTTAAGTCAACACCATTAGCATTGCTTTTTATATTTTCAAAATCTATATTGTCCTTATTTTGATACATCCATAAGCTTTTATTATTTAAAGAATCAACACCAAAATTATATACTTCATAACCATCTGGGTTCATACATGGAATAATAGCTAATTTAACAGACTTTAGCAAGGAAATAGTTTCTTTATCGCCTGATTCATAATTATTAACAATTTCACTTATAAACTTAGTTAAAATAAGTGTATTTGCTATCTCAGCAGCATGAACATTAGCATCTAAATATAAAACTTTTTTTCCAGTACCAATCTCTATGCCATATATATTTCTTTTATCAGCAGATTTACCAATAATTTCAACATTAACAATATCGCTATTATTTATATTCTTAATAATATCTTCAATTTCATTATAATGCAACTTACTATCAAAATCATAATCAATATAATTATATTTACCATTTGATTTCATATAGTTTGCCTTTTGATCAAGAATGGCTTTATAGCTCTCAATATTCATACCATTTGTAAATATTGTATCAATAGCTGAGTCATGATCTGATTCTATGTTATCAGTAATTAATGATTTGTAATTATTTGAATTTGGATTTTTAACAACATTATTTGATTCATCTTTTTTAAAAAACGTCTTAATAACAATAAATAAGACTAGAAAAACACATATGAAAAATAATATAATTCTATATTTCTTTTTTAATCTTCTTCGTTTCTTGACTGTTGGCATATAATATCCTCCAACTATATTTTATCATAAATATTTGAAAATTGTTAGAAAGTAAAATAAAAAGACATAATATGTACATATCTGTCTTTTTTTATGCAAAAAAAAATTGGCAACTTGCTATCTTCGCTTACACTATTTTCGCCGTTAAAGTGCTTAACTTCTCTGTTCGGTATGGGAAGAGGTGTATCCACTTTGCTATCGTCACCAATTAAAGGTATTATACCATAATTGTTCTCTGGAAACAAGATAATGTGATAATTTTTTTATCAAATTAATATAAATGATTAAATTGTCGATCTATTAGTATTAGTCAGCTCAACATATCACTATGCTTACACATCTAACCTATCAACCTTGTCGTCTACAAGGGATCTTATATCTTGAAGATAAAGAAAACTCATCTTGGAGAGGGCTTCTCGCTTAGATGCCTTCAGCGATTATCCCTTCCGAACATAGCTACTCTGCACTGCCACTGGCGTGACAACAGATACACCATCGGTTCGTCCTTTCCGGTCCTCTCGTACTAGGAAAAGCACTCCTCAATTTTCTAACGCCCACTACGGATAGAGACCGAACTGTCTCACGACGTTCTGAACCCAGCTCGCGTGCCGTTTTAATGGGCGAACAGCCCAACCCTTGGAAGCGATTCCACCTCCAGGATACGACGAGCCGACATCGAGGTGCCAAACCCCACCGTCTATATGAACTATTGGGTGGGATCAGCCTGTTATCCCCGGGGTAACTTTTATCCGTTAAGCAACGACCCTTCCATTCGGGATCGCAAGATCACTATGCCCTGCTTTCGCATCTGCTTGACTTGTAGGTCTCGCAGTT
>FR880084.1 GCA_000434555.1 Clostridium sp. CAG:524 | reverse complement strand
TAATATCGTTTCAGCTGATTTAGATATTAAACAAATCAGCACTGTAGAAACCTTCTACTAAACATAAAAGTTATTTTACTTAGCTTTGAGAGATTATTTCTCTCAATATTATTGTATATATTATACAATAATTGTTCTTTGAAAACTTGGTAATGTGATATGTATATATTGTAACGAGCAATATATATGGAGTAAATTTTTTAAGAGTAATTCAAGAAATTGAATATTAAGAAATCTAACTCATCAAATTAGGATATAAGTAAGTGGTTAAATTAATAAGGGCGCATGGTGGATGCCTTGGCATTAGAAGACGATGAAGGACGTGGCAAACTACGATATGCTTCGGGTAGATGTAAGCAATCTTTGATCCGAAGATCTCCGAATGAGGAAACTCAATAACGGCAAACCGTTATTATCATATAATGAATTCATAGTTATATGAGGACAACCCAGTGAACTGAAACATCTTAGTAACTGGAGGAAAAGAAAGAAAAATTCGATTACCTTAGTAGTGGCGAGCGAAACGGTAATAGCCCAAACCAGTCTTAGGACTGGGGTTGTAGGACATCACAATTAAGAAGTTACAAAGTTACAACATAGCAGAATATTCTGGAAAGAATATCCATAGAAGGTGATAGACCTGTATGCGAAATGTTGTGACCTTCGTGATGTATCCTGAGTAAGTCGGGACACGTGTAATCTTGACTGAATCTGTGGGGACCATCCCATAAGGCTAAATACTCTCTAATGACCGATAGTGAACAAGTACCGTGAGGGAAAGGTGAAAAGAACCCCGGGAGGGGAGTGAAATAGATATTCTGAAACCGTGTGCTTACAAAAAGTTCGAGCCCGTTAATGGGTGAGAGCGTGCCTTTTGCAGAATGAGCCGGCGAGTTACGTTATCATGCGAGGTTAAGAAGAAGATTCGGAGCCGTAGCGAAAGCGAGTCTTAATAGGGCGTTTAGTATGATGATGTAGACCCGAAACCGAGTGATCTATCCATGAGCAGGTTGAAGTTGGGGTGATACCTAATGGAGGACCGAACCCACGTGTGTTGCAAAACGCGGGGATGACTTGTGGATAGCGGAGAAATTCCAATCGAACTCGGATATAGCTGGTTCTCCCCGAAATAGGTTTAGGCCTAGCCTTCTAATTAGCTACCTGGAGGTAGAGCACTGAATACGGAATGGCCGCGTCTAGCGGTACTGACTGTAATCAAACTCCGAATGCCAGGCTAGTATGTAGAGGAGTCAGTGTATGGGTGATAACGTCCATACGCGAGAGGAAATGAATCCTGACCATCGGTTAAGGTCCCAAAGTTTATGCTAAGTGGAAAATGATGTGGAGTCGCATGAACAGCTAGGAGGTTGGCTTAGAAGCAGCCATCCTTTAAAGAGTGCGTAATAGCTCACTAGTCGAGTGGCTCTGCGCAGAACATGTACCGGGGCTTAAGCATAACACCGAAACTGTGGATGTTAGTTTTTAATTAACATGGTAGGGGAGCGTTCTAAGGGCGTTGAAGATAGATCGTGAGGACTATTGGAGCGCTTAGAAGTGAGAATGCCGGCGTGAGTAACGTAAGGAAGGTGAGAATCCTTCC